>JAJFLU010000053.1 GCA_021772515.1 Opitutales bacterium
GACCTAACCAACAGCAATCCCAACGACCCCGAAACCAACCACACCCTAGAATACGTCTTCGGAGTAACAGAAATCAACATCCTGGCAAAACCGTAACGAGTAAAGACACAAAATGCTCCCTGAATGATCCTTTAAGGTTACCCTGACTTATTTCAGGGAGTTTTGCATTCTTGGTTGAAACATTTGTCCAGCCACTCAATTCTGGGACCTATCTCGCATTCCACGCGTTGATGGAAACTTTTATGGCAGGGGCCGGAATCAGATTGGATATTCTCATCATCAAACCATCCTCCTTCGGGGATATAATTCATGGCTTGCAGGCGGCCCAATCGATCCGCAGACAACTGCCCGGCTGCCGGATATCGTGGGTGGTAAGGGAGATATTTTATCCGTTGGTGCGAAGCTGTGAGGCGGTTGACGAGTGTTTCATATTCAATCGGCACCGTTGGTTGACGGGATTTGGCAAGCTGCTGTGGGAGGTTCGTAGGGAGCCATTCGATGTGGTTCTCGATATGCAGGGGTTGGCCCGTTCGGGGTTGATCGCCCTTGCGGCCCGAGCGGATAGAAAGATCGGGCGTTTCGATGCGCGGGAGTTGTCGGCTTTGGCCTGTCGGGAAAGGATTGAGTTGCCCGCCGGAGGGAAGGGTTCCCACGCGGTTGAAATTCTTTTCCAGTTTCTCCCCGCCATTGGTTGTGAGCCGATGATCCACGGACCGCTGGAGTTTCGCCATCCGGTGATCCGATGTTTCGACCCGGAACTGCTGGAAGGCGGCCCGTTGGTGATTTTTCCCGACAGTCGCCGCCCGGAAAAACAATGGCCGTATTTTGATGGACTGGTGGTGGCTCTTTTGGAGGAATTTCCCGATACGCCGATTGTTTTAGCCGGTTCGAGCGAGATTTCCGGAAATTTCGCTCCTTCCCGCGATGGGCGATTGAGGAATCTGATTGGTCTCACCGCCATCGACGAGTTGATTCCGGTTGTCTCCAAAGCCCGCTTGGTCATCGCCAACGACAGCGGCCCCATGCACCTTGCGGCGGCCATCGGAACGCCCGTGCTCGCGCTCTTCGGCCCCACCGATCCTGAACGCTACGGCCCTTTTCCGCTCATCAAGGTTACCAACCAGGTTTTATCAGCCCCCGATGGTGATCTCGCCAAACTTGAAATCGAAACGGTTTTGGACGAAATTGAAAGCATTTTGAATCCCTGATGATAAGGATTGATTTTTTAACTATAAACGACCAAAACACCCTCCTTTTGCCATGATTGACCTGAAATTATTGAGAGAGAATCCCGAGTTGGTGCGCGAGGCGGTGCGGGACAAAAAATTCACCTGTGACCTTGATGCCATTTTCGATTTGGATGTGAACAGGCGCGATATTTTTACCCGCACTCAGGAAGCGCGCTCGCGGCAGAAAGCGGCCAACGCGGAGGTTGCCGGGCTACCCAAGGGCAGCCCCGAGTTTCTCGAAAAAATCAAGCGGATGAAGGAGCTTTCGCAGGAGGTCAAGGAGCTACAGAAACAGCAGCAGGAGGTGGACGCGGAGTGGAACCGGTTAATGCTGACCGTTCCCAATATTCCCCACGAATCCGTCCCCGTGGGCAAAGATGAGGATGATAACCAGCAAGTTAGTGCTTGGGGTGATCCTCAGACGGTGTCCGCCGATGCCCAACCGCATTACGATTTACCGGTGTTTAAGAAATTCGTCGATCTCGCGGGAGGCGTCAAAGTGACCGGCGCTGGCTTCCCTTTTATCGTGGGTCCGATGGCTCGACTGGTGCGGACGCTCCTCCGGTTCTTTCTTGATGAGGCGGCCGCAGCAGGGTATGTGGAAGTGATGCCGCCGCTGCTGGTCAATGCAGCCAGCGCCACGGCGACAGGGCAGCTTCCCGACAAAGAAGCGCAAATGTACGAAGTCCCGCAGGATGGACTCTACCTTATCCCGACCGCCGAAGTGCCTCTGACTAACCTCTACCGCGACACCATTTTCGAGACCGGCGAACTTCCTTTGCGCCATGTAGCCTACACGCCTTGCTTTCGGCGTGAAGCAGGGAGTTACGGTAAGGACGTGCGGGGTCTCAACCGCGTGCATCAATTTGACAAGGTCGAGTTGGTCAAATGGGTTTTACCGGAAAACAGTTTCGATGAACTGGAATCCCTCCGCATGGATTCGGAGAACATCCTGCAAAAGTTGAATCTGCCCTACCGGGTTTTGCTCATGTGCAGCGGGGAAATCGGTTTCCCCCATGCCAAGCAATACGATCTGGAGGTCTGGGCGGGCGGTCAAAAACGTTGGCTGGAGGTATCCAGTTGCAGTAATTTCACCGATTTTCAGGCTCGCCGGGGAAATATCCGGTATCGTGGGCAAGACGGGCGGCCCCATCCCGTGCACACCCTGAACGCCTCCGCCTTGGCCATTCCTCGGACCCTTGCCGCCATTCTGGAAAACAATCTGGAGGCTGATGGGCGGATTCGGCTGCCGGAGGTTCTGATTCCCTATTACGGAGAGAAGTATCTCACTTGAAATTGAGATAGGTTAAAAGGAAATGAGAACAAAGGACTGGCCAGCGCTCGCAGAGGCCTTGGGCAAGGCAATTCCGCCGAAGCGATTGCACCGTGCGGTCGTTTCCTGGATCGAGCTGGAAGGGGGGGCAACCCCGTGGGCGCTCGCCTGTTCGGGGGGCGCCGATTCTCTCTGCATGATTTTGCTGCTCTATGCCCATTATTCCGATTTTCGGGGGCGGATGCACCTGCTCCATTTTAATCACCTATTGCGGGGCGCGGATTCGAACGAGGACGAGGCTTTTGTTCAATCCCTCGCCGAGGGACTTGGGATAAAATACTCCTGCGGCAAATGGGAAAGTTTTGGGGAAAAGACATCAGGCGCTGGACCGGCCCGTCAGGCCCGGTTTCATTTTTTCGATGAGTCGATGCAGCAAATTGAATCAAAAGCTCTTTTTCTCGGTCACCAACTGGAAGATATCGCTGAAACGATGCTCCTTCGGGTCGGGCGGGGGAGCGGATCTGGTGGATTGGCAGCCCCTCGTCCCGTGCATACCTTCCGCAGCGGGAAAGTCCATCTGCGTCCGCTTTTAGAATTGCGAAAAGAGGAAATCACCGGGGCTTTGGCTGCTGCCGAAATTCCCTGGCGGGAAGATGATTCCAACCGAAGCGAAAAATACACCCGTAATCGCATGCGCCACGGTGTTCTGCCAGCTTGGAGACGGGCCTCCCCCCAGGATGTGTTTCAGGGAGCCGCCCGCACGCGGGCGTTGGCGGAAGAGGACGAAGAAGCCCTCGAAAATTGGCTCGATGCCCTTTTACCCGAAGTTCTATTGGAAAAACCTCTCGATTTCTCCTCTCTGGCGGGAAAACCTCAAGCTCTTTGGCGGCGGGCGTTTCACAGGTTTTTGGTGGTGAATTGCCTGGAAAATATCCTTTCGAGCGATGAGGTTGACCGTTGGGTAACAGCGATGCGGGAAAATCGAACCCAAAAAGGCAGCGTGGGAAAAACTGCCTTTATTGAATACAAGGATGGCCGACTATTATTGATCGAGGAAGAATGCGAACCCGATTGGCTGGAAATTAGAGCGCCCATCGGGGCCACGGTGTATTGGCCGGATTCAAGTTCCTTAATCATAAACACAATGACTCTTTCCACAAACCAGCGCGCCTCGATTCTCGCCGGAGAGGTGGAGGAGCAGCGCGAAGCAATTCTGGAGGTGGGAGAGGAGTCGAGCCCCTTTCTGCGGATTCGCCGCTGGGCCACTGGTGACCGCTACTGGGCATTGGGCGCACCGGGTTCGAGGAAATTGCAGGATATTTTTACCGATCGAAAAATTCCGGCGGTGGAACGAAAAAGATTGCCCGTTGTCTGCACCGATGACGGTAAAATTTTATGGGCGCCCGGGCTTCCACCCGCCGATGGCCACAAAATCAGTGAAAACACCGCCGTCGCTCTAAGATTGACTTATTTACCGCCCTCAGCAACTTGAGGGGTGCAAATTTAGAATTCAAATTCAGGAATGTCAGACAAGAAAAATTTATCACCCGGCTCCACACCGCCGACGAATTCACCGACGGATCGCTATAAACCGATTCTGATTTGGCTTGTACTGATCGCCGCATTGTCGAGTCTGTGGTATTTTGGCAATACCCAGAAGCTGCCCGCGAATGACTGGACAATCAAGGATGTGCTGAAAGCCTCGGAGGATGGGAGAATCAAGAAAGGCACCATAAAGTCTGACCTCAGGGGTGGGCAGCAATGGACTGAAATCTCTGTGATCTTGAAGGACTCCACCGTAGAGAAGGAAGAGAGATATATTGCCCGTGGGAGGTTGACGGACGAAAATTTGCAGCGTTTGCAGGAAACCGGATTATTTAAGGAAGTCCCGGCCAGTACGCTGATGACGGAAATCCTGGTCTCTCTGTTGCCCTTCGTCATTATTATAGGGGTGCTCTATTTTCTGTTTACCCGTCAATTACGGATGGCGGGTCGAGGGGCCATGAGTTTTGGTAAAAGTCGGGCCAAAATGCTTACCCGCGAGCGAGAAAAAGTAAGCTTTAAAGACGTAGCCGGTTGCGAGGAGGCGAAGCAAGAAGTGCAGGAGATCGTCGAATTCCTCAAGGATCCCAAGAAATTTCAAAAAATCGGTGGGCGCATTCCCAAAGGCGTTTTGCTGGTAGGCGCTCCCGGTACCGGTAAAACGTTGGTGGCCCGAGCAGTGGCCGGTGAGGCCGATGTGCCATTCTTCAGCATCAGCGGCTCCGATTTTGTGGAAATGTTCGTGGGTGTGGGCGCTGCCCGGGTGCGCGACATGTTCGAGCAGGGCCGCAAAAACGCACCCTGCATTGTTTTTATCGATGAAATCGACGCCGTCGGGCGCCAGCGGGGCGCCGGACTCGGCGGCGGTAATGACGAACGCGAACAGACCCTCAATTCCCTGTTGGTGGAAATGGACGGATTCGACTCACACGAAGGCGTCATCATCATCGCGGCCACCAACCGTCCGGATGTGCTCGACAATGCGTTATTGCGCCCCGGTCGATTCGACAGGCAGATCATGATTGACCTGCCCGACCTCATTGGCCGCGAGGCAATCCTCAAGGTTCATGCCAAAAAGATTCAGATTTCAGCCGAGGTCGATTTCAATATCGTGGCCCGCAACACTCCCGGTTCCTCCGGTGCGGATCTCGCCAATCTTCTAAACGAAGCAGCCCTTTTGGCGGCCCGTTACGGCAAGAGGGAGGTCGATATGAACGATCTGGACGAGGCTCGCGAAAAAATTCTCTATGGTCGCGAACGCAGGCGATTGATGGACGATGAGGACAAAAAAATCACCGCCTACCACGAGGCGGGCCACGCCCTTGTTCAGGCGATTGTCGACGACGGGCATTTGCCGATTCACAAAGTCACCATTATCCCACGGGGGCAGAGTCTGGGCAGCACCATGTTTATGCCCAAAAAGGATATCCTCAACCATGCCCGTAAACGCCTGGTCAACCAGATTTGCTGCGCAATGGGAGGCCGAGTGGCCGAGGAAATTATTTTTGACGACATCACGAGCGGAGCTGCGGGGGATATCCGCATGGCGACCAAGCTCGCCCGCCATATGGTCTGTGATTGGGGGATGAGCGATTTGGGACCGGTCGCCTTCGGAGAAAATCAGGATCACATTTTTTTGGGTAAGGAAATCGCCCGTAACCAAAATTACAGTGAAAAGACCGCCGTGGAAATCGATAACGCCATCAGGGCAATGATTGACGGGCAGCACGAGAGGGCTCTCACCATTGTGAAAGAACGACGCGAAGCCCTCGATACGATCGCCGAGGCATTGCTCGATTACGAAACGATCGAGGGAAAACATGTGCACGAAATCCTCGAACACGGAAAAATCCAATCGCCCGTGATCAACAACCTTCCAGGCCTGCCCGAAGAAGAACCCGCGGCCAAAGAACCAGCCAAAACCGAGAAGAAGGTCCAGGAGGAGGAAATCGGCCCCGGCGCCGAGCCAGCCGGAATGCCGGCCTAGGGAAGGGAAAGCCAGGAATCTTCCGCTTAGGTTTTTCTGGTGTCCTCCAATGGCAGCCATTGGAGGACGCGCTGAATCATTTGATCCCAGTAATCCCAGTCGTGATCGCCATCGGTTTCGTCGTAGATGATGTCGAGTCCAAGGCTTTGAGCTTTATTATGAAAGGTCCGGCTGTCCTCGATTAGATCATCTTCGGTCCCGCAGCATTGGTAGAGCGCTGGCAATTTTTCGCCCGATTGGGCTGCCTTTTCGGCCAATGCCATGAGATCCTGCTCTGCGCTTGGAATGTTTTCAATAGGTCCGAAAATATTGTATCTTTCCTCGTAGTTTATTCGAGATTCATCATCGTCATCGCGATGGCTGGCCAAATCGAGCACCCCGGAAAGGCTGGCCGCGGCGGCGTATTTTTGTGGTTCGCTCAATGCGAGGAGGAAGGCGCCGTAGCCACCCATTGAAAGACCGGCCACAAAGTTATCCTTTCGCTTCTCCGAAAGGGGAAACATGGAGCGTGCGATTCGCGGCAATTCCTCGCGCATAAAAGTCCCGTATTGAGGCCCCTGGTGCATATCGAGATAGAAGCTGCGATTGACTGAGGGCATGACAACGGCCAAATTCAGCGGTTCGGCATAGCGTTCGATAGATGTCCGCCGCATCCAGTCAGTATGGTTGTCACTCAACCCATGCAGCAGCCAAAGCACCGGCCATTCCTTTTTCCGCCCGTTGATTTTCTCGCTGCGCTGAGGCAGGATGACATTCATTGAGCATTTCAGCCCAAGGACGGAGGAATAAAAATCACATTGCAAAAAAGCCATTTCCTGGGCAGCCGAAGCCTCGGTCGGCTTTTCCGGCTCAAAAGGGTATAGGTAGAAAGGTGAGGGCTGTGGCGGAAAGAGTCGAGCCCCCTCGCGGAGGCAGCTTGGGTTACTCTTCCGGTTTTGTTTTTTCCAGGCCGATGACGCTGTCACCTTCCTTCCAGTGACTTCTCTTTTTTAATATCATCACGCGCTCGAAACGTTTGAGGACGTTGCGTTTTTTTCTGGATGCGGCGCCACCGGCTTTGAAACTGTTGTGTTGGGACATTTTTGGAAAACTCGTTGCAAAATTTTTTAAAGGCGATGGGTTTAAGCTTACTCGGAGCGAAGATCAAACACTTTTTTTACTGTTTTCGCTGTATGGGTCAAAAAATGGCAGGCATTCATTTATTGAAAAAACCAGTTGATTACTGGCAGATAAGTCCCCATTTTATCTGGTTTTCCTAATTCTAGCATTCAAAATTCAATTAATTTCAATCCGGAGGTTTCTTTTGAGAGACGATTATCTGCAGCAGGCTCAAACTATCATTCCAGACCCGAATATTTTAATCAACGTGGTCTCCCGCAGGGTGAAGCAGCTCAAATACGGCCAGAAACCACTGGTTGAATCACTCGAGCGCTTAAACCCGGAGGATGTCGCTTTGCGTGAAATTATCGAGGGCAAGATCGATTATCAGCTATACGATCCTCCCGAGAACGAAAATTAGCCTCATCTGAGCGGCTGCTTAACCGCAAATTTTTATTCAACCGGCGGCTACATCAATACTGGGGTGTAGTCCCATTTTTTTGGCTCTACTTTCACCGTGAGCGGCGTAAATAAAACCTCGGATCGATACAAGGAGATCCGCAACCGGAAGGTCCGCCATAAGTTTTTTGTCGGTCAAGCCTACGAAGCTGGCATTATTCTCACCGGGACCGAGGTAAAATCAATCCGCTCCGGCAAGGCTCAAATCGGCGATGCCTTCGTCCGCGTCGAATCGGGGAAAGTCACCCTTTATCACGCCCATATCCCCGAGTATATCTTTGGTAACGCCAACAACCACGCGCCGTATCGCCCCCGGCAGTTGCTCCTCCACAAAAAGGAAATTCGCGAAATCGAAGTCGCCATGCAAAGCGGCGGGAAGGCCCTCATCCCCACACGCATGTATTTCAAAAAAGCCCTCATCAAAGTCGAAATCGCCCTTTGCACGGGCAAAAAAATGCACGACAAGCGAGAAGATTTGAAAAAGAAAGATGCCCTCTTGGAAGCCCGCAGAGCCATGAAAGGGGGATTTTGAGATGGGATGCAGGGATGCGAGATGGAAATTGCAGGATACAAGATGCGAGATGGGTTTCGGATGGTTTACGGCTCGGTTAATTAATTTAATAGTTGAGATGGTTTGATCCAATCTCTCGTATCCCGAATCTTGAATCTCATATCCTCGCGTCTTATCCTGTATTTCTATAAACGACCAAATCCAAATATATGAATCCCCAATCCGTCATCGTCCAGGTACCAGCCAGCACTTCAAATTGCGGTCCCGGCTACGATGTATTGAGCATCGCCCTCACTCTTTACGCCTTTGTGAAAATCACGGTGGACGACATTACAATCAACTCCGGGAAAATTCAACCGGCGACGGAAGATGCGTCCGGCAGCCAATCCCTGGAGTTGGTAAAAAAGGCGGCGGCGGCTTATGAAGAAAGAGCCGGGATCAGGGTAGGCGGTTTCAGGTATGAAATTTGGGGAGAAGTGCCGGTGGCTCGGGGGCTCGGCTCGAGCGCAACCTTGTTGGCGGGGATTCTTGCCGGTCTAAACGCCCTTTATGGCGAACCGCTCAGCCGGACGGAGTTGCTCGCCTTATGCGCTAAACTGGACGCCGCGCCCGATAACTCGGCGGCCTCTTTTTTGGGAGGTTTCTGTGTTTCGCGGACCGATCCGGAGACCGGAGCCTATCTCGATACCATTCGCTTCGATGTTTCCAATAGTCTCTACATGGTGGTGGTATCTCCCGATGTGGAAGTGCTCACATCCATCGCCCGCGAGGCCCTTCCGACCGAGTTTCCTCATCGAGACGCTGTCAGGAGTCTCAATAGTCTGGCCTATATCGTCTCCATATTTGCAAAAGGTCAGTATGAAAAATTAAGCGCTGCGGTGACTGATTACATTCATCAGCCCTACAGGGAACGTCTGTTTCCGTTTGTGAGGGAAATAATCGACGCTGGTCGTGCAAAAGGGGCCTACACGGGTTGGCTCAGCGGAAGTGGATCGAGCGTCCTATGCGTTTCTTCGGCAGAAAATTATCTCAAAGTTGGCAATGCTATGACCGAAGTGCTCCAGGCCAATAATATTCGATCCAGGCTATTTCATTTGAGAACCGACAACGAGGGTCTCAAGGTGACTACCGAATAAGCGTCGAACAATTAGGCTCCATGTTTCACATTGTCTTATTTCAACCGCAAATTCCTCAAAACACAGGAAATATTGGGCGGCTTTGCGCGGTGACACGATCCCGTTTGCACCTTATCCATCCGCTCGGTTTCGAAATCACCGACCGTCACCTCAAACGAAGTGGAATGGACTACTGGAAGGCCCTCGATGTCGTCCACCACGAATCGGGAGAAAATTTCCTGAAATCTCCTGAAAAACCGAAACGCCTCTGGCTGTTTACCACAAAAGCCGAAAAATCCTTCTGGCAGGCAACCTTTGCAGATGGCGATGGCCTCCTCTTCGGCAACGAAACCTCAGGCTGCCCCGATTGGCTTCATGAAGCGGTGGAACCCGGTCACAGAATAACCATCCCCCACTGCAACCAAAGCCTGCGCTCCCTCAATCTCTCGACCAGCGTCGGCATCGCCACCTACGAAGCCCTGCGGCAGGTCGAGGTTTTTTCTTCGGATTCATGAACTGGATATTTTTCCGAGGATCGAGTTGATTTGGTACGTTTCCTGGAAATTCGTCCAGGTATTGGAGTTGGTTATGCCCACGATATCGAGGGTATTCGGAAAAGTGTTTGGATGGCGGTTGACAGGGCGTTCGGGCTTGTTTTTTTATGGTGCAAGCTGGATTTTGTTGATCCGGCCTCAATTTTTATCGGGACGGAAAATCATTTTAACTTTGGGCATTGCCCAATTTTTACCACAAAACAATGCTGAACGACCTCGCCAAGACCCTCATAACTGAAGAGCAAATCAAGGTGCGCGTAAAGGAGTTGGCGGCGGAAATCTCCGCCCATTACGGAAATCAGGAAGTCACCGTAATCTCCATCATCAATGGGGCCATTCTGTTTACTGCGGACCTTGTTCGCAATATGCCCGGACCGGTCAGGATCGATTGTATCCGCGTTTCGAGCTACGAGGATTCCAGTAGTCCGGTGGGCAAACCGAAAATAACGAGCACGCTTTCCCTCGATTTGGGCGGGCGGCATGTTTTGCTGGTGGACGACATTTTCGACACCGGGCGAACCATCACCAAAGTGGTAAGTTATGTGGAAAATATGCATCCCGCCTCGTTGCGGACCTGTGTATTACTGGAGAAAAAGGCCCGCCGAGTGGTTGAATTTTCGGTCGATTGGGTGGGTTTTCAGATCCCGGATGAATTTGTTATCGGTTATGGGCTCGATTACGCGCAGCGGTATCGCAATCTGCGATGCATCGGTATCCTCAAACCCGAATTGCAACCGACTTGATGGCCAGAAAAGGCATCAACTGGAAACTCCGTCTGCGCATCCTTCATCGGTGGCTAGGGCCGATTGTGGGGGTTCAGTTGTTTTTTTGGACGATAAGCGGATTTTACTTCAGTTGGCATAAAATTGAAGAGGTGAGGGGCGAGGATTTGATGACCGAGCCGGAAACGATCTCTCCGGGAGAGGTCGATTTGGCTTCTCCCGAAAAGGCCTTGGCCAACCTGAAAAGCCTGCATCCCGAGATTGAGGTGATCGAAAAATTCGCCCTGCGGTCCCTTCTTGGGAAGCCTGTTTACGAAATTGCCTACCTGTCGGAGGGCGGAGAAATTCAATTTGCGCTGGCCGATGCCCGCACGGGCAACCTGAGGCTCCCGCTGAATCAGAAGGAGGCCGTGGCTCTGGCCAGATCGGGATTTCAACCCGAGGCGGCAGTGCGGCAGGTCGATTTTGTCGAAAAAGATGAGGCCGGATCGGAATACCGGGGCCGACCATTGCCCGCCTATCGGATATCATTCGAGCACCCCTCCAATATGCGGTATTATGTGTCGGTAAATCCGGGCCGAATTACTGCGAGGCGCAATGGAACCTGGCGTATTTTCGATTTTTTATGGATGCTTCACACCATGGATTATCAAGAGAGGGATAATTTCAACAATTTGCTGTTGAAGACATTTTCCATTCTCGGAATTACCACGATATTGAGCGGATTCCTGCTTTGGGGAGTCACCGTCAAAGGCCCGTTTCCAAGGCTAAAATCGTCCAGCCAATGAGTGAAAATTCAAAAGATTTATTTCCCTATACCCGCTGGGTTGATCAGTTGGAGGAGCTGGCGGGGCGATATCAACAGGGAGACCCGTTTCCCCATATCTCACTCGATAATTTTCATGATGAAGGGGTTTTGGGCAAGGGACTGGAGGAATTTCCGGATCCCGATGAAGACGCTTGGGTGCAATACCGGCATTATAATGAGAACAAAACCGGTCTTAGCAAACGCAGTCAATTTCCAGAGGCAATCGGGAGCATCATTGATGACCTGAATTCGCCCAGATTCGTCGATTTTCTCTCGCAGCTCACAGGTATTCCCGGGCTGATGCCCGATCCCGGACTGGAAGGTGGTGGTATGCACCAAAGTGGTCGCGGTGGTTTTCTCAATATGCATGCGGATTTCACAATGCACCATAAACAAAAAAACTGGCGACGCCGGTGTAACCTGATACTTTATTTGAATCGTGATTGGCAGGAAGAGTGGGGCGGGAGTCTGGAGCTTTGGGACAAGGAAATGAGGGATATGCGGGCCAAAATTTTACCCATTTTCAACAGGGCGGTTATTTTTTCCACCACCGATACCTCCTACCACGGCCATCCCGATCCCATGACTTGCCCTCCGGACCGCTATCGTAGAAGCCTGGCCCTGTATTATTACACTTTACAGGAAGATCCCACCTACCGGGCCCGATCGACGGATTACAAAACGAGGCCGGGAGAATCTTGGCAAGCTCCACTTGTCTGGTTCGATAAAAAACTTGTCCACATTTATTCAAAAATTAAGTCCCGCCTCGGCCTTTCGGATGATTTTGCCGGAAAAATTCTTGGTTTCTTTTCCAGAAAAAGAAAATAAAATTTTCCGGGATGAATTTCCTGGAGAACAAATAATGAGCCGAGCGCGGGATACTACAAGGAAGCCCGCCATCCCTTTCCGACAGTAGATGAGGATTGGGGGGTTCTGTGTTGATAAATATTCCATGAAAATGACCCTCACGGGTTAATTTCTGCCAGAAATATCCTATATATATACTTGGTTAATGTCTGGTCTAACAATTTGTATGAGTCTGCTATGAATCTAAAGGAGGTAATAAACAATACCCAAAATCTGTCCCCTGCGCCGCAAGTTCTTCCCAAGCTGCAAAATTTGTTGCGTAGTGAAACCGCCGACATCGTTGATATCGGTGCGCTTATCAAGGTGGACGCTTGTCTGACGGCGGAGGTCATTCGCCTTGGCAATTGTGCCAGTTTTTCGGGTACAAGCCTATGCCACAGTCTAGAGGAGGCGATCGGCAGGATCGGGTTCGATGAAGTTTACAGCGTGGTCTCTCTGGCCGCGACCAGTATCGTTTTGGATGGGGAGGTTCCCGTTTATAATTTAAAGGCGGGCGAGTTATGGGAGCATTCCGTCACCTGTGCAGCGGTTATGGAAACACTGATGCTCCGCCTGATCAGCCGCGAGACAGCATGCCATAATACCGGCTACACCATAGGTCTGTTGCATGCTCTTGGCAAAGTTCTCATAAACAATTATTGCCTCAACAGCGGTATCGATCTCTACGGAAACGAGGATGAGGAACCACTTTTGCCCGAAAAGGAAAAACGCCTCCTGGGTTTCCATTATGGTGAAGCCGGCGCCGCCTTGATGAAAAAATGGAATTTTCCCGAATCCTTCCACATACCGGTGGAATATCAGTTCACCCCATTGGAAGCGCCGGACCATAAGCCACTGGCCTGCCTGCTGCACCTGTCCTCCTGGGCAACCAGACAGTTCATCCACCATTATGGTCGAACCGCCGAAGAATTCGATGGGGATCCGGCGATATTGAAAGAAATAGGGTGTGGTGAAAGGGAATTCCTCGAATGCCTCAATCAGGCCAAAGACCGACTCCAGGAAATACGCGAACTTTTCGTGATCGCGTAAAATTCATCCCGATAAATGCAACCAAGCCACCGATTAATGCTCTCATAATTAAAACCTTCATATTGTTTTTATTTTCTCTATTTTTGGATTGATTTCCTGGTCTTGTAAATCTTTCTAGCTCGAATAAAGTGGGTGGAAGGATTTATGATGGATAGTAACGATGCAGTAAAGTTTTTTAACCGCTATACCGGGCGGGTCGAAACCGAGGATATCTATGGGGAGGCCTGGCTGCGGTGGACCTATGAAAACCCTGGCGGGAGGCTCCTGCTTTGGGCGGTGGCCAAAAGGCTGTGGTTTTCCCATTGGTATGGCTGGAGAATGGACCGGCCCGGGAGTCACAAAAAAGTGGTCCCGTTTTGCGAAACCTATGGGCTCGATACCTCGGAATTCGAAAAACCGGGCGAGAATTTCGACAGTTTCAACGACTTTTTTTCGCGCCGGTTAAAATCAACCGCCCGGCCAATGGATCCCGATCCTGATGCGGCCATTTTTCCCGTGGATGGTCGGCATTTGGGCTTTCAGGATATTTCTGAGGCGGAAGGGGTTTTTGTTAAAGGCCAAAAATTCGATCTTCCGGCGCTGTTGGGAGATGCGGCCCTCGCTGGGCAATATCGGGAGGGTTCATTGGTGATTTCCAGGCTTTGTCCGGTGGACTATCATCGCTACCACTTTCCGGTTTCCGGGATTCCGGGGAACCCCCGTTTGGTCAATGGATTCCTGTTTTCGGTCAACCCCATCGCGTTGAGAAGGCGCCTCAACGTCCTCTGGGAGAACAAACGCTGCCTGACGATTCTCGAAACGGAGCGATTTGGCAAAATTCTCACCGTGGAAGTGGGGGCCACCTGTGTCGGATCAATCAGGCAGACATTCAGCCCTGAAAAGCCGGTTTTGAAAGGCGCTGAAAAAGGATACTTCCGCTTCGGGGGGTCCATGGTTCTGACCTTCTTTGAAAAAGGCCGCATCCGGCTCGACGAGGATCTTCTGGAAAATTCCCGGCAAGGTCTCGAACTCTATGCCCGGCTCTCGGACCGCATGGGGATCGCGACAGCTCAGGGGCCGGGAGATGCCGGTAACTGAAAACGGTCTGGATCAAGCCCCCGCGCCTCGACGTCTGCCAAGATCGCCTTGATGTCGATTTTTACCCCCGGTTGAAGGCCATTTCGCTTGAACCAACCGGCATTGGTTTCCAGAGCGAACTGGATATTATCGTCCCTCGAACGAACTGAGGTTTCGTCATGGGGATACAATTTTCGGACTTCTTTCAAAACGCCGTTTGAATCAAAAAAACCGATATCCAGCGGAATAAAAGTGTTTCGCATCCAGAAACCGAGTTGATCCGGTTTTTCATAAACAAAAAGCATCCCGCGATTTTCGCCCAATGATTTTCGGTGCATGAGCCCCTGTTTCATCTCCGAATTCGTAACCGCCAGTTGGGCGTCGATACTGGCGCTCCCGACGGTGATTGAAAAATACGTCTCGCTACCCGCGGGATCGAGGGCGGGTTCGGCTGGCGCGTCCTCCGCTTTGCAGGCTGGCAGCATAAGCAACAGACTCAGGGCCAATGCGGCCCGCCAGTATAGCCGAGGTCTCTTCATATAGGAATTTCTCTAGACAAAATTAGGGGAATCACAATGCTTAAGGTGATATGGTTCGGAAAAAAAAGATCAAAAAACCCTCTCCGCTACTCTATGCGGATTCAGACATCAATGCCGATCAATTGTATTTCGGCAAAGTTTTTGTGCCCGATCCATTTCTATCCTTTTCCGTGAATGGGAAAAAATACGCCTTCGCCAATTCGCTGGAAATTTCCCGCATGAATTCGGAATCGACCTTCGATGAGCTCCTTTCGCTGGAAGAATGGCTGGGAAAAGCGGCCCGGCGTTATCGAAAGAAGACCGGTTCCATTACTGACATCGTGCGCCTAGTGGTCGGCGAGTTCGCTATTTCCGAATTTGTGGTGGCCCCCGATTTTCCCGCTGGTCTCGCCTTTAAACTGCGCGCCGCCCGTGTGCCCTTTAAAATCGCCGAGGGTCCCCTGTTTCCCCAACGGGATTGCAAAAACGATGCTGAAGCGAAGGCCCTCAAGGAGGGAAATGCGGCCAGTGCCACCGGTATCAAGGCCGCCGAAAAAATGCTCCGCGATTCTACCATCAAAAAGGGTAATTTGATGCATGGCGGTCGGCTCTTAACCAGCGAGAGAGTCCGGCAGGTCATCGAGATTGCCTGTCTGGAAAAAGGAGCCATGTCTCACAAAACGATCGTGGCGGGCGGTGACCAGGGTTGTGACCCTCATTGTAATGGCTACGGGCCTTTGCGGGCAAATGAGTTGATCGTGGTGGATGTTTTTCCGCGCGTGGCACGGCATGGTTATCATGGCGACATGACCCGCACATTTTTAAAAGGAAAGGCAACACCGGAACAGCGCCGATTGGTCCGCACTGTGCGCAATGCCCAAAAACTCGCCCTCGCAACGATCAAGGCGGGAATCACCGGGGCTAAAGTTCATTCGGCGGTCGAGGCCCATTTCAAGGCCGAGGGTTATTTGACGAAAAAGTCGAACGGATCGCCCGAGGGTTTCATTCACGGGACGGGTCACGGTCTCGGTCTGGAAATCCATGAACCCCCGCGCCTTAATAAAACGGGACCACGTTTGAAGGCGGGCAACGTGGTCACGGTCGAGCCGGGGCTGTATTACCGAGGGGTGGGGGGCTGCCGCATCGAAGATGTCGTAAGAGTCACCAAATCGGGCGTCGAGATGCTCTCGAAATGCCATTATCGCTGGGAATTGCGATGAGAATCGCAGGATGCAGGATTCTTGATGCGGGATGAGAGTTAATCGTATCGGGTTTCGGGTGTCAGGAAAGAATTTGAGTGGGCATAGGCAGGAGATGATATAAGGATTGCAAAATCGACCATCTTGATTCCAGCATCTTGCATCCTTTAACCGCATAGCAAATTGAAAGCACTTCTTGAAAAAATAGCAGGTCTCAAAATTCTGGTGGTTGGCGACATCATCCTCGATCACTATATTTGGGGCGATGCCTCGCGAATTTCTCCCGAGGCTCCCGTGCCGGTGGTGGAGGTCGAGCGCGACAGCTATGTGGCGGGTGGGGCGGCCAACGTGGCCCTCAATCTGGTCGCTTTCGGGGTGAAAACCGAGCTTTGCGGTATGACCGGAAATGACGATGCCGGCATAATGTTGCGCGGGCTGCTGCTCGAACACTCGGTTGCCTACGACGATGCCTTCGGGGTTGCCGATATACCGACAATCCTGAAAACACGGGTATTTGTGCGGCAGCAGCAGCTCTGCCGACTGGATCGCGAGAGGGATCCGAGCGCCTATTCGACTGCCCTGAAAACATTGACTCCCGATGTGTTGGAAAAAATCCGCGAGGTCGATGCGGTTATATTGTCGGATTATGCCAAGGGAGTGTTGACCGAGGATTTAATCGGTGAGCTTCAGGAAAACGCTGCCAAGCATAACGTGCTGCTCACCTATGACCCCAAGCCAAAACGGCGATTGTCGATCAAAAATCTCGATTTGATTACGCCCAACCGGGCCGAATCTCTGGAAATGGCAGGTCTTGAGCTGGAACCCCATGAACCGTATCCGGCGGAGGAGGTTTGCGCGCGGATTTGGGAAAAGCATTCGCCGCGCCACTTGATAATCACTTTGGGAGGGGAGGGCATGTTGTTGAGCGAGGAAGGAAAAATCTCCAAAATCATTCCCACCTACGCCCGCGAGGTTTTTGATGTATCGGGGGCAGGAGACACCGTAATCGCAGCGTTGACAGCCTCGATGGCAGCGGGGGCCACATTGGAGGAAGCGGCCCACTTTGCCAATACCGTGGCGGGTGTCGTGGTGGCGAAACTTGGCACTGCCACCGCCAGTCCCGAGGAGATCCTCCTTTACGAGGCGGCAAATGAGTAAGGCTCTCTTTCTCGACCGTGACGGGACGATTATTCGTGATAAAAAATACCTCAGTGACCCCGAGGGCGTGCAGTTGATGCCGGGGGCTGCCGACGGGCTGAGGGAAGCCCTAAAACACGGTTACAAGCTATTTTTACACACCAACCAAAGCGGTGTGGGCCGGGGTTGGTTCGGCATCGAGACCGTGCACGCCTGCAATCACCGGATGCTCGATTTGCTGGACCTGCCCGATCCGGGTTTTACGGAAATTTGCATAGCCCCCGAGAGCCCGGACGAACCGGCGGTTTATCGCAAACCCTCTCCCCGTTTCATAAACGAGATGATCGCGCAGCATGGTTTGGATTCAGAACATTGCTACATGGCAGGGGATCGCGATTCGGACCTGCTGTCCGCCCTCAACGCAGGGATTACCCCTATTTTGGTGAAACCTCTTTCGGAGTTGACCGAAGAAGAAAAGGAATTGGTCCAGCTACATCAAATAGCAGTTAGGGAAAACCTGAAAGATCTCGCCGCGCGTTTACCTTAAAGAGATTTATTTATTCTCGGATAGTGCGAACGTTATGCTTTTTTCAATCAGTGACTTAGTTCTAGCATTATCATCGAAAAAATCCTTCGAAAATAACGCATACTGTTTTTTGACGGGAGCGTTTGGAAAGTAGCGCAGTTCACGGGCGTCACCCTTTTGAAACAAGCACAAGAGGTCCTCCTGCGGTAACTTCAAGGCGAACCCCACATTCGTTAAAGACATAAAGATTCGCCGGTCGGCAAATGCGGCGGCTCCGCCGAAAAAATGCCTTGTGCCGATGGAAGTTCCGGAAGGATGGGCGGGCCCAATGTCGTCAATCAGCAGCGATAATTGATTGATGTAATCTTTTGCCATCGCTTTTCCTGTGGGAGGAATTTTATCGACGAATAACCTCCACAGGACCGGTTGGGTTTATTCGGCCATTTGCTGCCAAAGTGCGAAGACGGCGCCGGTCGGGTCTTGAATCACTCCGAGCGAGCCGTAATTGGCAATGTCCATCTTGTCCTGTAGGACTGTGCCACCGAGAGATTGCGCTTTTTCCAGCGACGCGGCCACATCGTCCACCAAAACATAGGACAGCCAATGGGAGGGAACATTGGGGACGGGGGTTTTCACGATACCGCCGCCGGTTCCTTCGCCCACATTTATCATGCTGTAGATGCCTTCCGGCATGGGCATGTCATCGAACTTCCAGTCGAATAATTGACCGTAAAAATCTTTCGCTTTATCGGTATCGTCGGTTTGCAACTCTATGTGACAGAATGGGTTTGGCATTTTCAGTTCCTGGTTTAAGTTAATTATTCAGTTTGTTTATGCTGAACAAGATATGATTTAGCCACTAACTGTCAACGTAGATTTTAGCAGGTAAAACGGACAACGCCCATTGAGATCAAAATCGAAGTGTTGTCAGTATAGAGAGCAATGATGCAAAGCCTGAGAAGTTTGAGTTCGCGTATTTGAATGAAAAAAGTAAGGGCAGGTACTGAAATGAGCAACCACACCAAGAAGCTGGCATCACGATTCGTCAACAATTAGCATTCTCGTTGCTAGGGTGTGCTCTCTATTTAAGCCGCGCCATTCGTTTTTTATCTGCAAGTCGAGCAAGCCGAAGAGACCGAATCAATCCATCTATCGTTTCGCTAGCAATAAAATCCTCTGGAGAATAATCAAGGTTGTACTCTTGTTTTATTGATAAGCAAAACTGTTCTGGCTCCAAATCATCCAATTTCAATTGAGTGATTAAATTTGAGTCAGGAAAAATCGAATCGGCACCAATTGAAAATAAATCCATAGTTAAATGAACCACTATCACAGAAGTATCATAAAATTCGGTTAACTCGTAATATTGGTCTGACCATTCATAGGCGACCTTAGGCAACCTAGGATTCTTATTATTTTTATTGAAAAACATCTCAGTTGAAATAGGATAGCTAAAACTCATTCGCGACTTGTTCTAACCACATCGATCATGTGGACCGATCAAAGAATCAAATGGCATAGGCTTATTTGTTCTAGGTATTTTCATATTAACTAACGCCAATTTCGCTAGCCTCTCTACGGCCTCCCACAACATTCCCGCTTTTCCGATTTCCAACAGATCGCTGTCTTTCAAGTTCCAAATGTAATCAACACCGCTATCTGTCGCCAAGGCAAGAACACTTCTTAACTCCCTCAGAATCGCATACCCTTCATCCTCTATTCCTTCAAGCTCCCCACTAAAGCAATCTACACACAAGCAGGCCATCAGCAAGAGAGGGTTCTCTGTTTCGAGATCGGCCTCGGACAAGTGAAACCTCGCTTTCTCCATAGACCCAGGAAGGTAACTCAATTTCTCCGATTTGCTCAACGCCAGAAACAAAAGAAAATACTCGGCTTCTTTTAGGTCATCCATTTCGTTTACCTGAACTTCATTACATGATAATGAAACTCGCCATCTCGCCAAACTGCAATCTCTTTCTTGGGGTCAGCCCAATTTTGGCTTCCTCTATGGAATCGAAGAAGGTCCATTCTCCAAATTTGTTTTACACCTGCACTACGACCTTTTAAAATTAGCCCAACTCCAAAGATACGGCCACCTTGTTTTACACCGCCGGCGATTATCGTAACCTTCTTCTTTCCTAATTTAATCCCCGTCGGTATCGGAAACTGAGGGATTCCTCCCAAATTTGGCAGATGGATAGCGAACCCTTTGATATCTCAGAATCTATTGGCGATAATAGCTGACCAATGAGGTAAGGAACGACTCAATATTCGACGATAATTTGTATACAAAAGATCTATATACCATCGTGGTTTGTTCCCTTAAAAAAGCTGCAAGTATTTCTTAGAGATGATAGGACTGGACCACTTTTTAGGACTCCAAAAATGCCCTGGACCGCATTGACAGCGTCCGAAATCGAATCTGCGGTATTAACTGCTCGGATAACGGGAACCGCTAAGGCGTTAATTGTCCAATTTTTCCAAAAACAGCATTAAATTCTGCCAAAGTAGACTTCCCGCTTGGATCAATTTTTATTATTGGATTAGAATTAGCATAGAGATAATTATGTAAGGACATAGGCTGATTGTTTACTCCCTCGAAAGTATCCAGTGTGTGGAAGCAGCGGGTCAGTGGATTGCATCCACTTTGAGAAGCGGGGATCAAGGTTCGTCAACAATTGGCGTTACCTTTGCTACGGTGTGTCCTCTTTTTGGAAATCCTCGGGTGAAGTGTACTGGGTTTATAGGACACGGGATTCTCTTATTTTTGGTTGTTGGTTTGTTTGTCAGATTGCTTGATTTGGGTAAGGGGTTTTATTTTCTGTGCCCCCCATGGGGTCTAATTTTTTCTTTGTAATGGATCGGGCTTTGGTCGCTCTTCGAGGTGTGTTTGCGGTAGCGGTGGTAGGAGATTTTTTGGAAAATGGAAACCGTTACTGCGTTACATTCTTTCGAGCGTTTCGAGGCCGAGCAGGTGGAGGCCCGTTTCGAGGATTAGAAGGGTGCGGGCGCAGAGGATGAAGCGGCGCGCACGGACCTGTGGATCGTCAACTATGACTTTATCAGCGTTGTAGAAAGTGCTGAACACCCCCGCCAATTCAAAGAGGTAGCCGCAGAGAAAATGGGGTCTCCAATCGCTTAATGTCTGATTGAGGGCTGACGAAAACTCCACCAATTTACGGGCCAGGGCCATTTCCGGTTCGGTATCGAAATCGGAGGCGTTTTCCTCTCCTTCGCCGGGCTGGAGGCCTGCCCTGCGGAAAATACTGTGGATTCGCGCCACCGCGTAGAGCAGATAGGGGGCCGTATTTCCCTCGAAACTGAGCATTTTTGCCCAGGAAAACAGGTAGTCGCTCGTCCGGTTTTGCATGAGATCGGCATACTTGACCGCCCCGAGTCCGACAACCTTGGCCACCTTGCGGCGTTCATCTTCACCCAACTCGGGATTTTTTTCGGAGACGATTGCGTAGGCGCGATCGATCGCCTCATCGAGCAGATCCTTCAGCTTTACGGGTTCACCATCGCGGGTGCGGATCGCCTTGCCATCATTGCCCAAAATGGTGCCGAAGCTGATGTGCTCGAGCTGCGGAATAGGCAGGGGCTTTTTCTGGAACCATTTCTGCACCGTTAAAAAAAGCTGAGCAAAATGGTCGCTTTGTCGTGAATCGACCACATAGAGGATATCCGATGCCTTGTAGTGCTCGACCCGGTGGAGGATGGTGGCGAGGTCGGTGGTGCCGTAGTTACTCGCACCGTCCGTCTTGCGAATGATAAACGGCTGTTTGCAGAAGCGCGGATGCTCAGGGTGGAAGACCACCAATGCGCCCCTGCTTTCTTTGGCGACCTCTGAATCGATCAATTCGCGATAAATGCGCTCCACATCGTCGCGGTAGAAACTTTCCCCCAAGACCGTGTCGAATCGTATGCCAAGCTGCTCGTAAATTTTTTCGAAAGCGCCGTAGCTGACGGCGTTGATATTTTTCCAGATGGCGAGGTTTTCCGCGTTTCCATTTTGCAGGTCAACCAGCTCCTGTCGGGCCTCATCGAGGGCTGCTGGATCTTCTTTGGTCAAGGCGACCCCTTCTTTATAGAGTACCTCCAGTTTGGCCAGTGGGTCCGAGGTGGGAAGCATGGGGTCGTAGCCGTGTTTCTTGATGATCCAGAGGAGGATACCGAACTGCGTGCCCCAGTCTCCGATATGGTTGTCTCTTTGAACGGCGGCCCCGCAGAACTCGACCAAGCGGCAGAGAGCCTCACCGATCACCGTGGATCTGATGTGGCCGACGTGCATCTGCTTGGCGGTATTGGGGGAGCTGTAATCAACGATGAAACTCCTACCCGTAAAGAGGCCGGAGGCGGCATTATGGAGCTGCTCTCGCGTTTTGTGAGCGGTCAGCCAACCCATCAAATAGGGGGCCTTGAGACGAAAATTTATGAATCCCGGCCCGGCAACGGCACATTCGACCAAATTTCCGTCGATGCCTTCGGACTTTTCGAGCGTCTCGGTCAGTCGCAAGGCGATCTCGCGCGGATTTTGGCCGGATTTTCTCGAGGCAGGCAGCACGCCATTGGCCTGGAAATCGCCATGTCTCGGATCCGAAGAGCGCAGTTGGGGGTCGAAAGACTCGTCGAGGAGGTCGCCTTGGGCGGCGGCTTTTCGTATTTGCCGGTCCAGATAAAGGGAAGGATCAAACCAAATTTCCATAGTAAAGTGCCTAATGGAATGGCTTAAAGAAGGGATGGGGCAAGAGTGGAATCTCCTAATATCCATCAAAAATAGAAAAATAATACAGATTTCCGCATTTTCTGAAATCGTTGTCTTTCGCCGATTTATCCTATTTTGAGTGGGTGGCGAGGAACGCAAATTTCAGAAAATGCTCGACACGCCTATTCTTAATGGCCTAATAATAAATGGCTTATGGCTTTCCTAAAACAACTGCCGTCAAAGCAATTAATAAAATGAGGAAAAAACTGTTATCACCGCGCAAGTTCATCAAGCCTTCGTTCAAGTATTTGATCGAAAAAAAGCGGGATGGAGGGGAGTTCTCGCTGGATGAAATTCGTCATGTCGTAGATTCCGTTATGGATCGCAGCCTACCCGATTTCCAGTTGGCGGCTCTGGCTATGGCGATTTATTTTAAGGGGATGTCCGCACAGGAGACGGCCTGTTTAGCCGAGGAGATGATGCTCTCGGGGGAAGTTGTGGATCTTTCTAAAATCACAAAACCCAAAATCGACAAATATTCGACCGGCGGGGTGGGAGACAAAACCTCACTCGTGCTGGCTCCACTGGCCGCCGCCTGTGGGGTCGTCATGCCCATGATGAATGGCGTGGACGAGGAGTTTGTCATCAGCAATCTGGATAAATTATCCGCCATTCCCGGATTCAACCCGGTTGCCGACCTCGATAAATTTGTCCATCTGCTATCCACCGTCAATTGCGCCATCGTCGAGCAAAATCACGAGATCGCCCCGGTCGATGAGATAGTTTACGCGATGCGTCGGAAAACCGCCACCATTCCAAGCCTCCCGCTGATCACCGGCAGCGTCCTCAGCCGCAAGCTTGCCCAAGGCGCGGAAGGCCTGGTAGTCGATGTGAAATGGGGGAACGGTTCCTTTATCAAGGATGTGGAACAGGCCCGGCAACTGGCCAGATCAATCACGCGGGTAGGGCGTTCGATGAAACGCCGCTGCGTGGCGCTTGTTACCGACATGAATCAGCCACTGGGTGATACTGTGGGCACTGGCTTGGAAATAAGGGAGGCGATGCAATTGCTTCGCGGCGAGGGACCGGAAGACCTTAAAGAGCTGGTTCTCAAACTCGGAATGGAAATTGTCCGATTGGCCGGTGTGGCCGGTTCCACACTGTCAGCCAAACAGACCGTATTGAGGCATCTGGAAGATGGTTCTGCCTTGGAAAAATTTAAGCAAATGGTCGCTGCACAGGGTGGAAAGGCCGATTGGCTCGACGATGAGAGCAAGTTTCCTGAGGCCAAGTACGTGCGTAAACTCCCCGCGCCGAAAAGAGGCTATGTCCATACCATCAATGCCGGGATGATTGCCCGGGGGGTGCAAATGCTGGCCACAGACAAAAAAGGCATATACGAGCCGACTGTGGGTGTTTCTGAAATCAAGAAAGTGGGCACTCAGGTCAAACAAGGTGAACCTCTCATGATGATCCATTACAACGACGAAGTGCGGCTGGACAGTTCGCTCGAATACCTGCGTTCCGCCTATCGTCTGGCCCCCAAACGCCCAAATCCGCCTCAGCTTATCGTCGAACGGGTGGCCTGATACCACACCAGTATTGCGTTTTTAGAACCTATCTCCTGACCGAGGGCTGGAGCTTTAAACTCTTCCCAGATAGGAATTGTCGGCCGTGCTGACACGAATGGAGTCGCCGACGACGATAAAAAGGGGCGTTTGCACGACTAAACCCGTTTTTACAGTGACCGGCTTGAGTGCTGCCCCGGAAGTATCCCCACGCACCGCAGGCGGCGCCTCGACAACCTCGAGTTCAACCGAGGATGGCAACTGAATTTGCACCGCCCGTTCCTCCACAAACAGGATTTCGTAGATATTACCCTCGGAGAGGAATTTGCGGGCATCTGCTACAAAAGATTCGTCTAAAATAGTGTCCTCGAATGTTTCCGGGTGCAAAAAATGACAACCTTCACGGTCATTGTAGCTGTACTCGAGCCTTTGGGTATCGGTGGTCAGAATTTCGACGGAATCTGTGCTTCGGAATTTGGTTGTGGTAGTCGAGTTCGAGTGAAGATTTCTCAAGGTTGACTGGACGAAACCGGCCTGGCGACCCTGGGTGCGATGCAGCATCTCCAACACCAGATGGGGTATGCCGTTATAGTTAATCACCTTGCCTTTTCGAATATCTGTGGGAGAAGCCATTTTGTATATTGGTGATAGGTTCTAGTCAGAAAACTGGTCAATATGGTGTTTGAGCACTTTCTGTCAATATTCCGAGGTGAAATTTCCGCGCTTTACAATCGGATGACTGTGCCTAAGGTGGGGAATTTCGACCCTACTCTATGAAACAGCGATCAATTTTGCGCGAAGTCTCCATCAAGGGAAAGGGGTTGCACACAGGCGAAGAGGTGCAGCTCACTCTCAAACCGGCGCCGGTCGATCACGGGATCGTTTTTCGCAGGATCGACCTCTATGGGAAACCGGAAATCGCGCCGCGTGCGAATTTGGTAACCGATCTTTATCGCAACACCGGAATGGTCTCGGGTCATGCCAAGCTGTTGACAGTGGAGCATGTATTGAGCGCCCTGAATGGTTATGGTGTGGATAATGTAGCCATTGAGTTGAATGGTGCGGAACCGCCCATCCTCGACGGGTCGGCCCGGCATTTTGTCCAACTTTTGAAAGAAGCGGAGCCGGTAGAACAGGAAAAAGAGCGCAGCTACATGGAAATCGATGAGCCTTTATCGGTCAGCGATGGAAACCGTTCGCTCGTCGCGCTTCCCTACGATGGGCTCAAAATCACCTGCACCTCGGCCGATGATCGCGGAATCCATACCCAACATCTCTCGATCGATATTGATCCCGATACCTATCTCAGCGAAATCGCTCCGGCGCGCACATTCACCATTTACGAGGACATCGAGGAGCTTATAAAACGCGGCAAGATTCGCGGTGGCAGTCTCGATTCCGCAATCGTAATCAAGGGCGACAAAATACTCTCGAAAGAGCCCCTGCGGTTTAAAGATGAATTTGTGCGGCATAAGATACTGGATATTATCGGGGATATGTGTCTGGTCGGGAAGCCGCTCAAGGCGCATATTGTGGCGGTCCGACCCGGCCACGCGCTCAACTCGAAGCTGGCAGCGGCCCTGACCGAGCGTTTTGGAGAAATTAAAACCGGCGCAGCCAAGGCCAAAAAGAAAAAGGCGAAAGCACCCCAAACCTATGTCTCAACCGACGAGACGGCCCTCGATATTCGCCGGGTTCTCGATATTCTCCCCCACCGGTATCCCTTTCTGCTCATTGACCGTGTAACCGAAATAGTCGATGAAAACGAGTTGGTGGCGTTGAAGAACGTGACCTTCAACGAGCCTTATTTCAATGGCCATTTTCCAGGAATGCCCGTTATGCCCGGCGTCTTGCAGATCGAGGCCATGGCCCAAGCCGCCGGGGTGCTCATGCTGCGCCGGGTGGCCAGCGAGGGGAAAGTCGCGTTTTTTATGAGTTGCGACAAGGTGAAATTTCGCCGCGCGGTCAGCCCCGGAGATCAGCTCGTTATCAGCGTCAAGATAACCAAGATCCGGGCCAATAAAATAGCCGCAGCTACCTGTTCCTGCCAGGTGGCGGGTCAGGTGGTTTCCTCGGCGGATTTGATGTTCACCATCATGGATGCGACCGATGAAGATTAACTTTTTATCGCTGTCTCCACCCGTTTTTATTTTTTCGAGTCAGGGCAATATGCCACCTGGCATCTGTGCAAACAAACCCAACCGGGCATCGCGAAATTGGCAGCTATAATCCATCCCACCGCTGTTGTTGAAAAGGGCGCAGAACTCGCTGAAGACGTATCGGTTGGCGCATTTGCCTACATCGGGGCGCGGGCGCGGATTGGGCAATCGACGGTGATACACCACCATGCAGCGGTCGAGGGCAATACGTCTGTCGGGGTTGAATGCGAAGTTTTTCCCTTTGCAGCAATTGGGGGTAAGTCCCAGGATCTTAAATTTGGCGGTGGGCACCCGCCTTTAGTGATTGGAGATCGCAATGTTTTCCGGGAGTGCTGCACAGTGCATGGGGGAACCACGGAGGATGGCTGCACCACGGTCGGGAGCGACAACTTCTTCCTCGCCTATGCCCATGTGGCCCACGAATGCCGGGTGGGCAATCATGTGATAATGAGCAACAACGGCACGCTGGCGGGGCATGTCACCATCGAGGACAATGTAATCATCGGAGGTTTGACGGCGATCCACCAGTTTTGCCGCATCGGGCGGAATGCATTTTTGGGAGGCTGCGCCAAAGTAGTGCAAGACGTGCCACCCTATATGATCGCAGACGGCAATCCGGCCAAGGTGCGGGCCGTAAATAAAATCGGGATGCAGCGACATGGTTGCTCGGAGGAGGAGATTTTGCAGGCGCGGAGGGTATTCAAAATACTTTACGGCAGTGGGTTAAATCGCTCTCAGGCAATGGATAAATTGCGGAATGAGGAAGACTCGGAATCGACCATCATCAAGATTATTATCGAATTTATCGAAAAGAGCGAACGAGGTCTGGCCTGAGGGCGAGGCTATTGGCCCTAAAACGTTTATTGTCTGTCGGTTGGTTCGATTTCTCGAATTAAATCGGGTTAATTTCATCCATTCCTGGCCGACATATGTGATGTGCTTCTGAGCATGGAGCACGACTATGAGCGCACAGATAAAAATTGAGCTGACGGGGCAGAAAATCCTCGTGATCGACGACGATGTGACCACTCGCCGTTTGGTCCGCCGCGTACTTGAAACCAAGGGTATCGTGGTGGACGAGGCGGGAAGCGGTCTGGAGGGGTTGGAAATGATTCCCGAGTTTCAGCCCGATCTTGTTTTACTCGATATCGTGATGCCGGGGCTCGATGGCTACGAAACCTGCCGGGAAATCAAGAAACTGCCCGGCTGTGTCGATTTGCCGGTAATTTTTCTCACCGCCAAGGCAGACACCACCGCCGTGGTTAAAGCGCTCTCCGACGGTGGTTCCGACTATATCACCAAACCCTTTCGCGCGGGGGAGGCTTTGGCCCGTATCAAGGTCCACCTCGAATTACGCACATTGATGGGCATTCACAAGGATTATATAAAAGCGCTGCGTAAAGCCAATCAGGCCAAAAGCAAACTCATGGGAGTCGTTTCCCACGACCTGAAAAATCCCCTCGTTTCGATTCGTGGGCTGGCCGAATTTTTGGGCGATGGCGTTGCCGGACCGATGAACAGCGACCAGGTTTCAATTATTCAAAGCATCTTTTCGGCTTCCGACAACATGCTCGCCTTGGTGGATGACCTCATCGACTACGCCGTAACCGACCACCGTGAGGATCGCAAAGAATCGACACCCACCACACCCAATGACCTCGAGGAAGTGGTTCGGAGCGCCGTCACTCTATTTCGATTCAACGCGGCCCAAAAGGAAATAAAGATTCAACTCAAGGACCAAGGCCGGTTGCCCAATATTCCATTCGACCAGAGGCAGATTCGCCGGGTGATCGATAATCTGTTGAGTAATGCCATTAAATTTTCGCCGCCGCAGAGATCGGTGGAAATCAATCTGCACAATGGTGGCAATACGTTGCGATGCGAGGTGGCCGATGAAGGCCCCGGTATCCCCGAGGATGAAGTTCCCAACATTTTTCTGGAATTTGGGACTACCTCGGTCAAACCCACCGGGGGAGAAATGAGCACGGGACTCGGGCTGTCTATCTGCAAAAAAATCGTTGAATCACACGGCGGTGAAATATCCTTCCGCAACCGGCCCGAGGGTGGCTGCCTATTTGCATTCACTCTGCCCCTGCAAGCACCCGTAGAGGACGAGATTTTGGCGAGCTGTTAAACGGTGATTTCAGGATTGGGCCAGATCCGAATCGGGTGAATATAAGGATACAATTTAATCTTCCTCCTCCTCACCCTCTTTGTCTTCGTCTATGTTGAAAATAAAAAAATAACGGAAGAAGACGAAGAGCAAGAGGAAGACGAAGACGAAGCAGTTGTCGAAATAACGCCTTATTTTCGTGTCATTTCGCCCAGATCCCGGAGGTATTGAAAACTGTAGAGGCCGGTGTGGTGGCCGTCGCTGAAATTGAAGCGCAGGGCGTAGCTGCCGACCTGCTGCCAGTCGATTACCTCGACACCGGGAAATTCCTTTGGGCCATTCCCTCCTTCGCGTCGACCGAATAAGTCCATCTCACCGGTATTTTCCGCGCTGGGGGAGTAGGCCCGTAGTTTGGCCATGGGAAAATAGTCCTCGCGGCCGTCCTGCCAAAGGACTGCGATTTCATTGCCGATGGCCTGAATATCTTTTGGTGGTGGTATCACAAGGGTCGATGAGAGCCTATTCAGCGAGGCTGGGCAAAATAATTTCGGAATTTTTCTAATAAATTCCTGTTTAAATCGTTTATTCTTTTATCGTAAAGACGGGATAAATTTGTTAATAACGGAACTATAATGCAGGGACACCTTTCTATAAATGGAATCAACTTCACAAAAGTGAAAGTCTTCGCAATAGCCATTTTGGCCGCTGGACTGATGTTTTCGGTCGCCCTTGGTCAAGATCAGGAACCGGTTTTGGCGCCTGATGAGAGCCCGGTTGCGCAAAGTTTTGCCGATTTGAGGGCCGAGGCTGAGGTTCACTATGGCAACAAGAGCTATTCTCTTGCAAAAGAGGTTTACGGACAAGCTCTGAAGCTGGAATTGACGCCCTCGGAAGCACGCTGGGTGCGATATCGGCTGAGTGATACCCTTTGGAGAGTCACGGTAGCAGGCGGGGGCGGGGATTACGGCCCTATCGAAAAAGCACACAAGGATCTGGAAAAACTGGCCCTGGAATTGGAAAAGCTGGATGGCCCTAGCCCCATACTCTGGGCTGATATTCAGGAATCCCTCGGCGATTCCTGGTGGTTTCCGCCTTTTTCCCGCAATTTGAGTACAGCATGGACTCATTATCAACGCGCCCTTGATTTTTGGGCTAATTCTAAAGACCTGGAAACTGCCCGCAGCCGTTATCTGGGGATAGTATGGAAGGCTGCGGGCAATCCGGATCCCGCAGACCAGTATTATGGCTATTGGTATGGTAATATTCTCCCAATTGATGTCCTCGAAAATGTGCTCAAAATTGCCGTAGCTGCGGAAGATCAAGCGCATGCACATTATTTGTTGGCAATGGCGCTAAGTAAACAAACTAGTCGGCCACAATTACTTGCACGCGTAGCGGAGGAATATTCTGCAGCAATTAATCTGGGTGGCGAAAGCTCCTGGAATGATGATGCCCTGTTTCAATATGCTCAATGGGCAGCCCGAAGCGGAGTTACCTCCTATGACGACAACGGAGACCTTCTCCTTGAACCTGACTATGAAAAAGCACTGAGCCTCTACCAGCGAATTCTAGACGAGTTCGGCAAAGGTGAAACCCAATACTATCGGAATGCGAAGGATGCCATCAAAAGGATCATTGAGCCGCAACTGAGTGTCTATCTCACCCACACCTACCTGCCGGGCTCGGAGCCGGAAATTATTCTCAACTGGCGAAATTTGGAATCTGTCGAAATTTCACTCTATCCGATCGAGATGACCAAGGCGATTCAATTCAAGAATTCCGAATATCACGATACTGGAGATTGGTTGGATGTTATCGATATCGAGGAAATGGAAGCCTTCCATTCGTTCACTCTGGATGAGAAGGCCAAACGACCTTACTACCGGCTCTCCGAACAATACCGACTCGACATCGAGGTTACCGCTGGGGCCTATGTGGTTGAAGCGGTTGGAGGTAGTAGCGAAGTCCGCGACCTACTTTTGGTGACCGACGCCGCGCTGGTCTTGAAATCAACTGAAAATGAGGTTTTGGCCTTTATGTGCGATTCCTTTACCGGGACACCTATGGTGGAAGCCGAAGTTGTCTTATGGGAAAGCAGCTACGACGGAAGAAATAAGCATATTAACAAAAGGGCGGGCATTACGGATGAAAATGGTCTGGTATATTTTCAATTTACGGAAAAAAGTCAGCATCGAGAGTATTTTGCCAGCGCACGGAGGGAAGGCCGCCAGGCTTTCGCTTTATCGCAGGGATATTCTTATGGATACCGCCAGGATTTTCAATGGAAGGTCTATGCTTACGCGGACAGGCCAGCCTATCGACCTGGCGGCACCGCCAAATGGAAGATCATCGCCCGACAGCACGATGCCGACAGCTATCGCGTCCCCACCGATGAGCAAATCAAGTTCACCCTCATAGATTCGCGTGGTCAGAAAGTGGACGAGGGAATTCTGCGACTCAATGCCTTCGGGGCCGCTTGGGGAGAAACCTCCCTGACCGAGGAGATGTCCCTCGGCTCTTATCAAATTCAGTTAACTCGCCAATCTACTGGTGAGAATATAGGCTACACCCAACTGTTTCGTCTGGAAGAGTACAAACTGCCGGATTTCAAGGTTGAGATAGGCATCGCGGGTGGTGATGAAGAGGGGCCGGAGGTTTTTCGTTTGGGCGATACCGTTACAGGTAAAATCCAGGCGGACTATTATTTTGGTGGTCCCGTTCCCAACGCGGAAATCGAAATTGTCATTTACCAGAGTCCTTTTTACCACTGGTGGATGCCGGAGCGTGAGTATAGCTGGTTGTATTTCAATCAGGGAGACCAAAACCGATACCTGAATTACGGTGGACCCGGATCAGTAATAAAACGCGAGACCCTGCAAACCGATTCCACCGGTGCGGCCTCATTTTCCTTCGATACACCGCAATCGTCCGACACGGATTTTCAATACACGGTGGAAGCACGGGTTACTGATGCCTCGCGGCGTGAAATCACAGCTTCCAAGGCCCTCAAAGTTACCCGCCAAGGCTATTATGTTTACCTTCAACCGGAGCATCAAATTTACCAGCCGGGAGATACTGCCGAAATTTCTGTTCGCACTCTCGATGCCAATAGTCGACCCATTTCCGCAGATGGTCGGTTGCGGCTCACTCATGAGTATTGGAGAGAGATCTGGACCGATGACCGGGGCAGGGAGATTTCCGGCAAGCAAATGGAGGAATTGCGGGAAAAATCCGGGCGGCGGTTTTCCTTCGGGGCTTCCTCCAGCGATTATCGGTTGAAGAAAGAAGGCTATAAAACCGAGGAAATCGAGGTGACCACGGTCACAACCAATGATAAGGGCGAGGCCGTTTATCGCATAGTTGTTCCCAAAGAAGGCTATTTTAAAGTCGCCTGGGTAAGTCGGGAAAATAATGGACAACCCATCAAGGCAGACACCGCATTTTGGGCCAGCACCGAAGGGAGCGCCGATATCGGCTATCGCCCCGGTGGAGTCTCCATCGTGGTGGACAAAGACACTTTCCGGCCCGGTGAAAAAGCGCCGGTCATGATTTCAACCCCCGCTTCGGGCCGCACCGTTCTTTTCAGCGTGGGGGCAAATAACCTGCAATCTTACCAAATCCTGCGGATGGATGGCACGGTCAAGCTCCTCTACGTGGATATTGGTGACGAACACATACCCAATACTTTTCTGGAAGCCCTCATGGTATCCAATCACGAGCTTTTTATGGAGCAAAAGGAAATCGTCGTTCCCCCCGAGCGAAATTTTCTGGAAATCGAAGTCACCGCCGATTCCGAAGGCTACCAACCGGGCGAAAAAGGTTCCTACACCCTACAGGCCACCGACTGGCAGGGTGAGCCCGTTTCGGCCGAAATCTCCCTCGGACTCATTGACGAGTCAGTTTACTACATCCAGCCCGATTTTGCGTCTGATATTCGTCAATATTTCTTTGGTCAGAAACGCTATTACGCTATCCAGACCAGTAGCACTTTCGATGAGAAGCCGTATTTCAAATTTGAAGATATTGAAAAGAGTAAACCGGATGCGACAGAGGTAGCATCTGATACCGCGCTTCCAGCCTCGGAAATAACATTTGCTGCTAATAGCTCAGGCTCGGTTAAGCGAGGGGCTTACAGGCAGGATACATTTACAACTGCTGAGGAGTTGATGGGCGAGCTTGAGCAATTTGGGCGGCAAGCGATGTCACCAATGGATGCGATCTCGGAAATACGCCAGGAACCCACCGTTCAGGTTCGGACGGATTTCCGGGAGACGGTTTTTTGGCAGCCGGATATTTTGACCGATGAAGATGGTTTGGCTAAAATCGAGGTGACCTTTCCCGATTCTCTCACCACCTGGCGGGCGACGGCGCGGGGTGTGGCTCAGAAAAGTCGTTTCGGAGCAGCCACAGATACCCGGCAAACGCGCCTGCCCCTTATCGCCAGTTTGCAGACCCCGCGATTTTTTGTGACCGGCGACCAACTCGTGGTATCCGGTGTTTTTCATAATAATACATCGGTTCCGATGCCCGTTGAGGCTCTTCTGGAAATGGATGGCGGTGTTGAGACTACAGAGAGTCCGTCCCGACAAATTTCTATTCCCGCCAATTCACAGGCGCAAATCGATTGGAGGGTGGCCCCCAAAACTCCCGGTGAGGTCAAGATCAAGCTCACGGGTAGAAGCCGGAACTTCGCCGATGCGATGGAGAAAACCTATGCCGTTTACGAGCACGGAATCGAAAAATTTATCGGTAAATCCGGAAGACTCGAAGGCGATGCCATGACGGTCTCGCTCGATCTGCCCGCCGAGCGGAATAAGGAATCCACCACTCTTACCGTGCAGGTGACGCCGAGCCTGGCGGTGGCAATGCTGGATGCGTTGCCCTTTTTGATCGATTACCCCTACGGCTGCACCGAGCAAACCCTGAGCCGTTTTCTGCCCTCGACTCTGGTCACAAAAACCCTTCGCGACCTCAACCTGAATCCCGCCGACATCGCCGGTAAAATATTCGGAGGCCTCGAAAAGGAGTATGCCGATGCCACCCATCAAGGCGGGGCCAAGGATTTGCGCGAGCTGGACAAAATGGTCGATGCCGGACTGAAAAGGCTCTACGATTTTCAGCACTCCGATGGCGGTTGGGGCTGGTGGAAAGAAGGTGCGACCGATCCCTACATGACCGCCTATGTGGTCTGGGGGCTGACCCTTGCCGAGCAGGCTGGTGTGGTGGTCAAGGAATCGTCCCTGAACCGCGCACGTTCCCATCTGGAAAAAATGCTCGTGGAAGCGGAGTTTTCCTACGACCTGCAAACCTGGATGCTTCACGCCCTGGCATCGCGTTTTTCCAATGCGGAGGAGAAACGGCCCTCGCGCTTCGAGGCGGCGGCATTTCTCAACCTCATGCGCAATCGTGAGCAATTAAACGCTTTCACCCGCGCTCTTCTGGCTCTGTCGGCACAGTATTTCGGTTTCGAGGAGGAAGCCAAGCTGCTCGTCCAAAACCTTCGCGACGGAGTGAAAATTGACAGAACTCCCGACCAATCGCTTCTCCTTTCGCAAAATGGGGAAACCTCTCCGGCAGTGATGGCCACCGCGCATTGGGGCAAGGGTGGGGTTTACTGGCGGTGGTCCGACGGCGGAGTGGAATCGACCGCTTTTGTTCTCATGGCCCTCCTTGCCATCGAACCCGAAAGTGACTTGATCGAGCCGACCATGAACTGGCTGGTGAAAAACCGCCGGGGGGCTCACTGGAGTAATACCCGCGATTCGGCCATCGTGTTGATGGCTCTCAATCAATACCTCGAAACCACCAGTGAACTGCAATCGGACCTCGCCTACGAAATACAGGTCAACGGCCATGTTTTGGCGGAAAGCCCGGCAGGTGGTGATGATTGGCTGAGTGGCCCGAGTAGTTGGCAGGTGCCCGGCGAATGGCTGCAAGACGGCGGCAACGAGGTGGAAATTCGCCGTCTTTCGGGTCAGGGCAGTCTTTATTTTTCCACTCAGGCGGAATTTTTCAGCCTCGAGGAACCCGTGCCCCCCGCCGGGAACGAGATATTCATCAAGCGGGATTATCATCGAATCCGCGCCGTGCCGACATTGCTCAAAGGCTTTGTCGAAGAGAAAGTGCCCCTCGACGACGGCGATACATTGGAGAGTGGCGACCGCGTCGAAGTGGTCCTCACCATCGAGGGTAAAAACGATTACGAATACCTGATGTTCGAGGATCTGAAGCCCGCCGGTTTCGAGGCCGTCCAAATTCGCAGCGGTGAGGCCCTTTTCGCCAAAGAAATCAGGGTAGGGGAGCTTGAGGCTAAAGGCGCGGCTGAAAATGAGCGACTGACGGGACGCCGGACTTGGGTTTACCAGGAATTACGCGACCGAAAAGTGGCCCTTTTTATCGACAAATTGCCCGAAGGATTTTGGGAAATCCGGTATCGTTTGCGGGCCGAAACGCCCGGAGAATTCCACGCGCTTCCGGTACTCGGGGAGGCCATGTACGTCCCCGAAATTCGCGCCAATGGAGCCGAAATCCGTCTTACCGTCGAGGATAAGTCGGCTGCGCCTTAATGGTCCGCCTTTGGCAGCTCCCGCGCTCGTTTCAGGACTGCCCGGTAAACGGTCACATTCGATTCGGCTCCGGTCATCCCGGTGTGTTTGAGCGGGTCATGGGTTTCCGGCTCGATATTCAGATTTTCCGCCAATTCGCTCCCGAACAGATCGTGCACACCCAGACTCCAGGCCATCGAAGGCAGATCGAGAATGAAGTAGTGATAAAGCTCACGCCATGTCCTGCCCGATCCTCGAAATAGGTGATCGACAAACGAAATATCGAACCAGGCATTGTAACCCACAAAAAGCACGCTTCTGCCATCGGCGACACGCTTGTGAAAGGCGATCATTTGCTCAACGGCCTCCTTTGTGTTGATAAATCCGCGCTCCGTCCACAGTTCGACCGAGAACCCGTTAACCGCCACCGCGCCGGGCGCTGCTCGCTCGGGATGGTCCGGCATGATGCGTAGAAAAAGCCGGTCCAGCTCCTTACCCTCCAAATCGGTCATGACGATGCCGATATCAATCATCTCATGGTAACCGGGCACCAAACCGGTCGTCTCCACATCGACATGCGCCATAATCCACTCGCCGGGAGCTTTGGCCGGAGAATTCATCGGGACCGAAGAACCTTCCATCGCCGCAATAAATGCCGGAACTTCGGCCCACAGTTGCCAGTTTCCGCCAATCAGTAAAATAACTGCCGATATAATTGTTTTGATTAAATTTTTCATCGATTTCCTTGGTATTCGTTTTGGGACGCAGTGTCTATACTTTCTGTGTATTACCACATTTGTGGGCCTATATCAGGCGGGGTGATCGGGTTCTTTTGAAAACGAGAGATTGAGTTGTTGGGTACTTTTCTTTTTCTTGGACTCTTCCTCCTTGAATCGTACCCCAACGCCGATCAGGCGGACCCCCTCGCTGCTTCGTTGGAAGGCCTCTTCGAGCAGTTTTTGGTAAACTTCGATCGTTGGCTTCGGGCAGACGCATTCTCTGGTAGTTTGTTTAAAATCGGCGAATTTCAGTTTTAAAAATGCCTTGGCGATGATTTTTCCGGAAGTTCTTCCCTGAAGATCTTTGCATAAATCCTGAAAAAGCGGCTCCAACTGGACAGCACAATCTTCCAGATGGTTCAGATTTTTTCCAAATGTGTGTTCGGTGCTCAAAGACTTACGGGCGCGCTCGGGTTCGACCGGGCGGTCGTCCCTGCCCCGGCAAAGATCGTATAATTCCGCGCCAAAACTTCCGAACAGCGAGTGAAGCTCTGTCCGCGAAAGGTTCTGCAATTCCCCACAGGTTTGGATGCCGTGTTTTTCCAGTTTCAGGGCGCTTTTCGGTCCGACCCCCCAAATCTTACGCACTGGAAGGTTTTTCATAAAACCCTCGACTTGCTCTGGAGTTACCGCGAATTGGCCATTGGGTTTCCGCCAATCGCTGGCGATTTTGGCCAACATTTTATTCGGAGCAATCCCGGCGGAGGCCGTTAATTGGGTGGTTTCGAATATCTCCTGCCGGATTTCCTTGGCGATATTCCACGCGTAGTCTTTTCCATAGGAAACATCCAAGTAGGCTTCATCGAGGGAAAGCGGTTCCACCAATGGGGTGTAGCCCATCATGATTTTTCTGATAATCCGGGAAGCGGATTGATAGAATTCGAATCGGGGAGGGAGCATGACCAATTCCGGGCAAAGTTGCAGGGCCCGATACGTGGGCATGGCGGAGTGGCAGCCGAATTCCCGCGCCTCGTAATTACAGGTGGTCAGCACCCCACGATTGCTTCGCCCACCCACGGCTATGGGTTTACCCGCCAATTCGGGGTTCTCCCGCAACTCGATAGCAGCGTAAAAGCAATCCATATCAATGTGTAGTATTTTTCGCATAAAAAACCGCGAGAAAGGCCGAAAGCGTTTTTTGGATTCTTTTGTTGGCAGGTTGAGAAAAGTTATCTACCGTTTGTCAGAAATAAATTACCAATATCCTCTTAAATAGATATTCAAACGGCCATAATTTAAATAATTAATCTTATCAAGACTCCTATGAAAATCACAAAACCATCTAAAAAAATCTCGTTAATCGGCCTGCTTCTGCTCGCCATTACACTTGGCCTGACAGTGGCCCTCGGTCAGGAAAAACCGAGAAAAAGCCCCAATGCAACCGTAACTCAGCGAATTGGGCTGACGGACATGACCGTCACTTATTGCCGACCTGCGGTTAAAGGGCGAAAAGTCTGGGGTGAACTTGTCCCCTACGGGATGCATGCGGGTATCGAATATACCCAAGGTCGGGAATTTCCCTGGAGAGCCGGCGCCAACGAAAACACCACCATCAAATTTTCCAAGAACGTTCAGGTCGAAGGAAATGCTCTGGCAGCGGGCACCTATGGTGTCCATATGATTCCCGGCGAAGAGGAGTGGGTGGTCATTTTCAGTAAAAATCACACCTCATGGGGAAGCTATTCCTACAATATGGATGAAGATGCCCTCCGGGTGACGGTAACTCCCAAAACTGCAGATCACAACGAATGGCTGGCCTATTTCTTTTCCGACCTTTCAGATGATTCGGCCACGCTCAATATGTATTGGGAAAAATTAATAATACGGGTAAAAGTGCAGGTTGCCGCAGAGGCATCGGAGTAAGTTTTCCTTCGACCTATTCTTACCGGAAGCAGAGGACCGGTATTTTGCAACTTCTCAGGGTGGCGGTGGTGGTGCTGCCTATGAGCAGGTATCGTATGCGAGTATGCCCATAGGCGCCCATTACGAGGAGGTCGATCCCTTCACCTTCCACATAATCGGACAGAGTTTCCTCGACATGTCCGTGCAGCATTTTACAGACGGGCTGATAACCGGCGGCTTTTGAAACCGATTCCGCCTCTTTCAGGCTTTTTTTGGCAAACGCTTCATTTCCGCTCTCGACTACGGTTACGATGTGCAAGTCGATTTCTTTCATCGCCTCTGGACCCGAAATCGTCAGAAAATTCAGGGCCTTTCGGCAGCTTTGGCCACCGTCATAAGCGAGCAGGATTTTCCTGATTTCCCGAAATTTCCGCGATGTGACCAGGCAGGGTTTTTTGCAAGCGCGCAAAACTCGCTCCATGGTCGAACCGAGGTGGTCGGTGGCGAAATTGGCATTTTCGCCCCTTTTTCCAAGCATGACCAAATCCGCATCGGCCTCAAAATCTTCCAGGCAATCAACCAACAAACCCGTGCGGTGGTGAAAATTAACCTCGTTTCCCAGTTCATTGGCCTCGAAAGCCTTACGGCTCGATTCCTCGATCATACGGGCTTTTTTGCGCTCCAGTTCCTGCAACTGGCTCATAATATCCTGATAGGGCTGGATCCCCAAACTACCGCTTAAATCGGCGATAAACGGCACCTCGAATTGCCGGATATCAGTTAGATAAAGCAGGTCGATTTTGGCACCCATCAGCCCAGCCAGCCAGTTGGCGTATTGGCAGCAGACCTGGGCGTAATCGGAACCGTCGGTGCAAACTAGTATTTTATTCAAAGTGGCTACTTTAGGCGGTTTGTGTTACTGCGGCGAATCTTCACCGCGCTTTTGGGGTAGGGGAAAATAGTTTGTTTAAATAACCGTGTTATCCTGGATAATGGCGTCCTTGCCGACAATGAGCACATCGTCCCGCACGATCACATCGCCTTTTTCAAAGAGATCTGGTTTGCCCTCTGGGGATAGCCGCACATTGTTGCCGATTCGGGCGTTTTTGTCGATAATCGCGTTTTCGATAAAGCAATTGTTGCCGACACCGATGTTGGGTAAATCGTAATCGCTGTTGCGCTGTTTTTCCTCACGCGTTTCGATGATGTCCTGCCCCAGCAAGATAACGTTTTCCAATGTTGTGCCCTCGCAGACTACGGAACGCACCCCGACAACACATCGCTTCAATTTTGCGCCGGTGAGAGAACAGCCGTCGGCAATTATGGCCTGGTCGATTTGACACCGGTCAACCTTTGAAGCGGGTAGATGGCGGGCGCGGGTATAAATTGTGTGGCTGGAATCAAAAAAATTGAAGGGCGGATCCGAATCAGTCAGGCTGAGGTTGGTCTCGAAAAAAGCTCTTACCGTTCCGATGTCCTCCCAGTAGCCATCGAAAATATAGCTGTAAAGTCCCACTTTGCCGAGTAAGCCGGGTATGACTTCTTTTCCAAAATCATCGGCTTTGGTATCCTGCAACGCGTTGAATAGAACTCGCTGATTGAATACGTAGATGCCCATCGAGGCGAGGCAGTATTTTTCCCCCGGTTTGCCTTTCATCGAAGCCATCAATTTATCGCTTAGCGTAAGGGTATCTATTATCTTGTGGTCGGTTGGTTTTTCCACAAATTCGGTAATCGAGAGGTCGTCCTCTACCCGCATGACACCAAACTGACTTACTTCGGAAACCGGGATCGGTTTCGCCGAGATGGTTACATCCGATCCGGATGTTCGGTGTTGATCGATGATATCCCGGAAATCCATGCGGTAGAGCTGATCTCCGGAAAGAATTAAAAACAAATCCTCCGGTCCAGCGTTGAAATGGTGCCGGTTTTGCCGCACTGCGTCGGAAGTTCCCTGGTACCAGTGCTCGCCGGTTTGGGTTTGTTCCGCCGATAAAATATCGACAAAACCACCCCCGAAAGGATCAAATTTATAAGATTCCTGAATGTGACGATGTAAGGACGCGGTGTTAAATTGGGTCAGTAAATATAATCGGTTGAGCCCGGAGTTAAGGCAATTGCTGATGGGGATATCGACCAGGCGGTACTTGCCCGCAAGCGGCACGGCGGGCTTGCAGCGCTGTTGGGTAAGAGGGTGTAATCGGGATCCTCTGCCCCCTCCCATGATGACGCAGATTACTTTTGCTTTCATCTAATACTTCCATTATGCCTCATTCAGTTAGTTTATCAAACAGCATTTACTCTTTTTAATATTTTTTTCTTATGTGTGGAATTTTCGCTTATACGGGCAAACAAAAAGCTGGGGGAATCCTGCTCGAGGGCCTCAAACGACTCGAATATCGCGGCTATGACTCTGCGGGTCTGGCGGTGGCCGAAAATGACCGTCTGCGGGTGGTTAAAAAGAAAGGCCGAGTCCAGGTAGTTGCCGCCGAAGCCCTCAAGGCAAATCTCCAGGCCCGCATGGGTATCAGCCATACGCGGTGGGCAACGCACGGTGATGTCAACGATTCGAACGCCCATCCCCACCTGAGCGACGATTCCAAAATCGCCCTCGTACATAACGGAGTGATCGAGAATTACGACGCCATCAAGAAGTTTTTGCTCAACAAGGGCCATAGTTTCCAATCCGAGACCGATACCGAGGTGTTGGCCAACTTGATTGCTTACCACTACGCCAAGGAACCGCAGGATAATGGGAAAAACCGGTTTTTGGAGAGCGTCCGCAAGAGCCTCCACCATGTCGAAGGAGCCTATGGCATTGCCGTCATTTGCGCGGACCAGCCAAATGAAATTGTCGGGGCGCGGCGTGGTTCACCCCTCGTTTTGGGCGTCGGCAACGGTGAAAACATGATTTCCAGCGATGTCTCGGCCTTTGCAGGACGCACCCAAAATGTTGTTTATCTGGACGACGGGCAGGTGGTTTCCATAACGCAGGACGACTTTTCCGTAACCACCATGATGGACGAAAGCGTGCAGCCGGTCATCAATCAGGTGGATTGGCAAATTGAGGAATCCGTTCTGGGCTCATTCTCTCATTACATGGAAAAAGAAATTTTCGAGCAGCCCACTTCACTCGAAAACACCATGCGGGGCCGATTTTCCGATGATGGCTCGACGGCAAAATTTGGCGGATTGAACATCGAGGCCCGCGATTTGAGGCAAATTGACCGCATTCTCTTTTGTGCCTGTGGAACCGCCTGGCACGCCTGTCTGGTGGCCGAATACCTCATCGAACGCTACGCCCGACTCCCTGTGGAGGTCGAATACGCCTCCGAATTCCGTTACCGCAACGCTCCCCTCGACAAAAATACCCTCGTTTTCGTTATCAGCCAAAGCGGTGAAACGATTGATACCCTCGAGGCTCTCCGGGAATCCAAGCGCAAAGGTTTTCGCACCCTCGCATTTACCAATGTGGTCGGCTCAACCATTGCCCGCGAAACCGATGGCGGCATCTATCAGCACGCCGGACCGGAAATCGGAGTCGCCTCGACCAAGGCATTTACCTCGCAAATCCTTCTCGCGGCCATGGTGGCGCTCTATCTCGGGCGACTGCGCGACCTCAGTTTCAGCGATGGTGTGGAAATCGTTAAAGACCTTAAAAAAGTTCCCGGTCAGGTCAGCCAGATTTTGAGTCAGGCCGATAAAATCAAGGCCATTGCCGAAAAATATGCGGACTCCCGGGACTTCCTCTTTCTCGGACGTCAGTTGATGTTCCCATTGGCCCTCGAAGGCGCGCTCAAAATGAAGGAAATTTCCTACATTCATGCCGAAGGCTACCCGGCTGCGGAAATGAAACACGGCCCGATCGCCCTCATCGGCCCCGAATGCCCCACAGTATTCATCGCTCCGAAAGGAGAAGTTTTTAAGAAAAATCTGGGCAATATCCAGGAAATCAAAGCCCGCAAAGGCCCCATCATCGCCATCACCTCGGCGGGGAAAGATTTCCCCCAAAATCTGGCCGACGATCTCATACTAATTCCCGAAAGCCACGAATGCGTCACCCCGATTTTAGCCGCCATACCACTGCAATTACTTGCCTACTATATAGCCTCCCACCGAGGCTGCGATGTTGATAAACCCCGAAACCTGGCAAAATCAGTTACCGTAGAATAAAAAAAACTGCTATACCAGTCTGAGTTGTAGTCTTCCCTTAATTGGTGAGAGTAAGATTTGGAACCAGTATCCATTTTACGAACCAGGGGCTTGAATCAGTTTCTTTGTCGAGACAGACTATGCCCCCATTTTGAAATTTCACCGGGAGATTTTCATCGGATCCGGTTAGCAAATATGCGGCCATCTTTTCCATAAAAGGCAGGTGCCCGACAAGCATCAAACCCAGACCATCGTTTTGATGCAAACCGAGCGTTTGCGCCAAATCAGCAACATCGTCCAAGGGTGCCAACCCTGACATATTACATGCCTCACCCTTAGAAAGAAGGTTCGCAGCGAAAATGTCCGCTGTCTGTCCAGCGCGTTTTTTACCACTATGGCGAATCCCGGAGACGATGACTCCGCCCGCCCGCGCCAACGAGGCAACGCTGGCAACCTCAGACAAACCAATTTCAGAAAGCCCACGTTCGGGGTCTTCAGCCTTCGAAAGGCATTTGCCATGTTGGACTAAGTAAAGAGCCATATTTTTGAAGAACTCAAAAAAATTTTACAAAATTGGAGAATTCAAAAAGGGTCGTGTTGATCTTTTTGATAGTAACGGTATTTGTGGGGAGGTGACTCTGGTTGTTTGGTGGTGTCGTTTTGTGTTTCAGGTCGTTGTGACCGTGCAGTAGTGGATGCTTTGGGCTACTTCTTTTGCTTTTTGTTGGCTGATTAGTTGACTTATCAGTTCGAGGGCGAATTCGGTGGCGGTTCCGGCTCCTCTTGAGGTGGTGATGCTTTTGTCGGTTACCACGGGGCTATTTTCCTGAATTTCTTTGAGTTCGTTTTCCATCGTGAAATGGGCGGTGTATTTTCTGCCTTCCAGTAGTCCTGCTTCGTGGAGGACGGCGGGGGCGGCGCAAATGGCCCCGATCAAACGGCCGGAAGCTTCCTGATGGCGCAGCCGTTCGATGATTTTTTCGTCGGCCCGCAGGTGGACGTGCCCCGGGCCTCCGGGCAGCACGATCAGGTTGTATTCGCTCTGAAATGCCTCATCCAACGTGGTGTCGGTCTGCACGATGATTCCGCCACGGCCCGTTACGAGCAGTTTGCCGGTTTGGGAGCCCGTGGTGACTTTTACTCCTGCCCGGCGCAGGAGGTCGATGGGCGCGATGGCCTCCATTTCCTCGAAACCATCGGTCAAAATTACCAGCGCGGATTTTTCGGTCATATCTTAATCTCCAATTTTTCTACCACGGATTACACGGATTGACACAGATAATTTGCTAATTGGCTCTTGATCGACATTTTCTTTTCCCGTGTTTATCTGTGTAAACAGTAGTTTTATCCAGGAAACATCAGGGTGAAATTACCGCCGAAGCAGACTACATTTCTGAATTGAAATTTTCCACGGTATTCATGAAGGCTTTGAGGGTATCCCAATAGGTCGATCCTGCGTAATCCATCAGGTTGTTATGGCCTGCGGATTCCACCCAAAAATAGGATTTGGGCTGAGGGGCCTCATCAAATAGCGTTTCGCCATGCCAAAAAGGAATCATTTCGTCTTCGGTTCCGTGAATGACGAGCAGGGGGCTGGAAAAGTCGTTGGCATTTCTGATATTTCGGAATTTATCCCAGGGAAGTAGAGGAATTTTGGTCATGACGCGGAAAGCGGTTAAAAAAGTGCTTTCGAGGATGATGCCGCCGAGTTTTTCCCTCGCCGCCAGATAGGCCGTGGGGCCGCCCCCGAGCGAGCGCCCATAACCGATGATAGATTCGGTGGGCACCGATAAGTCATCGGTCACGAAATCATAGGCGGCGTCGATAGTCTCATAGATAATTTTTTCGTTGGGGCTTCCCTCGCTGGTCCCATATCCGGGATAATCGTAGGCAAAAACGGAAAATCCAAACTGGTGGAATTCCTTTAGATGTTGTAGAATGTGGCCGAGATCTTCGGCGTTGCCGTGGCTGTAGAGGAGGAGATATTTCGCGTTGGGGTTGGGCATATAAAGGGCCGAAAAGACTTTTCCGTTGGAAAGGGGGATTTTCAGAATCTGGCTATTGTCCGAATAACTGGAGGCTGGGGCGGGAAAAATCAGGCCATTGGAAAAGAAAAGCGCGAATCCGCCCAAGAGGACATAGGCCAAGAGCAGGCTAATTGGTACAATTATCAGCGCTTCCATCAATGTGGTCTTTAGCTTCTTCCGAATGTTCCCCATAAGGCTTGCCAGGCTGTTAATAACTAGAGATTCTTTCCCGTCTGGCAATCTGTATTTTTCCCACTCGATAAGGATTGCCAAAATCGTCCGAAATTTCGATTCTCAAAAAAATGGAACAAGCGGTTCTCAAGAAATTGCGATATTCCGGCCTGGGAGAGCGGCTCACCGATCCCGTAATCGTCCACCTCATGGCGAATGCCTTGAGCAATCCGGACCTCCTGTCGCTGGCAGCCGGTTTTACCGACAATGCGGCATTGCCCATCGATCTTGTGCGGCAAGTGGTGGGCGAGGTGGCCGAATTGCCTGGTGGTTCGGAATGTCTGCAATATGGGATGAACTCGGGGCGCCCGGGATTACGCGAGGCGGTCATCGGGCTATTATCCGCCTATCAGGGCGAACAATCGATCGAACTCGATCAGGATCATGTTTTGATCAGCAATGGGTCACAGCAGTCTCTCTACATCGCAACCCAAGTGCTCTGCGATCCTGGCGATATCGTGCTGGTGGAGAAACCCAGCTATTTCGTCTATCTGGAAGTGCTCAAAGGACTGGGGGTGCGACCCGTTTCCATACCGACTCTGGCCGATGGGAGGATCGACCTCGATGGGCTGCGTACGCTCATAGATCGCCTGAGCCGCAATGGTGATGCGGGCCGTATCAAGGCTCTCTACATGGTTACCTACCATGCCAACCCTTCATCTCGCTGTATGCCGGAGGACGATAAAAGAAACCTCGGCAAACTGCTGCAATCGCTGGATTTTGCATTGCCCGTTATCGAAGATGCCGCCTATCGGGATCTGTTTTTTGAAAAACCCTTCTCGGCTCGCAGTATTTTAAGCCTGCCGGAATATGCCGATTTGCCCTGCCTTTATGCGGGCACTTTCACCAAACCCTTTGCCACCGGGATGAAGGTGGGCTATTGCTGTTGCCCGGATAAGCAATTGCTGGGGAAAATGCTGAATGTGAAAGGCCAGCAGGATTTCGGCACGGCAAACTTTACTCAGGCCATCATCGAAAAAGTCATCAATGATGGCCGTTATGAGAATTTTTTAAGGGAAATACGTCCCCACTATGGCCACAAGATGCAAATTCTCCACAATGCCCTGAAAGAAGAAGGGTTGGCCGAAATGGGTTGGAAATGGGATGTCCCCGCCGGTGGATTGCTCCTTTGGGCGGAGGCGCCGGAGGGATTTGATACCCGCATGGGTTCGCCGTTTTATCATGCCTGCATCGACGATGGAGTGCTCTATGTGCCCGGCGATTATTGCTTCGCGGAAGGGTCTCCCTTCAATTATGTTCGTCTGAGCTTCGGGGTTCTCGACGAAGAACGCTTGAAGGAGGCCGCAAAAAGATTTGTCCTCTCGGTTCGCCTGGCCTGCCAGAATGCCTGAACCAAGTGGAACCAAACTGATTTTTTCCGAGAATTTTTTTCAAATTTAACTGATAACTTTCCAAAAATTATGAATATTTGCTGTATAGGAGCCGGTTACGTGGGTGGACCAACAATGGCCGTCATCGCGCATAAATGTCCCCATATCAAGATAACCGCCGTGGATATCGATGCCGCCCGCATCGCCGCCTGGAATTCGGATAAACTTCCCATTTTCGAGCCGGGTTTGGGCGAGATCGTCGAGCAGGTGCGGGGCAAAAACCTCTTTTACTCGACCGATGTCGATGCGGGCATCCGGGAGGCCGACCTGATTTTTGTCAGTGTGCCCACCCCAACCAAAACGTACGGTGTTGGTAATGGCCGGGCAGCCGACCTGAAATATGTCGAGCGCTGTGCCCGGCATATTGCCCGTGTTGCCCAAAACAATAAGATTATCGTCGAGAAATCGACCGTTCCTGTGCGCACCGCCGATGTTATTAAGCGCATTCTTGATGAATCGGACAGCCCGGTCGAATTCCAGGTTTTGTCCAATCCCGAATTTTTGGCCGAGGGAACCGGAATCCACGATTTGCTAAATCCCGACCGAGTGCTTATCGGTGGAGAAAATACCGACTCCGGCCAAAAGGCTGTGGAAACCCTGGTTGACGTTTATGCCAACTGGATTCCCCGAGAGAAGATTATCACCACCAATCTGTGGTCCTCCGAGCTTTCAAAATTGGTAGCCAACGCTTTTTTGGCCCAAAGAATTTCCTCTATAAACTCGATTTCCGCCCTCTGCGAAGCCACCGGAGCGGATGTGGGGGAAGTTGCCGGAGCCATCGGAAGGGATTCGCGGATTGGCCCCAAATTTCTGCAAGCTTCGGTAGGGTTTGGGGGTTCCTGTTTTCAAAAAGACATTCTCAACCTGGTTTATTTATGCGATGTTTTCGGCCTCCGGGAAGTGGCCAGCTATTGGCTGAATGTCGTTTCCATGAACGATTATCAAAAAGGCAGGTTTTCACGGCAAATCGTCAATAAACTCTTCAATACGGTTTCGGACAAACGGATCGCAATTTTTGGGTTCGCTTTCAAGAAGGATACCAACGACACCCGCGAATCGCCCGGCATCTACATTTGCCGCGATCTGCTTGAAGAGCAGGCCAATCTCGCCATTTACGATCCCAAAGTCCCCGCCGACCAGATATATCGCGATTTGAATGGCGACTCGAAGTCCCCGGCAATCACTATCGCCGAAGATGCCTACGCCGCCGCCGAAGGTGCCCACGCAATCGCAATTTTGACCGAATGGGATGAGTTTATCGACCTCGACTACGAGCGGATTTACCACTCGATGAAAAAGCCCGCCTTCGTATTCGACGGGCGTAATCTCCTCGACCTCGCGAAGCTCCGCAAAATCGGATTCGATGTTTATGCAATCGGCAAAAGTCAACCGCCCCGATAAGATTCGGTAATTACCCGCAATCCTCGCTTTTTTTCAGGAGGATGATGCGGTTGGTGTTCGTGCCTTTTTTGAGATTATCGACGCCCCAGCAGTTGGAGGTTTTGGTGAATTTTTGATCGTTTATCAAAATCAGGACCGGTTTCAAATTCGCCTCTTTGGCAGCGGGAACGACGAGGGATTCCAGAGCGAGCTTTCCTCCCTTTACCTCTCCTACCTCGAAGGCTATATGCCCTCCGGGGACGAGAATCCTCCGCAATTCTTTGAAAACCTGCTGCATCCTCGCCTGCCAATCCAATGGTTTGCGCAATTGCCAGATATTTACTTCCGATGCCTCGATGCCATTAAACCAGCAGCGCAGCCAGTTGTCGGTTTTGTAATCGACAATGTCGAGAAAGGGCGGGGAGGTGACCACAAGTTTTATGGAATTGTCTGCGATTTGCGGCGTCGAGTGGCAGGAGCCCGTGATGAAGAGGGCATCCTTGGCAACCGCTTGCAGGAGGTCGCTTTTTTCGACATCTAAATTCCTGAAAAGTGAGCGGCTTTTTTTGAGAATGATTTGAGCGACGTTTTTTTCCTCCGGGATTTGCTGCCGTTTTTCGTTTATCTGCTGCTGAGATTTGATGGAGACCGCCTGGTTGGGTGGCAATGTATAAACCGAGAAAAACCCGGAGGAGTGGCCGGTCAGGCGGTTGGTGGCCACCATGCGAATCCAGGCATCCACTTTGTCCAGTTTACTCTCTTTTGCCCGTCGTAAAAGATAGTCCTTCAAGTTGGTGATAGCGCGTAAGGTTTTCGGGTGATAGAAAACGAGCAAATCTTCCCGGAGGTCCGTTTTTCGGTTAAAATCGATTTTCTGCAACCGCTGGGCAATCTCGGGGAGCGTGGGGGGGTCGATTCTCGGTTTCGTAAGGATTTCGCTGAGGGGGTTAATATCGCAACCGATCGGGATGCGCCCGAGCAGAGCTGCCTCGACCAGCGTGGTGCCCCGGCCCGTGAAGGGATCGTAAACGCTGTCCCCCCGCCGTGTCAGCCGTTCGATAAAAAATCGCGGCAACTGTGGCTTGAAACAGGCTCGATAGGAAATTTCGTGAATGGAATGCGCTGCCCGTTGTTTGGAGGTCCAGAATTCGTTTACATAAACAGGGAGGTCAATGTCGGGGTCGGGAAAGTTCTCAACAATCGTTTTTTTGCCAAATTCCCGGAAATTTTGGAGTTCCGTCTGCAATGTTTCCTGCGAGGAGCCTTTTTCCTCCCGCAATGTAGAATCATTGAAATTCAGATTTAATTGAGAATCGAGCATTTAGAAGGTCGAGGAAAGGTTCCTGTTTACTAAAGGTTGTCTTACCTGAAAACGGAATTGTCCATCGCGGATTTGGATGTGGCTTGAAAAATTCGGCGAAACGCGGCCTAAACACTCATGCTTGACTCTTTGTGGAGAAATATTGTTTTTTTATAGACACGGCAATTCCGGGGAAGAATTCGCTGTAAGCCTAATTGATTGATATTATTTGAAATACTAAACCATGTCGTCCGAAGAAATCACCCAAACTAAGCTGAACCCAACCGACCTTGATGCAGGGTATGAAAAATTTCAGGAAAGGCCTGAATTAAAGAGACATTTGGGGGCGGCCTGTTTCCGGTCTCTGGCAGGACATCCGGGCAGGGTAATCCTGGTGGACCGCACGACGGGGCGGAAGGAGCTGACTGCGGGAAAAATTTTGGCAGTGTCTTTGGCCTTGTCGCGGCGGTGGAAAACGGCGATTCCGGGTAAGCGGGTGGGGGTGGTGTTTCCTCCCGGGATCGGGGGGACCTTGACGAACCTCGCCCTCGTTCTCTGCGGAAAAATTCCTGCCAATTTTAATTTCACAATGGGGGCCGCCTCACTCCAATCGAGCATGAAAAATGCGGAAATCGATACAGTGATTTCGGCGGCTGCGGTTAGAAAAAAACTCCCCAACTTCCCCTGGCCGGAGGATACCCGCGATTTGCTCCTGGAATTGGCCGGCTTGCCAAAAGCTGAAATCATCGGGCTTTTGGCTGCGATTCGTATTTGTCCATCCGGTTGGCTTTCCCGGCGTCTGGAAGTGCCGCAGGAAGGTGATAACGAGGAGGCAGGCCTGTTATTCAGCAGCGGGAGCACGGGAGAGCCCAAGGGAGTCGCGCTTTCCCATCGCAATATCATTGGAAACTGCACGCAGATTGAGGAAACCCATTTGCTGCCGCCGTCGGAAACCATTCTCGGCTGCCTGCCGATATTTCATAGTTTCGGCTTCATAACGGCCTTGTGGCTGCCCCTTATTTCGGGGGTTAAAGTCGTCACCTTGCCCTCGCCACTCGAATCCAAAAAAATCGCCCGGACAATCGAGGAAGAAAAAGCCACGGTATTATTCGGGACTCCCACTTTTTACCGGCCCTATTTTAAAAGAATCGATCCGGCCCTACTCCGCAGCCTGAAGTTTGTGGTGGCCGGTGCGGAGAAAACTCCAGAGGGATTTGGTGAAAAATGGCAGGAGCAATTTGGAAGTGTTTATATCGAAGGCTATGGACTCACCGAGACTTCCCCCGTGATAAGTATCAACCTGCCGGGAGACTCCCAGGTAAAGGGCCAATATGAGGGGATGGTTGGCAATCGGACCGCCTCCGTAGGCCGTCTCATGCCGGGTGTGACCGCGCGAATCGTCGAGCCGGAGACGGGCGAACAACTGCCGCTGACCGAGGTGGGAATCCTCCACGTCAAGGGGCCGAATGTTTTTTCCGGTTACTTAAATGATCCCGAGCGGACGGCAAAAGTTTTCAGCGACGGATGGTTTATCACCGGGGATCTGGCGCGTTTTGACGAGGATGGTTTTCTCTATATCGAGGGTCGTATTTCGCGATTTTCCAAAATCGGCGGCGAGATGGTTCCCCATGGGACGATTGAAAACCATATCATTACCGCCTTCGATCTCGAAGAAAGTGAGAAACCGATGGTGGCCGTTACGGGAATCGCCGACCCCGCCAAGGGGGAAACCCTCGTTCTCCTGAGCGCGATCGAGATAACCTCCGCCGTGTTGCGGGAACGTCTCAACTGGGCCGGTTTACCCAACCTGTGGATTCCCAGAATAATCAAGGAAGTTGATGAAATCCCATGCTTGGCGACTGGAAAACTCGACCTCAAGGGCGTCGAGCGGATGGCCCTCGAGAGTTAGTGGGGCGAAGTGGGGCGGGCTGACTGAATTTTGATCCTGTTATCGGGGTTTCCAAACCAACGCATGAGTCTCCGAAAAATCGATGGCCATGTGCACCTGATGGGTGATGGTTCCAGCGGGAGTGGTTGCTGGTTTAGCCTCAAGGGCGCGTGGGGTCAGTTATTAGCCCATACCATGATGAACGAGATCGGGCTCCCAAAGTCGGTTCTCCGTGGCGGCCTTGACCGGCTCTATGTCGAAAGACTTCTCGAACAGGTGCGGAATTCGTCGCTGGACGCCATTTTGCTGTTGGCCCAGGAAGTTCCGCGAGATTTTGACGGAAATGAAATGGAAGGGGTGGGCGCATTTTATGTACCGAATGATTACCTGCTGAAGCTATGTTCTGAGCATCCCGAATTCATCCCCGCCGTGTCCATACACCCCGCCCGGCCCGATGCCTTGGAGGAGTTGGAGAAATGCCTCGAAGCGGGGGCCCGTGTCATGAAATGCCTGCCCAACTGCCAGAATATCGATTGCGGCGATCAGCGGTTTGCGCCCTTTTGGACTCGAATGGCCGAGGCTGGCATGGTTTTACTGGCTCACACAGGGGGCGAGATGTCCCTCCCGGTGGTCGAGGCCAAATACGCCGATCCCCGCACTCTGATGCTTCCCCTTGAATGCGGGGTAACGGTTATCGCGGCCCACGGGGCGGGTCGAAGCTGTCTTTGGGATCCCGACTACACCGTCGAATTACTCGAAATGTTTAACCGCTACCCGAATCTTTATGCCGACAACAGCGCCCTCTGCAGCCCCATCCGCAGCCGGACGCTAAAAGCGCTCCTCAAACCGGAATTGCACGGACGTGTAATCCACGGCAGCGATTACCCCATACCGGTCAGCGGATTAGGCCCCTGGCTACGCGGGCGACTCAAATGGAGCGACTATAGCAAGTGGAAAAACGAAACCGCCACCAACGTCCTCGAACGCGATTACCAACTAAAACAAGCAATCGGCTTCCCCCCAGAAACCTTCACGCTCTTGGATCGTCTGATAACCAGATTGTGATTATAGCACAATTTTAGAATATTGTTTATGCAATCTCCATTCCCCCTTCATAAGGGAGTTTTATTTCCTAACTGTGTGGGCGAATGACAAAGACTAAAAACTCTGTGTTGCGCACACTTCACGGAATAGATTTCACCGTTTTGTTGGCGTTATTATTTTGAGATCGATTAACATATCCTCCTGAAAAGTTACTCCAATCGAAATAGATAATTTGCTCCTTTTTAAACCAAACAAACAATGCAGTTTGGTTATCATTTATCTCCGAAATGGGAATAACATTTTGATCAATTACACATACAAGCTGTTGGATATCGCCCTCTTCCCCTTTCCATTGCTCTTTTTCTGTGAAAATAACATTCTCTTCAGATGAATTTGCGACGTAGTGCCCGTTTCCTAAGGGTGAGACTCCTCCTTTGCCTCGACTAAACAAAAGAGGTGGACTATCCAAAGCCATCTTCACTCCCTCCATAATAACTTCACTTTGCTTGATACCGTGTTTTTCAGAAATTTCTTTTATCGCATTAAACAAATCTACTTGGACAGGATTCAAATCACTTTTGACTATTATTTCTAATTCTTCCGGAGTTACCTTCGCTTCTTCTGAAAAAGCGAATAATGGTATTGATATTGTAATTGCTAGGGTGACTATTTTCATATTTTTCAGCTATTGTGCCAATCAACCGGTCGGTCGGGTCGCGTCGGATAGAGTGGGCGGTTGATTTTTTTTAATTCTGGTTCTGCATACAATAAACAAGCCTACTACTAAGGCTGTTTCGAAAATTGGTAAAGTAATATTTGTCTCAATAGACGGTAAACTGTCGGTTTGTTCGGCTCTGGCTCTTTTTCTTTCTATCAGTTCATCCTTGTGGATTTGATAGGATACTTCCCGCATAACGATTCCAAAGAGTGGAGATAGAAAAAAGATGGCGATCAGAAGGAACCCTTTTTCTTTTGTTTTCTTAAAAGTCCAAATGCATAGAATCAGACCAAAGCCAAATAGAAGCCAAAAATAGATTCTGCTACCGTGAATTAAAATAGTTTCCAACAGATTCCACCATTCGGGTGTTGGTTCTAATCCGATCATATGTAAAACGTGATTCGCGTGTAAGTAGTTAGAACTCGTAAAATATCGCTATACCATCGCTCTTGATTACATGAACATCGGCGTTTCTCTCTTTGCATATCATATAGCGGGCACTTTTGTTACCAACCTTAATTTGCTACAGTAAAAAAATGGCTGAACTTTGCGAGTAAATTTTTGAATGTTTGGCACGAGGTGCTTGACAGAAAGCTTCTATGTGCTACATTATGCTACATGAGTAGGGTAATTCGAATTTCTGAGAATTTGGCGGGGCAGGCCAAGGTGCGCAGCTCTGTTGAAAATAGGTCCATGACGGCTCAAATCGAGTATTGGGCCAAGATTGGCAAGATTGCCGAGGAGAACCCCGAGCTTCCCTTTACTTTTATCAAAGAAATTCTTCTTGGGATGGAAGAGCTGAAAAGTGGGGAGAATGCAGAATATGCCTTTGGGTGAAGTCAAAATCACCCAATCGTCCCTTTTTGGGCGTAAAATCAAGAAACTGAGAATTCCGGAAAAAGAAGTTCTGGATGCCGAGATCAGGCGTCTTTTACAAAATCCTGAAGTCGGAGAGGAAAAGAAGGGCGGTCTGCAAGGTATCCGAGTTCACAAGTTCAAATTGAACAAACAAATCATTCTCCTGGCCTACACCATCACGGACACGGAGTTACAACTTATCACATTCGGGCCCCACGAAAATTATTACAGGGATCTCAAGAAATACATTCGTTAACTTGATTAAGTTGCCAAGCGGGGTGGGTTTGTTAAAGTGCTGATATGTCAACAAAAGAGCTGGCCATCAAGACGATTGAGGATCTGCCCGAGAGCGCGACTTGGGAGGACATCGAAGAAAAGATACGCTTCATCTCAGGTGTTGAGAAGGGGATGAATTCCCTGGATGAGGGAAAGGGATTTCCTATTGATGAGGTCGAAGCAATGATCGAAGAATGGGTTTGTTAGTGCCGGTAATACTTTTCGGCGATGCAGCGGAAGAGAGCCGCTTTTTCGTCGTCGGAAAAAAGGGTGGTAATTTGAATTTAGAAGTAGGCGGGATCCCATATGGTGGCGGCGATGTGTTGTTCGTAGTTTTTGTTAGTGGCGAAATAGTAGATGGTGACGATCTTGCCGTCCTCTCGCACCACTGAACGGGGGTAGCCGAGGTCGTATTTGCGGCCGTCTTTTCTCAGGATGATTTCACTGCCCCAGCTTTTTCCATTGTCGTCGCTGATTCTGGCTCGTATCCCGAAGGGCACTCCGCGATATCCGTAGGTTGCCGCCAGCCGTCCGTCAGGGAGCCGCACCATGGCTGGGGGATTGCCATTGTGGAGGACGGTGTCGGTGTAGGCCACCCGGCTGAGGAATGTCCATGAAGCGCCGTTGTCTGAGGAGCCGTAGGCGTCCACCCAGTTGACGTCGTTTCGGAATTCGTCGTTCAGGTCGATCCGCCTCCGCATGACGGATACCAGTTCCGACTGAGAAACGCGAACCGTCGAGGGCATTACCGAGCGCACCGTGAGTGGCTCACCGGTCATCCAGGAGAGGAACTCGGCATTTTTACCACCATCTTTCAAACGGATGCAGAAGGCTCGATCCTGGAGGCTTTCCTCCGTTTGAACCATTCGTTCTTTGGATGAGAGAAATACGAGGCAGGTATCCTTATCCTCAACTATGTAGTCCGTGCGCGCCGTCAGTTCGAGGCCCATACCGAAATCGGGCAAACTGTAGGGCTTGCTCCAGTTGTGGCCGCGATCATAGGTAACCTGGAAATAGCTTCGATTGACCACCATACCAAAATCTGGATGTGAAAAATCTATCCCTCCCGGACAAGGTTCGGCGCCCTCGCCATTGAGATCATCGCGTTCTTCCACCGTCCAGGTCAACCCTCCATCAAGGCTTCGGGCCAATGAGCTGTGTGACGGTTTATTTTTATCGTATGAGTGACTGTCCTCCTTGTCCTCAAAATAACCCTTGGCGAAACCGACCAGGATTTCGTCACCCCAATTCCACGCGCCCGCATTGGCAGGCCAACCGCCAAACCTGCCCGGCTCATAGTAGACGAGCACATTCTTCATGGCCTCGGATTCGCCGCCAAACGCATTTATCTGACCGCAAAAATTTGATACGAATATACTGATTAAGAGTAAGTTGGCATTAGTTTTCATATTTTGAGTGAGCCATTGAAGGATACTTTGTGACGAGGGACACGTTGCATCGATTTTTTAAATCGGGGGATGATCTCTACAACCGGTAATATTTTTCGGCGTTGTGGAGGAATAGGGCCGCTTTTTCTTGGTCGGAGAAAAGGGTGGTGATTTCCTTGAAGGCATTCCAGACGGCGTCGAAAGATGAGTGTAATTTGTCCACGGGGAAATTGCTGGCGAACATGCAGCGCTCGACCCCGAAATCCTCGATGGTATTTAAAACGAAGGGCCGGATGCTCTCGACAGTCCAATGCCAGTCGCACATGGCCAAGCCGGAGATTTTGGCGATGATATTGGGGCAATCGGCGAGGGTTTGCATGCCTTTGCGCCAGTTGCGGATGCTTTCATCGTCGCGGTCGGCAGGCATCCCCGTGTGGTTGAGAATGAAAAGGATGTCCGGATTTTCCCTCGCCAACGAGGCAGCACCATCCATCTGGTGGTAATAAAGCTGAAGGTCGAAGGAGAGGTTATATTTTGATAACAGGCTGAAATTTTTCCTCCAAAGGGGGTCTTTTAAATAATCCCGGTCAGCATGGTTGAAGCGGGGATTTTCATGCACATTGAGGATTTGGCGAATCCCCCGGATGTTGGGGTATTGGCAATGCCCTTCGAGCACCTCCTCGATATCGGGTTGGGCGAAGTTGGCAAAGCCGACGATCCCGTGGGGGAAACCGCCGGAGCCGGGAGCATCGGCTACGGCTTGCAGCCATTTCGTTTCCTCGACCGGTCGAGAGGGGTCGTGTTCGCATTGGACATGGACGGATTTAACGACATTCTGGTTTTTAAAATCGTCGAGAAGGTCGGCGGTGAGGTAATTGCGAGGAAGGTTGACCGGTTTTCCCCAAATAACGTCAACCGATTCGTCGGCCTGCATCCAGGGGTAATTGCGGCTTTCCTCTCTCCAGAGGTGGTGGTGGGGATCGATTGTATTCATGGTGAGGGGAGGAAGTAGGATGCTGGATGTAGGATGGTGGAGGGGAAAGTGGGAGTTTTAAGGTATCATTTTAATCGCCTGGAAGTTGAAATATCGATCCCGCATCCTCCCATCCCGCTCAACCGCTGAACAACAGGGCGATGGTTTGCAGCAGCGCATAGCAAAGAATAGCAATAATGATCCACGACATGGGCCAGGATTTGGGTGGTTCCTCGGGATGCTCATTCATAATTCTCGCCTTCTTCAATCAATTCAGACACTTTGCTCGATGGACGCAACCACTCTCTGTCGTCCCTTCTTGTTGCGAACATTTAGAACCGCCTGATGGATGCCGCCTTCCAAATAATTCCCTCGGGCATTGACGGGGTGGTCCGTTTTTGCCATTCTTTGTTGTTCCTGCTGTGTGCGGAGGTTAGAATAGCGCTCTTATCCTGATTCTGAACAATAGGGAGCTTGACCTGCGAGGGTGGATGTCATGCCGTCAACCGGAAGACAAAAGTTCTCCAGAGAGCACCCACTTTTACCAACTAGTGGTAAAAGAGCTTTTTAATTCTCCGGCACAAGTGGGGCCTTTTAAAAAAGAGGTAAGCTACTCAGGTGCGGACCGTCCTCTTTTTTCTTATTTGCTCGATTAGAACCGATCTCAAAATCGATCCTAAAGACCGTGTGCCCACGAAGGTCGCACCACACACCGGTCAATCGCTGAGAATATGCAGGAAATTCTATTTATTGATAACGAGGCATCCCGCCATGATGTCATGTAATCCTTGCTTCCTCTCTGTAAACGCGACCATAAGAAAACCTATGCCAACTATCAAAGCGGAAATATATTTTCCGAAGTGTCTTCCAGTAGCCTGGCCAAAACCGATTGGTTCACCTTCCAGATTGGTGACCTTGATACCCAGGGTCATTTTTCCCGGTGTTGCCTGTTTACTGGATGATTCAAATGACGCAAAGTAAATCCAGCTCACTAATGTTCCCGCGATGAATCCCACGTACTCCGCTCCTTCTGCCGTTCCAGCCACTACTCCGTAAACAAAACCTAATATTCCCCCAGCTATTGCGCCTAATACCGAAGTAATAGAACCATCGATAAATGAGGCGCCGACCCTTTCCAAAAACCTGCATAACTCATATTTATTCTCCTTTTTTAGTCGTTTGTTGCAAATAACTGAAGGCAGCGAAATCGAACTGCTTTATTTAGCTACTATAATCTTAACGACGGTATTCTGCCCCTGGCAACATTTTATTGCTTGAATTTGAAAGCGGTCGAGAATAGCTTCCGGTTGCAGTAAACGTATGGGGAGATTGGTGTTTTCGTAGGGAAAACAAAAATCGTACAAGTATCATTTTCAAACCAGGGCATGTCGGAAATCATCTTTGAGCCTTTTCGTATAAAAGTCGTCGAGCCAATCCGCATTTCGACCCGCCGGGAACGGGAGGAGTGGATCGCTGCCGCTGGCTATAATGTCTTCAACCTCAAGGCCGAGCAGGTCATGATCGATCTGTTGACGGATTCCGGCACTTCGGCCATGAGCCACCACCAGTGGGCGGCTTTGCAATCGGGTGATGAGAGCTACGCCGGGAGCAAGAGTTTCTTCGAGCTTGAAGCGGTGGCCAGAGAGACCTTCGGGCTTCCCATAGTCATACCCGTTCACCAAGGCAGGGCGGCCGAACACCTGCTTTTTTCAGCCCTTGTCAAACCGGGCCACCGGGTGCCCTCTAACGGCCATTTCGACACCACCGGCGCCAACATTGCCGACAACGGGGGCGATCCCGTAAATTTGCCCATCCCGGAAGCCGCCGACACCGCAGCCTATCATCCCTTCAAGGGAAATGTCGATTTGCAGCAGTTGGAGGCATTTCTGCAAAACGCCGGGGATGATGTGCCGTTTGTTTTGCTCACAATCACCAATAACTCCGGCGGCGGCCAGCCGGTCAGCATGGAAAATATCGAGGGGGCCGCCGCCCTGTGTGCCCGGTATGGTAAACCACTCATCCTCGACGGCTGTCGGTTTGCCGAAAATGCCTATTTCATAAAATTGCGCGAGCCCGGTTATGCAGATTGGGAGGTGCCCAAAATCGTGCGCAAAATGTTCACCCACGCCTCCGTGATCACGTTTTCCGGCAAAAAGGATGCCTTTGCCAACATCGGCGGGTTGGTTTGCCTGCGGGATGAGGAATTGGCTGAAAAATTGAAAAATCGGCTTATTGTGACCGAGGGATTTGCCACCTACGGGGGGCTGGCGGGGCGGGATTTGGCAGCAATGGCCCAGGGGTTGCGAGAAATTCTCGACGAAAATTACCTCAAATACCGATTGCGGACCATCGAGTGGATGTGTGAGCGGCTTTTAAAAAACGAAGTCCCGGTGCTGGTTCCCTCCGGTGGTCATGCCCTTTTTCTGGATGCGGCCCGATTTTTTCCGCACCTGCCGCCGGAACATCTGCCGGGCATCGCATTGGTCATTGAAATTTATTTGCGGGGTGGGATTCGCGCCGTTGAATTGGGTAATGTCGCATTTGGCAAGCGGGACGAAGGGGGAGCGGACATCTTTCCGCGCCTCGATCTGGTTCGGTTGGCAATGCCGAGGCGGGTTTACACCGAAGCCCATGCCGAATATGTGGTCAAGGTCATCGGCGACCTCTATCGGGAAAGGGAAACCGTCGGCGGTTGGGAATTTGAAAAAGAAGCGCCCGTCATGCGACATTTCCGGTCCACCTTTCGGACCGCTCGCTAATAACCGATTAGCTGGATGCCCCAATTTCGGGCTTCCTGGACGACCTTATTCTTTTCCAATATCAAGGCTCCACCGGCCTCCAGACAAGCTACCTCGATTCCGGCCCCCCGCATTGATTCGAGGGTTCTTATGCCAAAAATCGGCACGTCAAAACGGTAGTCCTGATAAGGTTTGGCGGCTTTGACAAAAATTAGCTGATCCGTTTTAAAACTGCCCGCCCGCAGCAGCATGGCATCGGTCCCCTCGAAGGCTTCCGCCGCGATTACGGTGCCCTTTCGCACGACCACTCCCTGCCCGATATCAAGCTCGGCTGACCCCCGGGCAATACTGATCCCATGCTCGATATCCTCATCCTTCACCCGCTGATTTCCACCGGTCATAATGCCTTTGTCCGCCAACTCGTGATCGAGAAAAGAGCGGGCATCGAGCATCTCGGCGCCGAGCTTCTCAACCTCGTCGGAGACGGCCCCAAAAATAGATTCGGCATTTTTTTCCTTCAACCTCGCCAGAAGCATAACCGCCTTCGTGTCCGGATGGAGACCCTTGAAAAGCCGCCGGGGCGTCACCTGCCCAACCATCATTGCATAGCCGACCCCGAAATCCCTGATCGCCCGGAGCAAACGGCCAAGTTGCCCCACCTTGATAACCACCGCTTCACCCTCGGGAAACGAATCGATAACATCCTGCCGGGTCTCCCCCTCGAAGGCGATCAACCGCACCGGAAGCCCCTGTTCGCGAATGGAATCCAAGGTAAGTTTCGGGTAAATTTCCTTACCCGCAATCACCGCAACCGGCCGAGAAGGATCAAAACCCTCAGGCAAAAACCGTGAATAAGTCATAAATTATTTTTTTCTCCTCCATCATAAAACAAAAAACACTGAAACGTGAATCCCTTTTCCACTATTCTGTATCTTTCCTTCTCAGTTTGCCACTACTATGTTGAGGATTTTTCCTGGGACGTAGATGATTTTTTTGATTTCTTTGCCGGTCAGGTGATTGGCGACTCTTTGGTGTGATTGGGCCATTTTAAGGGCTTCCTCCTGGCTGAGACCTTTTTCCACAGTGGCATCACCGCGATATTTGCCGTTGACCTGAAAAACGAGTTTTACCTTTTCGGTGACGATTTTCTTTGGGTCATAATTGGGCCAGGGAAAACTGGAAACCGGCGAAGGATTCCCGATGCGCGCCCAGATTTCTTCAACGATATGGGGGGCAAACGGGGCCAGCAAAGGGAGAAAGGCTTTTCCCGTTTGCATGGTGAAGCGCTCCGCCTTCTGCAAATGGTTGGAGAAAATCATCATCTGTGAAATCGCCGTATTGAAGCGCATGTTTTCGATGTCCTCGGTCACTTTTTTAATTGTCTCGTGGAGCAATCTTTCCGTTGCGGGCGATTCCTCGGTGGAGTCCTGAATTTGGGCCGAGACGGCTCCATCGCGGTCGATGAAAAGCCGCCATACGCGCTTCAAAAATCGATAAACTCCCTCGATCCCCCGGGTATTCCACGGTTTCATGTCCTGCAGTGGCCCCATAAACATTTCATAAAGCCGCAGCGAATCGGCGCCGTAGCGATTGATTACCTCCTCGGGGTTGACCACATTTCCCCGGCTCTTGGACATTTTTTCGCCGTCCTCGCCCATGATGAGGCCCTGATGAAACAGCTTTTTATACGGTTCGGGATCGGATACCACACCGATGTCGTGGAGAAAATAATGCCAAAAACGCGCATAGAGCAAATGGAGGACAGCGTGTTCAGCCCCGCCGATATACTGGTTGGGAGTTCCCCAGTATTTTTCGATTTCCTTGCCGACGAGGGCTTCCCCGTTGGCAGGATCGAGGTAACGCAAATGATACCAGCAAGAGCCCGCCCACTGCGGCATGGTATTGGTTTCCCGCCGTACTTTTACCCAAGGGGAAGCGTCGCTGCCGCCATCGGGTTGTGCATCCGTTGCCGGGGTCGTTTCGCCGGTCGAGAGGTTGAACCACACATCCACCCATTCGCGGATATTGGCCAAAGGGCTTTCGCCGGTGCCCGAGGGTTGATAATTTTCCGTCTCCGGCAGTTTCAAAGGCAAACGGCTGGCCGGTAGGGGAAGCGCATAAAAGATTTTTCCTTCGCTCGTGTAGGTGACGGGTTTTTCGGGTAAAAAATCGGCAACTTCGCCATCATCCGGGAGGCTTTTCGCGCGAAAATAAGCCGCCTCATCTACCCAGACGATGGGAAAGGGTTCTCCCCAATATCGCTGACGTGAAAAAAGCCAGTCACGCAGCTTGAAATTGATGGCCGCCTTCCCGCGTTGGGAACCTTCCAAGTCTGCCGTAATTTTTTTGATCACAACGCTGGAATCCTGCCCCGTATAAGCGCCCGAATTCACCATTTTGCCGTGACCGGTGAATACCTCATTATTGTCGGATTGATTCGCGTTTTCGACCACCTCGACGATGGGCAGCTCGAACTGCCGGGCAAATTCGTTATCCCTGACGTCGTGGGCGGGCACTGCCATGATTGCGCCCGTGCCGTAGCTCATGAGCACATAATCGGCAATCCAGATGGGAATTTCCTCATCGTTGACCGGATTGATCGCATAACTGCCGCTGAAAACGCCGGTTTTGACCTTGGCCAGATCGGTGCGGTCGAGGTCGCTCTTGCTGGCAGCGGTGGCGATGTACCGCTCGACCTCCTCCCGATGCTCGGGGAGCGTGAGTTTTGCGACCAAGGGGTGTTCGGGGGCCAAAACCATGTAGGTGGCCCCGAAAAGGGTATCGGGCCGAGTGGTGAAAATTTCCAGTTTGTCCTCGGGCAATCCCTTGATGGAAAAAGTGACCTCTGCGCCCTCGCTCCGGCCAATCCAGGCGCGTTGCTGCCGTTTGGTCGAATCGGGCCAATCGATCCCTTTCAACCCGGCCAGAAGTCGGTCCGCATAGGCCGTGATGCGTAAAACCCATTGGCGGAGATTACGCCGCACGACCGGATGCCCGCCCCGCTCGGAAAGACCATCGACGACCTCCTCATTGGCCAGAACCGTCCCCAGAGCCGGGCACCACCAAACCGGTTTTTCGTCCACATAGGCCAGCCCATGTTTGAAAAGCTGCAAAAATATCCACTGCGTCCACTTGAAATAGCCGGGATCGGTGGTGTTCACCTCACGGTCCCAATCGATGGCAAAACCGATCCGTTTGATCTGCCGCCTGAAGTTATCGACGTTTTTCTCCGTCGTTTCACGCGGATGGGTGCCGGTTTCCACCGCATATTGCTCTGCCGGAAGCCCAAAGGCGTCCCAACCCATGGGGTGGAGGACATTAAAACCCAGAGCCCATTTGTAACGCGAAAGGATATCCGAGGCGGTATAGCCTTCGGGGTGACCCACATGAAGTCCTGCTCCCGAAGGGTAGGGAAACATGTCCAATAGGTAGCAGGGAGGCTTCTCGGAAAAATCCTCCGCCCGGAAAGTCTTGTGTTTTTCCCAGAAAGATTGCCAATAAGGTTCAATCCGTGAAAAATCGTAATCTTTGATAATTGTATCCATAGAGGGAAAAAAACAGCTTATGTTGAATAAATTTAATAGGGGGTCAACCACGCATAAGGTGAGTTTTCCTCTTATGCGACCACTTGTGACATCGCTTCTGGTCGGTTTGATTTTCTCTGCTCAGTCAATCGAGGCAAAGAGCCGGGCCTTCGATAAACTGCTTGATGCCGTGGTCCGTATCGATGTCAGCGAGGCCACTTTCGCGGGCGGCTCGAAGCGAACCATTCGTGGAATCGGCTCGGGGGTCATCATGACCAAAGAGGGCCATATTTTGACCAATGCCCATGTCGTCAGCCCGAAGGCGGAGGAAATTTCCATCACCCTGGCAAATCTCGAAAGGGTCAATGCCCGGCTGCTCGGTTGGGACCACTGGACAGACCTCGCGCTGCTCCAGATCGATCTCGAAGCGGTGGCCAAGCGGAAATTGAAATTTTCGGTCGCCCGGTTCGGCGATTCCTGCAGGCTCTCTCCCGGCCAAACGGTGTATGCGGTGGGCACCCCCAACGGACTCAGCCGCACGGTGACCAAGGGCATAATTTCCAACAACAACCGCTATTTCGAAGCCAGCAGCCAGATTCACGGCCACGAAACCGGGTACTTCAATACCTGGCTGCAAACCGACGCCGCAATCAACCCCGGCAATAGCGGGGGGCCTCTCGTAACCGAAGAAGGGCGCGTCATCGGCATCAATACCCGGGGCTACTTGGGAGCCAACAATCTGGGGTTTGCCGTCCCCTCCACAACTGCCCAATCCGTCATGGCAGCCTTGCTCGAAAAAGATGAGATTGTCCGCAGCTATATCGGCCTCAAATTCAGTCCACTGCGGGATTTGGAGGACTTCTACAATCTGGAAATAAATACCGGAATGCTTATCAGCGGAGTGGACCCCGGTTCCCCCGCCGATAAAGCGGGTTTGCGGCCCGGTGACATTGTTTTGGCCCTCAATGGTGAAAAGGTGGACGGTCGTTTTCCCGAGCAACTGCCGCCTCTGCAGAATAAAATTGCCCAGCTTCCGGTCGGATCATCAATTTCGCTCAAGGTTAAGCGCAATGGCGATATTGTCAAAGCCGAGGCCCAAACCGAGCGTTTGGAAAGCCGGGTGGGGGAGCAGTGGGCTTTCGAGGATTGGGGGCTGAGTGTGCAAAGAGTTTCCCGCGCCATTGCCCGCGAGCAGAAATTGCCCACCGATGACGGGGTTTTGGTAATCGGAACGCAGACCGCTTTTCCCGCCGATGAGGCTGGTTTGCGCCGGGGCGACATCATCTTGCTGGCCAACCGCGAACCCATTCAAACCCTCGATCAGCTCAAGGAGATTTACAAAGGTTACCAAGCTGATCCCAAGGAAGTGCTCCTCGAAGCTCAGAGGTTTCATCAGGTTTCATTCTACGTCCTGAAACCCTGAGATAATTAGAATTAAATACTCTCGATAAGGAACCCACTCCTCTTTATCCGACTCCTACAAATAATCTCTCCACAGCTCTTCTTTAACTTTTTAGCATGATTATTTTCAAGCGACTCTGCTCTGTTGTTCCCATTCTTTGTTTTGGTCTCGCTTCCGTTTTTGGAGGCGATGATTTGGGTGATGGCATCGGTGATTTGTTCGAGCAGCGGGCGCAATCCGTGGTCGCTATCGAGTATTTTATCCAGAGCGAAATCGACCGCTCGCCAGTGGACACCATTGGCCTGGTTGTGAACGAGAAAGGGCTCATTGTGATCAACGAATCATCGGTGCCCAATTGGCTGCCGCCGGATCAGTTCAAGGATTTCAAGGTATTTCTGCCCGGTGAAGGGGGCGATGGCTATGGAGCGGTTTTTTTGGGAACCGACCATGTTACCGGCTGGAATTATCTCCGGGTGGAAGAAAAATTATGGCCGCATCTGGTTCCCATTTCCAGTTTCGAGACCGCCAGTCCGGTCATGGGGCAAAAGTTATGGGGCATCGGTATTCTGGATCAAAATTTCGACTACGAAGCCTATTTTCTGGATGGTCGAATGGCCATGATGCAAAAAGTTCCCCTCAAGGTTGGATTTTCAGAGAGCCTGTTGGCCAGTCCCGGTTGCCCCGTGTTCGATTTTAAAGGCCGTTTTGTGGGATGGGCGGGAAATCCCGTTACCCGGGAGCGAATTCTACTTTCCGAAGGCCGACAATCTCGGGTCGGCTTTCGCCCAATTCGTGAAAGTGGGGCGTTTCTTTATGCCGACGAATTTTTTCAGAATATTAACCGTGTTCCCTCCAATCCGGCTGGAGATCCCCGGCCTTGGATCGGGATTGCCGGAATGCAGCCCATCGATCGCAAAGTCGCTAAATTTATTGGTTTGTCCGAGCAGGGTGCCGTCGTTGTCAGCACAATATTGGAGGGCAGCCCGGCCGAGGCAAGCAACCTGAAAAGCCGCGATATCATCGTCGCTGTGGACGGCGAAAATTTACCCAAATTTCGACCCGATTCGATCGTGCAGAGCTATTTCGAACGGCAGGTGCTGTTAAAAAAACCGGGTGAAATGCTGACTCTCGATGTCGTCCGTGGAGAGAACCAAAAACACATCGAAATCGCCGTTGGCGAGCACCCCAAACCGTTGAAAAAAGCCCGCCGCAAATACCTCGAAAATCTCGGTTTAACGGTCAGGGAGTTTGTGGTCTACGATGCCATTCGTAACCGGGTTCCCCACACCGATGCGCCGGGTGTCATCGCCCAGTTTGTTAAGCCTAACAGCCCGGTCCATGCCGCCGGTCTGCAATTGATGGACTGGATCAAGGAAATCGACGGTAATGCCGTTACTTCCTATGAAACCGGGCTCGATCAACTGTCTGCCATAGAAAATGACGATTCACGAAAAGAATTTGTTCTGCTGATCGATCGCAATAACCAAACATCGGTCCTTCGTGTCAAGCTGCACTAACTGAAACCTGATATGTTCACTGGAATTGTTGAAGAAACCGGTAAGGTCCTCTCCTTCGAGGAGGGGGCGGACGCTTTTCGGCTAAAAATTAGATCAAAAAAAGTTCAAGAGGGCTTGGCTTTGGGTGATAGCGTGGCCGTCAACGGCTGTTGCCTAACGGCGACAGATTTTTGCGCAGATAGCGTCAGTTTCGACCTGCTCGCGGAAACGGTTCGGTTGACTTCGTTTGGTGAATTGAGTGAGGGATCCGGTGTCAATTTGGAGAGAAGCCTGAATTTTAATGGCAAGATAGGCGGGCATTTTGTGAGTGGCCATATCGATGCTATGGGGAGGGTCGAGATTCTCGAAATGCGCGGGAAGGATTACTATTTAAGAACGACGCCACCCTCCGAGTATTTACGTTATGTTATTTACAAGGGAAGCATCGCCATCGATGGAATCTCATTAACTGTGGCCGAGGTGGATGATACCGGTTTTGCCGTTTGGCTCATACCGCATACCATGCACGTGACCAATCTGCGAGAGCGCAAGTCGGGGCATCATGTTAACCTCGAATTCGATCTATTGGGTAAATATGTCGAGAAACTTCTTCCCAAACGTTGAAATCGTTATTACGGTAACAAAGTAGTAAACAATGAAGGAACAACTAGAAACCTTGGTAGGCGAACTGAAACGCTTGAAAAGCGAGGGGCAAGAAACCGTGTTTATAGGCGATAGAACAATGGAAGAATTGCAAAACGTGGTTCTTAAATCTTCGAATCCCGACCCCGTTACTCCCCTACCTCAGAAGAAGTTAATTCATACTTCCGTAATGAAAAAAGAATCCGAATCCGCACCGATACCACCGCCTCCTGTCGTGCAACTTCCCGAGGGCGACAAGCTTCACCGTTGGGAATGGCTGCGGGAGCGAGTACTTACCGATCCGGTTTGCAATGAACACCTTAAACCTGAGAAAAAAGTGGTTTTTGGAGTGGGCAACATTGAGGCCGATCTCTTTTTTTGTGGCGAAGCTCCGGGTGCAGATGAAGAAATTAAAGGGGAACCATTTGTCGGCAGGGCAGGGCAGTTATTGACGAAAATTCTCGGTGGCATGGGGTTCAAACGCGAGGAAGTTTATATCGGTAATATCATGAATTGGAGGCCGGAACTTCCAACCTCGTCGGGGAATCGACCACCCACCGTCAGCGAATTTAACTACTGCCTGCCCTTTTTACGGGCGCAACTTGAAATCGTTCAACCCAAAGTGATCATTGCCCTTGGCGCAACCGCCGTTAATGGCCTTCTCGGACCCGATCCCAAACGGCGAATGGGTGATGTGCGTGGCAAGTGGCATGAGTTCCATAAGACACCCCTGATGATCACCTATCATCCGTCCTACATTTTACGGAGTGGCACCCTTCGGGCAAAACGAACCATATGGGAAGACATGCTGGCAGTTATGGAAAAGGTCGGTTTGCCCATCTCCGGAAAACAAAGGGGCTACTTCCTGAATAAATAGTTAGGGGTTACTTACTGAGAAGTATTCAAAATAAAGTCAGCCACTACAGGTTGATGATGTGAACCCGTCAATGTGTCGTTAGTACTAAGACGATAAGCCTTCAGTTCTTCGGTTGGGATTTCCGGAGTGAAAAGCACGAAGCGGTTCCCGATGCCCAAAACGGATTTGCTATAAAACACATAATCGAGCCTGCCCGGTGTGTAACCGTTTCCGTACCAGGTAAAGGTCATTCGACTGTGCGTATGCCTTGGTGTAAGGTCGGTAAGAGGAGTCCCGTTCCAGTCGGGAAAATGTGGTTTACCGAATTCGCTCACATTTTTAATGCTACCCTGTATCAATGAGATTCGCTGACTGCCGGGCCCAACCAGATTCGCATCGCCCATGTAAATGATTGGGGTGCCGGGTTTAATATCGATAGTCCCTCCCGGTGCTTTTGCTTCACGCACAAATGCCGTTATGCTGTCAATTTCCCGCTGTCGGTTCTCATGTTCGCTGCAACAGGGGAGGCTGAGCCCGACCAGCAGCATCTGCTGTACCCCTTTTGAGGTCATATCGAGCAGAAATGCGGCGCTCTTGCCCAATGGGTGGAAGCTTATGATTGGCCCGGAACTAAGCAAAAGGACCTCCTCGCCGCCGGTTTTGGCGGAATGCCAGTTACGGGCCTCCGGCATGATATTTTCCACGATGTATTCGACCGCCTCGGTTTTGGAAACACCATAGACTTCCTCCCAGAGCATAATATCCGGCGCAATCGCCTGAACTATGCGACGGTAGGCATCGACTCTGTGCGGTTCGATCAAGTGGCTGTTAATGTTATAACTAAGGATGCGTAAATGCGAGGGATCCTGTTTTTCCAATGAAATGGGAGTAGTGGAAGGCAGAAGAACTTTGTCGAACGCATAAGATACTCCTTCGTCTTTATCCGGTAAAAAATCACCGCCTTTTACCCCAGTGGTAAAAGCAACACGGAATTCCTGCCCTGAAAAAAGCGCCTTTCCATCTTCCAGCATAGCATTGCGATTCAAAGCGAATTCAAATATCGTCGAAGTGACGCTGGGAGAGGTGACCAGTCCTATATCCTGATGCTGAATGTCGCGGGACTTACCGTCGAAAAATAGTTGTCCTTCACGCATTCCAATAAACCACTCCAATTCCGCACCAAGCCCGCAAACCTCTAGATCCGTGGAGGCGTCGGCATCGCCGTCGATATAAAGAGTCAGACTGTTAACGTTTTGGATGCCTATCTCGATTCCGACATCAAGCCGGAGGTAAACCCTGTCCGCATCATTGGCGATCCAAAGCCCGCCAAAATCAATGCCACCGCTATCCGCATCGCCGATTTTGTCCTGATAAACCTTTGCCTTCAGAGGCCAATCGCCAGTTTTACCATCAATCAGCAATTCGTCCGCCGCCAAAGGCAAAAGCAGCATCGATATCGCGACAAAAAATAAAATTGTCCTGAAAATAATCATGTTGAAAATGTAGCTTAACACTTACTAAACAGGACAAAATAAAAAATCGCAATAATCATCGAATATTACCAAAGTAGATTTAAAATAACGAAGAAAAGGATTGTCAAATCTCTATGAAACAGTAAATTAGACTGAAATATTTGAAATATTACTTTTTGTGAAAATGGATATAAAAAGCCAGATTGAAGTTATCTGGAAACTAAGAAAGGGTTTTTGTATTTTGTTACTGTATGTTTTTTTTAATACAGCATCAGGGATTCTATCATTTGTTTATTTAACTTTTAGCAACAGCACAACTTATGATTTTATCTTTTTCTTTGGGCCAGGTATATTTATTTATCCTTTCTATCCTTACATATTAATTATTTTTGTTTATCCGTTGTCCATTTTGATATTTATTATACCTCACGTTATTCTCTACACTGTGTTTTATCAATTGTTTAAAATTAGCAGAGAGGCTCGTTTATTATTAGGATTCGTGTTTTTAATGCTATGGTTTTTTGCTGGGCATCTTATATTCAATGTTATAATTTATTCGGCATAGATTAAAACCTAATTAAATATACGTTGTAAATCGAAAATAGAAGGAGGGCCATAGCAAAGGAGTTGCCAATTGATGGCAAACCTTTGAGGCCGAGCTTCTCGGAGTGATTGCTCCTTGAGCACCTGCCTCGGTGATCCCTCAAGACCCCAAAACCTCCGCTCGGTGGATGGCTACTATTGAAAACGAAAGCCCCTGAGAGGTTACTTGATCGAAACCGGCTTCGAGAAATTCCTTTTCGAGAGCGTCCTTGGGGGGGAATTTTCCGATGGTGGCTCCGAGATAGCGGTAGGCATCCGGTTTACCCGTGGCCAGCCGCGCTATAACGGGAATCAGGTAATTCAAATAGAGGTAGTAAAATGGCCGCACCCAGGTATCCGGTTGGCTGAATTCGAGAACGAGGAGAACTCCTCCCGGTTTGCGCAAAACGCGGCGCATCTCCCGCAAACCCCGAGCGCGGTCCTCAAGATTTCGCAGGCCGAAAGCTATCGTCAATACGTCCACCTCCCCATCGGAAAAGGGTAATTCGAGACAATCTCCCTGGATAAAGTCAACCTCACGAAGACAGGTGGTCCATTTCGGTTTTTTCTCCAAAAGGGCTTTCTTTTTCCTTTCCGCCTGCTCCAGCATGGGAGGGCAAAAATCCATCCCGGTCACGTGGGCCGAACCATTCAACGCTTTTGCGATGGAAAAAACGCAGTCCCCACTGCCGGTGGCCAGATCGACGACCCGGCGGGGTTGGCTTCGGAGAACTTCTTGGGCTAGTTTTTTTCGCCAGTAAAAATCCTGGCCGGCGCTGAGTAGATGGTTTGCCAGATCATAGCGCCCGGCGATGCCGGCAAACATTTCGTTGATCGCAGAAGCCTCGACCATGGCCGGTTTAATCCTTCTCTCCGGTTTCTGTTTCGGCTTTGGGCTCAGGCTGAGGTTCAGATTCAGTTGTGGCTTCCGCTTTCGCTTCGATTTCGGCTACTGATTGTGTCTCTGCTTCCTTGAAGCTTTCCACCACCCAATTGGAAAGTTCTTTATCCGGGTTTTCGACGATTGCCGCGTTTACGAGGAAGGAGGTTTTCCCCGTGTTTCGAGAGACAATCTTGAGACCATGCTGGAAATCGCGGAATTTTTCCTCGCAGACAGTGCGGATCGCCTTGTCCGACTCGATCGCCGCATCGATGAGGGCGTTGATTGCCTCGTCCTCGAACTCCAGTTTCAGATTGTGTTTCCGGGAAAAGCGGGTGGAAAAGGCTTCGATGTCTTTGCCCATGACACCCCGCTGGGCATGTTGGTGTTCCTTGAGCAACTGCTTTAGATTGCCGATCGGATCGGTGATGGTTTCGGTGGTAACCTCAAAACGCTCGACCGCGGTGGAAGGCAGCTCGAATTTATAATTGCGGAAAACCCGCTCAAAAACGGTCAAAAGACCCCGGGCGCCCGTTTTCTCCTTCGAGGCGCGCTCGGCGATCTCTCCGATTGCCTCCGGTGTTATGCTAAAGTCGATGTTATAGCCTTTGAAATCCATCATATACTGAGCCAGAATATTGCCCTCGGAGCTGGTCAGGATTTGGGCCAAATCTTCTTTTACCAACTGGTCACAAGCCTGCCTGACCGGCAAACGGCCAATAAACTCGGGCTCGAAGCCGTATTTGATGAAATCAGTCGTTTCAACATATTTTAGAAATTCAAGCGCGTCTCGCGTAGAATCCTCGGAAGTTCCCGCGAATCCAATTTTTGAAGCCTGTCGCCTTTTTTTCACCGTTTCGCCGAGTTTGTCGAAGGCTCCACTCACGATAAACAAAATGTGGCGGGTGCTGACGGTTTTTTTACGGGGTTTGCCCCCTCGTGAGACCTCCATCATGGCCTGCATCTGAGCCATCATATCAGTTGGGCTAAATAGATTTACCTCGGTGTCCTCCATGAGCTTGAGGAGGTTTATCTGCACCCCGCGCCCAGAAACATCGCGCCCATAGCCGTCCGATTTGGCGGCAATTTTATCAATCTCATCGATGTAAATAATACCATATTGGGCCAAGTCGACATTGCCATTGGCGACCTTGACCAAATCCCGCACAAGATCCTCGACATCGTAGCCGACATAGCCGGTTTCAGAAAATTTTGTGGCATCGGCCTTTACAAAAGGCACTCCGATGAGCTTGGCGATGCATCGCATAAGGTAGGTCTTGCCGACCCCTGTGGGCCCGAGAAGAATGATGTTTTGCTTCTGGTATTCCTTGTCCAACAAAGAGGGATCTTCGATACATTGGCGCACATGGTTAAAATGATCACAGATGGCCACCGAAAGAACTTTTTTTGCCTCCAACTGCTTGATTACAAACCGGTTAAGGTAATCGCGAATTTCCTTTGGCTTGAGGCTGAACTCCTGAATTCGCCTCAAAATAAGCTCTTCTTCCTCGGAAGATTGGGCCTCCGGTTGGGCGGTCATGCCACCCTCCTGAGGCTGGGAGCCCATGCCTTGCTGGATGCTGAAACTGACATTTTTTCCTCCCAAAGCATCTTTGATTTGATTCTGAATTTCCTCGAAGGGATTTTTCGTATCGTCGCTCATAATTTATTGTTTGACACTATCTTGTAAATTTACGGGAGTATTAGATGATTAGTCATTTTGACCATACTTATATTCTGCTATACCCCAAAATTCAACCTCTATGTCTGGGAACCTTACAAAAAGAGACATCGTACTAAACATCTACGACAAGACGGGCCTTCCTCAAAAAGAAGTGCGCGAGGTGGTGCAACTGACGCTAGATGCAATCGCAGAATCCCTCGCCGAGGGAAGAAATGTGGAATTGCGAAACTTCGGGGTTTTTGAAGTGCAGGTGCGTAAATCACGCATCGGGCGCAATCCCAACAAACCCAAGAAGGATGTCATCATCCCCAAACGCGCTGTCATCAAGTTTAAAGCCGGCAAGGAACTCAAGGCCGAGCTAAAACGCCTCAATCTGGATCGGATTGGGGAATAGAGCCCGCCGACTCGACTCCTCCGCCCTTTTATCGGAGAATTCCACCTGATGTTCGAAAGTCTTCCGGGATTTCGCGACTTTTATCCCGATAGTTGCGCGGGCCGCAATCATCTCTTCAGGATATGGCGGCAAACGGCCAACTCATTCGGGTTTTCCGAATATGATGCCCCCGTTCTCGAACCGCTGGACCTATTTAAGGAAAAAAGCGGCCCCGAGGTAGTTTCCCAGCTATTTGCCTTCAAAGACAAAGGGGGTCGCGAGGTGGCCCTGCGGCCTGAAATGACCCCCTCCCTGGCCCGTCTGGCGGGGGCCAAAGCCAGCAGCCTTCGACGCCCCATCAAGTGGTTTCACATTGGCGAGCACTATCGCTACGAGAAACCACAGAGAGGCCGCCTGCGCGCGTTTTATCAGTTCAATGCCGATATTCTTGGCGAACCCGGCCCCGGCGCCGACGCCGAGCTAATTGCCCTTTGCATCAAGAGTCTGACCGCCTTGGGTCTGACAGCGGAAGACTTTCGCATCCGTCTGAGCGACCGCGATATCTGGCTGCATTATATGGCGGCTTTCGGGATCGAGGGTGACTCCGCAGCTCAGGCTCTCGATATTATCGACAAACGGGAAAGAGTGGATCGGGGGGTTACCCTGGAAAAATTGGCACAGATTTTTGGAGATTCGGCGGAAGATTTTTTTAAAGATGTGGAGAGGCTTGGGAAGGCGAAGGATCTGAATCGCCTCAAGGATATTTTGCTTGGCCCGGATTCAACCTGCAAAAGCGCGGGAAACAGTGATCAAATTTCGCAACGGCTGAATGATTGGAAAATGCTTCTGGATCAACTAGATGCGATGCAGTTGATGCCCTACCTGGAAATCGATCTGGGAATCGTGCGCGGGCTGGCCTACTACACGGGGTTTGTCTTCGAGGCCTTCGAGCGGGGGGGAGATTTGCGCTCCCTTGCCGGGGGTGGGCGCTATGATGGGTTGGTAAAAAAACTTGGCTACGACGATCTCCCGGCAACCGGGTTTGCCATGGGCGATGTTACCTTGGGCGACCTGCTCGCGCGGAAAAACCTTTTGGCCACTTTTATTTCAGCGCCCGATATTTTTGCGATTTTGGGTGGCGCCGAGGAGCGTAAAATTGCCCTGGCCGATATCCTCGCATTGCGCGAAAACGGGTTCAGGGTCGAATACGCGCTGAAAGAAACCGGGTTTGGGAAACAGTTCAAGCTGGCCGGGCAGTCTCGGGCAAAATTTGCTTTGATCTACGGAGCGGAGGAGCTTGCCGCCGATTCTGTGAAAGTCCGCGATATGAATTCGGGAGCCGAGAAATTGATCCCCCGCGACCGCTTGAATACCGAACTTCTCGAAATAAGGGAAACCGGTATTCCCTTAGAAGAATAGCTTTCATTCTCTCCCGCAGTAGGTTCATCCAGGGAAATTTCCTGGAATTTCGGCTTCATTTTAATATTTCGAGGCCGAATTATGTTTTGGAAATGACGGTTCACGAGCTCAGTATTGCGGTGCCCGAAAAGAAGAAAGGACTTCTTAAAAGGCGCAAAGGCAACTTTGTCAGCCTGCCCAACCAGCGATACGTCGTCGATGGCAGCCTGGGGGAGGGCGGATTCAAAAGAGCTTGCCAACTTTTATGCGGTGAGGATTTCGGGGGCCGCTACCTTGATGCAGGCACTGTCGGGGCAATGTTGCCCAAGAAGATTATTCAGCAATTTATCGATCAATTTTATCGGCAGCCAGTGTATCAAAAAAGAGCCCGGAGAATGGTTGAGCCTCTCGACGCCGAGCAGAATTACTATTTATTGGCCACCGAGTGTATTGAGATTTAAAGACCGATTGTAAATTGATTGCGCGGGACGGTAAATTGCCCTAATGGACAAAGGCTTACACACGGGGATCGTGCCCGGATTTGCCATGCACCCAATTTCTGAAGGAAACCTCTATCAAACGAGCGACGCCAAAGTGTCGTTTCTGGCCCGCCTCTTTCCCTCGCTGGTATTCTACAGCAAGTTGAGCCTGCTTGTATTAAAGGCTTCGATATTAGCCAGTAAGGGCAAATACGCCGACGAGATTTGGGTCGATACGAGCGTGGGCGTGATGCGTGCTCTGGAGTCGGTCGGAGTACAGGTGGAAGTGGAAAATCTCTCCACCTTGCGCAATCTGTCTGAGCCCTGTGTATTTGTGGGAAACCACATGAGCACCTTTGACGGGTTTTGCTATCCGGGTATTATGAGGCCCTTTATCCCGTTCACCTTCGTCATCAAGGAAGATCTGGTGAAATTGCCTGTAATGAAACACATCTTCAGGAGCCGGAACCCCATTCTGGTGACCCGTAAAACTCCCCGCCAGGATCTGAAAGAGGTTTTGCAGGGCGGGGCCGAGCGGTTGGCGGGCGGACTTTCGATTATAATTTTTCCCCAAACGACTCGAACCACCGAGATCAAAGCCGAAACCTTTAACTCAATCGGGGTAAAATTGGCCCGGCGAGCTGGGGTGCCGGTCGTGCCGGTGGCGGTGCAATCCGAGGCATGGGGCTGTGGGAAATGGTTAAAGGATCTCGGCAAAATAGACCCGAAAAAGAAAATACACGTTTGCTTTGGAGAACCTCTTCAACTGACTGGAAACGGACGCAAGGAGCACGATGAGATGTTTGCTTTTATAGAGGAAAAACTAAAAAGCTGGCGGAAATCCGAATCCTGATTGGGTAGGGAAGTGAGATTGCGGTTCAGGAAACGCAGCATTCAGAACCAAGCCTCTCGTATCCCGCATCCTCCCTTTTATTCCTCCATCACTCTCAGGTATTCCTGGTCAAAAGCGGCCAACATGCTCTCGAGGTTGGCGTAGGGACCGGGTGCCGCGACCCTTGAGCGCAGCCCCGCCTGTGTCAGCTCGCAAACCCGCCAATCCTGCCCGTTGGTCATATCCCAAAATTCTACCGCTTGCTCCAGCCGAAAATCCGGGTGGGCGAGGGCATCGGGGTGAAAAAGCCAATCGCAGTGGATATTGGTTACGCCCGTGCTTTGGCGCTCCAGCCTATGGGTTAAAACATAATCCGGGTGCAGGCTTAAAAACAGGTTGGGAAACAGGGTGTAGAAGTAAACCCGCTGCTTGTTTTCGCCGCTTACCAAAGTCGGCGCACAGGCTTGGCCGTTCATGGTGAGACTTCCGCCAATCGGCTTTATGAACATGGGGCCACCGAGAAACGGGCCTTCCTCAAAGTCGTTGCTACTGTCCTTGTAGGGGGTGATCTGGTTTAAAAGCGGATGCACGGTCGGGCAGTGATAGCATTCGGAATAGTTTTGAAACAGCAGCTTCCAGTTGGCGCGGATGTTGTAAGTTTTGCGATGCGCCACCTGTAGTTCAGGAAGATGCCAATCGAGGAATTTTTCCATTATGGGGGCAAACGCTTTCTGAAAAGGTTCCGGATTTTCCGCGAAATTAATAAATACAAAACCCTCCCAAGTTTCCAGAGCCACCTGTTGGAGCGGGTAGTCGGTTTTTGAAAACCCCTCGACATCGGCCATGTTGGGAGCGCCGGTCAATCTGCCATCGAGCGAATAAGTCCAGGCATGGTAGGGGCATTGAATGTTTTCCTTGAGGCGTCCGCTGGCTTCTTCACAGAGTTTTGTGCCCCGGTGGCGGCAATGGTTGTAAAAGGCCCGCAATTTCCGCTCGCGGCCCCTCACCAGAAGAATGTTCTCCCCCTCGATAACACGCTGGGTAAACTCCCCTGTTTCCCCGATTTTGCTTTCTCTGCCGACACATAACCAGCGGTTGCTGAAAATCTTGCCCCATTCCGCCTCATAAATGCCATCATCTTTGAAATAACGGGCGGGGAGGTTTTGGGTTCCGCCGCTTTTGCGAATATTGAGTTCAGGATTCACGGAAATAATGGAGGTTAAATTTATTGTCGCATTTCATTTACACAGCCGTGGGCATGATCCTATCATCTACCATGTTTCGGCCAAAAAATACAATCATCAAGCCTCTATCTTTTGCAAAGTGCTTACATTTATCGATTTCTTACCTGTTTTTCTCGATCCTCTGTTGCGAGGCAACTGCCGATCAGGAGCTATTGGGGCTTGCGCCGGTGACGCATGGAGTGGCCGTGGGCGCGGTGGGAGATGGGAGCGCCCTCATATGGTCCCGCACCGATCGCGATGCCATCATGCATGTTCGTATTGAAAGCGAGGACGGGCATCCTCTTTTCGAAAAAACGGCTCCGGTGGTGAAGGAGCGTGATTTTACGGGCAAAATCAAGGTCATCGGACTGAAACCCGATACCGTTTATCATTATCAAGTTTGGTTCGATGCGGAAAACGGAAAACCATCAGGTAAATTTCCCGCTTCGCAGGGGAAATTCCGCACAGCGCCGCTGCCGACTGCGGCCAAGGCGGTAACCTTTGCCTGGACAGGGGATCTGGCGGGGCAAAATGTTTGCCGCGATGCCGAGGAGGGTTTCCCTGGTTTCAACGCCATAAATGCCCTCGATATTGATTTTTTTGTGGGACTCGGGGACATGATCTATGCCGACAATATCTGCGAGGAGATCGGAAAATACGGAAACCGGCAGGTGCCGGGAAATTTCCAGCCCGCCGCCAACATGAAGGACTATTGGGAGCATTGGAAATACAACCGGGAAGACACCGCCTATCAACAATTACTGGCCAAAACGCCCTATTTTGTCGTTTGGGATGATCACGAGGTGGTCAATGATTTCGGGCCCTTGAAAGATACCCGGGACCATCCCCCCTACGACCCCGGCGAGCATCTTTTGCCCCTTGGGCGACGGGCCTACGAGGATTACAACCCAATCGAGGAAAATCCGGATTCTCCCCATCGTCTTTATTACGCCTCGCAGTGGGGGAGCAATATCGAGGTAATTTTCATGGACAACCGCCAGTATCGTGATGCCAATATTTCAGAGGACGATCCCGCCCGCCAAAAAACCATGCTGGGCCGTGAGCAAGTCGTTTGGCTGAAGGAGAAACTGAGAACCTCTAAGGCCCTTTGGAAGGTCATCGTTTCCAGCGTGCCGATGTCCATTCCCACTGGCTGGCCTGCCACCGATGGCCGCGATGGGTGGGCTAATTTCGATATGGAAACCGGTTATGAAAACGAACTCCTCGACATAATCTCGTATATGAAAGGGCTGGAAAACCGGAATTATGTCTGGATCACGACCGATGTCCATTTCGCCGAGGTTTTTCGCTACACTCCATTTCCCGAAGATCCCTCATTCAATCTGCATGAATTTGTGGTCGGCCCGATCAGCGCCGGTTTATTTCCCTCGCGGGATTATGATGCCACCCTCAACCCCGAAGTTCTATTTTTTCATGGCCCCGAAACCATGGACTCCGTCAAGACTTGGGAGGAGGCCAAAAAGTGGTTCAATTTTGGAGTAATATCGGTCGATAAATCAGGAAAATTCACCGGCTCGGTGCGCGACACTTTCGGAACAATCCTCTACGAAACCACCTTGCTGCCGGAACGATGAAACGGCTCGACTTGCTCAGGCATGCCGAGGCAAGCTGGAATTATCGCGGCGTAGGGGATATTGACCGGCCCCTCAATCAACAGGGCGAACGCGAAGCCGAGAAAATGGGCAAACGCTTATCCGAATATGGGTTATTGCCCGATCTAATCATCACAAGCCCCGCAAAACGCGCCCGCCAAACCACAAACATCGTCGCCGCCGCAATCGGCTATCAGAGGAGTGCTATCCTGAAAAAAGAAATGCTCTACGGGGCGAACCTCGGGGAAATGTCCGCCTTCATCGAACAGTTGGCCGACTCACTCGACCACGTTATGATAACAGGCCATAATCCAACCTGGACGGAATTAGCCAATCTCCTCACCGGGGAAACCATTTTTAACATGCCGACCTGCGGCCTGGCCACAATCGAGCTAAACATCCCCACCTGGAAAGAACTCCACGAAACCTCCGGCAAACTCCTAAGTTTCGACCATCCATGAAAAGGGTGTTGCGTGTAAGTTCTTATAAATCGGGATTTACTAAAAGACTTGTCCTGCTTCGAGTCTGTCCATATATCTGCTGGTTTCTTCTAACTCTTTAATTTTCGCGGATTATGCGTAGGATCATTGGAATTTTATCTTTTTTGTTACTTGTAAATTGGGTCGCGGGCGCCACGTATTTGCCGTTTACCCCACAGGAACATGCGGATGCCTCCGACGCCATTTGCATCGCCACTGTCTCCGATTTGCAAACAGCTCGCAACCGGGCCACCGGGCAGGTTTGGACAAGAGTTCTCATCTCCGTTAATTACACTCTCAAGGGCAAATTTTCACGAGATGCCTACCTCTATTATCGGGGAGGCTTCTCCGGTGATGATGGCGAATATGATTCGCGCGCACCGACGCTGAAAGTTGGTGATGTGCGGATGTTTTTTCTGAAACTCGATAAAAAGGACAATACGCTCGCGCCGACCTATGGGTTTCCCAGCGTTGGCGAGGTTGCGCAGCCGACCGGGAGCCTGGGCCGCAGGGGCATTTATCTCACCCGCCAAGGCTATGGTCTGCTGTTGGAAATCAATAAACATAACCTGAAAAATGGCCTTTCGGGGCTGGATGTGAGTGGCCAGGGAACCGTTCCCAATTCCGATGAGAATAAGAAAGACGGGAACGTAATCACGCCAAAAGTGGGGCCGGGATCTGAGTTTTCACCCAGTTCCGCCAACGGGAAAGGATCTCGCTTGATTACCGCCGACCGAGGGGAGCCGATCCCCTATGTAGTCGATTTGTTCAACCCCAATAATCTGGATGATGCCACCAGCAACCTGCTGCCGACCGGTATCAGTCGAGAACAGGCACTCACGGCGGTGTCCAATGCTCTGGCCGCATGGAGCGCGGTCACGTCGCTTAAATTTCGGTTCGATGGACTCCAGCGATTCGGTCAATCGGCCAGCACATTTAGCGCCGACGAAGAAATCCTGAGAATCCAGCTTCATGATTTTTACAACGACATAAACGATGGCTCGACGACGCTCGGAATCGGTGGAAGATTTTTCCAGACCAATAGTGCAGATTTTCCCCAAGGGAGTGTCAGCGGTCTTGGAGGGGTGGTCAATGGACTGGCTTTTAACTGGACGACGGATGCCTATTTGGTGCTGGAGCCTACGCGGTCATTTTTTGCCAATGAACCCCTGAATCTCGAGCAGGTGCTCACCCACGAGATTGGCCATAGCCTGGGGCTGGCCCACTCGAGTGAAAACTCCGGTGAAACCGATGGCTTTTTGAGTGGCGCAATCATGTATTTTTTGGCCGATAATGACTCCAATCGCGGCTCCGCATTGGGCAGTTATGATAGCGGGGCCATGCGTTTGGGCTATCCGACGGACAACCTGCCCCCCTTCGGTTTCAGCCGGTTTGTTACCATCATTACCTCTTTTAGCGCACTCTCCAATCCCGAGGTCAATCAAATCACTTTGCCATTTATCGATCTCGATGGCGACTCCGTGACGGCAAGTTTTCACGATCTCAGTGCAGGGACGGGACCGCACACGACTTTTGTTAGCGGCAACGGCACATTTACGCTAAATGGCAATAAAGTCTCCTTTGCACCGGCAGGAGCCTTCGGTGATAGCATTCTAACAAACCAGCAAATAATCGGAGGAACCTCCTTCGACAGCGCCTTCGTAACGCTTACTGATACGGCCAACAATACCTCCGCCGCCATGCAAATAAAAGTTATAGGTTTTGCTTTTGACGGCAACACGAGCGCCGCCGATGGGCTGCCGGACAGTTGGATAAGCGATTTTTCCGGGATCGGGGGGGTGAATGATGATTTCGACAAAGACGGCCTCTCAAATTTCGAGGAATACCTCGATGGGACCGACCCCACCGACCCCAACTCGCGTTTCGGCCTGAGTAGTTTTGACGGGAATACGATTTCCTGGCGGGCCAACGAGTTCCTCCTCTACGAACTGCAAAAATCGAGCGATCTGGTCAATTGGGAACGGGTGGAAAGTTTTCTACCGAGGTCGGAAACCGGGACCGCAAAAATCCCCGCCGCAGCGGGAACCCCGTCCGAGTTCTACCGCATAATCCGCCACCGCTAGGCTTACACAGTGTGCCGCAGCCACTATGGCTGGCCGAAAGTTGAATCGGGTGAACCGGCCATTAAGCAAAAAATCATACCTACCGGTAAAAGTGTGGTATATTACTGGAACCTATCTCAAATTCTGCATCATTCATCCGCGAATTTGAGATAGGTTCTATTGGATCTTTTAAATTTAACACTTGCGATGAGAATTAAAATACGGTTAAATAATTAACTTCCACGGGATATGCAAACCTGATGAATGCACAGTTTGGAGATTTGAAACGTAGATATTTCCTGACGCGCTTCATCGACAATACTGGAATACATTGAGCGATAAAGAAAATTTTCCGGCTCCTGCGCTTGAAATTCCTTGTGTGGCGATGCTGAACTGGCGGTTTTTCGGCATGCTGTGTTTTGCCATTGCCGTAAGCCTCTTTCCCCTGGATTATGCCCTCGGCGTTTCGGCTAATCCGCTTCCTGTGACACTTCTTCAGCCGGATGGCACTGCTATCATTCTTCGGGTCCGGGGAGATGAATATGGGCATTGGTATGAGGACAAAAAGGGGTATCCGGTAATATTGGACGCTAAAAAGCGTTATGTTTATGCGACCCTTGATGAGGCCCAAAAACTGCAACCCACGCTACTTGAGGTCGGTAAGACCGATCCTTCAGTCGGGCCAGCAGCATTATTTCAGAATGTAGTGCCAAATTTTGAAGATGCTGCCTTACGGAAGTCGCGAGCCCTTCACCCAGCCCATGCAAAGGCTAGAGGTTTGCCTATCAAATCCCTGAAAGGCTATACTCCTGAAGCCGGAATCTTACAGGTTGAAACTGTCAGGAATCTCGTAATTCTGAGTAGATTCAGCAACCATACAGTGGGAGTAAACACCCGTGCTGCCGGTGATTACAATGCTGTTTTTAACACTCCCGGCGGCCATCCCACCCACGCTCCCACGGGGAGTGTCCGCGATTATTATTTGGAGAATTCCTATGGAAATATGATTCTAAACAGCACTGTGGTGGGCTGGGTTACGCTGCCCCATACCGAATCCTACTACGCAAATGGAAGAGATGGATTGGAGGGAAATTACCCGCAAAATAGCCAAGGTATGGTCAAAGACGCTCTCGAAGCTGCCGATCAGATAATCGATTTTGGAGATTTTGATCTTGATAATGATGGCTATGTTGACTCCCTCACGATTATTCACTCTGGATATGGGGCGGAGACCGGCGGTGGTGGTGGCAACTGGATTTGGTCACATTACACATTCCTTTGGGACTTGCCGAGCGGGGAGTGGGTTAGCTCCGACAGGAATGACAGTGGCTTCAGGGTAAAGGCTTTTGACTACCATACGGAACCGGCGCTGTGGGGAACCTCCGGCACCGGGATTGTCCGAATAGGTGTAATCAGCCACGAGTTTGGACATTATTTTGGATTACCCGATTGGTATGACACCGATAATTCTTCTGAGGGGATTGGTTCCTGGGGTTTAATGGGCAACTCCTGGGGTTTCGATGGCACTCAGCGCAATCCTCCGCACTTTTCCGCTCTGGGCAAGATCCACTTTGGGTGGGTAATACCAACAACCATAACCGCCAATGGCGTTTACTCGGCCCCGCAAGTTGAGAATAACCCCGTGATCTTTAAGATCGAAAAAGGTTTTCCAAGCGGCGAGTACCTTCTTATTGAAAATCGCCAACGGGTCGGATTTGAAAGCCGAAACCCCCAAGGTGGACTCGCAATTTGGCATATTGATCTAAACAAGCCCAACAACGAGGATGAAGGTTATCCATGGCAAACCGGTTGGCCGCAAAATAATAGGCATTATCAAAATGCTCTCATCCAGGCCGACAGCTCCTATGACCTCGAGCGGAGTAGGAACGATGGCGACAGGAGAGATCTCTATCGCCTGAATTGGGTAGATGCGATTACCCCAGATACGTTCCAAAACTTAAACACTTACCAAAATGGAATTGTTAATCCAACCGACATCAACATATTCGCCATTAGCGCCAGCGGGACTGGTATAAACATGACCTTCAATGTCGCCTTTAGCAAACCCCCGGTAGCCAACGATGATGCCATCTCAGTTACAGAGGGGGGGACGGTTTCGGTTCTGGTTAGCGGGGCAATCAGCGTATTGACCAACGACACCGATGTTGATGGAGATGTCCTGGCGGTGGTTGACAATATAAGGAGGAGACGCACAACCAATGGAACCATCAGTATTAGTTCTGATGGAACATTTACCTACGTGCACAACGGCAGTGAGACAGTCCTGGATTCTTTTGTCTACACCATGACTGATGGGCCAATGCTTAGGTCGGCAACGCTGCATATCACAATCACTCCGGTGAACGATGCACCGGTGGCGATGGAGGATGCTGGTGTTCCCAATGAGGTGGATGTCGTCTGGGCCAAGCAGATTGGAGGAACAAGTTCCGAAGTAGGTTATGGTATTGCGGTGGACAGTTTGGGTAACGTCTATACAACAGGATATTTTGCAGGCACGGTGGACTTCGATCCAGGAGAGGGAGTCTTTAATCTTACTAGTGTTGGCAATAAGGATATTTTTATCAGCAAACTAGACAACGCCGGAAATTTTGTCTGGGCGAAACAAATGAGAGGACCGAGTTACGATTTAGAGCTAAGCATCGCGGTGGACAGTTCGAGCTACGTCTATACAACGGGTGGCTTTACCGGTATAGTAGATTTCGATCCAGGACCAGAGACATTCATTCTGACAAGCATCGGTTATGGTGATGTTTTTGTCAGCAAACTGGACAGCGCCGGAAACTTTGTCTGGGCGAAACAAATGGGCGGACCAAATGACGATGTAGCGGTAGACATTGCGACGGATAGATTGGGCAATGTTTATACTACTGGCTATTTTCGCCGTACGGTGGATTTCGATCCTGATATGGCTGAAACTTTTAATCTGACGAGCATCGGCAATCGGGATTTTTTTATAAGCAAACTGGACAGCGACGGAAACTTTGTCTGGGCCAAGCGAATAGGTTCATCAACTAGTAATGATCAAGGGCTAGGAATCGCATTGGACATTTCGGGCAATGTAATTACGACGGGCATATTTCATGGCACGGCAGATTTCGATCCGGGAGAGGGCACATCCAATCTCACGAGCGACGGCACTGACATATTTGTCAGTAAGCTGGACAGCGACGGAAACTTTGTCTGGGCCAAGCGGATGGGAGGAGAAAATAACGATATAGGGCAAGCTATCGCTGTGGACATTTCGGGCAATGTTTATACTACTGGCTTTTTCCGTGGCACTGCAGATTTCGATCCTGGCGCGGGAGTCTTTAATCTTACGAGTGTCGGCGATGAAGATATTTTTGTCAGCAAACTGGACAGCGCTGGCGTCTTTGTCTGGGCCAAGCGGATGGGAGGAACAAGTGATGATCAAGGGCTAGGCATTGCGGTAGACAATTCAAACAATGTTTATACGTCAGGCTTTTTTAAAGCCACCGCAGATTTCGATCCTGACGCGGTTGAAACCTTTAATCTGACAAGTCCTTGGAAAGATATTTTTGTAAGTAAACTGGGCAGCAAAGGAAACTTTATGTGGGCGGGACAAATGGGAGGAACAAGTGATGATCAAGGGTTAGGCATCGCGGTGGACAATTCGAACAATGTTTATACGACGGGCTTCTTTCAACGCACGGCGGATTTCGATCCAGGAATATGGATGGTTAATCTCGCAAGCGCCGGCGGTAGTGATTTTTTTGTCAGTAAACTCAGCCCGGCCACTAAATTTGTGACAGATGAGGATACCACCTTTACAACGGCAGATGTGTTACGAAACGACATAGACGCGGAAAACGATTTGTTGTCGGTGGCTGGTCTCAACACGGGTGGAACTTTGGGGCAGGTAATTGACAACGGGAACGGGACATTTGACTACGATCCGAATGGGCAATTTGATGCTCTCGAGGCGGGGGAATTTGCTACTGACACTTTTGTTTACACTGTATCAGACGGCAACGGCGGAACGGCCACCGCCACAGTGACGATAGTTATCGAGGGGAAAGGCGATCCACCGGTAGGGGTTGGTAGTGATACCGATAAGCTTCCTGACAGTTGGGAAATGGAGCATTTCGGTGATTTGGATCAGACGGAGGCGGGTGATTTTGACGCCGATGGGTTCAGTAATTTCCTGGAATTCATCTATGGGACTATTCCGGGTGATGATAAGTCGTTTCCTCTTTTAAGCCTTACAATTATCGAGACAGGGGAACTCAGATGGTCGACGGTTCCAGGCATGAATTATCAACTGCAGGAATCCAGCGACAATCAAATCTGGGTAAATCTCGGCGATCCCATACCGGGCGATGGCGCGACCAAGAGTGTTTTTGTTACACTCTCAGGGAAAAGCCAAAACTTCTTCCGCGTCGTATTGATCGAGTAAAGACTTCGACGAGAGGGTAGGTTCTACTCGTTTTTTTAGGTTTTTGGAAGAAAAGGGTGGGGTTGTTTCTCTTGTTTGCGGTTCACTGTATTGGCTGGATTTGTGGGGAAACCTTGTTTCTTGGGCGTAAACAGTTGCGTATTTGATTTTCATGGCTTCCTTTCACAAATTTCGATCAATCCCCAATATTTGTAAAACCGCAGATTTCGCAGATAAGCGCAGATATTATATTATTTATGTCTTTCGAGCGGCGTTGAAAGATTATCGGTGTTTATCCGTGTAAATCAATGGTTGAGAAAATGACAGGTGTTTCAATAATCGAAGCGGCTTACTTATTTAACTGGAGAATGAATATTAAAAATTCAACGGCGGGGAAAACCCCGATTGACTTGCGCGATTTGCTCAAGACTGCGCTGTCGGCGTTGCCGGTCCTGCTTGTGGGCTGCTCGGTGGCTCCACAGCAGTCTGCCGAGGAGTATTACGCCTTGGGTGAGGAGCATTACGACGCGCGCAACTACACCGCCGCGGCGGAGGCTTTTTCAATTGCGGTCAGCCGCCGCCCCCACTGGAGCCAGGCGATTTTGCTGAGGGGCCTTTCTCGGATGGGCGAGGGGAATTTTGATGAGGCCATCGAGGATTTTACAGAGGTGATCTCTTCCGAGATGAACAATGTGGCAGAAACTATCGAATTTGCGACCGAACGGGCCAAAAAGGGCGATGTCACGGGTGCGATTGGAGAATACCGCAACGCATTCAACCAGGGGCCAGTGGTGGCCAATGCCTATTACAACAGGGCGAGGGCAAAAAGGAGTTCCGATGACCTCCGGGGCAGTGTAGAGGATTTTTCCGAGGCCATTCGTCTTTGGCCTGATTGGCCTGAGGCATATTTCAACCGTGCCGAGGTTCGAACCACTATTGGCGATTTTGCGGGGGCTTTGGCGGACTATTCGGAGGTCATTCGGCGGGAACCTCTCAATGCCGGAGCTCATGTTGGCCGGGGCCTGGTTCACGAAAAAATGGGCGACATCATAAGCGCCAACACCGATTACAACAAGGCGATCAAAGCGGATCCCAGTCATGCCGATGCCTATTTGAAAAGAGGTGGAGCGCTCATCGAATTTGGTGATCTGGAGGCGGCTTTGGTCGATTTCAACAAATATTTCGAGCTGGGCGGATCGAGTTACGAGGCTCACCTTTCGAGGGCGCGTCTGTATTATGAACTTAAATACTGGCGTTCTGCCATATCGAGTTTCGATGAAGCGATCCGGCTGGATCCAGAGTCGGGGCAACTCTATTTCGAGCGGGGAAACGCCAAACTTTTTTCACGCGATTTCGAGGGGGCGTTGGCTGATTATGCGGAGACCTTGCGGATGGATTCCACCAATGTGGACGCCTTGATGGCAAGAGGATTGATAAAAACCGAAACGGGTGACACCGAGGGCGGCATCGCCGATTATACCGAGGCTATTCGGATCGATCCCGATAACCCCAGTGGCTTTGGGGGGAGGGCCAATGCGCTGTTAAAAAATAAGGATTTTAAGGGCGCGGTTGCTGATCTGGACGAGGTGATCCGGCTTGCGCCGGAGGATCCCGACGGATTTGTAGCGAGGGGCAATGCGTTGGTCCAAATGAATGACTTCGATGCCTCGGTAGAGGATTTCGATCAGGCCATCAGGCTGAATCCTGAAGTTGCCCGCTCCTATGCAGCACGCGGATTGGTGAAGGGTTTTCAGGGCAACGAAGAGGAGGCCATCGCCGATCTCGATGTGGCTCTGGAAATGGAGCCCGATTCGCTTCAATGGCTATCCTGGCGTGGGCAGTTGAAAAATGAGATGGAGGACTACCATGGGGCAATCGCCGATTTTGATCTTATTCTGGAGGTTGGAGTTACCGATGCCAGCGTCAGGGGCAGTCGAGGCCTGGCTAAATTGCGAGTGGGCGACTATGTTGAGGCGATCAAGGACTTCACGGAGGTTTTGCGCTTGCAGCCCAATTCCGCCGAAGCCTACTTGCGAAGGGCCGAGGGCAGGCTTGAATTAAACGATACCACGGGGGCCATCGCCGATTTTTCCAACATCCTGTCCCTCCATCCTGACAATCCCGGAATTTACACCCAGAGAGCTTTTTATTACCTGGTTTTGGAGAATTTCGATAGCGCGCTAGATGACCTGCGAAAAAGCAGTCAATTAGATCTCGATGGAGATGCCAGGGATTATTCCAATCTGTGGATATGGTTGGCCAGCGGGCGTCTCGGTCTTTTAAGCGACGGGGACAGGGAATTGCGTTCTCAATATGAACTACGCTCGGCCGAAAAAACCGGTGACTGGTTTGAGGTTCTCGCCCGTTTTTATCTCAATGAAATCAATGAAGAGGAGCTTTTGGAGGCAGCTCGCGCGGATGATGATACGACACAGACCCGGCAACTCTGCGAAGCCTATTTTTATGCCGCCAACAAGCGCCTGGTCGAGGGTGATTCCGAGGGCGCCGTCACATTGCTGGAAAAATGCCGGGAAACGGGGGTTGAGGAATTCTATGAATACAAGGGCGCCCAAATTCAGCTTCGGCTGCTGGCAGAGACTGCGTCTAAATGACCTCGCCCGGCAATTTCACCATCCCCCCAAATTTCTAGGGAGAGGCGGTTACGAGGTTGCCCGAGAATTTCCCTTTAAGCCTCAGAAAAACGGCGTTGTTACCGTCGAGGGGAATATTGGAACGAACGGTTATCTGCTCCGTATCGGTATCGATACTCTCTGCAGCGCCGACCATGAAGGCTCCCGAGTCCAGGTCCGTCCAATCCTTTAAATTGGTCGATATTTGCACGATGTAGGACAGTTCCTCCCTCGCTTTTCTCAGGCGAAAGGTAATGGCGGCAAATTGGCTTTCTCCCGAATCGACGATGCCGACGGTTGGGTTATCCTTGCTGGACGGTATATTGGGGTCTGATTGCAGGAGGTATTCAATGAAATTATTGAGTCCATCCTTATCGGGATCGTTGTTTTCACCGGAAACGGCATGTCCTATCTCCCAAGAGGCAAATAGTGGAGTCAGGAAGCTCTTTATCCAGGGTCGAAATTCACTCACTCTGGTATAAATTCCGTAAAAATCGGGATCGGCGCAGCCAATGCCAAAGCTGACCACCCCCGCCAAAACAGGCGCCGCGCCGAATGCCCCATCAACGACCAAGGGGCCACCGCTGTCACCCTGACAGGAGTCCTTTCCGCCTTCGGCGAAACCCGCCGGAAGCATATTCGGGGTGAGTTCTCCATTGTAAGACTGAGACTGGTTTGCCACCGATAGCGATACGATGGGAAGGGATACCTCGCGCAGCTCGACGGGAAAAACGGGGTTATCCTGATCTGGACTCGTGTTGCCCCATCCGATCGATGTTGCCATAACACCGGGATCGGCGAGCGCCGGATCGTCGATAATTGGCAGGAGCTCGACACCGATTGCGGGGCTCGCCAGGCGGAGAAGGGCGATATCCGAATCCGAGGTAACATCATTGTAACTGGGGTGAAGGATTATTTGAGCGACCTGGAGTTGTTGGAAGGTCGAGTCGTCCAGCCGATGCAGGCCAAGCACTACATCCACATCGGAATTAGTGATGAGGTCATCGTTGTCATCGAACATGCAATGGGCGGCGGTTACCACATAGTATGGATGCACCAGGCTACCCCCGCAAAACTGTTCGTTAAAAAAATCTGTGGCGCCGCCAAAAACCAGGGCTGTAATCCATGGCCTGGAACCGGGAACGGCCTCCTTGCCCCCTACGATGCGCGTATCGACCTGCCCTTCGAGCGTGGAAACCAGGCCCACCAAAAGGAGGACAAAATATTTCGCCCACTCTGCCTTCAGGCTAAAGCAGTTGGAGAGGCAATCCCGCATCATATTCATATATGCAGGATAACGGCGTCACTATCAAGCCAATTCCTTCAAGCGATATTCAATTTCTCTCTGAATCTCCCGGGCTGCCCCCTGATTTGAGGCATGCCATTCCTGCGCCGCCAATGCCATGTGGGATCGCCCATCGGGGTCTTTCAATAGCTGCAAAATCGTCTCTTTCAACTCCACTTCATCTTCAATCCGGAGGGCAGCGCCTCGTTTCAGCAGCGATTGGCAAACCGGTCGAAAATTATTCATTGCGGGGCCAAAAATCAAGGGTTTGCCCAAGGCGGCAGCCTCGATGGGAGTTTGCCCGCCGATGTTCGGAGGCAGGCTTTTGCCGATAAATATGAGATCGGCTGCCTGCGTGAGCATTTTCAGTTCGCCCGTCGTATCGGCCACATAAATCATCACCGGGCTGGACGACTGTTTCGCCATCGAACGGAGATGATAAGAATGCTGCCCGGCTTTGAGAATTCTCTCGATTTCATTTCTTCTTTCGGCGTGCCGGGGAACCAGGAGAAGGCGGCAGTTTATCCCGGACTCGATGGCTTCTTCAAATATCTTGATCAACGAAACTTCCTCTCCCGGCCAAGTGGAGGAGCCGAGCAGAATTACCGGCTCGGTTTCTCCGTCCTTTGTGGGGAGAAATCCGAGTTCCTCTTTTAACTCGGCTATCTGCGCAGGGCTCAATTTAGGCTCCACGCTGACATCGAATTTCAGGTTTCCAGTCACCTGAATGTTCTCGGGAGGAGCGCCAAGTTTTGTAAATCGACGCCTATCCTGATCCGACGCAACGAGGATCGAGTCGAGGGAACGGGTCAACCAGCGGCTTATTGAGGCGAATTTTCCATAGCGCCGGTAGGAGCGATCAGAGAGGCGGCCATTGATGAGTATGACCGGTGTTTTGCGCCTTTTTGCCTGATGAATATGCTCGGGCCAAAGTTCACTTTCCATTAAAATTGCCAGATCCGGTTGAATGCAGTTCCAGGCCAATCGACTGAACAGCCAGAAATCCAGGGGAAAAACACTTATGGCAGCGGTGACATCCCGATACCGCTCCAGAGCGATCGCAAGGCCGGTGCTTGTGGTAGTCGTTAAGACCACTTCGACTTTTTCTCCTCGATTAATGGCGATGGATTTGAGGACGGGTCCAACGGCGAGAACCTCTCCAACACTGACCGCTTGCAGCCAAATGCGTTTCGTGCCGGGCTCCGCCTTTGAGATTCGTCCGATCAGGCCGAAACGGTGGAAAAATCCCGTTTGGTAGCCACCACGCCGAAACATCCGATAGAGGTAGTAGGGCGCAGAGAGGAGCAGCAAAGGCAGGAATAATATGCGGTAAACCCAAATCATCTTTTTAACCGAAACAGGAAACAAACATTTACCGGCTCATATATCGAACATTTTCGCCCGTTGAAGGCAAATGAACTCAGGAGGTCGGGTTCGCTTTGAATTTGGCAATATTTGGGTTGTCGGGTGTGCTCCTTGGTGGATAACCTTTCTCCCAATATGGATCGTATTGCTCAAGCATTTGAACAGGCAGACAGGGAAAATCGCGCCTGCTTTATCGCATACGTTTGCGCCGGAGATCCCGACTTTGAGACATCGGTGGAGATATGTCGTCTGCTGGCGGAAAGTCGTGTGGATATCATCGAGCTGGGGGTGCCGTTTTCGGATCCTCTTGCAGATGGCCTAACCAATCAACTGGCCGCAGAGCGCGCCCTCAAGGCAGGAATGAATCACGAGAGATTTATCAAGTTGATAAAAAAAATTCGCGCGTTTACGCAAAAGCCTATCGTTCTGTATACCTACTTCAATCTTGTGTATGCTCGCGGAATTGAGGCCTATCTTGAGGAAATAAAAACTGCCGGTGTTGATGGCATACTGACCCTCGATCTTCCTCCCGAAGAGGCTGCGGAAGTGGTTTCGGCAAGCAGCGAAATTGGAATCAAGAATATTTTTATTGTTGCGCCGACCACTCCGCCGGAGCGGGTGGAGAAAATTACGAAGACGGCTTCGGGCTTTGTTTACTATGTTTCCCGGGCAGGAGTAACCGGTGTGCAAGCTACCTTGGCAGACGATATGGAAAAGGCGCTTCAGATGATAAAAAGCCGCACATCACTACCCGTCGTGGTGGGATTTGGCGTGTCCACAAAACGCCAGGTGAAGGAGGTGGGAAGGCTGGCCGATGGTGTGGTTGTGGGCAGTGCGTTAGTAAATTGCATCGGTAAAAATACAAACGATACAAAAATAATGCTAAATGAATTTTCAGAGAAACTTGAAATCCTAACGAGCGGCCTGGTCGATTAAATTTCCATTAAAGACTGGTCCGGGGCTGGAACCTCTTAGGCAACAAGACAAAATCGATTTATTCACGAGTTATTCACATCCCTTTCAGACTATTTTTCTACAGATCTCAACAGCCTCAAAAACATGATGCCATCGTGATCAATAAATCCATTGATACTCAAATAATCTTCCATTATCCATAAATCTACTTTATATTTATAGTTTGTAAGTATCAGAATATCAATATAATAGAGTAAAAATACCCTAATTTTTCCACGTCATTACTCGATCTCGTTTCAATCTGTCATAACTAACCTATAAAAAATAAGGTAAATATCCGACACTTCACCGAGATGACCGGCGTTTACCGAATTTCCAAAAACTTATTCTCAATACCTATTTTTGCGCAGGAATCGCTAAAAGACAGCCTAAATAGTGGTTAAAACGGACGTATTAAACAGGTTATTCAACAAATAAAGGAAGGTTTAAGTCGTTAGATCAATGGATTTTATTTTTAATAACGATAATCGCATAGGTGATCGATTGTCGTCGGTTGTCGAGTATGAACCGTATCCAGTTCTTGAAAAATGAATCCATGAAAACGATCGAGCGATTTTTTGCGGCGCCATGAGCCAAACGCTTTATTTTTTAACGGGATCGAGCGCCACCGGAAAAACAGCGCTCAGTCTTGATTGGGCCTGCGAAAACGGCGCTGAAATTTTGTCCTGCGATTCACTGCTGGTTTATCGAGGGATGAACATCGGAACGGCTAAACCCACCGCGCAGCAAATTCGCAGAGTGAAACATCACGGGATTAATATTTGTCCCGCCAGTGTCCCCTACAATGTCGTCAGGTACATGGAGATGGCAGCGGCTGCCATTTCGGACATGCAAAAGAGGGGCAGGCGTGTCCTCATTGTGGGGGGGAGTGGTTTTTATCTGAAGTCGTTTTTTACTCCCGTGGTGGACGAATTGAAGATTTCCGGGGAGGTCGCGGATGGCGTCGACGAACTTTTTCAAAAAGAGGGGTTGGCTGGTTTGGTCGAGGAATTGAAAAGGCTAAACCCGGAGGGCTGCGGTTCGGTTGACCTGAAAAACCCGCGACGTGTGGTCAATTCGTTGCGGCGATGTCTGGCTTCGGGTAAAACAGTGGATCAGTTAAACCGTGAGTTCAGCCAAATACCGGCACCTTTTTCCAACTTTGAAAAACGGGTCTGCTGTCTTTGGCGCGAAAAAGAGGAGATCAAAACCCGTGTGCAAATTCGCGCCCATGAAATGCTGCGGGACGGTTTGCTCGAAGAAGTGCGCGCTCTTCTCGATGATGGGATCGAAAAAAATCCCAGCGCGGCTTCAGCCATTGGCTACCGGGAGTGCATCGAATATCTGAAAGAAGGCGGAACCAATAGGGGCGATCTATCGGACACCATTGCGAGAAACACCATGCGTTTGGTTAAAAAGCAGCGAACCTGGTTTAAGAAACAGATCCCCGTGGAACGCCTGCTGCAATTGAAGGAAAAAGAAAAGAAGCCGATAGAGGCACTTTTTGACTAATTTTCAGCGACGGACGAATCGGGGTTTTCCGCTTTTGCCTCTGCTTCCGCTTTTTCCCGCTCGCGGCTGACGATTTCTGAAACGAGGGCATAACTGCTCGCGGGTAGGCTCGATTGGGCAATCCTGATGGCGGAGGCTTCGACCATCGGGGAATCCAGCGGAATGTCCGGCTTTTCCTTGCTTTTGAGGTAAACGAAATTCCCCTTGTTTTGAATAAACACCATGGGAGACAGTTGGCCGGGTTTCAGATTGTTATTTTGAGCAAAAAGGGCGCGGTTAAAAGTTGTCGGTGGTTCCTTACTGGTAAAATCATCGAAGGCGTTCAATTCCAGACCCTCCGCCTCGGCCAATTCGCTGAATACTTCACCATTTTCGAGGGCTTCCTGTAAGCGCTTGTGCATTTCTTCGCCGTGTGCGTAGAAGAGCTCCTTGCGCAAGTCCTCCTTATAGTTGGATTCGACGGCTTGGCGGACCTCTTCCAGTTCCGGGATACGGGACTCTATCAAACCCTCAAAAAGGAGCACTGAGGCTCCATTGGGGCCGCTGACGGCATCGGTAAAATACCGGCCCACGGGCAGATCGAATATCTGATTCAAGCCGACCAGAGGGAGGACGGATTTTGGCGGTCTGCGGTTGTGAGAATATGGCTCGAGGGTTTCTTTTACGGCCCCGAGTTCTGTGATCAATTGCTCCATCTGAGGAGAATCTTTTGCCACGCTGTTTTCATAAAGTTTTTCGGTGAAGCTAAAAGCGGCAACCTCCGCAAGAGTTTTGGCCTTCTCATCGATCCAAGCCTGTTCCACCTCCTCGCGAACCTCGGCAAAAGTGGTTTCCGTGATAGCGGTTTGATCAACTTCTGTATTGGCAATGTTAATTTCTGGCACCTTCTTGAATCGGGCCTTATTGCGTTGAAAGTACGTTTCCAGAACCGAGTCGTCGGGCATACTTTCAGCCGCTTTTCCCCTGAAATTGGCGGTGTTGAAATTTACTGCGGTCGCATTGGCTTTGGGCGGTTCCTCATGATTTGCTTTTGTGGATTCGTAAAACGCTACCAATCCCTCTTCATCGATTTCGAGTTCCGGCTGATAGGATGCGTAGTCCAATTTGGCCACATCGACCGACCACACGGTTTCGTCGCTGATAACCTGGTTTATGGCCTCCTTTGCCTGGATGTAACCGGGACCGGCCAGAGCGTTGCTGGCTTTTTCTATGCGATAGTCATCAACCAACGCCTTGTGAACCATGGCCTCGGTAAATCTTTCGTCCAGTTTCAGGTTTTCCCGAAAACTGGTGTAGGTATTCATATCGAACGCGCCGGTGGCGTTTGAAAATTTCGGATTGGCGCGGATAAACTCCTCGAGTTGAGCTTCGCTTGGGCCGGGTATGCCGACCTGATCTGCCAAGGCAAGAAGAGCGGTGCGGTTGAGGGCGAGATCGAGCAAATAATCAAATCGGGTAACCTGATTGCCGGTGTTGAGCCAAGTGCTGACCTGTGCCCCCAGAATCAAAGGCTGAACCTCCGACTCGGAAGCCAGATTGACGCCGAAAAACTCACTCCGGCGGGCGGTCTCTTCGCCTTGTCTCAACCCGCCGCCAGCCGGGGTGATCGTTAGCACGAATGCGACAATTATGACAATTAACAAGAGGGAGAAGAGCCACTTGTTATGTCTTTGAAAAACTCTCTGAATCCAGGTAATCATAGGTATTGGGTCGTGATGCTGATGTCCATTTCCATTGAAAAGGCCAGAAACTAGCTCCTCCTTGGCGACTGTCAATAGACGAGTTGCGTGTGGGGCGGTTTGTTGAAGGGTGTTTCCGCGTCAACATCCGGCGCAAACAAGAGGGGTTCTAGTTCTTGCCTCCGTCCCTCATCTGTCGAAAATACCTCTTTTAAACAGAGATGAAACAACGATTCAACCTACTTTACCAAGATGAATACCTGGTGGCGATTGATAAGCCGAGCGGTTTGCTGGTTCACAAAACGGGAATCGCGCCGGATCGCAAAACGTGCATGAATTTGCTGCGCAATCAGCTTGATCAATGGGTATACCCGGTGCATCGGCTGGATCGAAAAACCTCTGGAGTGTTATTGTTTGCCCTTGAAAGTGAGACGGCGGGAAAGTTTGGGGAATTATTTCGCGAGCATGAAATCTGCAAACGCTACCTGGCGGTTGTGAGAGGTTGGGTGGAAGAGGCTAGGGTTATCGACCATGCCCTGAAACGCGATCCCGATCGTGAGGCCCAGGAAGCCGTAACAAACTACCGACCCTTGGGGAAACTGGAACTTCCCCATGCCGTGGGGCCTTATGAAACGGCCCGCTATTCACTGCTTGCGGTGGAACCCGTGACCGGGCGGCGGCACCAGATCCGGAGGCACATGAATCATTTTTCCCATCCCGTGGTGGGAGATTCCGAACACGGAGAGGGGCGGCAAAATCACTTGTTTCGGGATAAATTGGGTATCGACCGGTTAATGCTGCACGCCGAGCGGGTGACTTTTCAACACCCTTGGAGCGGGAAGGAAGTTCAGGTAATCTCAGAGGCGCCAGCGGAATTCCAAAAACTTTTCCCCCTATTCAACTACACCCAATAAATTAAATCTTTGTCCCGCATCATTTCTCGTTATTCAGTAAATCAAGCTCCTCGAAGGATTGGTAAATCCTGAGGCTGACCCAGGCATCGGTTGCGGCGTAGTTTATTTGCGAATTGGTCAGTTGGCTCCGTCCCCAATTGGTTACCTGAGCCCCTTTGGATACGCGTGAATTGAGGAAAATAGCGCAAAGACTGCGCAATCCGGTATTCACGATACCCAGTTTTTGAGAAACGGAACTGAGTTCGAGAAATCCACCGGGTTGAAAATCACAGAGTTCTTTTAATTTTTTAATGTCATCGTGTATGGCCACGCCGGCCTTGATGATTGCCGGGTCGGAGAGGATTGAGGATAAAAGATCGAGAGATTTGAGGTAGCGAAGCTGAAAAAGATAAACCGTGTCGGGGGCGGCCAGTTGGAGGAGCGCCAGTGGATAGGATTGCCCCTTGTGAAAAGTGGGGCGTGTTTCGGTGTCGAAACCGAGGGTTTTTTCCCGCCGGAGGGCTCGTATGGCCTGTTCCAGGGCCTGGTCACTGTTCACCAGGTTTATTTCTCCTTTGTAACGAATCAACGGCAGATGGTTGATGGTATCTTTGGAGATGGTTTCTGGAAAATTATGTTGCCGCTCTAAATCACCCACAGGTTTCACATATTCGACCCGATAAACCGGTTGTCGTTTTTCGTTTAAAAGGTTCTATAAACATACATTCCAGAGTTGTTTTATCGAGCCCGACTACACTTCAATCTCAAGCCCATCATAGGCCAGACTGACCTGTTTGGGGTATCTGGTGGCTGCGGGATCCTTTTGATGTTCGCTATGATAGATCTCGCTGTACATTCGGGAATTGAACAAAAACTCTTCCAGATCCGAATCGGTGGCGGTGGGTTCGTTGTGAAACATGCACAGATGTTTGACGCTGGAACGGGCCGCCAGTTCGATCCCGAGGACATTGCTTGAGTGGCCCCAATCGGCCTTGGTGAAAGTGGCTTCAGCGAGGGAGTATTGGGCATCGAAAATGACAAGGTCGGCCTCATGGAAAAACTTCAAGAATCGGTAATCCTCGTCGTAGGCGTCCTCCTTATGTTCGGAATCGGTGGAGTGGACGATGACCTTGCCATCCCTTGCAAAGCGGTAGCCGTAGGCGATTCCGGGGTGGTTTTGCTCGATGCTGGTGATGTCGAAGCCACCCAATTGAAGAGGCTGGCAAGGGGGCATGATATTAAATTCGATATCGGCTCCCATGTATTTGAAGGGAACGGGGAAACAGGGTGTATCCATCTGGTGTTTGATGGCATCTGGAATCTGTTCGTGGTAGCCGTGGAAGACAACTCGATTTCCGGGAATGTAGGCAGGCACGAAAAATGGGAACCCGCAAATATGGTCCCAATGCAAATGAGTCATCAAAATATGAAAGGTGGCCGGGGATTTTCCCCTGCCGGATATCATATGGTGGTGGGCGAAATCGCGAATCCCTGAACCGGCATCACAGAGGATATACTCGTTGGGTTGCTGGCTATCGCGCAATTCGATGCATGAAGTGTTGGTGCCGTAGGTTCCCGAAACGGAGAAAGGGAGGGTGTTTTCGATGAAATCATTGATCGCATCGGCATCTGGAAGATCGATTCCCCGTGCGGCCTCGAGGGTTTTAAAAGCCTTTTCTCTGCAATCCTTTGCCCATACGGAGGCGGGAAGAGAGCCTCTGGTTCCCCAAAAAAATACTTTCATATCAGGCTATTAAAGGTAAAACGGGATACTTGCTGGGAATAAACTGTTAATGGGTCGTGACAGGGGTGGCGAGCCAAAAGAAGCCGAATAGAGAATTTTTCGCCTCAGTTTTCACTTTTTAACCTCCGCCTCGTTCAGACCCTCGAAAAAGAGGGGTTTTATATCCTCGAGTCTCTCGTCAAGAGTCAGGGCCACTACGGCTGAGAGGGAGAGCAGGATATTGATCGCGTTGAGGTTGGCATCACTCTGGGAAGCGGCCCGGATACGCCTCATAAAGTCCTTGTTGACCTGCTGGAGCTCGCGATAAAAATTTTCCAGCCCGAGCAATTTCATATCCGGCTCGTTACCCTCCTTATTTAGGAAATACTGCTTGAGCAAATAGGCTCCGCTGACCCGGTAAACGGTTTCCTCGACGGTGGCAAAGGGCAGGTGGTAGATTGCCATGGGCTTGAATTGCGACAGGGTAGGGCATTGACTGGAGGCCATTATCAGCCCGAGCAATGATTTCAGTCCGGTTTGGACATCGCAATTTCTCAGATAATCCCTGGCATCGGACAAAACGCGGACATCGGCCCTCTCGAAGGAAAGGATGTTTTTGAAACGCTCCGCCACCTGTTCGATATCCACGGCCACAGGACAATACTTATGCTCATCCTTGCTCAGAGGGCAGTTGGCGCATTGATGGTAGCCGAGTCGGGTCCAATCCGCTCTATCTTCACGATGCTGTGCGGTATCCCGGTGGACATCCACTTCAAAGCGGTGGACTTCACCGTTTTTCAAGGTAAACTCGTAAACCATCATCGACCTGTTTCTAAACTGAGCAAAGGCGTAAGTGAAAAGTGTAGGATTTATGTTCATCGAGGGTCGGATTCTCCCTCATTAAAAGCGTAGCCTAGAACAGTTCGCGTGAATTACCATCTCAAAATCACGACTTAGGAAATATCGGCGGATGACTTTTTGCCCAAAGATGGATGGTGTGATTATCGGTCAATGGACGAATAGAACTTGCGTCGCATAATCCGTTTCGGTAATATTTCTCCTTTTTTTAAGAAAGGTTGGCATACGATTGAATAGTTTCCGAACACCGAAAAGGATATACACTCAAAAAGCTCTGGAGGCTTGGTTTGAGAGACTTTCCTCCGATTGGGAGCATTTCTTCGGCGAGTCGGTACTGAAGGACGCCCGTGAGCTCTACCTGCAAGGGGAGGTCCGTGAGCTTGAGCTAAGTTTGGGGGAGGCAATCATTCATTGTCGCCGGGGTAAACTGGATCTGTATTCGATGGTCGAGTGGGAAAACGGGCGGCCCGATGTGCGGACATCCACCAAGGATCGCCATCTTGGAAATAGCCTGGCCATTGCCGGTCTTTACGAGATCGAGGAGCTTTTAGGCGATGAAATTCCACCGGTCCCGGCGGAAATTCCGACCGATGAGGGGACTCCTTCCACGAGGTCGATTGAGCCCCCCTTGCCCCCCTCAGACAGCCGGGAAATGCCACGGGGATTAGTCCTTATTTTTGAGTCCACGGAGCAAGGATTGAAATTTGATGCGCATTGGCGAAAGGCGGGAGAGAAAAACTGTCCGGCGCTTCCCCGGCATAAAAAGCGGGTGGGAAACCTGAATTCAGTCGAGCGGGAGAAGTTGATCCGCCTGACGGGTCTGGCGCGCAGGAGCGGATTTGAATTCAGTTCGCGAAACCGCAACTATTTACTGCGCGATACGGCCCGGATATCCGCTTTTTTGCGATCGGATTTACCCATTTGGAAAAGGCATTTCTCGGTGGAAAAAAGCCAGGATGTGGACCGGCTCCTGAAGGGCGTGCAAACGGTCAATGTGGAGGCCGAGGCGGAAGAAGGCAAGGGAGGTTTTTCCCTTCGTTGGAAGCTGAATTTGGGTTCTCTTTACTTAAATGATTCGCAGACGGAGGCGCTTTTGCGCCGTGGTGGCGGAGGCGCCATGATACTGCCCCGGCTGGGCATGGTGCGGATTGACCGGAAGCAGGCGCCGGCCATCGAAAACTGGCGATCACTGGTCCACCAACAGCAGAATGGGGGGCTGCCCAACTATATGATTTTTTCTATATTTGGAGAGAACGAGCTTCCCGTAACCCTGTCCGATTCGCTGAATAAATGGCGGGATTCAGTCCTCAAACCGGGATCCTCGCTGAATGGCTTGCCCACGGTATTGCGGCCCTACCAACGCCGGGGTGTCCGGTGGTTGAGCAATCTCTGCGACAATGGCTGCCACGCTTTGTTGGCGGATGAAATGGGCCTCGGCAAGACGATTCAACTGGCGGCCCTGATCGCCAGCCGACCGATACCGGGCAAGAGTCACCTGGTGGTATGCCCGGCCAGTGTGGTGCCTGTTTGGAAAAACGAATTGGCCCGTTTTTTTCCTGAGTTGCGGGTGGAAACTTTGAGAACCGGCCACAATTTCGTTGATAAGCCCGAACCTGCGGTCTGGCTGACAAGTTACACCCAATTACGCCGCCAAAAACATCTCCTGGCACAATCCGATTTCGGATATGCGGTGCTGGATGAAGGTCAGTTAATCAAAAACCCGGATACGAAGGTCTCGCTTGCCTGCATGGGCATTCAGGCTCTCCATCGGTTTGTATTAACCGGCACTCCACTTGAGAACAAGCATCTGGATCTGTGGACATTGTTTCGGTTTCTCATGCCTGGTTTGCTGGGCGACCGGCGTGGTTTTTCGGAAGGTTTTGAAAAGGAAGGGGTTGAATTTTTAGAAAAACTGAACCGGCAAATCTCGCCCTTTGTCCTGCGCCGGACAAAACGAAATGTCGTGCAGGAGCTGCCTGCGAAGGTGGAAATCGAGTTGGTCTGCCCGCTCAGTGGTTTGCAGAAACAGGAGTATACCAAATTGGTGGAAGAGGGGCTGGGCTCACTCGGTGATGATCTGGCTCAAATAAAGAGCGAGCGCACCATGAATCTCTTCACTCTCCTTACCCGTTTGCGGCAAACCTGCTGTGATCCCGATCTATTGCCCTGGGTGTCGGCGGAACTTTCCCAAAGCGGGAAAATGAAGACCCTTTTGACCAAGGTGAGCGAGGCGATCAACAACGGCCATAAAATCGTGATTTTCAGCCAGTTCGTGTCACTTTTAAGCCGTGTTCGCGAAGGTCTGGAAGGGCACTTTCCGGGTATCAGCATTTACCAACTGACAGGGAAAACGGTCGACCGTGAGAAGCCTGTCAGCGAGTTTCAGGCCTCGACCGGCGCGAGTGTCATCCTCATCAGTTTGCGGGCGGGAGGCACAGGCATCACACTCCATGCGGCCGATTACGTGTTTCTACTCGACCCCTGGTGGAACCCGGCGGTGGAAGAGCAGGCCATCGACCGCGTGCATCGTATCGGACAGGAGAAAACGGTTTTTGTTTACCGGATGACGACGGAGGGAACGATCGAGGAGAGGATCGAAGAGTTGAAAACGGGCAAGCGGGAGCTTTTTAACCAAATCGTTGGTGGATTGAAGGATGTTTCCCAACTGCAAAACCATTTTCAGTCTCTTGGAGAACTGATCTCACTGACGCCTGGCAACGGCTCAGGGATCAAGAAAACCACCGTTTGATGATTGTTTCTTGATATCCTGTCGCCAAAGTGGTTTGAGATCAGGTTTTTGTTGCCATTCGGCCTTTGATGGTGTAGGAAAGCCGACCACCTTCTAAATTGGTTAAATTGAAAATAGGGAGCTTATGAAAATCGCAAAAAGTGGGAACAATTTAATCAGATTTTTGGGATTCAGAGCGTTATTAGCCACTATTGTTATTCATGGGGTGTCTGTGATTGGGACAAACGGGGAGCTTTTGTTCACAAATCCCGGTCCGGGTGGCGGCAGTTTCATAATGTCGATCGCCATCCACCCCACCAACCCGGACCTTTTGTATATGGGTGGCGATATCGAAGGCCCCTTCCTGAGCACCGATGGGGGGACCTCCTATACCCGGATAACGGGAAACCTGGCTGGCGGGAACTCATCTGCGGATATTTACGCGGGGCAGGCCATGACTCTCGACCCGCAAAATTCCGAGCGCGTTTATATGGGATCGTGGGGTGGGTTGTACCGGAGCGATGACAGGGGAGTTCTTTGGACTCGATTGACTCTTGATCCGGTGTTGGAGGCCGTTGAAAATTTCAGTGTGGCCTCGGTGGCAATTTCCCCAACCAACTCGAACCTCATCCTCGCGGGCACAGGTGATGTTGAAACGAATGTCGATGGCACCAGCTCGATTTACCGCTCGACGGACGGTGGAACGACTTTTACGAACACCACGGGGTCGGTTTTTTCGGGAGCAGATGTGACCACCCACTGGATCGTCTTCGATAGCACCCAAACCGGAGTGGTTTATGCGGCCACCGGAGAAGGTATTTTGAAAAGCGTCGATGATGGTGCGACCTGGGCATTTACCAATATGGGACTCCCCAACGGGACTGCCGGGGCACCCATTGTGCAGGGTTTGGTCGGCGTCAACAACGGCGGTGTGTTTACCCTTTACGCGACACTCCGCAGCCAATCCGGCACTAATTTTGTAGCCGCCGGCGTTTATCGAAGCATCGATAGCGCGGCTACCTGGCAGGATATTACCGGCGATCTACCCAAAGAGCAGACCGTGGATGAACTTTTGTCCTATTCCTACTGGCATATCGTGGTGAGTTCCTCCGAACCCGGCACCGTTTACATCGGGACGCAATTGGGAACCGCCTGGGAGCATTTTGGACTCTATAAAACCACCAACGCCACCACTGCGAATGCCGCCGAGGTTACCTGGAGCTATATTTGGGATGTTGAGGGGACAGTTGTGCCGTTTACCGACTTCGGCTGGCTGGATACCGATTGGTGGAATGACCGGCATGTGGGTTTTCTGGGGATATCGCCCTCGAACCCAAACATCCTCTTCGCGGGGTCCGATCATATGTTCAAGAGCATCGATGCGGGCGTTACCTGGACGGAAGTTTACTCGCAAACCGTGACGGGCAAACAGGACACCTTTATCGGGCGCGGCATTGAGTGCATGGAGCCTTTTGACATTGCCTTCGATCCCAACGATGACAACCGCTGGTGGGTCGGTTATGACGATATGGGCCTCTGGCGGACCGATGACGCCGGAGTTTCATTCGTGCGGTTGGACCCATTACAGAATGAGCCGGGCAGTGTGGATTGCGCCTGTTTTGTGGTCACTGATCCGACCGAATCCAATATCATTTATGTGGGTCGCAACGGCGGGGAAAACGATTTCGACATCGACTGGAAATCGGGCAAGGTTTACAAATCAGCAGACAGCGGCGCGACTTGGACTCGGCTGGGAGAGACGGACTTTGGAAACAGTGGCGCGGGCGGACGGCCCTTTTTACTAATGATGCCGGGCGGAACCCCGACCACGCGAACGATTTTTGCCGCCATTTTTGGGCAGGGACTGTTTAAATCGACGAATTCTGGCGCTACCTGGACGGCTGTTAACACCGGTTTCGGGGGGACGGATAAGGAGCGAATATGGACGATGGTTAACGATCCTGACAATGCTGGAGTCCTCTATGCGGGTATTACTGATGGCGCACCGGATAGCACGATTCAAACCGGTGGTGTCTACAAATCCACCGACGAGGGATTGAGCTGGAGTAAACTAAACGGCACCACGGCACCGACGGGTCAGGTCATCGATATGGCCTTGGCGAGTGACGGGACTCTCTATGCGGCCACCGCGCCGGTATTTACGCTGTTGGAAGTGGGCACGGGCACGCGGCAGGGGGGGCTTTATCGGTCAACTGACGGGGGCGCCACCTGGACACGGGTTTTTGATGGGTTGCGGGCGGATTATGTGGATGTAGCCCCCACCGATCCGAATATTGTCGTTGTTGGGGTGTCCTCGCTTTTTACCTTCAACCAAGCCCATGATGCCGGCACTTTTATCAGCCGCGATGGGGGACTAACCTTTCAAAAGGAGATGGATGGTTTATCACATACTCGATTGTGGATGGTGGAGTTTCACCCGAAGAATAACGATCTGGTATTTGTCGGCACCGGAGGCGGTGGACTCTTTGCCGGGACCGGAGCCTTACCGGTTGTCGGCGGTGGTATGGATCCCTTTGGCGGGGTGGATTACGTCGGATTTCCCAATTGGAAAACGTCAAGCTGGTATAAAAATTACAATGCTCAATATTGGCCCTGGATATTCCACGAAGAGCATGGTTGGCAGTTTGTCTATACCGGAAGCACTTCGGCGGGGATTTTCCTTTGGGATGTGGGGTTAAAGGAGTGGATATATCTGAATGAGGCAACCTACCGCTGGGAGTTCATTTTAGGCCAAAACTCTGGCTGGATTTGGACATTTGACACCAATACCCCTTCCAACAGAGTCTTCAAACGCTTCTCCGATGGCAGTATGTTCAGCATACCTCCTGGTAGTTGAACCCACCAAGGAGCCGCCTTTTAGAGGGCGTCCAATAAGTCGAAGTGACGATGTTAATAAATGGCAAAAATATTGTGCCCCACTTTTGTTACCTTGTCTCATTCTCGTGGTTGAACTATAAGGAAAATTAAAAATTATTCATAATTGAACAATCTCATTTAATGGATCGTCTCAATTTTTACCGCTCCAGATTACTACTTTAAACGTAAAGATTCGGGAAAGATATGAATTATTCACAACGCAAATTCATTGGTGGGAAAGTCCCTGCTTTCACCTTTATGCTGGCAGTTATACTGGGGTTGTCATTCCAGGCTGTTTTTATGGTCCAAAAGACTGAGGCGAAAAATGCTGATGGAGATAGTTTTTTTATTAATAAATTCGAGGATGATAACAACGTCGCGATTAGATCGGTTGGTGATTCCGACGATGATGGTATCCCCGATGTCGATGACGATGACGACGATAACGACGGGGTTTCCGATGATGACGATGGCGATGATGATGGCGATGGCATTCCAGATACGGTTGAAGATGACTCCGACGATGATGGGATAATTGATGCCTCAGATTCCGACGATGATAATAATGGGATTGAAGACGATGAGGAGAACGACTCAGACGGCGATGGCTTGGTAGATGCCGACGATGAAGACGACGATAACGACGGAGTTTCCGATGATGACGATGGCGACGATGACGGTAATGGTATACCCGACGCGGTGGAGGAAGATTCGGATGGCGATGGAGTCATTGATGCCTCCGATACGGACGATGATGGCAACGGCATTGACGACGAGTTTGAGGACGATTCAGACGGCGATGGCTTGGTAGATGCCGACGACGATGACGACGATAACGACGGAGTTTCCGATGACGACGATGGCGACGACGATGGTAACGGCATACCCGATGCGGTGGAGGAAGATTCGGATGGCGATGGAGTCATTGATGCATCCGATACGGACGATGATGGCAACGGTGTCGACGATGATCTTGAGGACGATGCTGATGATGATGGTGTCGTGGACGCCGACGATGAAGACGACGATAACGACGGAGTTTCCGATGATGACGATGGCGACGATGACGGTAATGGTATACCCGACGCGGTGGAGGAAGATTCGGATGGCGATGGAGTCATCGATGCCTCCGATACGGACGATGATGGCAATGGCATCGACGATGATCTTGAAAATGATTCAGACGGCGATGGCTTGGTAGATGCCGACGACGATGACGACGATAACGACGGGGTTTCCGATGACGACGATGGCGATGATGACGGTAACGGCATACCTGATGCAGTGGAGGAAGATTCGGATGGCGATGGAGTCATTGATGCATCCGATACGGACGATGATGGCAACGGCATCGACGATGAGTTTGAGGACGATTCAGACGGCGATGGTATCGTAGACAGCGATGACACTGACGATGATAACGACGGTGTTTCCGATGATGATGACGGTGATGATGATGGTAACGGCATACCCGATGCGGTGGAGGAAGATTCCGACGGCGATGGTGTCATCGATGCCTCCGATCCGGATGATGATAACAACGGTATCGACGATGATCTTGAAGATGATTCAGACGGCGATGGTACTGTGGATGCCGACGACACCGATGACGACAACGACGGTATAGATGATTTTGATGACACCGATGACGACAATGACGGCATCGAAGATGATTTACAGAATGATCATGACAGCGATGGTTTCATCGACGCCGATGACGATGATGATAACAACGACGGGGTTTCCGATGATCTGACGAATGACTCCGATAATGACGATGTAAGCGACGATATTGATGAAGACGATGACGGCGACGGTATCATGGATGATGAAGATATTGATGTCGATAATGATGGAATTCCCAATGATGATGAGATCGACAGCGATTCGGACGGCATCACCGATGACGAGGATAGGGACGATGATAATGACGGTATTCCCGACGAAATCGATCTCGATACGGACGGTAACAATATCAATGACTCGATCGAAGCACGGGTGGCCGACAAATCGCAGGTGGATGCTCTGACTGGCGCCGAGTTTAATTTTCAGTTTAGCGGGGTGAATGCCCCCACCGGCTTCGTGGTTCCAGATTTACCTGAGTGGGCCAGTTTGGATCCGGCGACAGGAATCATTACCGGGCTTCCGCCTCAAATCACGGAAAAGGATATCATAACGGTAAGCGCAGTCAATCAAAACGGCATAGGTGCGCCCAAGAAAATAGCCTTGCGCGTGACTCCCATTGCGGGGTCCGTGGATCTGGGAAACGAATGGTACCAGAGCGATTGGTTTGGCACCTTCAATGAACAGTATCGGCCCTGGGTCTATCACGAAGGATTGGGCTGGATATTCAGTTTTGGAAACTCGGAGGCCGGATTTTGGTTTTGGAATCCCACCTTGGGGTGGCTATGGAGCAACGCACAGGCATATCCATTTATCTTCAGCAGTGCGGAGGGCTCCTGGCTGTGGTTTGCCACACAGTCCGATCCCTGGATTTTCTTCAATAACGATACCGGAGAATGGTTCAGCCCTTGATCGACGAGGGAAACGCGGGCGGACGATACTGCCTCTCGCTTACCTGTTCGATATTTTACCGCAAAATAATTTTTTGCATTTGATCCCAATCACCTAACAAAACAAATGGGGTGGCTGACGGGATTTGAACCCGCGACCCCCGGGACCACAACCCGGTACTCTAACCAACTGAGCTACAACCACCATTTGCTCTGTCTGGCACTCTCCCGGTGGTGTCTGGGAGGGCTTGGATATTACAGAGTGATTGAAATGAAGCGTTTCTCCGGGGTTTGTCAATCCCTTCTCCTGTAAATCGTGAAGGCAGGTGGGGTCAAAAAAAGGGTCTTAACGCAATGGCGCAGATTTTGAGATAAACTCTTCGTCTTCCTTATCCTCTATGTCCTCGTATATATTTGTGTAAAGTGTTGTTGCTAAAAGAGTAGGGGGAATGGAGAGGATAATTTTCGAAAACCCCTAAAAGTTGGCATTTCAGGGGTTGTGTCGCGCCATCCGAACGGTTGTGCTTTTTTTCGGAATTAATGCTATTTCGATGGGCCATCGTATGCCACCTGCCTTGTCGTCTCCAGGTGTTGGTCAATGGCCAAAAAATGTTCTTGATAAGAACGTTTTCAAGAATATGATACCTAATTCTCACGGCGTGAATGCCAATTGCAATAAACCGATAATTATGCGAAAGGAAACATGGACCAGGATGAAACTACCAATGAAGCTGAAGCACAAACTGAGGAGCAGAACGAGAGTTTTGACCCTGCAATAGCGGAGGCTTTCATGGCGGAGCTGGAGAGCCAGCAAAATCTGCCAATGGGAATCGTAGGAGGCGTTGTGGCGGCTTTGATCGGCGCTGCTGTTTGGGCTGGGATCACCGTGATGACCGAATATCAAATTGGCTGGATGGCGATTGGGGTGGGTTTACTCGCTGGCTATGCAGTCCGGTTACTCGGTAAGGGAATTTCAAGTAAATTTGGTATCGTGGGGGTCGTTTGCGCGCTGCTTGGCTGTGTGTTGGGCAATTTATTTTCTGCCTGCGGGTTTTTGGCGATTGAAGAATCTGTGCCTTTTTTCGATATCGTAATTGAGGTATTGACTAATCCTGGTTTAGGTATCGATCTGCTCGCTTGGATGTTCAGTCCCATGGATATCCTGTTCTATGCGATAGCGGGCTATGAGGGGTATAAACTTTCATTCCGAGAGTTTGGCGAAGAGGATCTGGCTACGATTTCGGGAGAGCAGTGATGTTGTCAGCGTGGGAAGCCACCTCCAATTAGAACCTATACCGAATACCGAATACTGAATACCGAACCTCAAGGAAATATGGATCTCTTACTACAAATACTTGGCGCTTTAGCACTTGGACTAGTCGCAATACTTGCGATTGTGATTCTGATAATTGTTTGGAAATGGAAAACGATAAAGGCGCTAATTTCATCAACTCAGCCGGTGCCATCGGAGGCTACCCTGGTTAAAGATGAGTCACCGAAATGGTTGGATAAGGCAGCGGCTAAAAAAGCGATATTGGAACTGGAAGCTCTTGGATTTCAACGGGGGGCGGCCTATACTATCGAAGAAATTCCATCGGTTAAGTTGCTGGCTTTTTGTCATCAAAATTGTTATGTAATGGCAAGTCTTTATGAGCATGACGCGATCGGTCTTTTTTTGGATATGTGCGCGAACTTTGCCGATGGAATGGAACTAACAGTAACCAATGCTCCGGCAGGTTCCGAAATGGATACGAGACCGGAGACAGAGAAGATTTTTATGGCGGAAACCTCAATCGAAGAAATGTTTCAAGAGGTGAAGAGACGTATCGTAGATGCTTCGTTATTAAAGGTTTCCAATGAGAGCTTTGCCTCAGAATTCGAGAAAGCCTTCAAAAAGGATATGGTATGGAATGCTTCCCGGGGTGGTATTTCAGAGGCTGAGATTCGCAGAGTTGCCGAAAATGAAGACGGAGAGGTCAGCGAAGAAAAAATGCAGGAGGTTATGAACGTGATGAAGTTGCAGGAGATTAATCAATGGGCGACCGAGTGTTTGTGCGAATTTAGTAACTCCACCAATATCAGTGTAGCCGAATGGAATAAATATGAGTATGAAATGTTTATTTTTAGGGAGGATTTCCACTCTCACGGATTCCTTACCTACCTTGCGGAAACAATGGATATCGAAGATGAAGAAGCGTTGAAAAAATATATCGAAATGTCCGCCGATACTGCGCCTGTTGATTTATTGTCAACGATTTGCGCGGAGCAAAACGTTAAGGTTAAAAAACTTGGGGAAGTCGAGAGTCCAATACAGGCTGAAATCTATGGCATCGAACGGGAGGAAGAAAACAGTACATAGTCAAGTAATGTTTCTTCCGGAAATCCATGTGAAAAGCTGTCGCTGATTATATTTCCGCAATTATTTATTTCCTTCCAGGATCCGGCTGCATAATTGAAAACTGATGATTGCGCCGACTGCCGGGCCGATCCAATATACCACCATTGGGGCGAATTCACCGGCGAAGATTGCGGTTCCAAAATGCCTTGCGGGGTTCAGCGCTGCGCCGGTTAGGGGGCCAATCGCGAGGATTACAAAACTCAGTGTGAGGCCGATTCCGAAGCCCGCCATTCCTTTGGGGGCCTTGCTTCCGACGGCGGTTCCAAAGACTGCCATTGCGAGTAAAAAAGTGCCGATCGCCTCGATGGCTATTCCCTTTCCTGAGCCAATGCCCTCGGCCAAAACGGGGGTGCCCACTTTCGCGGCTTCCACGGCACCGCCCGGAAAAAGTAACGTTAGCAGCAGGCCACCTATTGCACCTCCGATCAACTGCGAAACGATATTGGCGACTCCCTGTCCGGGTTTTTCTTTACCAATGCTCATCAGGCCCAACGTTATGGCGGGGTTAATCTGGCCACCCGAAACATTCATGGTTGCGGAAACTGCCACCGATAGGGCGAGACCGTGAGCGAGCGCAATGCCCACCAAGCCGACGCCTCCGCCGGTATGGGAGTCCATAATAATCGCCCCGGCACCGATGAAGCAGAGGGTGAAAGTTCCAACGGATTCAGCGATACATGATTTTAAAGAGATATTCATTTTTTTTTCTGATTTATTAATTAATTTCGTTTCTAGGAGGCAGGAGCCAGGGGTGGCAATGAGAATTTTCCAAAGTGGCAAAATGCGGCTGCCGTGTAAAGTGATTTAGATTGCAACTGTATATGCCGTGGAAGTGGGACGGAAAAACCTCCGGTCCGATCCTCTATAGGCATGATTTTTGCCATGAAAAAAATCCCTCCAAATGTGCATCATATTTTAAAAAAAATCGAATATCACGGCATGACCTCTTTTGATTTTTTTCTTTTATTAGTATGTGCGGAACCATTCGGAATCTACAGTTACGTCCTCAACGATCTTTTCTTGGACAGTAGTACCGAGTCTGTATTCCTTCAGCATTTTAACAAGATCGTCGCCATCAATTAGATCAAGCGGTGGTGCTCCATCCCTCAGTGCCTCAGCTTTGGCATCCCGAGTAAAGGTACCAGTAGTTATGATGATACCTTTATCCGCTCGCCCGACCATGGCACCTCGAAAATCCCTAATCACGGGCGATGAAACCGTGTCCTTGAATCGCTTACACTGGAAATGGACATGGAAGGAGAGAATAGTACCAAGCTTCACAACGCCACGACCGTCAATCCCTCCGTCGCCTGTTCGTCCGGTCACTTCTACCTGAATAAAACCGGATTCTCTGAGAATGCGCTGGCACAGCCTTTCGAACGCTTCGGGAGCCATCTTCTTTACTGTATCTAGAAGTTCCACTTCCCATCCGAGTTCTTCAGCAACTTTGTCGTAATCCTGAGTCTTTTTCGCTTCCCGTCTCTTACGGTCTTCCTTCTGAACTTTCCTCTTAACGGCAGCCTTGCTGATTTTTGTGGTTTTCTGTCCGTTAGCAGTGAGAGCCCAAACGCCTCTGGAAGAATTCTCAATCATTCCAAATCTCTTCAGATATGTACGCGCCCAAGCCAAGTTGTAGGAAAACTTCGTTCGGTTCCCGTCATGCGGTTCTTCAAGGTCGGCTTCTGAGAGATTTAGAACATCTGCCACTTTCTGTTCTTGCTCAGTTATCGATGCAGAGCTTCCCAGCTCATGCAAAGCACTCAATAGAGGGTTAAATAGATCATCGTATTTTGGGATAGGCATGAAATGGGGTTTCCTTTTTTGAGCGAACAATTTGAAGACAGCGTTTACTCTGCCTATGATTGGCACGATAGAATATTGGCTGAAATTTGCAAGGGCGTTTGTAATGCTTTGGTTGCGAAGAGGATTTATCAGAATTCCACGATTAAAAGCTCAATTTCTGACCACCGACGAAACAAAGAGGGATTTTCGTTATCCACTGGTTTTTGAGGGATACAGATTTATTTTTTCTTACAGTGACACGGGGATTCAGAGAAGTCGGTGAATTGGTCGCAAAAAGGCGTAGAAAATTGTAAAATTGGGGTGCTGGAGGGTGATTTTTGTTACTGAGATTTGCTTTTTTGGTGGGACAATTTGGCGCAATTGTTGGTTTTTTGAGGTTTTTTTGCATATTTTTTGGTCAACGCAGCCAACGCAGCCAACCTAGCCAACGCAGCCAACGCAGCAATTGACGGTTTATTTGAGGTGTGGTATTTTAATGGCTCGGAAGCAGTTGGAACCTTTTTTTGAATATATTAACCACGGATAACACGGATTAACACGGATGATTTGTTAAATCTGGATTTATTAATAGACGCCGATTGGCGCGAATGAGAATCTTTAACCATGGATACATTGATGAACACGGATAATTTACGATTTAATATCAGTGACAGATTTTTTCTGTCGGCTGTGAATTTTATGAAACCATTGCGGTTGTGCGGAGGTATGGCATTGGTGGCGTTTGGGTTGCTATTGGGCGCGAATATGGCTTGGGGGCGGGAGTTTGTGGTTTTGGCTTATAATGTTGAGAATCTTTTTGATGCCGATGGGGTCGCCCGGTTTGATCAGTATAAGGAAAATCAGGAGGAGGCCGAGTTTTCGTATTCTCCGCGCAAGGTTTTGACGAAAATTCGCAATATCGGGCGTGTTCTTGCTTTGGTGAACGGGGGAAGCGGGCCGGAGGTGGCGCTGTTTCAAGAAATTGAACTGGATCGAACTCCTGAGTCAGCGGTGGCCAATTATGCGGATTTTCTGGAAAAATATGCCGACAGGACAGTGGGTGCCATGCTGACGACCGATTTTGACGATGTCGTTGCGGGGCTGCCTGCGGAGGCTCTGTTGCTCAAGTATCTGGAGGATAATGGAATGACCGGATACCATGTGATAAAACCGGTTTCTGCCCGACCGCTGGAGGAGCGCACGGCGCAGAATAATGTCGTTTTTTCCAAATTTCCGATTGAATACGCGAAGTTTCATGCGCTGGAAAGGGCGCGGGATATTCTCGAGGTGGGACTTTCGGTGGAGGGGCATTCGCTGATACTTTTTGACAATCACTGGAAATCGGGGGCGTCCAATGCGGTAACGGAGATATTGCGGGTGCAGAATGCGGGTGTTTTGCGGAAAAGGCTGGATGAGATATTGGCGGAGGACCCGTCAGCCGACATTGTGTTGGGGGGTGATTTTAATTCCTACTATAACCAGAAAGAACGCAACCCGGAGATGACACAGACGGCGTTGAATGATGTTTTGCGGTCGCGGGGGGATGAAAAAGCCCTGATCGAGGATGACGGTGTGGATCTTTACAATTTATGGCTGGAGTTGCCTCCGGGAAAAAGGGGGAGCGAAGTTTACCGTGGGCGTTGGGGGACGCTGATGCAATTAATTGTGACACCGGGGCTTTACGATTTTAGGGGGATTCAGTATGTGGACAACTCATTTTTCGTATTAGCCGCACCGGGTTTGAATGTGGAAGAAGCCGGAGGCTTTGGCCGCCCGAAGCGGTGGTATTTTTATGGAACAGAGGGGGGCGGATTTTCCGACCATCTGCCGGTGGGCGCGCGTTTTCGGACGGTCGAGGAAAATTTACCTGGATTATACAGAGCCACTTTGACGGGCGGAATTAAAACTAAAAAAATGGAGAAGCCGCGATTGGTAAATTTTAGGAATTTGCCAGAAACGTCGATTCGGGACGGCAAGGAACTTGAAACGATGCCGAATGAGGAGTTGGGCAAGCATTTCGGGAAGGTTTACGAAGTGGAGTCGGAGCTGATTGAAGGCAACGGGAAAAAAGTCCGCATCGGTGGACGAGTTTTCGAGGTGGTAGCGTTCAAGGAGGATGTTCGGACGGCATTGAATGGCCTTGAGGCGGGCAGCCCTGTCCATTTTTGGGGTGAATTGGGCGAATTCCGGGGTCGGCTCAATTTTGTCATACAAGATTCGAGTTGGTGGAAAAATTAGGCGTTCAGGGACTTGCCGTTTGCCCGCTTTTTCTACAGAACTGCCCGCTACGAATAAATTTGCCTCCTTTTAGCGATGAAAAGTTTTTATATAACCACGGCGATTGACTACGCCAACGCCGGCCCCCACCTCGGCCATGCCTACGAAAAAGTGCTGACCGATGTCATCGCCCGATTCAAGCGATTGCAGGGGTTCGATGTGCGATTTTTGACGGGTCTGGACGAGCATGGGATGAAGGTTCAGCAAAGCGCCGAGAAAAAGGGAATCGAGCCTCAGGAGTTTGTGAACGACATTGCGCTGGAATTTCTGGCCTTGCTGAAGCAGCTCAATATCTCGAATGACGACTATATCCGCACGACCGGGGAACGTCATAAGGTTGTGGTGCAAAACCTCCTGCAAAAACTCCATGACCAGGGTGATATTTACAAGGATTACTACCACGGCTACTATAGCGTGCGAGCGGAGCAGTTCGTCCTCGAAAAGGAGAAGGTCGATGGCGAGTGGCCAAGCATTTATGGCGAAGTGGTGGAAATCACGGAGCCGAATTATTTTTTTCGATTGGGTAAATACCAGGATTGGCTGATTGAGCATATCAAGACGCACGAGGATTTCATTTTCCCAAAATCCCGCGCCAATCAAGTTCTAGAATTTCTAAAAGAGCCGGTCAACGACCTCTGCATTTCACGGCCCCGGGAGCGGCTTTCGTGGGGAATTTCGCTTCCATTTGACGAGGATTATGTGACCTATGTGTGGTTCGACGCCGTAACCAACTACCTCTCCGCCGTCGCTCCGGGCACGCCGGAAAACGAGAAATACTGGCCCGCCGACTACCATGTTATCGGAAAGGATATCCTCGTGCCGGCCCATTCCGTTTATTGGCCAATTATGCTCAAGGCTGGCGGGATAGAGCCGCCTCTCGGGTTCATCGTGCACGGGTTCTGGACCATGTCCGGCAAAAAGATGTCCAAAAGTGAAGGGGAGATCGTGGATCCCTTCGACCTGATTGAGGAGTTTGGGCCCGATGCCTTCCGGTATTTTGTAACGAGGGAAATGAATGTCGGGTTGGACAGCGATTTTACGCTCGAACGGTTTATGATTCGCTATAACAGCGATTTGGCCAATGACCTCGGGAATCTACTCAGTCGGCTGCTCAACATGACGCATCGGTATTGCGGGGGGATCGTCCCGACAGCCTCGGTCCGGGAAGAACCCGAAGCCGTGCTCCTGGAAAATTGGGGCAAAGTGCAGGAGGAAGTGGTTGGGCTATTTGATGGCTTCAGGTTCCACACGGCATTGGAGCGCATTTTTCACTTTATCAGTTCGGTAAATCGCTATGCGGAGACGAGGGCACCCTGGAAACTGGCCAAGTCGGACGCCGCCGAGGATCGCCAACGGCTGGAAACGGCGCTTGCCTGCATGGCCGAAAGTCTGCGGCTGGTGGCCATCGTTTTGACGCCCGTGATGCCCGATGTGTGCGAGCGAATCAATGGCTTGCTGGGAACTCAGGGGGTTGATTCCTGGGAGGGCAATCTGGATTGGTCCGAGCGGATGGAAGGCAATGCGCTTGGAAAAGCGGCCATTCTTTTTCCTAAAACCCGTTGATAGATTTCAAGGGAAACACCTTTTTAATCTTGAAAATTATTCCTCCAGAAAGCTACCCGTCGAGGGATTCAGAGGCGCTTTTGGCGTTTTTGGCGGGTTGCCGCGAGGAGGCTCGCCGGGACGACCATCCCAAGCTGGCGAGTATTTCCCTGGGGGTGAAGCATATTGACCCGCTGGCGGTTCTGGAGTCGATTTTCGAGCCGGGCGAGCTGCATTTTTATCTGGAGCAACCCTCCCGTGAATACGCAGTGGCCGGGGCGGAGGCGATTTTGGATAAAACCGTTTCCGGAAAAAAACGCTTTGAGGGCGCACGCGAATTCGCTCGGGAAACTTTGGCGCATACCATTGCGGTGGGCGATTTGCATCTGCCCTTCAGCGGGCCGCATTTCTATTGCGCGTTCACCTTTTTTGATGAGCCGGGGGAGGAGTCGTTTTTCCCGTCGGCCACCATATTCGTGCCGCGCTGGCAGGTCTCTCGTCAGGGGGGAAAGTATGCCGCCGTGGCCAATGTCCTTGTCGAACAGGACTCCGAACTGGAACCTTTGGCCCGGAAAATCTGGGCCGCCCATGCCAAGTTTTCGTCGTTTGGCTATGCGTCGGTTGAGAATTCCTCGGAGATTCCGGTTCGTGAAGAAATCAGTGTGACGGAGGCGATGGGGGAGGGCAGTTTTCAGGATGCAGTGCGGACTGGTCTCGAACGCATCAAGGCGGGCCGTTATGAAAAAATCGTTCTGGCCCGCGCGGTGGATATTTCCACAAAAACGCCCCTTCATCCGCTCCAATCCCTCAACCGGCTGCGCGAGGTGTATCCGGGCTGCTACTCGTTTTCCGTCGGGAATGGGCGAGGGCAGAGCTTTATCGGCGCTTCCCCGGAGAGGCTTTTGCGGGTCGAGAATAACCTGCTGGAAACGGAAGCCTTGGCCGGAACTGTGGGCCGAGGCAAAACCGCAAGGGAAGACGCCCGACTTGCACGGAGCCTGCTGGAAAGCAAAAAAGACCTCCATGAACACCGTGTGGTGATCGATTCCATCGTCCGTCGATTGAATATTTTTGGGATCGAGCCCCGTGTGCCGGATCAGCCGAGGTTATTGCAACTTTCCAATGTGCAGCATCTGCGTTCGCCGATCGAGGCGGAGGTTCCGGAAGGCATTCATTTACTGGACATTTTGGCCGAACTCTTCCCGACCCCCGCCGTCGGTGGGTCGCCGAGGGAAAAAGCCATTCCCGACATCCCCGGAATCGAAAAATTCGACCGCGGGCTTTACGCGGGTGCGATAGGGTGGTTCAACCACCGGGCGGAGGGCGAGATGGTGGTGGCCATCCGTTCGGCCCTGATCGATGGCGCTCGGGCCCGCCTCTACGCCGGAAACGGCATCGTGCAAGGCTCCGACCCCATGAAAGAACATCAGGAAACCAACTTGAAACTCAAGGCGCTCCTGGCTAATCTGCGGTAGATTCAAAAAAGTTATGGGAGGAAAGGAAATAGTATTTGATGCGTTGAGCCGGAGTAATGTGAATTCGGTTTGGGGGGCTTTGATGGTGGAGGCGCTTTGGCGTTTGGGGTTGCGGTATGTGGTGGTGTCTCCGGGTTCGCGCTCGACGCCGCTGGCTTTTGCGTTTAGCCGACATGCGGGGTTGGAGGCGATTCCTGTTCTGGATGAGCGGTCGGCCTCTTTTTTTGCCTTGGGTCTGGCGCGTCAAAAAAGAGCGCCGGTGGCATTGGTTTGCACTTCAGGCACGGCGGCGGCGAACTATTTTCCGGCCATAATCGAGGCCCGGATGAGCCGGGTGCCGCTTCTGGTTTTGACCGCCGACCGGCCACCGGAGATGCGGGAGTGCTCGTCGGGTCAGACCATCGATCAGCAGAAGATTTATGGCGATTACGTCAACTGGTATAAGGAACTGTCCCTGCCTTCGGCTGACCCCATGCGGCTGCGCTACTTGCGGCAGACTGTGGCACAGGCATACGAACGCTGTTTGCAACCCTCGCCCGGTCCGGTTCATTTGAATATTCCGTTTCGTGATCCCTTGGCGCCGGTGATGGAGGGAGGGGCCGCCGGGATTTTGGAGGAATCGGTTTTGCAGGATTTGGTTGCCCCTATTTTGCCTCCCCCTTCGGTGAAAACGGTCGGAATCAATATCGAACAAGTGCCCTCCTGGCGGGCGTTGAAGGCGGCGGTTTCTGGAAAAAGGAAGGGCCTCATCACGGTGGGGGCGATGCAGGCGGGGGACGTTACGGAATTCGTGGTGGCGGTTGCCAAATTATCCCAATCCACCGGTTGGCCGATTTTGACCGATGCCCTCAGTCCATTGCGGAATTTCAAGAGAGAATTTCCCCTGCTGGTGACGCAGTATGATCTGATTTTGCGCAATGAAAATCTGGCAGAGGAGCTTCAGCCGGAGGTGGTTGTCAGCGTGGGCATTCCGCCGACGAGCAAGGCACTGCGAGGGTGGTTGGAGTCGAATAATTGCCGGACATTTATCATCGATCCGGGCGAGGACAATCTGGACCCCCTGCATCGGGATGCCATCCATTACCGATTGTCGGTGGAGGCGGCTGTAGTTGCTCTCGGGAAAATACGGGCGCGAAGTTCGGCATTTGGCGAGCGTTGGAAAAAACTTGAGGCTAAGGCGCTGCGGCTGATGAGGAATCGGCTGCGCGAGTGCCCATCCACTTTTGAGGGCAAAGTGTCCTGGATGCTGTCCCGTTCGCTGCCCAAGGGGAGTCCGTTGTTTGTGGCCAATTCCATGCCGGTGCGTGATGTGGAGTATTTCTGGGAACCGGGCAACCGGGCGGCGCAAATTTATTTCAATCGGGGGGCCAACGGGATTGACGGCACGCTTTCCACTGCTCTGGGAATGGCTTATCAACACGGGAAAAGCGGGGCGCTACTGACGGGAGATCTGGCGCTGTTGCACGATACCAATGGGTTTTTGATTTCACAAAAATTCAAGGGACATCTGACCATTATATTGATCAACAACGGGGGCGGGGGAATTTTTGAGACGCTCCCGGTGGCCAAATTCGATCCGCCATTCGAGGAATTTTTTGCCACTCCGCAAACGGTGGATTTTGGCAAGTTGGCGGCCAGCTATGGGGTTGAGCATCGGAAATTGAGAAAGTTGGATGACCTTCCGGGATTGGTAAAGAAATTGCCATCCGAGGGAATTCGAATCATTGAAATAGTGACGGACCGGAAGAAAGACAGTCGCTGGCGGCGGAAAAATTTTGCTGAAATGGCGGCGCGTCTGGTTTGAAGTTGGAAAACTAAGGGAAAAAAGCAATGAACTGGGAAACCGCCAAAACCTACGAGGATATTCTTTATGAGAAGGCTGACGGCATCGCCAAGGTGACCATCAACCGCCCGGAAAAGCGCAACGCCTTCCGCCCCCGCACGGTCATGGACATGCTGGACGCATTTTCCAATGCCCGCGAGGATCCGCGCATCGGGGTGGTATTGCTGACGGGCGCGGGGCCGCATACCGATGGGAAGTATGCCTTTTGCTCGGGGGGCGACCAAAGCATTCGAGGCAAGGCCGGTTATCAGGACGAAGCTGGCACGCCCCGGCTCAATGTGCTCGATTTACAGAGGCTCATTCGATCGATGCCCAAAGTGGTCATTGCTCTGGTGGCGGGATTTGCCATTGGGGGAGGGCATGTGCTCCATGTGGTCTGCGATTTGACGATCGCGGCGGACAACGCGGTATTCGGGCAGACAGGGCCGAGGGTTGGGAGTTTCGACGGCGGATTTGGATCGAGTTACCTGGCACGCATCGTGGGGCAGAAGAAAGCGCGGGAAATCTGGTATTTGTGCCGCCGCTACAATGCCCAAGAGGCTCTCGATATGGGGTTGGTCAACAAGGTGGTTCCGGTGGAGGAACTGGAGAGCGAGGGAGTCCAGTGGGGGCGGGAAATTCTGGAAAAAAGCCCGCTGGCCATCCGGTGCTTGAAGTCGGCCTTCAATGCCGATGTGGACGGGCAGGCCGGATTGCAGGAACTGGCCGGAAATGCGACCCTCCTCTACTATATGTCCGAAGAGGGGAGCGAAGGACACCGGGCGTTTCTGGAAAAACGCAAACCGGATTTTGGCAAATATCCCTGGCTGCCCTAAGAAGCAGAATCGGGCCGATGTTGACTTAAATCTGGCCGAACAGGGAGTTTCCGGTCGATCTGAGGTCATTGCAACCACGGGCGACACGGGCCGCCATGGCCGCCTCGGCTTTTTTCAGGTAGGAACGAGGATCGTAAAACTTCTTGGAGCCAATATCGCCATCGATCATCATTACGCTGTCGTAGTTTTTCAACATGTGGTCGGCGATGGGCCGGGTGAAAGCGTATTGGGTGTCGGTATCGATGTTCATTTTTACGACACCGTATTCAAGGGTTTCCCGGATTTGTGACAAATCGCTGCCGGAACCGCCGTGGAAAACCAGATCAAACTCCGCTTCGGCTCCGTAACGGGACATGACGGCCTCCTGGCCCTGCTTAAGGATTTCCGGTTTGAGTTTGACCGCTCCGGGCTTGTAGTGGCCGTGGACATTGCCAAAAGTGGCCGCAAAAGTGAACCTGCCCAGTCCGTTGAGGGCTTCATAAACCGCCACCATATCCTCGGGTGTGGTGTACATTTTTTCCGCTGGCATATCCTCGGTGCCCGCTGCGCCATCCTCTTCACCGCCGACGACACCGGCCTCGACCTCGAGGATGATTTCATGTTGGGCGCAAAATTTGAGGTATTCCTTGCTCAGGGCCATATTTTCTTCGAGGGGAAGGGCGGAGGCATCGAGCATGTGGTTTTGAAACAGGTTGTTTTCTCCCTTGGCCCGGCGCTTGGCGGTGGCTTCGATGAGGGGTTTGAGGAAACCCTCGGCCTTTTCCGGCTGACAATGGTCGGTATTGAGAGCGATGACGACATCGTATTGCTCGGCCAACCGATGGGCGGCTTCGGCCAACAGAATCGTACCGTAAGTGGCGTCGTTATTGAGGAGCCCGGAGGCAAATTGACCGGCGCCGGTGGAAAACTGGATGATGCCATCGGATTTGCTGTCGGCAAAGCCCTTGAGGGCGGCGTTAATGGTTGTCAGGGACGCGCAATTAACAGCGGGGTAGGCATAGTTACCCCGTTGGGCTGCGTCCAGCATTTGAGTGAATTGTTGTGGAGTTGCGATTGGCATTGTTAGTGTGTCCTCTGTCGAAGTTAATAAAATTGGCCTATAGATTAACGCGCACCGCCCAATTCAGTTTGAAAAAGGGGTTATGGCAAGCACTCAATGAAAGGCCGATTGCCCGTTGAGTAAACTTTTTGCGATCAGGCCTTTTTGGCTTTGGCCTTCGGGGTTTTTGGTTTTTTGGGGGGTCTGGGGGGAAATTCAAACCCGATTCTGCCACCTTTTTTCAATATGAGAAATGCGGAAAAAGGCTTTTTGGTGCGGTTTGAGATAAATTTTTCGATTAGCCCGGTTTTCCCCTCTTCGAGCAGTTTGATAATCTCCTCCTCCGGCAATTGCTTGCTCAACATGTTCCTGAAAATTCTAAAATCGCAGGTCTTGGTTTCGCCGAAAGTATTTTCGCAGGCGAATGCCTTGGGGGCCGCCATGACCCTGGCGCCATCCTTGGGGCATTTCCCGATTTGGGTGAGAGTCGCCAAGTCAACGGGCTCTTCCGGTTCGCCGTTTGCATTGGTATCATTGTTGGCAAAAACGAATTTGACCTTGTTTTCCTGGTTCAAAACGAGGGAGGCCGAAAAAGGTTTTCCCGCCTTCGAGCGAAAACCGTCAAGCGGGCCGATCAGTTTCTTTTCGATAAGGACTTTTATCTCATCTTCATTGAATTTTCGACCACCGATAGTTTTGTAAACAACGAGGGTGTCATCCTGGGATTTAAAGGTGCGAAGAGTTTCCAGAATCGGTTTATTATCGGTGGGAGAAATGATACTGGTTTCCCTGGCGCCGGCGTCCGATTCCTGGAATGATTTTGCGCGTTCGACGATATCTCCGGTTACTTTGACAATGCCCTTCATGAAATCGGCACGGGTTAATTTGCCATTTTCAATCTGCCTCAATTTCTGCTCCCACTCGCCGGTCATGGTCGGGCTAGTGAGGGATTCGGCATGGAGAGCGTTGAGGAAATCGACGAGGTTTTCGGCTTTGGCGGTCGGAACCAAGTCACGCCTTTCACGCTCCATATATTTCTGGTTGATCAATTGCTCGATAATGGAGGCCCGTGTGGCCGGCGTGCCCAAACCCTTTTCCTTGAGGGCATCGGCCAACTGTTCATCATCGACAAATTTACCGGCGCCCTCCATTGCGGAAAGCAGGGTGGCCTCGGTGTATCTGGGGGGTGGTTTTGTGGTATCCTCGAGCATTTCGAGAGACCGGACCTGTGCATTGGGCGGAGAGCCATCGGCATCGGTCAAGGCGGGTAGGCTGCCCTCATCGTTTTCACTTTTTCCGTAAACCGCGAGCCAGCCTTTCTTGACGAGAACCTTGCCCTCCGTCTTGAAAGAAGATTCCCCAATCATACTGATTCTGGACGTGACATCAAACTCTGCGGGGGGGAAAAAGACAGCCGTGAACCGGCGCGAAATCATGTCGTATATTTTGAGTTCATCGGCATTTAGGTGAGATCCCTGAAAGCCGGTGGGAATTATGGCGAAGTGATCGCTGACCTGGGCATTATTGAAAATTCTGCGATTGGGCTTAACCCAACCGTTGGAGAGAGCGGTTTGCGCGTGCTGACTTAAATCTCCCTCCAAAGCGGCCAAGGTTTGCTTGCAAACAGGCACATAATCCTCGGGAAGCGCCCTCGAATCGGTTCTTGGGTAGGTGATTAATTTATGCTTTTCGTAAAGGGCTTGTGCGAGGCCCAAGGTGCGCCGGGCCGAATAGCCAAAGCGGTTATTGGCCTCCCTTTGGAGCGAGGTAAGGTCGTAGAGACGTGGGGGAATCTGCCGTGTCCGCTTCTTGGTATCCGAGACTATTGCTCGATCGACGGTTTTAAGACTCTCGATAACGCGGGTGGCTTCATCGTGGTCCCAAAAGCGATCCGGTTTATCCGCCGTATCCTCTGATTTAGTGAAGTCCGCTCGCTGATAGAGGCCCTCGTAATCGCCTTCGGTGACTTCAAAATCGGCTTTGATCTTCCAGAAAGGGCGTTTCACAAAGGCGTTAATTTGCCGTTCCCTGTCGAGGACGATGGTGAGGGTGGGAGTTTGCACTCGACCGACGGAGGCCACATTACCCCGCGCCCTGCCATAAATGCGGGTGGTTATCGCCCTGGTGCCGTTTATGCCGATGAGCCAGTCGGCCTCGGAACGGCAGCGGGCGGCATCCTGGAGATTCTGCATTTGCTCGCCCTCGCGAAGATTTTCAAAAGCCTTGCGAATGGCATTGCTCGTCATGGAACTGAGCCAGAGCCGTTTTACCGGTTTCTTGCATTTGCCCAATTCGTAAAGATAGGTAAAGATAAGCTCGCCCTCGCGGCCCGCATCGCAGGCATTTACGATCCCCTCGACATCCTTGCGCTTCATGAGCTTTTTCAGCTCATTGAACTTGGATTTGGTTTTGTCGATCGGTTTGAGGTTAAAAACATCGGGAATAATGGGGAGTGATTCCAAGCGCCAAAAGCTGAGTTTTTTATCGATATCCTCGGGCATGGGCAACTCGACGAGATGCCCGATGGCGGAGTTAATGATGTGGGTGTCGTTTTCGAACCAGCCCTCCTCCTTACGAAATTTACCCAAGGCTTTGGCCAAATCCCGCGCCACGCTGGGTTTTTCCGCAATTATCAATGTTTTGCTCATCTTAATTTTTTTATACGTAAAGGTTTTCGCATTGCACAAAAAGTAAATTCTACAATTCGGCAAGGATGTTATCTAAATTTTTCAATAATTGACCAATGGTTTCTTCGGTTTCATCTCCCATGTTGGAGATACGAAACGTGCGGCCCTTGATTTTGCCATAACCGCCATCGATTACGCAGTTGTGGCGTTTTTTAAGAAGCGCAATGAACCCGGGGACGTCGATATCTCGGGTATTATTGACACAGGTCAGTGTCTTCGAGGCAAATTCTTTTTGGGGAAAAAGAGAAAACTGGTTGCGCTCGACCCAAGAGTGGACGAGGGCGTTCAGGGTGGCGTGGCGGGCATAGCGGTTTTCCAGTCCTTCGTTGAAAATATCTGCCAATTTCGACTCGAGGGCATGGATGAGCGGGATATTGGGCGTGGTCGGGGTGGTGCCTTTCAAGTGATTTGCCTGAAAATTCAGATAATCGAAATAAAATCCTCGGCCAGGGGTCTTGGCGGCGCGATCGAGGGCTTTTGGGGAAACACTGCACAAGGCGAGGCCCGGAGGAAGGGCGAGCGCCTTTTGCGATCCTGTCAAAACCACATCGATGCCGAGCTTATCCTTATCGATGGAGACGGCGGAAAACGAGCTCACGGTGTCGACCACCGAAATTACCTCGGGAAACTCGCGCACGACGGCCATCAAATCGGCCAAAGGGTTTAAGACACCGGTGGAGGTTTCATTGTGGACGAGGGTGATCGAGTCGTACTGACCGGTGGCCAACTCCCCCGCGACGGCCTCGGGATCCACCGGATGGCCCCAGGGAAAACGGAGGGCTCCGGCTTCTTTTCCGCAGGCGAGGCTGACCTCATGCCATCGGTCGGAGAAGGCGCCGCACATGCAGTTGAGAACCTTTTTTTGGGTCACATTGCGGATAGCGGCTTCCATAGCGCCCCATGAGCTATTGGTGAAAAGATAGACGGGGTCCGCCGTGCCGAATAACTCCTGTAAACCCGGCTGAACGCGGTTGTAAAGGGCGGCAAAATCGGCGCTGCGATGACCGAACATGGGCGTAGCCATCGCTTTGAAAGTCTCGGCGGAAACTTCCACAGGTCCCGGTATGAATATTTTATAGCTCACCGAAATAATTTATGTTTATCATGAAATATAAGACGCGCCCACGGCCCTTGGCAGATTGGCGGTTGAGAGGGTTGCCTGTGCCTCTCTTTTGCTCCACCGCTATTGAAAATTTTCCCCGAAGCGGCAAATCTGGTCGGGCGTCAACCAGAATTGACCTAGGAAAAGCCCTCAGTGGAAACCGTCAACACTCTTTATGATTATTTGGTGGAAATTTTGCCATCGATAGGCAAAATAGTGGAAATTATGTGCCTGATACAGGCCGGAGCTTTCAATAGATCGATCGGTTGGCCACTCTGCCGCCAGGTGGCAGGAGGTGGAAATGGTTCGGGATATCAGGTTTTGCCAAAATGGAATGATCGAGGATCTAAAAAACGCCTTTCTTAAAAAGTTCGAGGACTTCGAGCAGTTTACCATCGATGTGGTTTACGAACGGCGCACGGGTCGGTTGGTGACCGTGTATGAAAAGCTGCTTTATGTGCTGTCCAAGCTTTTCAGCGCGATCGTGCAATTCCGTTTGCTCCTCTACAAGAACCGTATTTTGCGCAATAATTATCTGGGCTGCCTTGTGGTGGTGGTGGGAAACTTGACCGTAGGGGGCACGGGGAAAACTCCGGTGGTGGAAAAATTTGCGCGGTCCCTGGCCGATCGGGGCAGAAAGGTGGCAATCCTCAGCCGGGGCTACAAAAGCAAAAAGGAGCCGCTTTGGAGGGTATGGTGGCGCTTGCTGACCCACGGGGAACCGACGCCGCCCAAGGTTGTCAGCGACGGCGAAAACATTCTCCTCGATTCCGAACATGCGGGGGATGAGCCCTATATGCTGGCGAAGAATTTGCCCGGCATCGTGGTGGTGGTTGACAAGAACCGTGTAAAGGCGGGTTTTTTTGCGATCAAAAAATTTGGCGTGGATACGCTGATCCTCGACGACGGTTTTCAGTATCTGCGTCTGAAGGGGCAGCTAAATCTCCTGCTGATCGATAAAACGAATCCTTTTGGCAATGGAAATTTGCTCCCACGAGGAGTGTTGCGAGAGCCGATAAAGCATATCAAACGCGCTTCCTATGTATTTATTACAAAATCGAATGGTGTGAAGGATCCCGAGCTTGAGGCGCTTGTTCGCTCTCATAAACCGGAAACCGAGATAATCGTCTGTGCCCATAAGCCTCAATACCTGCACGAGGTGAATGGAAAGGGGCGGTTGGAGCTATCTTCACTGGAGGGACTGCGGATCGGGGCATTCAGCGGCATTGCTGTGCCCGAGAGTTTCGAGCAATTTCTGCGCGATTATGGAGCCGAAGTGCGCTACAATCAGCGATTTCTCGACCATCACCGGTTTACCGTGGGGGAATTGAAGGAGATGTTTGGCAAGGTCAAGGTGGCGGGTCTTGATATGGTTGTGACGACGGAAAAAGATGCCGTGCGGATTTCCTCGGACTTCACTCCGGGGATACCGTTTTATTATTTACGGCTCGAGGTGGAAATTCTCAGCGGTGTTGCCGATTTCGAGGAGGCGGTCTCGCGTATATGTTTTCCCAAGAAGAAAATGCGTACCACCAGGATGCCTTTTAAGACGACTTCTCAGAGGGCTTCCAACAAGGACGAGCAATCGGGATCAAGCGCCGCCCGCCCCTGATGTTTATGATTGCCGTCGAGAGACATATCCCTTTTTATACCAATCCTTTCAGAAAGTGATACACCTAAAATTTGTCAATCATGCCGGACGATATTGAATTAGCCGAGAAAACCACTTCTGCGGATACGCAGGATTTGGAAATCAAGGATGCCCAGCTCATTTTTGAGACGGTTTGGGCTAATTTATCGGAAGAATACGGCGAGGAAAAATTGCTTTTCCCGAAGGAAATATTTTGGCTTAACGGCGCACCGGGCGCGGGCAAGGGCACGCAGACGGATTTTATCATGCGGTTTCGGGATTTGACGGCGGCCCCGATCATTGTAAGTGACCTGTTGGAAAGCCCGGAGGCTGAGAGGATGAAGGACGCGGGTCTCATGGTGGGCGACCGCGAAGTTACCAGTCTGGTAATGAAAAAATTAATTCATCCCGAGTACCAAACCGGTGCGGTGATCGATGGCTACCCGAGAACAAAGGTGCAGGTCGAGTGTGTTAAGTTGTTTTTCAACAAGATTTTGCAGATGAGACGCGAGAGTTTCGACAATGGTTATGCAGAGATTGTGGAAAAATCCACTTTTCATATCGTGGTGCTGTTTATCGATGAGGGGGAGAGCATTAAACGGCAGCTTTTGAGGGGTCGCAAAAGCATGGAGCATAACGAGCAGGTGCGTAGATCGGGGATGGGAAACATTAAAGAATTGCGTAAAACTGATCTCAGTGATGAGGCCGCCCGCAACCGTTACCGGACTTTCAAGGAGGTCACTTATGAGGCGCTGAAGTCTCTGCGGGAAGTTTTTTATTACCATTTTATCGATGCTCATGGGGGTATTCCCGAGGTGCAGAATCTTATCGTAAAGGAGCTTCGCTACCAGAGTTCGCTCGAGTTGGATCATGCTACCTATGACCGGCTGATTGCCATTCCCGTTGCCAAGAGTATTGTCATCCATGCAAGGCAGGAATTGGTCAAGCGTTTGGATGATTACGAGCGCAATTATTCGAAATTGTTCGAGGAAGTGGTCCTGCTGATCCGAAATAAATTTTTACCCATCGTTAAAAAACATGCAATTTCTGGTAAAGCATACATAAATTCGGAGTCGGATACCTTTATAAATCCGATGGCGTTGGCCATGCTCATCGATATATTTTCCGAGCGCGGCTATCATGCGGTGGTGGATATTCGCCGCTACGAAATACCGGATAAAATCGATCGGGAAACATTTCAAATACAAACCCGGACCAAGCAATGTTATCGATTTCGCATCAGTTTTCCCGGTTCGGAAATTCGGCGCGGGCGTTAGATATATTTTGTTCTAATCAGTCGAATAACTACTATCGCTATGGATTCACGAATTACTCGATTGGCTGAAGTACTCACGGGGTTTTCCGTGAAATTAAAAAAGGGAGAAAAGGTGCTCATCGATGCCCATGATGTGCCCGATGACATGGTTTTGGCCTTGGTGAGGGCCGCTCGGGCGCGCAAGGCAATACCGTTTGTGCAGGTAAATCATGGTCGGCTTGTGCGCGAGGTGTATTATGGCGCCACGGAGGAGCAATTTAAAACGGCGGCGCGGTTGGAATTACATCGCATGAAGCAAATGGACGCCTATATCGCTCTGCGTGGTTCGCAGAATATTTTCGAGTTATCGGATGTTCCCACCAGTAAAATGAAGATGGCTCTGAGCCTTATGAGGCCGGTGCAGGATTGGAGGGTTAAGAAAACGAAATGGGTGGTGTTACGGTGGCCAACTCCGGCCATGGCCCAACAGGCGGCAACGAGCACGGAGTCTTTCGAGGATTTTTATTTTCGGGTTTGCAATCTCGACTACTCGCGGATGATTCCGGGCATGAAAGCCCTCAAACGCATGATGGATCGTACGGATAAGGTTCACATTACGGGGCCCGGAACGGATCTACGTTTTTCAATTAAAAATATCGGCGCAATAACCTGTGGGGGTAGTCATAACATCCCCGATGGCGAAGTGTTTTCCTGTCCCGTTAAAACGAGTGTGGAAGGCCATGTTACCTACAACGCTCCCTCGGTTTATCTCGGAGATTCCTTTGATAATGTGCGGTTGGAATTTAAGCAAGGGCGTGTTGTCAAGGCGTCCGCTAATGCTAATACTAATAAGTTGAACAAAATTTTAGATTCCGATGCAGGTGCTCGTTATATCGGTGAATTTGCCATTGGGTTTAACCCCCATATTTTGGAACCCATGCGCGATATTCTCTTTGACGAGAAAATTGGCGGCTCGTTCCATTTTACGCCGGGCCAAGCCTACGAAGATGCCGATAATGGTAACCGTTCACAGGTCCACTGGGATTTAGTAAACATCCAACGGCCAGAATACGGGGGAGGGGAAATACGGTTCGACGGGAAGCTTATCCGCAAAGATGGCATGTTCGTTCCCAAGTCATTGCATAAACTAAATCCAGAATACCTCCTGGGTTGAGCTTCCGCCTGGGCAAAAGCCGGATTATTCTAACCACGGATTGCACGGTTGAGAGGGAGAAGAGCAGGGGGGTAATTTTAACCGCAGATTACGCAGATAAGCGCAGATGATGGAGTTGGGAGATATGAAGATGATACTGGATGCTTGATGCTGGATGCAGATTGGGAGGGGTACAGTCCGGACATCGTTTACGGAAATAGGTCAGGACATCGTTTATGGTTTGGATAACTTGGATACCTCTTTTTGGGGTTTTTTCGTACTAATTATTATTAATTTTTGATTTTTTAGCGAACGCAGCCAACGCAGCCAACGCAGTCATTGTGGGGTTCGGGGTTTTTTGGTATAATGTTGGCATGACGAACTTGATTTTAACTTATCGATTTTACGGGGGGCTCGGACATAGGCACGGATATTTTTGGATGCCGGGGCTGGTGGGGATTTGTATTAATCCTTGCGGCGGCGGGGTATTTGCGGACAATGCCGGTAGTTTGAAACTCGCCCGGTGGCGACTGATTGCCCAACAAATCTCATTCTTTGCCTGGGAAAATAGGGAAGTGACGGAAAAACTTTTAGATAACAACAATACCCTGGAGCGAAACGGGGCGGATGTCTCGTCTGCCGCTTCGCAAACTTCGGGTGCGGGGTCGGCTTTGGCTTCGGACGAGGCGATGCAGGCGAAAATGCTGGAGGGGGTTTCGCGCACTTTTGCCCTGACCATTCCTCAGCTTCCGGGGGAATTATGCCGGGTGGTTTCCAATGCCTACCTACTTTGTCGTATCGTGGATACGATCGAAGACGAACCCGCTTTGACGGCAGAGCAAAAACGGGGCTTTTGCGATCAATTTGCCGGGGTGGTGACCGGTGAGGAAGATGCCGAGACTTTTGCGCAGGAGTTGGGGCCGCTGCTTTCCGCTTCGACGATTCCCGCCGAGCATGAGCTTATCCGAAACACTGCATTGGTCATACGGCTGACTCACGGCTTTTCGGTTGATGAACGCCGGGCGATGGAGCGATGTGTGCGTATTATGTCGGAGGGTATGGCGCGGTTTCAGGAAATGGAAGGCGAAGGCCCGGCGGGACTCGTCAACCTGGAGGAAATGGAACTTTACTGCTATTATGTGGCCGGTGTTGTGGGGGAGATGCTGACCGATCTTTTTTGCCATTATTCTCCGCAAATCGCCAAAAACAAAGAGGCCATGATGGAGAAAGCGGTGTCGTTTGGGCAGGGTTTGCAGATGACCAATATCTTAAAGGACATTTGGGAGGATAAGGATCGCTCGGCCTGCTGGCTGCCCCGTGAACTGTTCGCGGAAGCCGGATATGATCTCGAAGACATGGGTTCTGGGCGCAATTCCGAGAAATTTGCCGAGGGGATCGCCAAGTTGGTGGCTATCTCTCATGGGCATTTGAAAGATGCTCTGGCGTATTCCCTTCTCATTCCGAAAAAGGAGGCCGGGCTTCGCAAGTTTTGCCTGTGGGCCATCGGGATGGCGTTGTTGACCCTGCGAAATATCAATCAAAACCGGCTTTATACCAATGGCGCGGAGGTAAAAATTTCACGCCGAAGCGTCAAGGCTACGATTTTGGCAACCCAATTGGCCGTGGGCAACGACTTCCTGCTGCGAACGCTATTTCGTATCACCAGTTCCACTTTGGCTGAACGCTGAAAACTTTTTTTTGTGACTACCCCAATAACATCGGATATCGAAGCAACGGAAACCTTTCTCGATCAGTTGAGGGGATCCGAAGAGCGGGCGCGGGAGGGGATTCTGAAACTTCAGCACGAGGAAGGGTATTGGTGTTTTGAGCTGGAGGCCGATTGCACAATACCCGCCGAGTATATTTTTATGATGCATTTCCGGGATGAAGTGGATGCGGAGCTGCAATCGAAAATCTGCGTCTATCTGCGAGAACGTCAGGGCGGGGACGGCGGCTGGCCCCTTTATTACGGGGGGGAACTTGACCTCAGTTGCACGGTAAAAACGTATTATGCGTTGAAAATGGGGGGCGACGACCCGGAGGAACCACACATGCAGAGGGCGCGGGAGGCGATTTTGGCCCAAGGAGGGGCGGCCCGCTGCAATGTATTTACCCGCATCGCCCTGGCCCTGTTCGAGCAATTGCCCTGGCGCGGAGTGCCCTTCATCCCGGTGGAAATCATGCTTTTGCCGCGATGGTTTTTCTTTAATTTGACCAAGGTTTCCTACTGGTCCCGCACGGTGATGGTTCCGCTGTTCATTTTATGCACGGTGAAACCCAAGGCCATCAATCGGCAAAAAGTGGACCTCCGGGAGTTATTTACGACCCCACCGGAAGAGGAGAAAAATTATTTTCCGATACGCTCGCGGCTCAATTATCTATTTATCGGCCTCGATAAAATGGGCCGGGCGATCGAGCCGCTCATCCCGCCACCGATGCGCCGGAGGGCTTTTAAAAAGGCGGAAACCTGGATCCTGGATCGACTCAACGGCGCAGGGGGGTTGGGGGCGATATTTCCGGCCATGGTCAATGCGGTGGAAGCCCTGGAGTGTATCGGCTATCCCCGCGATCACCCCGATCTCGTGACGGCGCGGGAGGCCCTGCGGAAACTTCTGGTGGTGGGTGACGAATCGGCCTATTGTCAACCCTGTGTCTCGCCTGTGTGGGATACCGGGCTGGCTGCGCTCGCTCTGCAAGAGGCGGGGGTATCGAAAACTCAGGAGCCGGTTGAAAAAGCCCTCGATTGGCTGGCAGAGAGACAGCTTTTTGAAGAGCCCGGAGATTGGCGGGACTACCGGCCCGAGCTCAAAGGCGGCGGGTGGGCCTTTCAGTTTCGCAACGACTATTACCCGGATCTCGATGACACCGCGGTGGTCGCTTTCGCCATGTGGCAATCGGGGCAGAAACGCTACGAGAATTGTATTTTGCGGGCCGCCGACTGGATTTGCGGCATGCAGTCGCGAAATGGCGGATTTGCGGCATTCGATGCCGACAACACGCATTATTACCTCAATGAAATCCCCTTTGCGGATCATGGGGCGCTGCTGGACCCGCCAACCAGCGATGTGAGCGCCCGATGCGTCATGCTGCTGGCTCCGTTATGTGAGAAACATGAGCGTTTCCGACCCGTGATGGAACGCTGCATCGAATACCTCTATGAGGAGCAGGAGGAGGACGGCTCGTGGTTCGGGAGGTGGGGCAGCAATTATGTTTACGGGACGTGGTCTGTTTTGGCTGGACTTGAGCAGGTGGGGATTGGCCTGGAAAACCCGCATGTTGGAAAAGCGGTCGAGTGGCTTGAGAAACAGCAGCAGAGCGATGGCGGTTGGGGTGAGGGCAACAACACCTATTACGAACCTTCGGAACCGAAACGAAATGTCTGGAAGAGCAATACCTTTCAAACCGCGTGGGCACTGCTCGGATTGATGGCGGCCGGAGCAGCGGGCTCCACGGCGACGAAACGCGGGATCGAGTATCTTTTGGGGCGTCAGGAGGAAGACGGACTCTGGGAGGATATCGAATTCACGGCTCCGGGATTTCCCCGAGTATTTTTCCTGAAATACCACGGATACGATAAATTTTTTCCACTTTGGGCATTGGCCCGTTATCGAAAACACCTCTCGATGCTTTCAGAAGAAAAATGAAATTAGGTATCAGCGTGGCACTTCCGGGGGAGATCGGGTGCCTTTGCCACGGACGGGAAAGCACTCCGCCTACTGGCATACCTTTTGATTTGAGCGATGATGTCGTTGCTATTCACTCCGGGATTGGCCCTGAAAGGGCTTTGGCGGGAGGTCGAAAATTGTTGGAAAAAGGAGCCACCGCGATACTCAGTTGGGGTTGCGCAACGGCCCTCGATGAAGGGTTGAACCCGGGAACATTGTTGCTTCCCCAAATCATTTTTCATGCCGATGGACAACAAAGCCCGGTGGATGAAAGCTGGCATGAACGCCTCAGCCATGCGCTTGCTCCGATGGGAGTAATTGCCACGGGGGTTTTGGCGGAGAGCCCCGAAATTTTGAAAAACAAGATCGAGCGGGTCATTCTCGGGGAACGTACTGGGGCGCTCGGAGCGGATATGGAAAGCGGCGCTCTGGCACTGGCAGCGAACGAAAAAGGAGTGCCGTTTTTAGCCATCCGGGCCATCGCCGACGATGCCGATGCTCAATTTCCGGATTTCGTTTCACGAAGTATAGATGATTGGGGCAGGATTAAGTGGCTGCGATTTGTTATTGGCGCGTCCCTAAATCCGGGGGAATGGAAGGCCTTGTCGAATTTGAACCGATGTTTCACGGCTGCCCAAACTACGTTGAAAGAGGTTTCCGTTCACACCGGACCCGATTTCCATGCGTTCACTTAAAAATAAAAAAAAGCATTGATAATATTTTCGGAAAATTATTGAATGAGACGCGATGTTGGAATCAAAGCTAGGAACCATTCTTAAAAATAAAGGCGGGCTTGTTTATAGCATTGAGCCGGAAACCATGGTGATGGAGGCGGTTCAGATAATGAATGAGCATAAGATTGGCGCTCTTCTTGTCCATCGGGGTAAACGACTTTTGGGAATTTTTACTGAGCGCGATGTCCTTGTGCGGGTAGTCGACTCCGGGCTCGACCCAAATGAGACGGTCGTTCAGCAAGTGATGACCACCAATGTGCATACGGTCGAGTCGTCGATCACCGTAAGCGAAGCGATGAAGATCATGATCACCGAGAAATTCCGGCATTTGCCCATTCTCGAAGGTGAGCGGGTCATCGGCATCGTCTCGGTTGGCGACCTGATGCTGCGGACATTACAGGAGAACGAAAGCTACAGCCATAATCTCCTGGCCTATATTCATGGCCAACACGTGCCTTAGGCCGGTTTTTCTATTAAGTCTGTTTAAGCTCCTTGCAGGGGCGAGGTTCGCCATTTTCCTGGTCATCGCCGGAGTCGCATAATTCGCAGCCGCCGAGGCCTCCGCAACTGCCTTTGATGCGCTGTCTGCCAAAAATCACGCCCACCGACATGGCAAGAATTACGAGAAGGAACACACACAGGGTTATGATAAAAATATTCATTTCTCGCTAGTTGTGGCTGTTTGACATGCGTTTGAACCCGGTTGTTTCCTTTTCACGGAAACCATCCTTATCTTTAATAATAAAATAGGCGTCAAGCCCCTCGTTTTCGGCAATGCGAAATCCCTCAATCGGGCCGAGAACGATGAGGGCGGTTGCCCAGGCATCAGCCCTCATGCAGGAGGGGCCCAGCACGCTGACCGAAGCCAGTGAGTGGGTGATGGGGCGACCGGTTCTCGGGTCGATTTCATGCGAAAATCTTTTTCCATTGATCTCGAAATAATTCCGGTAATCACCCGATGTGGCAATGGCCAAATCGCTCGCGCTGATGGCTCTCTGGATGTTCCTGCCGTCAACTGTTGGGCTCTCGATGGCGATTTTCCAAAGGTCGCCGTTCTTTTTGTGGCCTCTGGTCAGCAAATCGCCTCCGATATCTACAATGAAGTCGTGAATTCCGAGAGCTTCCAGTGATTCGGCTACCTTGTCGACAGCATACCCTTTGGCAATTCCGGAAAGATCGACATAGAGGTCGGCGGCATCTTTTTTCAACGCCGGTGGTGAAAGACGAACCTGCAAATGCCTGAAACCGATCTTTTCAAGGGCCTTATCGATTTCCTCAGGCGCGGGAGGTTCGTCACGTTTTCCCGTCGGGCCGAACCCCCACAAATTCACCAATGGGCCGACGGTCACATCGAACACGCCCTTCGAAAGTCCATAAATTTTGAGCGATTCCGAAACCACCGTTGCCGTGTCCAGGGATACCGAAAACCAATCCGTTTGAGCATATTTATTAAACTGCGAAAGCTCGGAATCCGCCTGATAAGTGGACATCAGGCTGTTCACCTCCTCCAGATTCGATTCAACAATTTTTCTCAATTCATTTTCGGAAACTGATGCTGGTTGCGAGGCAATGGTCACCCGGAAATAGGTTCCCATGGTCGGACCGGACAGGATCAGTGGCTGTTCTGAACTGGATGGCGCGGAAGACTTGCCGCCGCAACCGCAGAAGATCACCAAGACCCAAAGAGAAACGATTTTGGGTAAGCGGCGCCGCTTGAATTGGCCGGTAGGCGATTTACCCGCCGAAGTCATCAAAAAGGATATTCTCTTTTTCAACACCGAGATCATCGAGCATTTTCAGAACAGCCGACAGCATGAGGGGAGGCCCGCAGATATAATATTCGCAATCCTCGGGGGAGGGGTGGTCTTCGAGGTATTCCTTGAGGAGAACCTGATGGATGAAGCCCTTGAGACCCTCCCAATTGTCCTCCGGCAAAGGTTCCGACAGGGCCACATGCCAGCTAAAGTTTTCGTTCTCCTTCTGTAGAGTGTCGAAATCCTCGACGTAAAACATTTCCCTCAGACTGCGCGCGCCATACCAAAAGGTAATCTTTCGCTTCGAATTCAGGCGTGTGAGTTGATCGAAAATATGCGATCTCATGGGCGCCATGCCCGCACCGCCTCCGATAAATATCATTTCAGCATCGGTATCGGTTGCAAAAAATTCTCCAAATGGCCCCGAAATAGTGACTTCATCCCCCGGCTTCAGGTTATAAATATAGGAAGACATTTTTCCGGGAGGGATTCCCTCGGGGCCGCGTGGGGGAGGCGTGGCGATTCGGACGTTGAGCATGACAATCCCCTTTTCGTCCGGGAAGTTGGCCATGGAATAGGCGCGTGACACGGTCTCATCTACCTTCGAGCGATAACGCCAGAGGTTAAAATGATCCCAATCCGGCCTGTATTGCTCATCGATTTCAAAATTCTCAAAACTCAGTTCATGGGGAGGGCATTCGATCTGGATAAAACCCCCCGCGCGAAAATCGAGGTCTTCCTGAGGCGGTAGCTCAAGCACGAGTTCCTTGATGAAAGTGGCCACGTCGTCGTTTGAACGCACTTTGCAGCGCCATTTCTTGATCTCGAAAACCTCCGCCGGAACTTCGATATTCATGTCCTGTTTGACGGCCACCTGACAGGAGAGACGCATTCCCTCCTTGGCCTCGCGCTTGGTGATTTGGGAGAGTTCCGTGGCGAGTATATCTCCGCCGCCCTCGATGATTTTCAGGGTGCATTGGCCGCAGGTTCCACCACCACCACAGGCAGAGGAGATAAATATTTTTTCGCCGGCCAATACATTGAGCAGCTTCCCGCCTGCGGGAACGGTGATCGCCTTGCTGGGATCTCCGTTAATCGAGATGGTAATATTCCCGCTTTGGACAAGCTGTGACTTGGCGATCAGGATAATCCCGACCAACAACAGTACCACCACGGTAAATGTGGCCGAACCCATTAGTATTTCAAACATCATAACTTAAACGCCGCCCTGTTGACCTTTAAAGTTGAATTCCCGAAAAGGCCATGAATGCCAGCGACATCAGCCCGACCGTGATAAATGTAATTCCGAGCCCCCGCAAGCCGACCGGAATATTGCTGTATTTAAGTTTTTCCCTGATTCCCGCCAAACCGACTATCGCGATGGCCCAGCCGAAACCGGAACCGAATCCGAATACGACGCTCTCACCGAATTTATAATTGCGCTCCACCATGAAAAGAACCCCACCGAGAATCGCGCAATTTACGGTTATGAGAGGAAGAAAAATCCCAAGGGTATTGTAGAGAGCCGGGAAAAATTTGTCCAAAGTCATTTCCAGTATCTGCACAATTGCCGCAATTACCCCGATATAGCAGATCAACCCTAGAAAACTGAGGTCGATGCCTGTGATGCCCGCCCAGGCCAGAGCGTCCTCCTGCAGGACGTATTGGTAGATCAGGTTGTTGACCGGCACCGTGATGGTTAACACGGCGATGACGGCGAGTCCCAAACCAAAGGCCGTATCGACGGTTTTGGATACCGCGAGGAAGGTGCACATGCCGAGAAAGAAGGCGAGAGCCATATTCTCGACGAAGACGGAGGTTAGAAAGAGGCTGAGATAGGTTTCAATCATCCGGTCAATTCTCCTCGATTTGATCCTTTTTCCAGGTTCGTAAAACCCAGATGTAGAGACCGATAATAAAAAAGGCGCTCGGTGGCAGAAGGAGCAGTCCGTTGGAAACATACCAGCCGCCGTCGGTTGAAAGGGGGAGAATGACATGCCCGAGAAGGCGCCCCGAACCAAACAGCTCGCGGATAATGCCCACCACGACAAGAATCAGGCTGTAGCCGAGGCCATTTCCGATCCCATCGAGAATACTGAGCCCGACCGGCTCTTTCATGGCAAAGGCTTCCGCCCGTCCCATTATGATACAGTTGGTGATAATTAAACCGACAAAAATGGAGAGCTGTTTACTGATTTCGTAGGAGTATGCCTTGAGAACCTGATCAACGATAATGACCAAAGAAGCAATGATCGTCATCTGAACGATTATTCGGATGCTATTTGGAATATGATTCCGGATTAAACTTACGCTGGCGTTTGAGAAACCAAGTACAACCGTCACCGCGGCTGCCATCACCAACACGGTTTCCAGCTTTGAGGTGATAGCCAAAGCCGAGCAAATGCCCAGCACCTGAAGGGAGATCGGGTTGCTGTTAAAAAACGGATCGAGCAATACTTTTGAGGGTTTTTCAGCCATGATTGCCACCCTCCTTTTTTTGAATTCTGGTCAAGAGCGGTTTGAAACCATTTTCACCCAACCAGTATTGCAAAAGACCCTTGACCCCTCGTGAGGTGATCGTTGCCCCCGAGAGACCATCGACTTGATATTGGCTGTCGGGGTTGCTCGGATTGACGATTCCCTTGATGACCTCAATCCGTGTCATGCCCATCTCGTCGAAAGCCTTTTTCCCCACCCATTGCTCCTTCCAGCGCGGGTTGTCGATCTCGCCGCCCAATCCAGGGGTTTCGCCGTGCTCGTAAAAGGCAAAACCCTTGATCGTTGCCAAGTCCGCATCGAGGGCAAGAAAGCCATACATGGTGGACCAGAGGCCCTTGCCGTGGACGGGGAGGATCAATTGGTTCAAGGAGCCGCTATCGTCTTGGGAAATATAGACTACCGCGTATTGGGAGCGGCGTTTGATGCCAGCGAGATCATTTACCTGGTCGATTTCGATCCCGAAATCAGGACTCTTGGCCGCCTTTCTCTGGTCGAATGTGGCCGCATCGATTTCGTCGGTGAATTCGCCGGTAGCCAGATCGACCACTTTTATTTCGAACTGTTGAAATTGGTCATCAATTGATGTGCCCTCATCATACAACCCGGCTGCCATGAGGATGTTTTTCTTTCGGTCCAAATCCTTGTTTCTCTCCTGATTCGGTCTCAGAAAAACGGCCGAACTGGACACAAAAGCCGAACAGACGATGGAGAGCAGCCCGGCGATGAGAAAGGTTTTGCCTATGGTGTCGTTACGCATTTCGAGCCATTCTCCTTTTAGTGTGCGCCCGCACCACCGCGTGGTCAATCGCGGGGGCAAAAACATTTCCGAAAAGAATCGAGAGCATCATGCCCTCTGGAAATGCCGGATTGATGACGCGGATGAGAATCACCATGAAACCGATGAGAAAGCCGTAAACCCATTTGCCCGTCTCGGTCATCGAGGCGGAAACAGGATCGGTCGCCATAAATACCAGGCCGAAGGCGAATCCTCCCAATACGAGGTGCCAGGAGGGGTCCATCTGAAACATGGGGTTGGTCTCGCTTCCGATAATATAAAGAAGGGAAGACGTTGCCAACGCGCCGATGAGGACGGCCAGCATGATTCGCCACGAGCCGACACCCGTATATAGCAGAAATGCGGCGCCAAATATACAGGCCAAGGTGGAGGTTTCCCCCATTGAACCCTGAATCTGTCCCACGAAGGCACTGTTCCAACTGATAGTGGTGGTCAGGGCATCCATACCGTCCGCCGCTACCAGACCCAACGGAGTGGCCCCGCTGAACCCATCCACAGCAGTCCAGATGGCGTCTCCACTCATCTGTGCGGGATAGGCGAAAAAAACAAAGGCGCGGGCGGTGAGGGCCGGGTTGAGAAAATTCTTGCCCGTGCCGCCGAATACTTCTTTTCCGATGACGACGCCAAAGCTGATCGCTATGGCCACCTGCCAGAGCGGAATGGTGGCCGGAAGGGTGAGGGGGAAGAGAAGGCCGGTAACCAAAAATCCCTCATTGATTTCGTGCCCCCTGGTTGACGCGAAGAGCAATTCCCATGCTCCGCCCACCATGTTACAAACAAGAAATACCGGTGCGAAATAGAGCAGACCGTGGAGGACATTAGAAAGAAAATTTTGGGAGTCATAACCCATTCCCAGAATTTCCATGACCATGCCCCTCCATCCGGGCGCGGCAGCGATTCCCATCTCGGCCATAGCCAGATTGGCCTGGTAGCCGGTGTTGTAAAGAGCCATGAACACGCAGGGACCGAGCGCCACGCCGACGGTAATCATCAACCGCTTTTGGTCCAGTCCATCGCGCACATGGGTCGCGCCGGTGGTTACATGACCCGGGGAATAGAGGAAAGTATCGATCGCCTCGTAAAGCGGGTAGAGTTTCGTCAGCTTTCCACCCTTGGCGAAGTGCGGGTGCAGGTCATCGAGAAAATTTCTCAGGAATTTCATAGTTACCCAGTTATCCTTCGATCTCGATTGTTGTAAGGTTTTCCCTCAGAATGGGCCCGTAATCACTCTTGGCCGGACAGGAGAAGGTGCAAAGGGCGAGATCCTCTTCGTCCAGTTCGAGACAGCCGAGGGCCTGCGCCTGATCCGTATCGCCGACCATGAGAGCCCGCAAGAGGAAGGTGATCATCAAATCCAGGGGCATGACGATTTCAAAGGTTCCGATTGGCACCATATCGCGGGGGCTTCCTTCAGTGGAAGTGTTGAATGCGAACATTTTGCCATGCAAGAGCCTCGAAATAAAGGTTCGTTTGACGGAAAACCGATTCACGCCGGGATAATGCCATTCGAAGAGCCGACGGGTTGAGTTTTCCTTGATGACGCTGATTTGGAGGTGATAGCGGCCCAGAAAAGCGAAAGGTCCGGTCGATTTTTGCCCGTAAAGGACCGAACCCGATATGGTTCGCGTTTCGCCCTCTATTAATTCGCCGGTTACAATTTCCCCGATGCTTGCCCCCATCCGGGTGCGCAGGAGCCTTGGCCGCTGGACCATAGGCCCCGCCATCGAGATAACTCGCCTTACATCCAGTTGGCCAGTTGTGAAAAGAGCGCCGATGGCCAGGACATCCTGATAATTGATGTGCCAGACGGTCTTTTTGGCGCTCACCGGGTCGAGGAAATGGATGTGTGTCCCGGCCAGACCCGCGGGGTGGGGGCCCTTGAATTCCGCATCGGTGATGAAATCGAGATCGGCTCCCGGAACCTTGGTACCCGCCTCATGGCAGAGAAAGAGCCTGCCATCGGTGAGTTTTGAAAGCACCGTCAACCCGTTTACAAAGTCCTTTGGCCTTTCTCCAATAACATTCACCGGATCGATCGCGAGGGGATTGGTGTCCATCGCGTTGACGAAAATAGAGTGAGGCGAAGTGGATGGGGGAGGGATTTTACTAAATGGCCTCGCCCGCAATGCGGTCCACAGGCCGGATGCCAAAAGGTTATCCTTCACCTCCCCGGCGGAAAGCCGTGGGAGTTGATCTTCGGCGTAAGAGGCAAATGATTCTGCTTCCTCCTCTCCATCGATGGTGATTTCCACTGACAAGAGGGCTCTTTTATCTCCTCGGTTAATGGCCGTGACCTGCCCGCCCGCGGGTGAGGTGAAGCGAACCTCGGGCGATTTTTTATCGGTAAAAAGAAGTTGGCCCAATTTCACCCTGTCGCCCTCTTTGACCGCCATTGTTGGCTTTAAACCATTGTAATCGGTGCCGATGAGCGCGACTTTTGAGACTCTCGGGGCATCTTCTAAAGTGGGTTCCGGCGCTCCGGTTATGGGAAGATTTAGACCCTTTTTGGTTTCCAGATACCTGCTCCCCCCGCGTTTACCGCCCGTAGGAGAACTGCTATCCTTGTGCCCGGTCAAGCTCGTTTGATTATTGGTTGCCACAATTGAGGTAAACAAGCGCTTATCGTTTTTTTTGGTCAGGAAATAGAGGAGGTGGAGTCACAAGTTGGGAGAATTTATTTGTTTTGATTCGGAAATCAAGAAAAATTCCTTTGCTGGAAAATATGCTGAATTTCTTAACTGAACCCCTTTTTTAGACACTTGGAGGGGTGTTTAAATTCCTGCCAAATTTTTAATGGTTGAAAAAAGAGGATTGTCTCTTTGGCCCGTTGCTCGCAGTTCCTTGTCATGACAAAAATTGGAATCGTCAACGTATCGGACAGGGCCAGCGCGGGAATTTATGAGGATATACCCGGAAAGGCCGCGGTTGCTCTGTTGACAGAATACCTGATATCTCCTTGGGAGCCGGAATATGCGGTGGTTCCCGATGAGCAGCCTCTCATTGAGGAGACATTGGTCGAATTTGCCGATCAGCGGGGTTGCTGCCTGATTGTGACCACCGGAGGCACTGGTCCGGCTCTGCGGGATGTCACGCCCGAGGCGACGGAGGCCGTTTGCGCAAAAATGCTGCCTGGATTCGGGGAGCTCATGCGCGCCACCTCATTGCAATATGTGCCCACCGCGATTCTTTCGAGACAGACCGCCGGGATTCGCGGCCAATGCCTGATTCTCAATTTGCCGGGAAAACCGAAAGCCATCCGCGAATGTCTGGAAGCCGTTTTTCCCGCCATCCCTTATTGCATTGATCTGATTGGCGGGGATTACCTCGAATGTCGGGAATCGGTCATTAAAGCATTTCGACCCAAGAGCCAGTGAGCCTATTCGGCTTTACTCTCGGCCGACTCGGCCCGGAGGTTGGCGAGTTGGCCGCGGGCTACTTTAAATTCGTAGAAATCGGGGATGTTCGTGTCCAAACAAAGTTCGAGTAAATCCACGGCCTTTCCTTTTTCCTTAATGGCAATCTGCCATTGGGCGGCGTAAAAATAGGCTTCGCAAAGCTGTTCCCTTTTGGTGATGGGGTCGGAATCATCGGCTTTGTGCAACAACTCCTCCTCGCTCTCTTTGCGAAGGGCGAATTGAACCATCGTGTCGTACCAATCGCCTATGGACTGATCGGGCCGGTTTTCCACCTGGTGGGCCAGAGCCTCATCAGCCTTTTCCAGTTCGCCCATCTGTGCCCGAATCATCCAGATCCAGAGCCGCGCATAGTCCCGCCCTTCATCGCTTTCGGTTTTCCGTAAGCCTTGGTCAATATCCTTGAATGCTTTTTGGTAGAGATCCTGTGAATAGTAAAGCAGGCCCCGCGTGAAATAGTGGCCGGCATTTTTTGGGTTCAGCTTGATGGCTTTGGTATAATCGGCCAATGCGCTGTCGTTGAGGCCTTGGGCAAACTTGATATCGCCCCGAATGGAGTAGGGTGCGGGATTGCGCCGTTCACGCCTGATTACTTTTTTCAAATCCAGGAGCGCCCCCTCGGTGTCACCGGCCAAAGCTTTTGCCTGGCCCCGCTGGAAAATCAGAACGACTTCATCCATCTCCGGGTTGACAAAGGGATCGTAGTCTCCCTGCCGCGCCAAATCGAGCAACCGGTCAATATCTTCCACCACTCCTGAAAAATTCTTCCGCTTGGTTCGCAGGTCAGCTTGGGCCAAATGGTAGGGGGGGTGACCTGGCTTGAGACGGATGGCCTCGGCGAGATCCTCCGTGGCGCCCTCCCAATCATTATTCTTAATATTGGCCTTACTCCGCTCAAAATAGGCATCGGCCTGCCGGGAATCAACTCCTATGGCATCAGAAAAATCATTCCAGGCTCCATCCGTATTGCCTTGTTCCATTTTCGCTTTACCACGCTCCAGATAGGCTTCCGAATTTTCGGGGTTCACGCGGATAGCTTCCGTAAAATCAAAAATCGCCCCCTGTGTATCTCCCACACCCACTAGCTCTTTGCCTTTTTCTACATAACGCTCGGAACGGGATTCAGCCTCCGGCGAAACTGCCAAGGCAGTGACAATCGGTACAATGAAGAAACCTCCAAATAATACGGCCTCTCTCGATAACTTTGCTAAATACTGTCGTCCCATTCTTGTTTTTCCAGATTACCTTACCTAAAGGGAAAGACTTTCACAACCCTGGCTCTGTTCCGATTTTATTCATTGGACTTTGCCGTCCTGCAAAGCCTTTTTGTATTCCTCAAGAGCCTTTGGCATCAATTCCAGAAGCTGTTCGCGCCGTTTTTCCCCGGAAGGGTGGGTGGATAAAAATTCCGGCGGTTTTTCGCCATCATTCTCCTCCTCCATGAGACGCCAGAATTCCAGTGAAGCCACCGGGTCGTACCCGGCCCGAGCGAGGTAAACCAACCCGAGGTGATCGGCCTCACTTTCGCTGAGGCGGCTGTAGGGCATCTCATAGCCGAGGGTCGCCCCCAAACCAAAAGCGGCCATAACGGCTCTCCGGCTGCCCGGGCTGCTATTCTCCATTGAAGAATCGAGCCCGATCGCCATCAGTTGGACGAGTATCTGCCGGGACATACGCTGATTGCTGTGACGGGCTACGACATGGGCGATTTCGTGCCCCATGACCACCGCCAACATGCTATCAGTCGAGGCGATTTTGAAAATCCCGGAGTATATCCCGACCTTCCCCCCCGGCATGGCAAAGGCATTCATCATCTCATCATTTTCAAAAACAATGAATTCCCAATCCGCCTCCGGCAGGTCATCCCCAACCGACTCTGCGATCCGTTTGCCCACCCGGTTCACGCGGACATTCATTTCGTAATCGTCGGATACTTTCTCGTCCTCCTTCAGCTGATTAAAAGAAGTCAGGGCGAGGCGGCTGATCTGGGCATCAGGCATCAGATTCAAAGCCTTGCGCCCCGTTTCCGGAACCGTATAGCACCCCGCCAACAAAGTAGCCCCAAAACAGCATAGAGCCAATTTTCCAAATTCAAGATTCTCTTTCATACCCAGAAAAATAAACCATCCCCAAAAAAAATCCAGCCAATAAAATAATAAGAACACACCATCCAATTTGAAATTTTTCCGAAAAAACCTGTTAAAACCGTGTCAGCGACCAAAGCAGATGGCACTGTCAATTTGACTTAAAACCTAACGGGAACTTATTCTAACTAATTTGCTCCGCTAATTTATTGCTGGCTAAACTTTTAGGCAGCAGAATAGGTCGTCTATGTCACCTGGGCGGTTTTTACCCGGGTGTTTTCGTTGGTGGTGTTTTTATTTGTTGGCGAGGTTGTTTTTTTGGAAATAGGCTTCGAGGACTTTTTTGGCTATGGGGGCGGCGTGTGATCCGCCTCCGTAGAGGTAGTTGGGGTCGGTGCTTTCCACCACTGTGGCGATGGCGATTTGAGGGTCCTCGATTGGGGCGAAACATATGAACCAGGCCATTGTCAGGTTTTTTCCGTCGACTCTTGTTTGGGCGGTGCCTGTTTTCCCCGCTATGCGGATGCCCGGAATGTGGGCGAGTCGAGCGCTCCCGGTCAGCAGGCCCCGATCTCTGCCCGAAACAGCCATTTCCATGCCCTCGACGATGCCTTGATAGAGATCGTTGGGCAGGTCGATTTTGTGGTCGCCGTGATTTCTCAGGTTCTGGTCACGGGTTTGATCGTAGAGCAAAGTCACACGGGTATGGGTTTCCTGACGGGCAAAGGAAGCCGTAAACGCGGCCATTTGCAGAGGCGTTACCAGAAGATAGCCCTGGCCGATCGAGAGGTTGGCGGTGTCTCCGGCAGTCCAGGGTCCGTGTTGTCGTTTTTCCTTATACTGAGGGTCGGGAACTATCATGCGGCGGGTTTCATTGGGCAATTCGATAAGGGTCGGTTGATCGAGCCCGAACTGGCCAGCGATTCGGTTGATTTGGGTGACACCAGTGCGCAGGCCAACGCTTTGAAAAAAGACATTGCAGCTTTTCATAATGGCTCTGGAAAAACCGATTTCGCCGCGATCCCGATGATTATTGCAGGGGTAGCTCCGGTTGCCCACCTGCAGTGAGCCTTGACAGTTAAAAACAGTTTCCAAATCGATAACACCCGCCTGTAAAGCGGCCGTGGCGACCACGATTTTGAAAATGGAACCGGGTGGGTAGAGGCCCGCAATCCCCCGGTTGAGCCAGGCTCCCCGCTGGTTGATATCGGTGTAAATATCGTTGGAAATGTAGGGGCTCAGGTCGTTGAGATCGAAATCGGGTTTGCTGGCGAGGGCGTAAACTTCACCGGTTTTGACATCGAGCGCGACGAGGGCGCCTTTATTATCGCCAAAGGCCTTTTCCGCCGCCTGTTGCAGGTCAATATCGATGGTGATAGAAATATCGTTACCTTTGATGGGTAGTTTTTGCTGAGCCAATTCGTATTGAAAGCCCGAGGGGTCGACCACCCAGATTTCCCCGCCGCTGATACCCTGCAGACGTTCGTCATAACTCCGCTCCAAGCCAGTGCGACCAGTTTTGCCTTTGAAGGTGACGGTCGTGAGGTCGTTTCCCGGCACTCCCTCCTCGGGCACCTCAAAAGTCGTGCCGACAAACCCGAGGGTTTGGGCAGCGCTCGATCCGTAGGGATAATAGCGCGCGCTATCGGTGTGAATCTGAATGGGGGAGCTAACGGGTAATTGCTCAACCAGCAGCGCGAACTCCTCCAGTTTCAAATCTTTGACTAACGGTTGTGGAAGAAGAAGATTTTGCCTAAAATGGCGTTCGACCTCGTTTCTGTCAACCCGGTCGTGTTTGTTCAGGATGCGATTTACGCGGTCGAGGTATTTTTGCACCACCGCCCGACGCGCCTCAACCTGAAGCTCATTGCGGTCGATTTTTTGCTCATTGGCCCGCGCCGCCCGCACCAGTTCGATATATTTTCGGCGAAACTCGGGGCGGAGTTCACTGAGATAAACCACTGCCGAGAAACGAGGCCTGTTACCGACCAGCAAACGGCCCTTGCGGTCGTAGATATTGCCCCTCGGGCCAGGAATGAGAATTCGCCGATGGTTCTGCTTTTTTTCCTGCTCCCGATAGGTGGGCCATAAAATTACCTGCCGGTAAAATAGCCCCACCGAGAGAACCGCAAAAAGCAACGCGAATATCAGGTAATAGACACGCAACCGAGGGTTAAAATTTTTATAGACTTCATATAACATGGTTCACCGAGAGGGAAGGATGCTAGATGCTGGAGATTAGGAAGGATGCTGGATGCTGTGAGATGGGAAAGGGAGATATGGGATGCCGGATGCTGGATGTGGAGTGCGATTTATTGGCGGAGGTCTATCAGGTCGTGGAGGCCGTTTTCTGCGGTGGTTAGGGGATGGGTTTTGATTCCTTCTACTAATTTATTGAAAACTGGATAGCCTGCTTTTTCTTCGTCTGCCCACTCTTTGGCGAAGCCTCCGTTGCGGATATTTTCAAGCGCCTCCTTCATACGGGTTTTGGTGGTTTCCGAATAGGCGCCGGGAGTGCGGCTAAGTGTTCCGTATTGGGAGGTTCGCGAATGAAGGACAACCAGTTGTTGCAAATAGCCCAAATCGGCAGCCGCTTTCATTATTTCGGCAACTTCACCGGAGCCGTACATCTCGAGGGCAAGCATTCGGGGGTCGAAACCGGCGTCTTTCAAAACATCGAAGGCCGTTAAAAAAGCCTGTGAAAAGACCGGAAAAAATGCCTGTTCCATGAAAAGGTCGAGAACGGTTTCCTGCTCGAAAGTGGTTTCGATAACTCCTGCCCGGGTGGCGCCGATTCCCTTTGCGACTGCCAACATGGTTCCGTGACCCCGCCCCGAGCCATCCTGCCCGAGGGCCACATAGGCGGGCGCGCCAGTGCCTTTTTTGTAGTATTCGCGGACGATTGCGCCGACCATTCGCGGGGCGACCATGAAGACATCGATCTCGGGCGCGGGTTTGATGAGGCCGAAATGGTAATTATAGCCGTGGGCGAAGCAGAGCGCCTGTCCGGCCTGCAATTCGTTGGCGAGGCAGTTTTCGTAAACGTCGCGCTGCACTTCATCGGGGATCAACATGAGAAAAATATCCGCCGTCGCGGCGCATCCTTCGATTGGCACGACATCGAACCCATCCTTTTCAGCATTTTCGGCGCTGCTGTCGCGAATACTTGCGACGTGGACGGAAGCCCCGCTATCGCGCAGGTTGAGGGCCTGTGCCCGGCCCTGTTTGCCATAGCCGATCACGGCGATTTTTTTGCCTTCCAGAAAACTCAGGTCGGCATCATTATCTCGAAAAACTTTCAATTCGTCAGAATGGTTCATTTAGTAATCTTGTGGTTGGTTGAACCTATCTTCAAGCGAGATTTAATGGAAAACTTGGTGAGTTTCGCGTTTCCAACTCCTTTTTATCCCTATTGACAGAAGTTTTGGGAACATTTTGCTCTTCAGGGCTATCCGGTAGCCAATACTATCATTCGATTTCGTTTTCCTCCATGCCCCAACCCGTAATTTGTTTCGGACAACAGCCCTGCGGTATTTTCCCCAGAAGGTTTTTGTATGCAAAGTTTGCGACCGCGAAACGGTTACAGAAGGAGATTGGTGGTGAGGTGGTCTTTTTTCTGCATGACAGCGATCATGATTGCCGCGAAACCGTCACCATTTTAAAAAATCGCAAGACAGGCCGAATGGAGCGATTGAACTTCGATTTTCTCAACAAACTCCAGAAAAAATATTCGCCTCTCTACCTCAAACGAGTGGGGGAGGAATGGAAGAAAAAAACGGCCCGCCAGCTTCCCTGTTTCGTAGGACCGGAATTGGTGGATATCTTTAAAACGGTCGAGGCGGACAATGCAACGGACTTTTGCCTGGAAATGTATCGTGGAATGGGTTTGCTGGAGGGGGTGAAAGTCGTCCGGTCGAGCGATCCGCGATTGCGTGAGGAAGCGATAGAGGTGAGCGACTATTTTGCCGATGTGCCGCATAAGGGGGAAGTCGTTCGGGCACGAATACGCGATGGTGGATTTTTCCTGCATAAAGGTGGTCCTGCCTGGGAGGAGATACCCTGCGAAAAACCGGAAAAGGCAAAAATTAGCCCGACCCGCGATACCCGCCTGCTTTGGATGCAATCGATTGTGGGCTGCACGCATTACGTCGCGGGGGCGGGGGAGATTCAATACCTCAATTGCTCGGAAACGCCGGAGATCACTTTTATTCGCAGGGATGACATCGAGCGTTCCGATGAGGCCTTTATCGATTATCCGCTGACTTGATTTAATTAACTGCACAATAATTTTTCTAACATGCCTCCCAAAACTATACTGGCCATTGGCGCTCACCCGGATGATATCGAATTTGGCTGCGGCGCCGTTCTGATAAAGGAAATCAATCGCGGGAATAGGGTTTGCATGCTCGTTTTGTCCAAGGGTGAAGCGGGTTCGAACGGAACTCCCACCGAACGCGTCGAAGAGGCTGGCGCGGCGGCGGAAAAAATGGGGGCCGAGTTGGAGTTTATCGAGATGGGTGGCGATGCCCATATCGAATGCAAACCGGCCAATGCCATCGAGATAGCCCGGCGCATCCGGCTTCTCAAGCCCTCCATCGTGCTTGCGCCGCTGGATCATCAAAATCAGCATCCCGACCACTGGAAGGCGGGCAGGCTAACACGGGAGGCTGCTAGATTGGCACGTTATGGCGGGTTGGCGGAGCTTCGTGATATGGCGGTTCATCGGATCGGCCATTTATACTATTACGGAATTACCGGGATGGGTGATAGGCCGAGCGAGGCTGTGGCGGCATCGCTTGTCATTGACATTTCGGAGGAACACGAACGCTGGAATCAGGTGATGAACTGCCATCGGTCTCAGTTAAAGACAAAAAACTACATCGATCTGCAAAATGCGAGGGCGCGATTGTTAGGAATTGAAATCGGGACAGAGTATGCCATGCGGCTTTTTTCGGAAGATCCAGTTCGGGTCGATTTCATTACCGATCTGCCACTTTCGGCGAGGAATTTTTAATGGTCATCCCGAAAAATGGCAGCTTTACTTAAAATTGGCATAACCTGTTACCCATCGGTGGGTGGGAGCGGTATCTTGGCCTCCGAGTTGGGGCACCAATTGGCCGAGCGCGGGCATGAGGTCCATTTCATCAGCTACCAGATGCCATTTCGCCTCGATACCTCCCCGCATAACATTTATTTCCACCCGGTTGACGTTAATGAATACGAGCTTTTCAAACACGCGGATTACACCCTGCCGCTCTCGGTTAAAATGGCCGAAATCAGCCGCCAATTTGACCTCGATATCCTCCATGTGCACTATGCGGTGCCCCATGCCGTGGCCGCTATTTTGGCCTGTCAGATGCTCGGCGGCGACCGACCAAAGGTCATAACCACCCTTCACGGTACGGACACCACATTGCTCGGAAAGGATCCCAGCTATCAGCCCATTATCAAACATTCCATCGAGCACTCGAACGGGGTAACGGCGGTTTCCTACAGCCTTCGAGAGGAAACAGTTGAGACCTTCCAGATCGAAAAAGAGATCAAGGTCATCCACAATTTTTTCGAGCCTCGTGAGCCAACAAAAAGTCGCGACCAGGTTCGCGAGGAATTGGGTTTGCAGGACGATTTTCTAATATTACACATGTCGAACCTGCGCCCGCCCAAGCGGATCGACCATCTGTTGAAAATCGTGGCCGCCTCACGGCATCGGGAACAATTGAAACTGCTCATCCTGGCGGGAGGAAATTTTGCGCCGTATGTCCCTATCGTTCGCAAACTCGGTATTGAAAAGCAGGTGCTGGTCAAGGAATCCGTGTTGGACATCGAGAACTATCTCAATGCCTCCGATCTCGGGCTCTACACCTCGCAGCATGAGAGCTTTGGTTTGAGCATCCTGGAGTGTATGTTTTACGGGCATCCCGTTTTGGCGACCAACGCGGGAGGGATTCAGGAAGTTCTCGAACACGGGAAAACCGGTTACGCCTACGAGGTTGGGGATATCGATGCCTTTGTCGAAGGACTGGATTCTCTAATCGAAAACCCCTCACAACTCAGGAAAATGGGCGAGGCCGGAAAAAAACGCGCGCACAAGCTATTCAATTCAGAAAAAATCGTCGGGCAATACGTAAATTACTACCGACAAATTCTGGATGAGAGCGGAGAGAATTTCTGATCGTTTGGAATACCCATAATGCCGTGGTAGTATTTGCTTGATTCTAATAAAAATTATCCGTGACTATCCGTGTAATTCGTGGTTGAAAATGAGGGTCCCACTACTTTACTGATTGAACTTGAAAAATAAGGAAGTTGTGGCAGGATGAGTCTGCTGGTATTTATTGGAAAAGTGGAAATATTTGTTTAAATGATTGCTGATACTTTTGAAAATGCGGGTTATTTTCCTCGGGAGTGTTCATTTAGTCCTTCGGATTGGGGGATTCTATCGGAGTTTTGGTATCCGGTAGCATTGGCCGAGGATATTGAGGATAAACCGGTTAAGGTGAGGCTGCTGGATGAGAATCTGGTGGTTTATCGGACTTCAAAGGGGTTCGTTGTGGCCAAGGATTTATGCGTTCATCGGGGTTCGCCTCTTTCGTTGGGCTGGGTGGAGGGCGACGAGATCGTCTGTGGTTATCATGGCTATCGCTACAATATGGAGGGCAAATGCACGCTCGTTCCTTCCCATCCCGACTGGAAGCCGCCGAGCAAGTTATGCCTCAAGGTGTATCTGCACGAGGAGAGATATGGTGTGATTTGGGCCTGCTTATCGGATCAGCCAAAAAATGCTATTCCCGATTGGGAAATGGAATGGAATGACCAGAAATTTCGCTGGTTTTCGTGGGGGCCGATTGTCTGGGATTGTTCGGCTGGGCGCGCGATTGAAAATTTTCTGGATAACGCCCATTTTTCCTTCATTCATCGCAACACTTTCGGGCAGGAATCGAGCGCCGAAATGGGCGCCGAGTATAAACTGGAACCGTTTGAGCATGGTCTCATCATGGATTTCGATTATCTGGCGGGCAACCCGGCGGATTCTCCCATAAAGGGCACGGATCAACTGCAGCGGCATATGAATCGCACCTTGACTTATCCATTTTTCACCCGATCGCGCATACAGTATCCCGAAGGCAAGGAGCAGATTATTCATATCAATGTGACACCCGTTTCGGCGCGCAAATCGCAGTTGTTATTCCTCTTTTCCAGAAATTTCGATCATCATGTGCCGGTGGAGGATCTCCTTGCCTGGGAAAAGAAAATTTTGCTGGAAGATAAATGCTATATCGAATCGCAGAAGCCGGAAGAGATACCCCTCGATCTTTCGGAGGAGGTCCACGTTCGCGCCGATAAGGCGTCCATAGCCTTGCGCCGCTGGATGATAAAAATTGGCCTCGGGCGCGATTTTACGGCGTAGGTTTTTCCCTGTAATATCCAGCGATTTTATTGCGCCAAGAAACCACCGTCCACGTTTATGGCTTGGCCGGTGACGAATGATGCGGAATCCGAACAAAGCCATATCACGGCTGCGGCGATTTCATCCGGTTGCCCCATGCGTCCTATTGGGTGGAGGGTGTTAAACTCTTTTTCGGTTTCCGGCTTTTCCTCGATAAATTTTTCAACCATAGGAGTGCGGATAAATCCGGGGCAAACGGCGTTAATGCGAATTCCTTTGTCCGCATAATTGAGAGCACCCGATTTTGTCAGGCCGACCACGCCGTGTTTCGCCGCGACATATCCTGCGTTTATTCCGCCCACGAGACCATATACCGAGGCGGTGTTGACGATTGCCCCGCCACCCTGCTTGAGCATTTGCTGAATTTCATATTTCATGCACAACCAAACGCCTTTGAGGTTGATATCAATGACCATATCCCATGATTTTTCGGGATAATCACCGACCAAAATATCCGCCGCGCCGATGATACCGGCATTGTTGAACGCATAGTCCAAGCGCCCGTAGATTTGCACCGTTTTATCAACCGCTGTTTGCACGTTTTGGGCATTCGTAACATCCAGTTTTTGAAAGAAAGCATCACCGCCGGATTTCTTGATCGACTGGACCGTTTGCCCGCCGCCATCGGAGTCGATATCGGTGACTACGACTTTGCCACCTTCCCTGGCAAAGACAATCGCCGTTGTCCGCCCGATACCGGAGCCCCCGCCGGTTATCAGTACAACTTTACCCAGCATTTTTCCCTTCATGGAATCGCACTAATCCGGTCAGATTTAATTTTCTTCAGACGGAGGCACAACGTCATAGAAAAACGGTTGGGTTTTCTCGCAGAGATCTAAAAATGCGGCGGGGATTTTTTCATCGGGCGCACAGGGACCGAGGAGTTCTACGAGATTATCGAGATGGTCAAACAAGGATTTTTCATCGGTCCATCGTTCATACAGCACATACTCTCGGGGTTGACCCTGCTGCCGCAGAAAAGTGTAATCGAGGCATCCATCCTCGCCACGTGAAATCTTGGTCATGCGGGCTGCGAGGTTATGAAATTCCTCCTCTTTGCCTTCTTTGATGGTTATATGAAATAAGATAGTAATCATTATTTTTTTGTATCTCCTTTGATGTGATTATTTTTTTTACCGCAGATTGAATTGGCAAAAATCGGGTTAAACGATAAGAACGAGTGATCCTATTTCGGTGTTGTTGAAAAGATTGATGAGATCGTTATCTTTCAGAACGGGGCAGCCGGCGGTTTGGGGTATTCCGATTTTTTCAGGGTGGTTATTTCCGTGGATGTAGATGTAGCGGTTGTAGGAATCGAAACCGGAACCGCTGTTTTTTCCTTCTTCGAGACCTTTCAACCACAAAATTCGCGTGGTGACAAAGTTCTTTATCTGCTCCTCGGGGGAATATTCGGTATAGTGTTTCCCGGTATAAATCCGGCCCTTGAAAACCCCTCCTTCGGGGGTTCCTGCGCCTATTTTTTCTTCGATTCTGTGCAAACCGAGGGGAGTGCCGAAGGAGTTTTCTCGACAGGAGGGCGGATTTTTCGATGTGGAAACGGGATAGGTGGCTCGTAAATTATTTTCGGAAAAAAAATGCAGTTTTTGCTCGATTATGGAAATAATAATAACATCTTTTGTGGGCTTGATGTTTTGAACCTCACAGTATTCGATAAAAGATTCTAAAGGAGTAGAAGTCATTGAGCCTATCATATAAAGTTGGTATTGTCGGAGCCACCGGCGCCGTCGGTCAAGAGTTGATTCGGTTATTGATCGAGCGGAATTTTCCCGTCCGTGAAATCCGGCTGTACGCCTCGGCCCGTTCTGCGGGATCAAATATCACCTATGATGGGCGCGATTTCCCGGTGGAAGAAGCCACTCCCGAGGTTTTTTCGGGTCTGGATATTGCCCTTTTCAGCGCCGGGGGCAGCATCACGCGGACATTGGCCCCACAGGCGGTCGAGCGGGGCTGCGTGGTGATCGACAATAGTTCGGCTTTTCGGATGGAGCCGGGAGTTCCTTTGATAATTCCTGAAATCAACCCCCACGCGGCTTTCGCCCATAAGGGATTGATCGCCAATCCGAATTGCTCGACCGCAGTTGCCTTGATGGGGCTTTACCCGCTGCACAAGCTCTTCGGGTTGAAACGTTTTTTCGCAGCCACCTATCAAGCGGTATCGGGTTCCGGGGCAGCGGCAATCGGTGAATTGGACCGGCAGACGCGAGATTGGGCCAGCGGCAAGCCGATGGAAAGCGAAGTTTATCCGCACCCGATCGCGTTTAACCTGCTTCCCCATGTGGATGTTTTTTTAGATGACGGCTATACACGTGAAGAGCTTAAAATGCGCAACGAGAGTGCAAAAATCATGGAAATTCCCGATATTCGGGTATCGGCAACCTGTGTGCGCGTGCCGGTTTTTCGAGCCCATTCCGTGGCGGTGAGTGCCGAGTTCGACCAAACTGTTGACATTGAGGCCGCCCGTCGGGCGATCTCCGAATTTCCTGGCAGCGAATTGGTCGACAACACGGAAAATAACGAATATCCGATGCCACTCTACTATTCGGAGCGGGTGCCGTGTGGAGTGGGGCGTTTGCGGAAGGACACGGCTTTTGAAAATGGAATCTCATTTTGGGTGGTGGGAGACCAGTTGTGGAAGGGGGCGGCATTGAACACGATCCAGATCGCCGAGTTACTGCACGCGAATGGACTGGTAGGGATCGGGGCTTCGGCATCCCGTGAATGAGTGAATTTGAATTCGCCAGCAGGAGACTCAACCGGCAGGTTGGCACTTTGGGCTTGTGGTTTGGGGAGAACCCTGCTTGATAAATCGGCTCTTCCCGGGCCTTTGGCTTATTGGACGGCTAGCTCAGTTGGTTAGAGCACCTGGTTTACACCCAGGGGGTCGCAGGTTCGAGTCCTGTGCCGTCCACCATAGTTTTTGTAAATAGAAAATTGTCATGAAACATACATTATCAGTGCTCGTTGAAAACAAGTTTGGCGTGCTTGCGCGAGTCGCCGGCATGTTCAGTGGGCGGGGCTTCAATATCGACACCCTGAATGTGGCGCCAACCCAGGAGGCCGATATTTCCAGGATTACGGCCACTGTTCATGGTGACGAATCCCAACTCGATCAGGCCATCAAACAGCTCAATAAATTGGTCGATGTAATTGAAATCAAGGATTTCAAATCCGGTGAATTTGTGGCCCGCGAGCTTCTCATGGTAAAGGTGACTGCGAAATCGGAAACCCGCTCCGAGATTTTGCAAATTTGCGACATATTTCGGGCAAAAATCATCGATGCTTCTCCCACCAGTGTAATCGTGGAAGTCACCGGGAATGAGGGGAAAATCAAAGCTTTTTACGAATTGATTGAACCCTTTGGAATCAATGAGCTTGCCCGTACTGGAAACCTTGCCCTCGAGCGTCGGATGTTCACTGCGGAAGAAGGAGAGTAAGGCGCCTGATGGGCCTTTTTTATTCGATCGGTGGTTATTTGCTATTTCTAATTAAACTCAAAAAATCTTATGCCAGCTAAAGCGAAAGTATATACAAACAAGGATGCGGATCTTCGCGTTCTCAGACATAAAACGCTCGGTGTGATCGGTTATGGCTCCCAGGGCCACGCTCATGCTTTGAACCTCAAGGACAGCGGCCTGAAGGTGATCGTGGGGCTTTACCCGAAAAGTAAATCGGTAAAGGTTGCCCAGAGACATGGATTCGAGGTTTTTAGCTCCGCCGAGGTCGCTCAAAAAGCGGATATCATCATGCTGGCCGTGCCGGATATGAAGCAGGCTGATGTTTTTAACAACGATCTGCTGCCTAATCTTACCAAGGGAAAAACTCTGCTGTTTAGTCATGGTTTTGCGATTCAATATGATCTTATTAAACCGCCCAGGGGCATCGATGTGGTGATGGTTGCCCCGAAGGGGCCCGGTCATGTTGTGCGTACCCAATATTTAGAAGGGAAGGGTGTGCCGGCGCTTGTTGCGGTGGTCAAAGGTTCGTCTAAAAATGCCAAAAAGACAGCCTTGGCCTGGGCCAAAGGTATTGGCGCGACGCGGGCGGGTGTTCTCCAGACATCTTTTAAGGAAGAGACCGAAACCGATCTTTTCGGCGAGCAGGCGGTGCTCTGTGGAGGGGCCAGCGCCCTTGTTACGGCCGGATTTGAAACCTTGGTCGAAGCGGGTTATCAGCCCGAAATGGCTTACTTCGAGTGTTTGCATGAGCTGAAGTTAATCGTCGATATGATGGTCGAATCGGGTATCGCGGGGATGCGTTTTTCGGTATCTGAAACGGCTAAATGGGGCGACCTGTCGCGGGGACCAAGGGTGGTCAACAAGTCTACCAAACGCACCATGAATGCGATCTTGAAAGAAATTCAATCGGGTAAATTTGCCAAGGAGTGGGTCGCTGAGTACAATGGAGGTTTGAAAAATTACAATGCCCTCATGAAAGAAGGAGAAGATCATTTAATTGAGAAAACAGGAGAACGGCTGCGTGGTATGATGCCCTGGGTGAAGAAAAAGAATCTTAAAGGCGCTCAGGCAGCTTATTGAATCGATTAGCGCTCATAAATATAAGAATTAAATCTTCCTCTTGCTCGTTCTCGTCGTCTTTCTCGAATACCGTGTAACAAGTTGTATTTAGTGAGTTATGGGAGGAAGAGGAAGACGATGAGGAAGATTTTTATACCCTTAAGTTAATGCTAAATACAATAACGGTGGCGACCCGAAAGAGCCCTCTTGCTTTGGCCCAAACCGAACTTACGCGACTCTATCTGGAGCAGAAGCTGCCGGGGTGCGAATTTCCGGTTATGCCGATGGTAACTACCGGGGACCGGAAGCGGCAATGGTCACTGGAAAAGGAGGGCGGCAAGGGGTTATTCACCAAGGAACTGGAGGTCGCGCTTTTGGAGGGCCGTTGCGATCTGGCGGTTCATAGCGCCAAAGATTTGCCCACGAGTCTGGAGGATGGCCTCGCCATTGCTGGATATTTACCGCGTGAAGTGGTCAATGATGTTTTGGTGACAAAAAAGGATTGCGATTGCCCGGCTTTCATCGCGACGGGCAGCCCACGGCGTCGCGCCCAGGCGAAAGCGCTGTTTCCTAAAGCCGTTTGGGGTGAAATTCGCGGAAATGTGGATACCCGGCTGAACAAGGTAAGTCGTGGCGATGCCGATGCGACCATCCTGGCGGCGGCTGGATTGAAGCGGCTTGGCTTCGATAGTTGGCCGGGGGTGGATTTCAGGCCATTCGATGTGCGCCAAATGGTTCCCGCCGCTGGACAGGGGGCGGTCGCTCTGGAATGTCGCTCGGAGGATGTGGAGAAGTTTGCTCCCTTGCTGGATAAAGATACGGGGAAAGCCGTTATGCTTGAGAGGCGTTTTTTGGGACTTTTGGGGGGAGGTTGCCACAATTCCTATGCGGTTCACTTTTGCGAAAATCAACTTCTTGTGTTCGTAGAAGAAAGCGGTTTTAGCGAATACGATTTAGCAGGTCTCGATGATGGATCGGTAATGGAAAAGATCGAGGAAATTGCCCGAAAGTTCATAAAGAAATGACGGAGCGTAATAAGAAAACGGAGAGTAAGCTGAAAAATAAAAAACCGCTTGCGGGGAGAAGGATTGTCGTTACTCGAAGCCCGGAGCAGGCCACCGAATTAAGTCTTAAGCTCAAGCAATTCGGCTCTGATTCTCTGGAAATTCCATTGATTAAAATTGAACCCTATGTCGACCCACTAACGGCTGCGGATGTATTCGCGGAGATTGCCAGATACGAATGGCTGGTTTTTACCAGTGCCAATGGGGTTAAGTATTTTTTCCGGCAATTTTTTAAGCAATTTGAGGATATTCGGTCCATTGGGCTGTTGCGCATAGCGGCAGTTGGCAAAGGCACGGCTGATGCCATTGGAGCCTATCGACTTAAAGTTGATGTTATTCCCGAAGTGGCAACTTCAGAGGCATTGGCCGATACTCTGTGTCAGAAAGAAAGCCTGGATAATTTGAAAATTCTAGTCATAACCGGAAATCTTAATCGCGATGTTTTGGAGAAAAAATTGCAGGAGGCGGCTGCCATTGTAGATAGGTTTCAAGTTTACCAAACGTTAAAAACCGATCTGAGTGGGCATGCTGTTGCAGGGTCTTTTCGCCAAAAAGGTGCGGATGCAGTAACTTTTACAAGCCCATCTACGGTGAAGTCATTTTTAGATCAAGCGGCTCAACTTCAACCCGAAAAAGGAGCCCGGAAACCATTGACGTGCAGTATCGGTCCGGTTACTTCGGAATCCATGCGTAAGATCGGAATGCCGGTAGATATCGAAGCTGCCGAGCATACGCTTGATGGAATGGTGCAGGCGTTGGTTAAAAAATTCTCCTAACTAACGCATATATTATCCAGTTCAAAATGTGCGAGAATGTTAAAGTTAAAGTCTGCGGTATAACCCGTAAGGAGGATGCTGAGGCGGCTTTGGATTTGGGAGCGGAGGCCATCGGAATCAATTTTTATCAGCCATCACCACGATTCGTTAGTTATGATAGAGCGAAGGAATTATTGCAGGCGATTCCCGTGGGTAAGCGGGTAATGGTAAGTGTAAGCCCGACTCATAAAGAATTAGAGCAATGTCTCGAAATGGGATTCGATATTTTCCAGATCCATTTTCCGCTTTCGACCCCTGATTCCACGATAATCGAGTGGGGCAGGGTAGTTGGAATGGCTCGCCTTTGGCTGGCACCCCGTATGCCGAAAGGCAAAGGCGATATTTTCCCCGAAAGGCTGTTGGGGTTGGCGAAAACTTATCTAATCGACGCGCCGTCCGACAAACTGTACGGTGGAACCGGTAAAACCGGTAATTGGGAAGCTTTTGGTATATTGCAAAAAAGGTATCCTGAGAAAAACTGGATATTGGCCGGCGGGTTAAACCCCGAAAACATAGCCCTAGCAGTTCGCACTAGCGAAACCCGTTATGCCGACATCAACAGCGGAGTAGAATCCACCCCCGGAATAAAAAGCACAGAAAAACTAACTACGCTGTTCAAAAACCTGAGAAGTTCTTAGCCGCAACACGCATATTGTTCCTCGCGGGTAGGCATATACCTCGATTGCAGAGTATTCGGGTGAGGTCAAGGTTTACAGGAATAGTTGTGCAGCAGTATAAGGGTTACTACTGGTTACACGGATTGTAACAGTAAATGAAGGAAAATTGAATTTTCCTCTTAGTTAGCGTTGTAGCTGGAAAAATTTGCTGAAAATTTGCGTATTAAAGAAAAAAGTAGTTAATCTATTGATAGGGAGTTACTTAAATCAGAAATATTTTTTTTAAAATATATCGATTGAGGGCTTGCAATTCAGAACACAAACGGTATATTACCTTTCAGTGTTGGTACGCTCGCTTTACTCCGACAAAGATACAAGCGTTTTTTTCCTCTGCTGACGCTATGTTTTAATACATACCTCAATTTGAGAATAATATGTTACAACAAAATAAACACATACCATGGGAGAATAATAATATGCGCAAAAATTTGTACATTCCAACAATGACCTGCCTAATTAGTTTATTGCTAATAGGGTGCGCCACGGAAAGATTCGGAAGACAGACACCATTAACAGACTATGAGATAGCGCATTACAGTTGTGAGGATATCGATTTGGAGATTGCCAAAGTAGATGGTTTTATTAAAGAGGTTACAGGTGCAAAACAGAAATTTAAAAGTACTGATGTGTGGGCTTTTTTAGGCGATTTTGGAATCGGAAATTCGATGGAATATTCTTCTGCTGTCGAATCTGCTACTGAAAGATTGGATGATTTGCATAAGCTAAAAATCGATAAAAAGTGTGGTGAATAATGCTACTCTCCGCTGCAAGCACCGGGGTATGATCAAGTTCAAAATTATTAACTTTGTCGCAAGTTAGTTCGGTAATTCCTTCATTTCGATTATTCTTGTTTATCTATCCAGAAATTATTGATTAAATTCCCTCTGGAATACTATTTGTAATTATGGTAGCTTGATTTGGTTTTTTTCGGGATTTTGGTGGGGTTGGTAGAATGTGGCGGTGCTGCCTATTGTTCCTATCAGGGCGCTTTGGGTGGCGGTTTCTGTTTGCTGGGCGAGGAGCTTTCTTTCGTTGGCTTTTCCGGGGATTTTTACTTTGACTAATTCCTCCCTTTCGAGGGCCGCTTTCAGCTCTTTGAGGCAGCTTTCGGTGAGGCCGTTTTTTCCGATTGCCGCTTTCGGCTTCAGCTTCATGGCGAGGCCCCGGAGGTATTTTTTCTGGGCGCTCGTCAATGGAATGGCGGTGGTGGGTGAGTTGGGCATGCGCTAATTATTGAGGAGTGATTGGAGGGCTTCTTCGAGGGCTGCTGTGTCGTTTCCGCCACCCATTGCGAAGTCGGGTTTTCCGCCTCCTTTACCGCCGAGTTTTTGTGAAAGATCGCGGATGATTTCTCCGGCTTTGTGGCCTTCGCGGATTGCTTCCTGGGAGCAGAGGGCGAGGACCGTTACGCGCTCACCGATGATTGCTCCAAGAACGATTACTCCAGGGCCGGTTTTCCTGGAGATTTCGACCGCTAGTTTCCGCAATTCTCCGGGGTTGCTGGCTTTAGCTTTGGCTGCCACCCAATTCAGGGTGCCGATTTTTTTGGCGTTTGCGGCCAAATCGTCGGCCAGGGCGGTTGTGCCTTTACTGCGGAGAATTCGGAGTTCGTCTTCCTGTGTTTTGCGCTGGTCGAGGAGAGTTGTTAGCCTTGAACCGAGTTCCGTGGGTTTGCAGGAGAGTTGATGGGCGAGGGTGGCAAGGAGATGGAAGTTATTTTCAATCAAGGAAAACGCGCTTTCCCCGACCACCGCTTCGATGCGTCGGGTTCCGGCGGCGATGGCCGATTCGTGGACGATTTTCAGCAAACCGATTTCCCCGGCAGCCCGCACATGGGTGCCGCCGCAGAGTTCGAGAGACCAGCCCCCGATGTCCACCACGCGGACGATTTCACCGTATTTTTCACCAAAAAATGCGATCACTTTGTCCGGTTTTTCGGCAAAAGGAATTTCGTACCAATCTATGCTGGCATTTTCCAAGAGACGTTGGTTGGCGAGTAGTTCGATCTGTTTGAGCTGATCTTTTTCTGGCGCTTCGAAATGGGCGAAATCGAACCGCAAACGGTCTTCGGCCACCAGTGAACCGGCCTGGCGGACGTGGGTTCCGAGCACTTTGCGGAGAGCCCAATGGAGAACATGGGTGGCGCTGTGGTGGCGTTGGATGGCTTTACGCCGGGGGAGATCGACCGATAGCGCCGCCTGCTTTCCCTTCAGGTCGATTTTTTGGCCGAGATTTTCCGTCTGATGGAGGGAATGGCCCGAGTCATCGCGGATTGTGTCGAGAATACGGATTGATTGGCCCTCGATTTCGGCGATCCCGATATCGCCCAATTGCCCACCCATTTCGGCGTAAAAAGGTGTTTCGGGAAAAACGAGGAAGGACTTGCCGCCGGAATCTTTCCGATCGAGCACCTCGGTTTCAAAACGGGTCAGGTTTTCTTCCTCGAAACCGACAAATTCCGTTTTTTGGATTCCTCGATCCTCCTCTGAGACTTCGATGATTGATTTTTTCTGGGCCGCCCGAGCTCTTGCGCGTTGTTTTTCCATTTCCTCGGAAAACCCTTTCAGATCGACCTCAAGATGGCGGTCGCGGGCAATTATCTGGGTGAGATCGATGGGGAAACCATAGGTATCGTAAAGTTGAAAGGCGTCCTTGCCGCTGATGACCCTGGAATTGGTCTCCGTTATGCGGTCGAGCAGTTGCAGGCCGCGGTCGATGGTGCGTTCAAACGCCTCCTCCTCCGATGCAATGACCCGCCGGATGACCTCCCGATGTTCGATCAATTCGGGAAAGATGGCGCCGAGTTTTTCCGCAACGGGGTCGGCCAGCTTGACGAAAGAACCCGGCGGCAGGTCGATGTGGCGGGCAAAAAGGACAGCGCGTCGAAGGATTCGCCGAAGGACGTAGTTGCGGCCCTCATTTCCGGGCAGGATGCCATCGGCAATCGAGCAGGACAGCGTTCGGATGTGGTCAGCCAAAACACGAAAAGAGCAGTCCGTTTGTTCGACATCGCTCATATTGTTGGGGTCGGCAGGAACGGAATAACGGTATTTGCGGCCCGACATCTCTTCCAGGTGTTGGAAAATATCAGTGAAAAGGTCGCTGTCGTAATTGCTGGGAGGGTTCGAAAAATCGGCGAAGTTTTTGGTTGTGGCCATGATTCCGGCGACTCGCTCGAAACCCATGCCGGTATCCACATGCCTGGCAGATAGAGGTTTGAATGATCCATCTTCCCCGGCGTTGAATTGAATGAAAACGAGATTCCAGATTTCGATGCAGAGGGGGGATTCCCGGTTGACGAGGTTTCCACCGGTTGCCCCATCGGGGGTCAAGTCCATGTGGATTTCGCTGCAGGGGCCGCAGGGGCCGGTATCGCCCATCATCCAGAAATTGTCCTTTTTGCCGAAGGAGAGAATATGGGCGGTGGGGTCCAGCCCGCTTTTGGTCAAAACATCCGCCCAGCAGTCCCAGGCCTCCTGATCGAAATCGGAAGGATCGCCCTCTGCGGGTTTGTAAACAGTGGCGTAAAGACGCTCCTTTGGGAAACCCCATACCTCCGTGAGGAGCTCCCAAGCCCATTCGATGGCCTCTTTTTTGAAATAATCGCCGAAAGACCAGTTACCCAGCATTTCAAAAAAAGTGTGGTGATAGGTATCCAGGCCAACATCATCGAGATCGTTGTGCTTGCCGCCCGCGCGGATGCATTTCTGGGTATCGGCCACCCTTGGGTGCACAGCGGATCGCTCGCCCAGGAAGTTGGGCACAAACTGATTCATGCCCGCGTTGGTGAATAAAAGGTTGGGCGCTGTGGGCAACAAGGATGCCGAGGGCACGATTTCGTGACCCTTTTCCTTAAAAAAGTCGAAGAACGACTGCCGGATTTCGTTTGAATTCATGGGTTGAAGAAGATGCTGGATACGGGATGTATTTAACCACAGATTACGCAGATTGTCGCAGATTTGAAAAAGAGTTGGCTCATTCGAGATGCGAGAGGATGGCTTGGGCCATTTGTTGGGTGGAGACGCTTTTGGTGTCGAAGGCTATGTCCTGGGTGCGGGTGCCTGTCGAGACGGTTTGGCGGACGGCATGTTCGATTTCGTTGGCGGCTTGGGATTTTCCGAAACTGTGGCGAAGCATGAGCGCTGCGCTGAGGATTTGAGCGCAGGGATTGGCGACTCCTTGCCCGGCGATATCGGGGGCGGTGCCACCGGCGGGTTCATAAAGTCCGAAGGGCAGGCCGTGGCTGTTTTTATCGGCGCCGAGGCTTGCGGAGGCGAGCATTCCGAGAGAGCCGCAGATGGAGGCCATCAGGTCGGAGAGGATGTCGCCGAACATGTTTTCGGTTAAAATGACATCGAATTGGCCGGGGTTGCCGGCCAGTTGCATGGCTGCGTTGTCAACGTAGAGGTGGCTCAATTTGATATCGGGGGCCTTCTCGGAAAGATATTTGATGACCGTTTCCCGCCAGAGAACCGAAGTTGCGAGCACATTGGCTTTGTCCACTGAACAGATTTTTTTTCCACGACCACGGGCGGTCTCGATGGCTACATCGGCGATGCGTTCGATTTCCGAGGTATGGTATACCATGGAATCCACCGCCCTTTTTTCACCGTTGTCCAAAGTGGTGGTTTCCTTGGGTTGTCCGAAATAAATGCCGCCGGTCAGTTCGCGAACGCATACCATGTCGATTCCCTGCGGAATTCGGGTAGCTTTTAACGGCGAGGCGTCCGCAAGCTCTGGGTAGAGAAGACCGGGTCTGATGTTGGCGAAAAGGGAAAACGCCTTACGCATGGGCAAGAGGGATGCCCTCTCGGGCTGCTCCTCGGGTGGAAGATTTTCCCACTTTGGGCCGCCCACCGAGCCGAAAAGGATGGCGTCACTATGGCGGCAGGCCTCCAGCGTTGCAGTTGGCAGGGCCATGCCGTGGCGGTCGATGGCGGCGCCCCCGACATAGCATTGCTCATATTGGAGGGTAAATTGGTGTTTTTGGGCGACATGATTGAGCACGTTGAGCGCTGTTTCCATAACTTCCGGGCCAATGCCATCGCCGGGCAAGACGGTGAATTTCAGGGTATCCATTGTTTGATCGATTTTTTGGGAATGGGAAGAGGAGAGAAAGGGGTAGCGGGTTTCAGTAATTGAAGGTTTTATCTACAGCTTCATTGTTGGTAATAAAATTCGGTGATTGGAAGCAGAAAATGTCGGGCGTGGGGCCAAGGTTCGAGAAAAAACTCGTTGCCAGCGGCCTTGCGAGCGGCAATCTCCCCAACAATGGAAATACAGGTTTATTCGCTACCGCCTATCGAGACCAATGCTTACCTGCTTTTGGATAAGGAATTGGGGGAGGCGGTACTTTTCGATGTCCCGTTGGATGCCTGGCAGGAAATTGAACCGAAACTCAAAGAGGCGGGCTGCGAACTCAAGGGCGTGTATCTGACCCACGGGCATTGGGACCATATTCTTGACGTTCCGGGGTTCAACGAGCGGGGGATGCCGGTTTATGCGCATCGGGATGATGTTGATCTGATTGAAAATCCATCGAGAATGGCTTCGTTTCTTGTGCCGGGACTTACTTTGGAACCGGGCAAGGCGGACCATCTTTTGGAGGACGGCCAGGAATTGAAAATCCTGGGTGAGACCGTGGAAGTGAGGCATGTGCCTGGGCATAGCCCCGGGAGTATTCTTTTTTATTTTCCCGGATTGAAAATGGCCATTTCCGGGGACACGGTTTTTGCCGGAGGTATCGGGCGAACCGATTTTCCCGGTTGCAGCTCCGCCCAGTTGTTGGACTCGATTAAAGATAAAATATTAACTTTACCCGACGATACGATAATTTGTCCGGGACATGGTCCCACCAGTACCGTTGGGGCGGAAAAGGTGAGTAATCCGTTTCTGCGGCGTTTGACGTAATTGCCTGGAACCCCACGAAATGAGCGAGGCAGCGGATATTGTTTTCATGAAAAAGGCTCTCGGGCTGGCCCGCAAAGGGTGGGGCAGGACGCATCCCAATCCCATGGTGGGTGCGGTCATCGAGGAAGACGGGGAGGTCGTGGCGGAGGGATACCATGCCAAAGCTGGCGAGCCCCATGCCGAGATTGTCGCATTAAGAAATTTGAGCCGAAATCCCTCTGAGAAGTTGACCCTTTATTCGACTCTGGAGCCCTGCTGCACGCATGGCAAAACACCGCCTTGCACGGAGGCCATCATCGAGTCGGGCATTCGGCGGGTGGTGGTGGGTGCAACTGATCCCAACCCCGGGCATTCGGGCAAGGGATTCGAGCAAATGCGGCGCTCAGGAATTGAGGTGGTGGAAGGGATTCTGCAGGAGGATTGCGAGGATTTGAATCTCATTTTCAATCACTGGATTGGGCGGGGCGAACCCTTTATCGCGGGGAAGATTGCCACGACTATCGATGGCCGTATCGCGACGCGGACGGGGAATTCGAAGTGGATCACGGGGGAGGAGGCGCGGGCCGATGTTATGTGTTGGCGGCGATTGTTTCCCGCCATTGCGGTGGGCGCGGGAACGGTTTTGGCGGACAATCCGCGACTGACAAGCCGGTTCGGCGACGAAACTTGGTGTCCGGTTCGATTTGTGTTCGACACGAGGCTACGAACGGTTCGGGAGCCACTGCCGAGACTATATTGCGATGAATTTTGCCGAGATCGGACGATTGTCGTATCGGGTGAACATGCGGATGAGGGGCGGCGAGAGGGTTTGAGCGAGGTTGGCGTGAAAAGCTGGATTTTACCGGAAAATGTCGAATCGGGGGTTTCCTTACGGGATTTTCGGCAGAAGTGCGGAGAGAGCGGCATCGGCGGTGTGTTCTTTGAGGGCGGCGCCTCGTTGCTGAGTTCCTTACTCGATGAGCGACTACTCGATTATCTGTATTCATACCGCGCTCCCATTCTTTTGGCCGACAAGGAGGCCAAGGCAGCTTTTCAGGGGCAGAAAACACTCGCCATCGGCGATGGATTTTGTTTGAAAAAAGTTAGGCAATCAATCTTGGGGAGAGACCAGCTCATGCGCGGCTTTGTGGTTTACCCAAAATCCGCAATCGAGAAATGAAAATTTATCTGGCAACGAGGAACAAAAACAAAATCCGTGAGGTTTCCCATATCCTCAAATCGGAATCTAATGTTCTGGAGATTTTTTCGCCCGATGAAATAGGTGGAATGCCCGAGGTTGAAGAGACGGAGAACAATTTTTTGGGAAATGCGCGGTTGAAAGTACAGGCGTTGCGGGCGATTGCGCCGAGGGGTGTATGGATTGTATCGGACGACAGCGGGCTGGAGGTCGATGCCCTGAATGGCGCACCGGGCGTTTATTCGGCCCGCTATGCCGGTTTGAATGTCACGGCTGAAGAAAATAATGCCAAGCTCCTGCGGGAAATGGAGGCTGTGCCCGATGACAAACGGTCGGCCCGGTTTGTGTGTTGCGCCGTATTACTTGAGCCGAGCGGAGTGGAAAAGGTTTTTCGGGATGCCTGTGAGGGAGTCATTACGCGGGCTCCGGCGGGCGATCAGGGTTTTGGCTATGATCCGATTTTTATACCCGAAGGATTCAATAATACCATTGCGGAACTCGGGCCTGATAAAAAAGACCGGCTGAGTCATCGCGCCCGTGCCATGAAAGAGTTGGCTTTTTGGTTGAAATACACCCAAAACGCCTTCGGGGCCGGAGTTTGAGCGGAGCGACGTGCCGGAACCTTTGTCAAAAAGGATGTTTCAGAGACTTGCGGGAGGAATCTGTGGGGTCGATTGTACCGGCGTCAACGTGGCTGCCGCTACATCTCCCGAAGAGGATAGTTCAACTATGCCTGTGTAATCGAGAATTGCCTTATTGGCAGGGAGGTCTCCAAAGAGGCTGATTTCATAGATTTTGAGGCCTTGATGACCAGAAAAATCATCGCCAAGGGCCGCATATTCATCGGAATCAGGATCTGCGGGAATCCAGCGAATGAGCAAATACTGGCCTGATAGTTGGTCGAAATCTATTCGAAAACGATCTTCATGGGCTGTTACTTTGTGTTTGGTAATGGGCTCGTTGTCCTCAAAAAAACTTTCCGGAAGTCGCACCCGGTTGAACCCATTGCCCCCGCCACCTTCGAGCACCGGTTGGAAAAAACTTGCCAGAGTTGGCATCTGATCCGCATCGGTTTTCTCTTCATCTTCTTCCGCGCTGGAAATAACCTGCGATGACGAATTGGTCGATTTGTCGATTTTTTTCACTATTCCGTCGAGGGTGGGGAGAACGTAGAACTCGAGTTGACCGGGCCCGGTTTCGTAAAGTAGTGATACCTTGTTGACGAGGGCCTCCTGCTTGAGGTCGAGAACCAGGATCGATTGATTGTCTTCGGGTGAGAATTCGTAGTAGGTTAGCGAATCGTCATCGATCATGAGGTTGGCGTCCACCAATGTTCCCGAATTGATGTAGGCGATTTCAGTGCCTGTATAAAGTGAGGCAAAATCGTAGCTATAGGACTCCGGACTGTCCGGGATAGCGCCCTCTGCCGAGTCTGAATTTTCTTTTTTAAAGAATGCCTGACTGATATTTGCGCCACCAAATAGACCGAGGCTGGCGATTTCCCCTTCCTCCTCTATGTTGAAAGTCAGCTTGATGAAGAGAGCCTGAATGACGGGGAAAGTGAAATTCATATTTTCCCTTGGAGTCAGAGGAATGTTGTCGCCGGCGTTAATCCAGCGGCGACTATCGAGGGGCAAGAGGTTGGGGATGTCTGAAACCGCGATATCCACACTGCCTTTTGCAGAATAACTCCTGAGAAACAACCGATTTAAGGGGAGGTCGCTGGGAAAGTTCAAAATCAGTGAATGAGTGCCTTTCTTGAAGTTGTGGGATAGAGTTTCGTCGTCACTCAGGAGGGCGCCGATGCCTGTTTGCTCGCTGTTATTAATGGCAATCTCCTCCTGCTGCCCATTTTCATCAATATAGGTGGCGGTAACATCCATGTGCCAGCGGGCGAGGTTTTTGGGGAGAGTCGTTAAAACATCCTCGCCGATTTTGGGTAATTCGAGAAGTTCCACCTCAGCTTGATCGAGGGCAAAAGATGTGCCCACAGCCACCAAAATCATGGTGGAAGCCGCAGACGCCAGACGACTAAAAACTCGATAGTCCGTTGCGTGTTCAAGAGTCAAGCTGAGCTGTGAAGCCCGTGCATTGTATTTATTAGATGATTTCATCCCTATATATCTCCGCTATTTATTGAGTAAACTTTACCAGAATTTGAGATATTTAACAAGAATATTAAGTAAATCAGTTAAGTGTGAAAATCTACTGCTTCATGAGCAGAAGGACTCCCCCTTATTCACTGACGGATTAACTCCTCGGAAATACCATTGGCTTTACCCTAGTTAATATAAATATTTGGCCACAAAGATAAAGCAAATATTTGTAAAAAACTAATAAAAATCACCTCATATTAATAGTAAATAAATTGTAAAACTTTGATCTATGATGCAATCTTTATCATTTTTTTAACATCACATGAAATTAGTTTTCATCGGTATCCTGGATTCTGTAACTTCACATAAAAAGAGATACGAAGAGTCTAGCCCGAAGAGCAGTTAATAATTGCCATACCTACAATATTTGGGAACTGCAGTTATGAAATTTCAATTACAAGGCAAAATGGGTGGTTCGAGAATATACTATTTTGACCGATGATGCTCTATCGGAAACGCGTAATAAACTTTAAATCAATGGTTTAGAGATATTCACTACAAGAAACATCAAGAAATATTAAATCATTTTCCAGTCCCGATTGATAGGATGAACCGTTTGCGATTTGGGCGAAATGATGATCTTCTGCGACGAAAAAATCGGCGATGGCTCAACGGGAATTGCCCGAGGGAATTTTGAATAGCAGATCAAGCAAAAAATAAACGATTCATTTCGTTACTGCTTATTTGCTCAAAATTTTACAAATGTCTTACATTAAGGTAGCATACAATTTATTGACAATATAAAGTTCTGTCCTATATAAAGGTAGCTATTATGAAGAATTCATTATTTTATCAGAAGTATCCGACTCATAGTGACTGCCTGAATCACTTGGAAAGGCTGCGTTGGAGCGACCTCCCGAAGTGCCCGTACTGCAGTTCTGATAATTGCACCGAACGGCCCAAGGAGAGCCGCCACCACTGCAATAACTGCAACACCAGTTTTTCCGTTACGGTTGGCACAATTTTTCATCACACAAAAGTGGATCTGCAAAAATGGTTCGAGGCGATTTTTCTGATTCTGGGTTCGGAAAAGGCAATCTCAGTGCGCCGGTTGGCCGAGGAATTAGGCATCAATAAAAATACCGCCTGGCATATGAAAGGGCGAATTCTGAAAGCCCGAACCGCGGATTCCCGGTTGATGAAACGCATCATCGAGGAGGAGCGAGCAGTCCCGGCGGTTACGTCCGCCACTGCCACGAACTAAAAATATTTGATAAGCAAAACGAAAGAAAATGAAAGGATAACCCATGAAAGCAATAATCCCAAAATCAATCCGCGAAGGAGAACTCACCCTTGGATCAAGGGAGATCTCCTGCGCCGTTTTTGAGGACGGAACACATATTATATCGTGCCCGGATCTCCTGAAGGCGTTGGGGCGGCCCTGGAGGAAAACCTATAAAAGCGTGGACCGGCCTGGATTTCTGGCGGCCCAGAATCTCGCGCCATTTCTCGACGATAGCTTGAATTCCGGGCAGCGACCCTGGGAGTTTCGCACTCTTCACGGCGGCCGAAAAAGCGGCTACCGCGCGGAAGTCCTGCCCAAGGCGTGCAAGGTTTACCTGATGGCGGGAGCGGCGGGCGTCCTGCGGCATAATCAGGAGCGGATTGCCAGCGCGTGTGAGGAGATTTTGGAGGCGATCGGAGATGCCGATATCGAAACTCTGATTGACCAGGCAACCGGTTATCAGGATATCCGTGATCGCAGACGGCTGCACCGTTATCTGGAGAGATACTTTACGCCCAATTTGGCGGGTTGGGTTAAAAGAATCCCCGAGGACTACTTTCGGGAATTGTTTCGGCTGAAGGGCTGGAATTGGCGGGGCATGAGCCTGAGTAGACCGGGCGCTGTAGGAAAACTGACCAACGATCTGGTGTTCGAGCGTCTGGAACCGGCGGCTCTGAAGGAGTTATTACGAATCTCGCCCAATAAAATCCGGACCCGTAAAAGGAAATCAGCGAACCCGTGGCTAAATCACGATGTGGGGCACCCAGCGCTGGAGAGCCATGTGTTTGCGGTTGTTAGCCTTATGCGGGCGTCCGCAAATTGGGGCCAATTTCATCGGCTATTGCAGCGCTCATTTCCAAAAAATAGCGGTATGGCAAAGCCGGTTGCCAAAAGGAGGGGTGGGGTAGCCCGTGGGAGCCTGGCTCTCTGAATCTAAAAGCTGCTACCGTAAGCTAAGACGTTAATGTGCATTCAAATTCAATAGAAACAGAATTCTGAGAGAAAAAGCCACAGATTCTATTTTCCCAAGAGGGAGCCAGGAAACGGAAGGAATGACCACCCGGATAAACCGGGGTTTTGGTCGTTCTCTCGCTGTTTTGGCTCTTGCTGGTTGGCTGTTGTTCGGAATACCAGCCACAGAATCCTTTGGGCAGGGAGTTTGCGAAGAGTGGGAAGGTTCGAGAGGAGGCACTCAGATATTGAATTTGTCCGACTTTACCACCCGGATCGAATACAACGACAATATCAACGCTTCGGGGTCCGAGCCTCTGGAAGATGTAATTTTAAAAGCGGGATTCAACATTAAGGCCGAATTACCTGTTTTCCGGGGTAATTCCATCGCTCTCAATTTTGATCTGGGTTTCACCAAATACTTTTCCCATCCTGAGCTGGATTCGCAAAACAGTTTCCTGGATATTTCTCCCGATACCGGCATCCAATACTGTATGAAGGCGGGACAATTTACCATTGGGATTTCCGATAAAGTGAGCTTCGACGCCGATCCGACGGATTCTTTGGTGGTCGATCCTCAAAGTCAGGCTGTTGATTTCGATGTCTTGCAATACAATCGTTTCAACAATATCGCGGCCATCAATGTTCAGTGGGATATGAACAAATCCACCAAGATGAATTTTGGTTTCCAGCGTGAAGATTTGCTCCCGGTTGGATCGCGATTCGCTTTTACCCGGCGGACAAGCGACGCATTAAGCATCGGAGTTACACGAAATTTTTACGATAATTTGGACGCGGGAGGGAATATCGCTTTTACCAAAACCACCTACAAAGAAAATTTTCAAAACGACAGCAAGGGTCTAAACTTTGGAACCTTCGTCGATTGGAAAATTACAAATTTTATCAGTTTGTATGCGAATGTGGGCTGGAACACGATCACCTTCGACAATTCGGGGAATAATGGAGATACAACGGATGCTTCAAGCTTCAATGCAGATGTGTCGCTGACTCACAATTTAAATAGAAATATCAATCATGCCCTGGCATTCTACCGGAGAACGGACCTGGGATTTATCTCGAACTCGATTCTCGAGGATCGGCTACAGTATTCCATAGATTGGAAACTTTTTGAGGACACGACACTCACAGGCTTGGCCGCTTTTGAAAATGGAGTGGATTCCGGTGGATTGAGCACCGAAACCTATGATCGGCGGATTTTTCAAATTAATTTTGGTTCGAAATTAAAAGATTATCCGATTACCTGGAATATCGAATATCAATATTCGGAAAAAACTTCCAATATTCAGGTAAGAAACTACACTCAGAACAAATTAACATTTGTGATTAATTATGATTTTTAGACTGAACGGGTGGCAAAGGTTCTATTTTGGCCGGGTGACAATGGCCTTGGGACTTCTGTTTTCACCGCTTCTGATGGCCTTCGGAGCTGCTGAAAATCTGGTTTCAGAAGGGCCGACCCAGATGAGCCTGCTGGATGACGAGCGGGGTCTCAAAGTCGGCAACCGCCTCTCCTACGCCGTAGAGGAAGACCGCGAGCGACCCATTATTATTTTGGTTAATCCACAAGGGGAGGTCAATATTCCCCTGATTGGCAAGGTGGAGGCAGCGGGAAAAACCTGCAAGCAGTTGGCCTATGAGATCAAATCACTGGTCGAGGTAGATTTTTATTATCAGGCAACGGTGCTCATCAATTTTCCGCAAATCGCCGATAATCTTGGCGAGGTGATCTTGCTCGGGGAAGTCCGGAAATTGGGGCCGCTACCGATTCCCGCCGACGAAATTCTCACGGTGAGCGCGGCGATACTGCGGGCCGGTGGATTTACCCGGGAGGCCGATTCTGAAAAGGTTACCCTCATACGGGGCGATGCCGAGAGTGAGGAGGGGGAGGAAAAATACGAGCTCGATGTGGGGCTGATGTTTTCATCCGGTCGCTTCGACAATGATATGGAGGTGAGGGCCGATGATTATATTTTGGTGCCACAACTCGCTGCTGCCGGAGGAAAATTTTATATTTGGGGGGAAATTCTGAGGCCTGGAAATTATGAAATACCCAATGAAAAGGAGTTTACGGTGAGCGAAGCTATATTTCTAGCAGGAGGATTCGGCCCCTACGCCAACCGGAAGAAAGTTGAGCTTATTCGGGCCGATTCGGAATTGGCCGAAGGTGAAAGGACAATCGAAGTCAATGTGCAGGAAATCATGGAGGAAGGGGTGCGGAGCAATGATCCGGTTGTCCATCCAGATGATATTATCAGAGTGAAAGAACGAAGGTTTATGATCCAATGAAGGAAGTATCTTTCGAGGAACAGGAACAGAGCACGGAATGGGCGGAGAATTTCCACGCCTGGTTTTTTCGTGGCAAGGTATTGCTCAAAAAATACTGGTGGATATTCATACCCACACTGAGCCTTGGTCTAGGGTATCAGGCATTTGAGGAAATGAACCGCGAGCCGCGCTACATCAGCCACGGGAAAATGATTGTGGATTCGCAGGTTACTTTACCCGATAGCGGCGTTATCAAGGATACGCTGGCATTTTTTTGGGGGACGCAAAGTGAGTTGATGCGTAGTCCGATTGTGCAGAAACGAGCCCGTGATCTGGTGGCTGCACTCAATCCTTCCCTGACCCCCATTCCGGTTGTTTTGCGCGTTGGGCAACAACCGGAAACTGCGATATTCGTTTTGACAGCCGAAGGTGTGGAACCCGAATACACGCGCGCTTTTCTGGATGCCTGCATGGGTGAATATTCGAAGTATAAAAAGGAAAACCGTGCCAATACATCGGATAAAGCGCTTCTCCAAATAAAGGAGCAAATCATGGTTCTGGAGACGGAAATCGACCAGCAAGAAGGGGCATTGGTGGATTTTCAAAAGAAAAACAATCTGGTATTCGTTAAAGGGCAGGGTGTTTCCGCGGGATCCAACCTGGTTAAGCTAAAAAGTAATATGGCCGATCTGAAAACCAAGTATCGGATGCTCGAAACCCTCAGCCTTGATCAATATCTGGATGGCGCTATACCAGTCGAGGAAGGGGGTGATCTGGTGAGCCGAAATGTGCAGGAGTCGAGCCCTGAATACCGAGCGCAAAAATCACTCCACAATCAGTTGGCTGCGGAAAAAGATGAGTTTTCCATCTACATGAAACCCCGGCACCCCAAGATCATGGGCCTCAACCGGGAGATTGAGAGAACCAGCAATTACCTGGAAATTTATCGGCGGCAGGGGCTCCAGAAGCTGGATTCGCAAAAAAAAGTGCTCAAAATTCAAATTGATAACCTTGCCGAGCTGATTGCTGAGGTGGAGTTGACGGCGTTGGATTATAGTCGACGCCAGGCGGAATACGATCGTTTGCAGTCCCAGCTTCAACGTTCCCAAAACCTTTACGAAAATTTATTGGTGACCATCCAGAAACTCGATCTGAACGAAAACTTCAGTCAGGAGACGATCGCTGTATTTGAAAACGCGAGTCCGGCGGGTCGAGTGCCTGTGCAGATCGGGCGGAATTTTGCGCAGGGGGGAGTGGCCGGAACCGTTTTGGGCATTGGCCTGATTTTCCTCATCGGAACGCTCGATAGCCGCATACTTTCGGGGGAAGACCTGAACCGGCGGTTCGAGTTGCCCATATTGGGGATAGTACCCTTTCAGCGAGAGGCCAAAAAAGGCCGTATGGCTCTGCTTCAGGCAAAAGATACCCGCTATCTTTTTGCGGAGGCCTGTCGAACTCTTCGTTCAGCCATATTATTTATGGATAAAGACGGGGCTAAGCCGACCAGCTTTGTCGTCACCAGCGCGGTGCCCTCCGAAGGAAAATCAACCATTTCCGCCAATCTGGCCATAACCCTGGCCTTCACCTCATCGAAAATCCTTTTGGTGGATGCCGATCTGCGACGGGGGGTTCTTTACAAGCAATTCAATTTGTCCAAGTCGAAGGGCTTGAGCCAGGCCATTCGTGGGGAAATATCTCTATCCGAAGCCATTCAGCCAACTGGCATCGAAAACCTCGATTTCATATCCACAGGGGATTTGCCAGAGCGGCCCGGTGAATTGCTCCTGAGTGACCGAATGGGCGAGATTTGCCGTGAATTGCACGAAAAATATGATTACGTAATCTATGATTCGGCGCCGGTCCTGGCCACAGAGGACACCCCGAGCTTTGCCACGAGGGTCGATGGCATCCTGTTTACCGTGCGCTCAGGATATACCCAGGCAAGGCAGGTGCGGTCTTCCATCGAACGCCTCAACCAGAGGGGAGGGCGGGTCTTCGGTTTCATCCTCAACTTTGTCGATACCAAGGGATCCGACTATTATTATTACAACAAATACCAAAACTACTATTACGTGGATGCCGGGCATACTCCGGCTGAGAAAGACCGATAATCGATATAATGCCAAATGGGCATTAAGCCGATAAAGTTAAAATCACTATTAGAAGATGAGTACGATTAAAAGTAAAAGATTGTCTGCGAAGATCACTGTAATTTTTCCTGATAAACTATTTAGTAAATTCTAATGAGTAGTAAAGAACCAAGTTATTATCAAAATTTTGGAGATGGCATTGGGCGTAATTGTGATTACCGCTATGCAATAATTAAAGAACATTTACCCAAAGATTTACCATTCAGCGTTTTGGATGTCGGGAGCAATATGGGTTATTTCAGCATTAATATCGCTGCAGATTTTAATGCCTATGTTTATTCGCTCGAATTAGAGCCAAAAGATTTCTCCTTCCATGTAGATGAACTGAATCGACGCCAAATATATAATAATTATATAGGGCAATGCCGGATAACTAAAGAAATCGCCAAAGATTTATTTAAGCACGGGTATTGCTTCGATGTGGCATTGTTTTTGAGTATAGTGCATCATTTTAATTACGATTTTGATATATGGTGTAAGATGCTTGGACGATTTATTTCTCATACTAGATTATGTTTTTTTGAACTTCCTAACTTATTGGATTTCAATGACATTCAATCGATAGATAAATTTAGCGGCTGGTATAGCAAATATGAAGATAATCACTACGAAGCACTCCTGCAAGATGTACTAAATGCTGCAAATATCTCAAACTGTGAAATAGAAACACTTAGAGGTTCAATGGAATCGGAGGACAATAAGGATTTACGTCATCTTATCGTTGTTAAAAATAAGGACCTATCCATAACCCATAGAAGCCGCCATCACGCACTGACCTTGTATCGGACAAAGGGGATATTTTCGGTATATCCGGAATGTAAAAGTGGACAAAAAAGAGTGGCGGACCTTAAGCGTTTAATTTTTTACCAAAAGGCACGCGTTCATAATCGGCTGAAACGAGCTTTTAGTTAGCAGAAACAATGAACCCTATTTTCAAAATATCCTCGAAAATTAGGCGATTGTTACGTATTTTATTCAGGAAAGTATATTCAGGAAAACGATTGAAATACGGATACACAAATCATACTAAAAAAAGGAATGGAAAAGTATTTAAGCATTATATAGGAAATGATGCTGCTACAAGAATGGAGTTAGAAGTTTGTGCATTGCGTGAACTTTCAGGCAAGGTCAAGATTCCAGAGTTAGAGTCATTAAATAAAGAAAAGCATCAAATTTGCATGAATTTTATAAATGGAATTCACGCCATGGATTTACTCCATAGTGATTACAGTATGCAGATTCAAAATCTTTGTGGAAAAGCGCTTCGAGAATTGCAAGAGATATCTCCAGAGACCCTAAGGGGCAAAGTACCTGGTGGCGGTCCTATAATCGTAAATGGAGATTTTAGTGTTAAAAATATTCTGGTATCTCAAGATTACTCAAAAATAGTTGCCGTGTTGGATTGGGAGCAGGTTCACCTTGGGAACAAACTTGAGGATTTGTGCTGGCATGAGTTGGTATTGCGATTAAATTCCCCACAAGCATCGGAGTTGATGAATGCTTTTTTTGAAGGTTATGGTGAAATTCCTCCCTGGAAAGCACGGCAGAAAGGAATGCTCCACCGTCTTGATAAAATTATTGCTGAAGCTGCAAATGAAAATAACAGTGAAACTACGTTATTTTGGCAAAACAAGCGCGTGGTTGCTGAATCATTTCAAGAGTAGTAGGAGTTAATTCTCAACATAGAAACTCTTTCAATAGCATATCGATAACACATTTTCTTCCTACCGTTGGCTACAAGATCTCTCTTTTAGCATTTCCTTAATTGCTCCAAACTCTCATGTCTTCTTTGCAAAATGCCTCTTTGGCGCGGTCACCGTGGTTTTTGGGGCTTATATTTATTACGGCTTTGGTTTTGCTTGGGGGCGGGACATTGTTATGGACACAGGCGGTTGCACTATTCGGGATTGGCTTGTTTCTCGTCATCGCTCCTCCCCGAAAAGGCCCTGGACCGTTGGCTGACCTGGCCGTATTGGGAATACTTTTTGTTATCCTTTTGGGATTTATTCCACTAACAGGCTCATTCAGGGATTCCTGGTGGATTGAAGCTGCGAAATCTCTGGGTATTGAACTGCCCACGTCTGTCACCTTGCAGCCCTACCGTTCTCTTGAGGCATTGATTCCGCTATTGGCCGGGTTGGCGTGGCTCTATTCGGCGGTTTCCTGGGAAATAGGCCACCGGATGCGGAAAAAACTTCTTTGGGCATTCGTAATATCGATCACGCTTCTTTCCGTTGGGGTCATCGCGGGCACACTTTTGCAGATGCAGTACCCATTTGCGAAATCCGTGCATAATTTCAGCTATTTCCCCAATCGCAACCAGACCAGCAGCCTCTTGGCCATGGGCGGAGTGGTCTCGTTTGGGTTGACCATGCGGGCTCTGCTGCACCGGAGAATTTCGGCGATTTTTGGGGCAGTTTGCACCGGATTGGTATTTTTTGCCCTCATCTACAGCCTTTCGCGGGCGGGGCTGCTGCTTTTTATTGTCGGCTGCTCGATATGGGTTGGGCTTTCCATTCGGCCCACCCGGATGGCCCGGTTCTCTATTTTAGCCGCCTCCGGGCTAGTCCTCTTTTTCAGCCTGTTTGTGTTTTTTGGCGGTTCAACATTATCGCGTGTCAGTAATCTGTTTAAAAATTCAGATTCGAGCGAAGCGGTGGATTTTCGATTTCTCGTCTATGAGGATACCGGTCGAATGATTGCAGATGAACCGGTAGTTGGGGTGGGGCTGGCCAACTTTCCGGTCGCGTTTTCCCAATACCGGGAGGCATCGGCAAATCATAACAGTATCTTGCATCCCGAGAGCGACTGGCTGTGGCTGTGGGCGGAACTGGGCCTTGCAGGATTTTTATGCTGCATAATGCTGTTGGGAGTCTTGCTTTGGGGTCTTATTCCCCGAAATGATAAACGCGGGAGCTCTACCGCACGGGCGGCAGTTGCGGCGTTGTTTATATTTTTGCTGCATTCAATCGTCGATGTGGGAGGGCATCGATTTGGCACAATTATGGCCGCGATCTGGCTGTATGGCCTTGCCCGACAACGACCGGTTTCCGAAAAGCCACTTTGGATGGCTCCGTCGATTTGGCGAATGTTCGGGGTGTTGCTTGCCGGGGTGGGAGTCGCCTGGTTGGCCGCCGATGCGTTGATGCTTCCCTGGCATTCCAGCATTGTTATGAAGCGGAGTGAGGCAATGTTAAAACCGGAATCGGAGTCGTTAAATCTCGAAGAGGTTATGGAAACGGTTGACATGGCCGTGCGCCGCTACCCGCTCGATTGGCGGGCGTATTTCAACCGGGCGCAGGTGAGGCTTTATCGATTGGGTGAACCGGCAAAAGCGCTCGAAGATTTCCGTCGCGCCCGGTTTCTGGAGCCCATTGCAGCACAGGTGCCCTATTACGAAGGATTGGCATGGCTGCCATTTCAGCCTGTGCTGGCAGCCTCCGCGTGGAGGAAGGCTCTTGCCCGGCAAACCGACGACCGGGCCTTGATCATTCGCGGTATTTTGAGCAATTTGCGATATTCGCCGCAGGTGACGGCTTTGGTATCGGATTTATCGATGATTGATCCGGATTTTCGCCATGAATATTTGAGTCGCCTGACAGGGGATGAATTTTTAAGGGAATTCAGCCGGGATTTAGCCAATAGCCCGACTCTCGGTTTTTTCAATTGCTCTCAAAAAAAGGGTATATTGAACCGCTGGCTAGCCATTGCCGGTCCAGAGGCGCTAATTGATTACCTGGATCACCAACCCGAATTGGCCGAGGAGCAATGGTGGTTCAGGGCTGATATTCTGTCGCGACAGAGGCATTTTCTGGAGGCGCTTGAGATAGTCTGGAGCCATCTGCCGCCCGCCGCAATATCCGATTTTCGGGAAGATGAAGACATTGAATCTTTGCGGCGCACTCTTCTGAGCTTTCCTTCCAATATTGTGGTGGCGTCTTCCCTGCTTAAAAGACAGATCGATTCAGCCGACTGGAAAGGCGCGGAACGGACGCTGGCGATTCTCGAAAACCAGGAGCAATCGCCACCATTTGTTTATTACTGGAAGTCCCGATTAGAATTCGAGAAGGGACTTTATGAGCAAAGCTGGAAATCCATACAGATTTATCTGAAGTCGGCGGCGCAACCCAGGTGAAACAGGGGCTATTTTTCAGGAATTTCCTGGGGTCACGACCACGGTCCTGTCCAAAAACTCTCCCGCCTTGGCGCGCGCTTCGGTTATTGAATCCACTCCGGTAATTATTATTTCAAGCGTCCGCCGGCCTTTGATTTTCTCTCCTCGCATGGCGGCGCCTAGTCGGTCCCCGGCTGTGCGGGACATGGGTATGACGGCTTCCCCCTGGTTATCATTCCAGACGGCGAAAAAGACATGGGCATTGTAGCCCCGCGCGGTGAAAGTGTAGGAATCGAGGGATATTTGCAGGCCGTTTCGCTTCCAGAGGAGGGGGTCGGCTTTGTTGGAAAGCTCAAATCCGGCCGAAGGCAGGCACACCTCAGGTCCGTGAATATCGGCGAAAGATGAAATTTTGCCCTCATCCCAGGTAAAAAAATAAACTACCCAATTTTCGTGGTCATTCTCCTGCCAATGGGCTTGGGCTCCCTCCGAGTAACGAAGAATGGATCGAATACCGGCGGGTATTTCCCCGAGTACGATATCGGGGCTGGCGCGGGGCCAATCGATGGTTGCGATGAGTGGTTCCGATGCTACTCCGGGGTGGGAATTTGCCCGTTGGTACCACCTATGGCTGGCCGGATAACTGAGAAGGCATAAGACGGCCAGTGAGATCGATTTTCTCTTACTGAGCCACTGAATCTTTGCTTTGGAGGGGTCCGGAGCCACTTCCGAGGGTTTTTTGGCGCGTTTTCTGTTAATCGCGATAGCCAACCCGAGGAGGAGTAGAAACGCAGTCAAAGATACCATGTATCCGACGGGGTCATGCCACGTTTTGGTAACGTCACCGCCGTTTGAGTAAGTTATGTAGGTGAGGAGGAAAGTTCTGGCGACATTGAGTGTTACCGAAATACCGGCGCCGAAAAGGAGTAAAATCAGTCGCAGGGAAACGGAGTATCGATACATTTCCCCCAAAAAATAGGCGGCCATGATGGTGGATTGAAATGATCGCACACCGCTGCATGCTTCTTCCACCCCGACCCATCCCGTTGCCAGTTGGATCAAATTCCCCTGCTGAATGGCGAATATCCCCAGCAAGTTCATAAAATCCACGGTGATGGCGGCCACCATTCCCATAAGATTTTGGGTGAGCTGTTGCTCGAAATGCATGGGCCAAGGCACCGCGAAAAGGAAAATGGCGAGGGCCGGAGCAAACCATTTCGCCCAGGATTTGCCTCCCCATAGAGCGAAAATTCCGAGAGTTGCCCCGTAAACCGCCAGAGCGTGAATCCAATAAACCATTCGCCAATCAGGGTTTGCCTCCCAAATTATTTTTAAGGGAAAAAGAAGTAGAGCCGTTGCCCAAATGCAGATCTGGATTGGAATCGACCACGGTTTTGCCGTTTCGGTTTCGGGACGGATCGACCATTTTAGGTAAAAGAGATAGAGGGCAATAAACGGAACCAGATAACCGAACCGGTATCGTTCGTTGATGGACCATTCGATGCTCAAAACACGAATCAAATCCACCCAGAATATTCCGAGAATCAGGAGGTTGGCGGCGACCAGACCCAGCTTTTTCTGGTGTCTCTTACGTTTCTTCATGCAGGCTATTATCGGTTGCCAAGACTGCTTTTCAACTGTTTGGCTTAAATCTCGTTTGCTGCCTTGACGATGCTTTCGGGTTTCATGCCCAATTCGTCCATTACGATGTCACCCGGTGCGCTCAGGCCAAACCGATCGATTCCGACCACCATGCCCTCAAGGCCGACGTAGCGATGCCATAAGGCGGAGACTCCAGCCTCGATGGCGATTCGTTTCCGGCAGCTATTTGGCAGGACGCTCTCGCTGTAATCGGCGGATTGGCGGTCGAAACGCTCGAAACAGGGCATGGAGACGACCCGGACTCCTTGGCCCAATTCATTGGCAGCAGCCAGCGCGTGCTGTAGTTCGCTTCCGGTGGCCAAAATGATTAGTTCGAGCTCGCTCTGTTCGCGATGGGCGACATAGGCGCCTTGTCGTGCGCCATTTCGGCGTTCCGATACCGAAATCTGGTTCTGGTTGGGCACGTTTTGGCGGGTTAGAACAATGGCGGTTGGTCCCTCGGTTCTCTCCAATGCGGCGACGAAAGCGCCTGCGGTTTCCTCGGGATCCGCCGGGCGGATAACATCGAGATTGGGGACGCAGCGAAGGGAGCTAACCATTTCCACCGGTTGGTGGGTCGGGCCATCTTCGCCGACGGCCACCGAGTCGTGGGTGAAGATATAATTTACCGGTAATTTTGATAGAGCAGCGAGGCGGATTGAGGGGCGCATGTAGTCGGAAAAGGCCATAAAGGTGGCTCCGGAAGCCCGGAAAAACCCCTCATAGGCAAAGCCGTTGAGGATCGCGGCCATGGCATGTTCGCGGATGCCGAACCAGATATTGCGGCCTGCGAAATTGTCTCTGCCGAAATCACCGCCATCTGGGATGTAGTTTTTGGTCGAACCGTAGAGATCGGCGCTCCCGCTAACGAGCAGGGGGAGGGCTTGGGCCAGATGCTGCAAGATTTTACCACCGGCGGCTCTGGTTGCGATGTTGGCATCAGAGGGGAACTCGGGAATTTCATCGAACAAACCTTGAGGGGCTTTTCCACTCAATCCGGTTTCCAACAATGCAGCCTTTTCGGGATTGGCCGACTTCCATGCGGAAAATACTTCGAGCCATTCTTCGTATTTTTTGATGAGGCCATTTTTGTGTTCGGCAAAGTAGGAACGGACTTCATCAGAAACAAAGAACGTCTCGTCCGGCAGCCCCATCCTGCGCCGGGCTGAATCGGCGAACTTTGCGCCGCCTTCCCCGTGGGCTTTGCTCGTGCCAGCTACTTCGGGTATGCCACGACCGATTTCGGTTTTGGCGATAATCAGTTTTGGGCGACTGTTATTGGTGTTTTTGGCTTCGCCGAGGGCTGTCGCAAACGCCGTCAAGTCGTGGCCATTCACGGTTGCGACATCAAAACCGTAGGCCTCGTAACGCTTGGCGGTGTCCTCGCTTTGGGTTCTATCGGCGGGGGCGTCGAGGGTTACATCGTTGGAGTCCAGAATCAGGATGAGGTTGTCGAGTCCATTATGCCCGGCGAAGGAGCAGGCCTCGGCGGCTATGCCCTCCTGAAGGCAGCCGTCTCCGGCCAAGCAGAAGATGTGATGGTCTAAAATCGCGTGATCGGCTGTGTTGAATTTTTGCTCGGCCATTTTTGCCGAAACTGCCATGCCGACGGCGTTGCCGATCCCCTGGCCGAGGGGCCCGGTGGTGGACTCGACTCCGGGGGTTTCTCCAAATTCGGGATGGCCGGGCGTCTTGCTGTGGAGTTGGCGGAAATTGCGAATTTCCTCCATCGGCAAGTCGAAACCACTTAAATGCAGCCAGGCATAGAGAAAGATGCTACCGTGGCCTGCGGAGAGGACAAAGCGGTCGCGATTGATCCAGCGGGGCGCATTGGGATTAATTTCAAGAGTATGTCCATAAAGGACAGCGCCCATTTCTGCGGCCCCGAGAGGAAGGCCCAAGTGACCGATACCGGCGGCATGGACGGCATCGATGGCAAGACCTCTAGCCTCGGTAGCCGCTTTTTGAAGAATTTCTGTATTCATAAAAATAATATCCGAGAGAGTTTAGATAGAAGCCGGGAACGCTAGATCGCCTCGTCCGACAAGGCAACCGAGAAAAAGGAGCAAACTTGAGTAAAATAGGTTGACAACCGCAATTATATGTAACTAAAAAGTTACATATAATATGAATTTAGTATTTCAAGCATTGGGTAATCGCTGTCGGCGGGAGATTCTTGATATCTTGCGAGAGCAGCCGGGCAGCAATGTCGGGGATGTTTGTCGCTATTTCCCCCACAGCCGGATTGCTGTGATGAAGCATTTGCGGCTTCTGGAATTGGCTGGGCTAGTTATTTCTGAAAAAGTGGGACGCGAACGAAAGCTTTTTTTCAATACCGTGCCCATCCAGATGATCTATGATCGCTGGACAACCGAGTTTAGCGCCCTGTGGGCGAGCAAATTAACAGAAATCAAATATCGTGTGGAAGCAAAGAAAGGGTACGAGAACCTATCTCTAATTCGATGATGATGCAAAGAGCAATTATGTGCTTGGAGCAAGGCGCGACGGGGCTTGCAGGGTTGGAAGCCCTGCTGTCCTGTCGGAACGCTGCTCAAACTTATAATTGCCTCTGTCCGAACGATTTGTGCGGCACGGTAGCATCTGCGGCGTTGGTTTGCACCCGAAGGGCGTCGAGCCCGTCGGGAGACAAATCCGCCTGGCATCTGCCACCGTGGCGCTACAAACATCATTCATCCGCGAATCTGAGATAGGTTCCAGCATGGAAACCGTGAAAACCGTTTATAAAATATTTATCAAAGGCCGCATCAAGGATGTTTGGCGTGAGATTACGAGGACGAATGAGCCGCTGCCATTTTTCTTCAATTCGAGCATGCACACGACGGAACTGGGCGAAGGGGCGCCACTGCGGATGCGGACTCCGAGTGGAAAGTACACCGGTGTTGTAGGGGAAGTGTTGGAATTTGACCCGCCGCATAGGTTTTCACATACCTTTAAATTTACGCAGTTGGATGACCCCTACTGCAAAGTCACTTATGAACTCAAGGAAGTGAGCGGAGGCGTTGATTTCACTTTGATATCCGAGGATCTTGTGCCAGGCAGCAAGACCGAGAAATACATGAAGCAAGGCGAGGAGATCATCGGCACTACGCTCAAGGCATTGGTGGAAAAAAGGCCATTACCCGTTAAATCCCGTTTCATCCTTCTGATGTGCAAATGGACGGAGTTCATGACACCAAAAAAGTCATTGACCACCAACTGGCCACTGAACAAATAGGGTCAGTCCAATACTATTGAAGTAATTTCTTGAAAATATCTAAATCGCCGCGTTGACCTCGTTGCATTTCATGGACGTATCGGCTCACGCTTTCTGCCCGGCCCATGTTCAATCTTTCAGCAATCCAAGCGTTTCGTGCCGTAAATCGTTTGCGGAGGACACAAGCGATGGAAACTTTCCATTGTGCGGACTTTTTTTCGGAGAGAACATCTGTTTCGCCTTTTTGCAAAAGTCGGAGGCAATGTTCTACGAAACGCTCCCATTGAAGGACGCGCAATTCTCCAGTCTCTTTTTCAACCAGCACTAAATTATTTTTCTCAAGGCTTTCTAAGATCGATTTTTTGAATGCCTGTGTTCCCAATGCCCAGCCTTTGCTCATCCGTTCGAATTTCATTTCTTTACGCGCAAGCTCATTCTCTTGCAGCCAATCCAAAAACTGTTGGTATTTAATCCTACCCTTGGGCGTGTCTTTCAAACCACCGGCTGCGTCTAAAAAAAGGCTTACGGAAAAATTACTCCAGCGCTGGCGTGGATGCACCAATTGCCAAAAACTGCTCCAGCGATAGAGACTTAAATTCTCTGTTTTCACCATGTGGGCTCTTACTGGATTCAGATGGATGTAGTGGCAGAGAGGGCCCATGCCGTCATTTTCCACCAACAAGCTTTTGTAGCGACCCTGGAAAACATGTCCATTTTCTCCTCGAAAACGGTTAAATCGATTTGCGAAAGTGCTCTGCAACCAGCGCATGCCATCCACCAGATTACCCTGAGGTGTTTCCAAGGCCAAGTGGTAGTGATTGCTCATTAAACAGTAACCATGCAACTTCCAATCACACCTTTCGGACACCTCTTTCATGCAACTTAGAAAACTCCACTTGGATCCATCGTCCTCAAAAATTACCGTCCGGTAGTTTCCACGGCCCATAATATGATAACAAGCTCCCTCATATTCAATTCTCAGCTTTCGTGCCATAATCGTTCAGGTTGTTTGAACTAAGGTCTACTTATAATACAAAAATATTGGACTGACCCTTTTTAGAGTGGTTGGTTGAGGATGCCTTTGCGGTTTGATTGTGCTTACATTTGTCGGGGGGTCACTACCACTCGGAAGAATTGCTGATCGGTGTTGGGAGCCAGCTCGAAAAGGAGGTGAACATCATCGAATTCCGAGCCTCCGGGCGTGATTTGGGCGCTGTCTGGAATTTGGGTGGTCCAGCTTCCCGGCGAGAGGTCTGGAGACGATTCGTAGGTGTAAATTACATCGATGGCATTGGGGATGCGCTGGTGGTCCACATTTAGTGTGGTTCCGTCCAAGAAGAATGTCGGTAAACCTAATCGGTTGGTGGCTAGAGGCGGCATGCCGAATGCATAGGCGAGCAGATTGGATACGCCGTTACCGCCGGGATCGTCATTCATGCCGCGTTGGTTGGTGTCGGCGATTTTGTCCACCGCCCATTGATCGAAGGTGTTCAATGTGAAGAGGAAAATTTTGCCGGAATCGGTTCCGTTGGTGTCGTCTCCCGGAGAACTGACGAGAAAGTCGTTTGTGCCGAAGGAAGCCGCCGAGACACCGAAGATATCGCCGATGGTGGGATTTGGATTGGTAAATGTTGCCAGTAGATTGCCATCGAGGTCGAAGAGATAGGCTCTTCCGGCTAGGGTCGGTGGGATGGCTCCGTCAAATTCCTGAACGGCGCTAATCAGGATCAACTCCGTTCCAATAGGTGTGATGGTGGTTCCGAATCCTTCACCAGGGGCGTCCTGTGGGTTTGCCAAGGTTTGCAGCAAATTACCTGCTTGGTCGAAAATGTAGGCTTTTCCGCCAGTGCCTGCCTGGGGAGCGCCGACTATCAGATTACCCGCCTGAGAAGCAACCTCCAGTCCAAAACGGTCGCTAGCGACTGGCGCTGGGTTGACAATTTCGGTGAGTGATTGGTCTGTGTTATCATATAAAAATGCGCTGCCGGGCTGGTTTGTGCCTTCATCAAGTTCCCCTCGCGGAACTCCTATGAGGAGGAGGTCGGCGCTCACTGCGGCGAGGCGGAGGCCGAATTGGTCGCCAGAAGCAGGGTTGGGATGACGGATTGTGGGATTGGTTGCATCGGGGGTTCCGGTGGCATCGAAGAGGTAAACCGAGCCGGAATTATTGAGGGTAGCGGTGTTGTCCAAGTCCGCACCGATGGCGATCAAATTTGGCCCCATGACCGCCGTCGAAATACCGAAGGCGTCATCAAATTCCGGTTCGGGGTTTTCGATGGCCAAATCGGTTACACCGGTGGTTACATTGATGAAAAATACGGCTCCTGCTCCCGCTACCGTGTTGACGGTGACGCTCTCAGAACCGAGGAGGATATTATCGGCGTCCAGAGCCGCCAGGGAACTATTTCCGAAAGGCCCACCGGCTGGGGTCAATGCTTTGAGAAAACCGGTGGTTCTGTTGAAGACCTTGACGTCGCCCGCTTCAGTGCCGGTGGCAAAATTGTTTGCATCGAGAGCGACAATTCCGAGTCCAAAGAAATCTCCCGCCGCCGGTACGTCCAAGGTAAACATATCAGAGGGCTGAGAGGAGAAAGGCGCAGTGTCATCGGGATCGCCGACTACGGGAATGCCTCTGCTGGTGCTCCAGAAGCTATTGTAAGTGAAGCCTTCCTGGTCCCTGAACTGGATGTCGACACTGTTCACATCGTTCCAGGAAATACCGTTTGCGGTCAGGTCCACGCTGGTAGTGCCTGATGGCAGTCCGTTAAGTTGAACAAAGGAGTCGAAAGTGAGGACAGACATACGAAATTGTATATCGACGGGGGTGAAATCGAGGGGCTCGGCATTTCCTGTTTGGGGATCATTATAGACCCACGAGACGTTCAGAATAAATCCACTGGTGTCCAGTGTGACGGTGGGAACGATTACTCGGTTGTGTGCGCTGGCGGTCGTGGTATCGGCATTGAGGGTAAAATCCTGGGCCTGGAAAGTTGCCGTGTATGTACCCGATGAGGGGTAGAGTGAACTCGCGAAATCAACGGTGGGGGAATTGGCGAAAATATCCTGGCCGAAGAAATTCACGAATGCGGCGGGAGTGTTGTTGAGGTCCGCTCCCGTGGGATCTGAGAAAACGATTTCACTTACATCGGGCAAAGAGGTTCCGAGGGTGTGGAATTGCAGGTTGTAACCCAATGGGACGGGATAGGTAATCGTCTCCAAATCGACGGTGGTTCCGGCTGGCGCCGCGAACATGGTTGGAGTGTTGGGGAAAAATAGCATGTTCAACGGAGGTTCGAGGGCAAAGACTGAGTTTCTGTAGGAATTGCCATCGAAATCGTTGTAGCTGAAATGAAATTGAGCCACATCAGCCGCATTTATTGCTGGATTGAGTGTGCTGAGGTCGATGGTTGTGGTTGGTGTTTGGCCAAAAGCCTCGTGGAGCACGGCCCCGTTATTGTCAAAAACACTGTAGAATATCTCCTTGATGAAACTGGTGTCGGTTGGCGTGGCACCGTCGGGCAGCTTGTAGGCGAGAGTGAAACTGTCCACGGTAGTGTCATCACCGGCGAGGTGAAAAGTGGGTACGGCAACCAGTTGGTGGGTGAGGGCTGTGAGGACATCGAACGTTCTGGTGGTATCGAGGTTGCCGCCAATGGTTACGGAGTATGTGTCGGCACCGGAGGGCATTGTGGGTGTGGCCACCAGTGAGGATGGGTAAAACCCAAATCCAATGGTACCCGAAGGGGGGCCGAAGAAGGAGTCGGCGGCGAGGTTGGTGACGTTCGAACCGGCGGGTCCATCGAAAGTGACCGTAGAAAAAGCGGGGAAGTTTGCGCCATCGTCCTCGAAACCGAAATTGAGGTTATAGGAGGTAAACAGCGGAAAGAGAAACTCCGCAGTGGATTGGAGGCTACCTGAAGTTCCCGTGAATTGGCCGAAAAATCCATCGTTGACGATGAAATCGAGGTTTAGTTTTTTAAAATCACCCACCTTTAAACAGGTTTCGGAGAGGTATCCGCCGATAGCGTTAATCCCGCCGATGATTGGACTGTCGGTCACTTTAACAAAGATTATGCAAATTTCGTAGGAGCCATCCGCCGCGAGGGTGGCGGCGGGAATGGTGAATGACGTCACGGTACCGTCCAGATCGCCCGGCGCAGCTCCTGTTAATGTGATTTCATCACCGGATAAACCGTCTTCGATAAAAAGGAGGATTAAGTCATTGGCATCTCCCGTGGTGAATGTATCCCATGTGAGAGTTATGGCCTGGCTCAAATCGGCTGTTTGTAGATCGTTGAAGCTGGTTTGTGTCAACTGAGGGACATTGGGATAGGCGTCGCCGGTGACGCTGAGGTTACCGGAAATCAGTCCGTTATTTGCGCCTGTGTAATTTACAGTGTAGGTGCCATTGGGAAAGGTGGTGTCGAGTTCTGCCTGAGTGGCCCTGTCTTCATCCTCAATTTCCCAAGCACCCGGATCGAGTTGCATGAGCGTGATTGGAGTCAGACCGGGGGGGGTTATAGTTGGGGCAGTTGGGATGGAATCGGTAGCGCTTTCCTCGATAAAAGCATTGGCACCCCAGGGGAATTGGCTGTCGGGAACCGCGCCTGCGGCGGAATCCTGAAAAAAGAACTTCTCCTTGAGCACGAAGATCAAACTGGCGTCGGGCACACTCTGTGGATCAAAAGTGACAGTGGCACCATCGGTTTGGAAGTCATCTATAATTATTCTGGCGGCAGAACCGGAGGACGTATCCAAGAAGTTTAGTGTCAATCCAAGAGTGAAATTGAATACCGTGCTGTTCAATGTGGTCAATGGGCTCAGATCGCTGATCTGATTGTCATTTAGGCCAAGGGTGACCAAACCGGTTAAACCACCCAATGGTGTCAGGTCAATAATCCGGTTGGAGTCGAGATTCAGTGAGAACAGAGAGAGCAAAGTGCTCAGGGGAGATAAATTACTGATCTGATTGGAGGAAAGGACCAGGTTGACCAAGCTTGTCAAGGAGCTCAGAGGTCCCAGATCGGAAATCTGGTTGGAGTCAAGCTCAAGAAAAAGCAGGCTGGTTAAAGTGGCCAATGGTGTCAGGTTGCTGATCTGGTTGGATCCCAGATTGAGGAAAGTCAGGGTGCTCAGACCGCCCAGAGGGGACAGGTCGGTGAGTTGGTTGTTGGAAAGGTCGAGGTTATTCAAGGCAGTAAAACCGCCTAAGCCGCTCAAGTTGGTCGAGTTGGTGATGAGGTTGGACCCGAGGTTCAGGAAGGTTAAGTTGACCAAAAGGTTCAAGGAGGTGATATCACTGATATTGTTGGAAAAGAGGTTCAGGGTGGTCAGTGTAGTCAGATTGGCCAAGGATGAGAGGTCGCTGATATTGTTGGAAAAAAGATTCAGCGAGGTCAGCGAGGTCAAATTGGCCAAGACGCTCAAATTGCTTGAGTCGGTGAGCAGGTTGGACCCGAGACTCAGCTCGGTTAAATTAGTCAAACTGGTCAAAGATGCGAGGTTGCTGATCTGGTTGGAAGAAAGACTCAGCTCGGTCAAGGTGGTCAAATTAGCCAGTGGGCCGAGGTTGGTAATCGCATTGCCATCAAGACGCAGCTCGGTCAAGGCGCTGGCAGTTTCGAGGCCGGTGAGATCGGTTATCGCAGCCGTAGGAAAAGAGGCGCTCAGGGTTGTCAGGGTGTCCATATTGGCCTGCGTAATATCCGCGGTGGGAATACCGAGGGCGGTTCTTACGGCGTCTTCGAGAGTCGCATCGTTAAAGACGATTTGCCCTGATAATTTGGGCAGCAGAGCGCAGGCGAAACCGAAAATTATTGTTAAGGTTTGTAAAGGTCTCATAAGGATATGATTAGGTTTATTTATAGATTCAATTATTTCAAAATAGTCGTGGGTAACAGCAATCTTGAATAAACATAAATAGCCATTTTTATCAAGTGAAATCATCTACTTTTTTCCATCTGAATGGAACGTTGAAACCGTGGCATTTATCAGGATTTACGATGCGAATGCGCTATTTTGTGCAAGAAAATTACCTCCATTTCTATTTTTTCGCAGGCTGTGGTGTTTATCGCTAAGGAAATGTTGAGGAGGATTTTTTTGAAAGCGGTCTTAATATTGTGAAATTCATTTTTGACCTCCTTTATGTTTAAATCCAGCTATTGGGGGATGCTGAGAATGTCCTTAGAACCTATCTCAAATTCGATGATGATGATGCAGAGAGCAAGTATGTGCTTGGAGCAAGGCGCGACGGGGCTTGCTGGGCTGGAAGCCCCGCTGACCCGCCGGAACGCTGCTCAAACTCATAATTGCCTCTGTCCGAAGGATTTGTGCGGCACGGTAGCACCTGCGGCGTTGGTTTGCACCCGAAGGGCATCGAGCCCATCGGGATGCAAAGCCGCCTGGCATCTGCCACTGTGGCACTACAAACATCATTCATCCGCGAATTTGAGATAGGTTCTAGTCGGAAATCTTGCCTATTCGATGAAGGCTCTTTAGTTACTGGAGCATTATGACGCATGAGGAATTGGAGGAAGGTTTTGAGCTGCGGCTCGATTTTGGGAAACTGGCCAAGGCGGCTGCCTGCGGGGAGGATATTCTGCCCGCTGTGGCGCAGGATGCCGATTCGGGCGAAGTGCTCATTGTGGGCTACGTCAATCGGCTGGCGCTGGAAACCGCTCTGAAGGAAGGCAAGGCCACATTTTGGAGCACATCCCGCAATGAGCTTTGGATAAAGGGCGCCACGAGCGGTGATTTTCTGGAAATCGCGCAGGTTTTGGTCAACTGTGAGCAAAACTCGATTCTCTATCGTGTGCGCCCGGCGGGGAAGGGCGCCTGCCATACAAAAGACCCCAAAGGGCATACTCGCCGGGGTTGTTATTACCGGCAAATCCTGCCAAACGGGAAGTTGGCGCCTCTTTGATGCAATTGTTGGCAGGCAGGAAATACCCATGACACCGATGAGTGAATAAAATTGTGGCGGCTGAAGAGAGATTGCGGATTGGAGTCCGTGTGGCGCCGAATGCCTCTCGTGATGAGATTGTTGGCTGGATGGGTAGTGAGCTGAAAGTCAAGTTACAGGCGCCGCCGGAGGGAGGGAGGGCCAACAAGGCTCTGATCGCCTTTCTTGGCAAGGCTTTGGGGTTATCGCGCAAAGAGGTTGCGATTGTTGCCGGAGAAAAATCCCGTCACAAGATTTTGGAATTTACCAGTCTGACTTTGGAGGAGTTGGAGGGGAGGATGGGAAGGGAGGATACTTGATGAGGGGATGGGGAAGAGATGCTTGATGCTGGATTGGTGATGGGGAAGGATACTGGATGCTTGATGCGTGATTCTAGATGCTGGATGGGGGAGGGGGAGGAAGGGAAAGACGAAGACGTTGAGGAAGAGGAAGATTTTTGGGATTTTGGGGTGTTTTTCGTACTAATTATTATTAATTTTGGGTTTTTTAGCGAACGCAGCCAACGCAGTCATTGTAGGGATTCGAGTTTTGTGGTAGGATTGGCCGATGCGGAAAAAAAATTTGTTTTTAGAACCTATCTCAATTTCGATGATGATGACGCAGAGAGCAATTATGTGCTTGGAGCAAGGCGCGACGGGGCTAGAAGCCCTGCTGACCCGTCGGAACGCCGCTCAAACTCATAATTGCCTCTGTCCGAAGGATTTGTGCGGCACAGTAGCACCTGCGGCGTTGGTTTGCACCCGAAGGGCATCGAGCCCGTCGGGAGGCAAATCCGCCTGGCATCTGCCACCGTGGCGCTACAAACATCATTCATCCGCGATTTTGAGACAGGTTCTACTCAAAATAATGTCCTTGAACCTTTTTCGGATGTCGCTCATGGATGTTTCACTTTTTTTTAAACAGTCCCTTTGTTCGGGTGATTTGACTGGTCTGGCCCCGAGGGAAAGTTTATGCCTTCAGCTCTGAAAAGCTCCCATGGCTAAAAATATCGGATTTATTTCGACCCGTTTTGCGGGGACGGATGGTGTCTCTCTGGAGAGCGCCAAATGGGCAGAAATGTTTTGGGAAGACCGGCATGTGAGTTTTTGGTACAGCGGCAGGAGCGACCGGCATCCCGATATCAGCCACTGTGTCCCGGAGGCCTATTTCGGGCATCCGGAAAACCTTTGGCTGTTGGACAAAATCTGGAAACGCACCCAACGCACCCGGCTCGTGACCGAGCGCATCCAGGAAATTACCGCCTATTTGAAGAACACGCTCTATGATTTTGTGGAGCGGTTCGGGATCGATGTGCTGATACCGGAAAACGCTCTGGCCATACCTATGCATATCCCGTTGGCGCTGGCGATAACGGAATTTCTAGCCGAAACTCAAATGCCCGCCATCGCCCACCATCATGATTTCCATTGGGAACGCACGCGATATGCAATCAACTCGGTAATGGATTATCTGGAAATGGCTTTTCCGCCCACCATGCCCAATATCAGGCATACGGTCATCAACCGGGCCGCACAGGAGCAGCTTTCCTTGCGTAAGGGAATCAGTTCGATGCTCATCCCCAATGTTTTCGATTTCGCCAATCCACCGCCTCAGACCGACGATTATGCCAGGGATGTCCGCGAACAGATAGGGTTGCGCCCGGATGATGTTTTTATCCTGCAACCTACGCGGATCGTCCCTCGAAAGGGTATCGAACATGCCATAAAACTGGTTGGAATGCTGGGAAACCCGGATAAATACAAACTCGTCATCTCGCATGATGCGGGTGATGAGGGTTATGAATATGAAACCCTTATTAAAGATCTGGCGCGGGAGGAAAATGTCGATCTGCGGCTGATTTCGGACAGGATCGGCGATGTGCGACAATTCGACGCGGAGGGGCAAAAGATTTACACTCTTTGGGATCTTTACCCCCATGCCGATCTTGTCACCTACCCGAGCACCTATGAGGGTTTTGGAAACGCGCTGCTGGAGGCGATCTATTTCAAGGTTCCCTTGGTCGTGAACCGCTACTCGATATTCATTCAGGACATCGAGCCCAAGGGATTTAACTTGGTGGTGATCGACGGGTTTATCACGAAAGAGACCGTGAACGAGGTCCGCCATGTTCTGGACAATCCCAAAGCCCGCCAAAAAATGGTGGATTACAACTACCGGGTGGCGCGTCAGTATTATAGCTATCGGCTTTTGCGACGCTGCCTGCGCACGGTATTAACGACCGTAACCGGTTATCAACCCTAGGAAGCTGGAAGCGTGTCGAGCTATAAATTTATCCGAAGAAACCGGGCGGAACAGATCCACCGCAGGTTGCGCAAACTTTACGGGCAGGATGTGGAGCGGCTGTTCGAGCGGTTGCTCATGTGCCTTGGCCGATACGGGGTGGGCCTTCGCACAAGGACCAAGTCAACCGCAGATCGCTGGGATGAGCGAGATATCGTTCTGATTACCTATGCCGATATGTTGACGAAGGAGGGAGAGCGCCCTCTGAAAACCCTCAACAAGTTTCTCAAGCGTCGGCTACGGAATGCCATCCGCACGGTGCATATACTTCCGTTTTTTCCCTGGTCCTCGGACGATGGATTTTCGGTAATCGACTACCGGGAAGTTTCACCCGATTACGGTAAATGGAAAGACGTAGAGGCAATCGGGGGGAATTTTCACCTCATGTTCGACCTTGTTCTAAATCATTGCTCGGTGGAAAGCTCCTGGTTTAAGGACTTCGTCAGTGGTGTTGCCCCGGCCCGCTACTATTTCCTGCCGATCGATCCGCAGACCGACTTGAGCGCGGTGGTCCGGCCCCGGTCTTCACCGCTTTTGACACCCACGCAAACCCGTGATGGCGAAGCGCATATGTGGTCGACATTCAGCGCCGATCAAGTGGACCTCAACTGGCAAAACCCGGATGTCTTTTTCGAGTTTCTCGATATCCTGTTCGACTTTATTTCCAAAGGCGCACGAATCATTCGGCTCGATGCGGTGGGCTTTTTGTGGAAGAATATTGGCAGCGACTGCCTTCATCAGCCGCAGACTCATGAGGTGATCAAGCTGCTCCGGGACATTCTCGCAATAGCGGCCCCGGAAGTCATTCTCCTGACCGAAACCCATGTGCCCCACGAAGAAAATATCAGCTATTTCGGAAAAGGTGACGAGGCCCATATGGTTTACCAATTTGCCCTGCCGCCGCTGCTTTTACACGCTTTGTTAAGGGGAGATTCCACCCATCTCGTCGATTGGGCGAAAAACCTGCAACCGCCACCGAAGGGCTGCGCTTTCCTCAACTTCACCGCCTGCCACGACGGAATCGGTTTACGATCCGTGGAAACCCTTCTGCCACCCAAGGAAATCAAGTGGCTCATACAGCAAGGCAAAAAGCGGGGCGGGCGCCTTTCGGAAAAACGGAACGCCGACGGCTCGAAAAGTCCCTACGAATTAAACATAACCTACTTTGGCGCCCTCCGGCTGATCGACGATCCTGAACATGAGTCTGCCCGATTCCTCTGCTCGCAGGCTGTCGCTCTGTCTTTGAAGGGGATTCCCGCCGTCTATTTCAATAGTTTGATCGGAGCGGAAAATAATCTCGAAGGTGTTAAATCAACGGGCCAAAGCAGGGCTATCAATCGAAAAAAATGGGATCTGCATGAACTGAAGGAAAGGCTTAATGACAATGAGCAAACTGCCGCCTATGTTTATCGAAGATACCTTGGGCTACTCAATCGGAGAAACGAGCATCCGGCGTTTCACCCCGATGGGCCGCAGGAAATCCTCGAACTAGGCCCGGATTTGTTTGGGTTGGTCCGCACTTCGCCCAATGCCAAGGAAACTATCCTTTGCCTCTACAATTTTACCTCTCGAGTCATCAAAAAATCCCTACTGGAAATCTATCCGCCAATTAGTGGTAAGGAAACCTGTCTCTCCGTCATAACTTCCAAAGTCATCAAGCTGAATACTAAAAACACCATCACCCTGAAACCCTACAAATACATCTGGCTGCAAGTGTGATTTTATCGCGAATAAAGCTCTTGTCCGAAGACGAAAAAGCTCCCCGAAACTATGTCCGAGGAGCTTTTTGTTATTGAAATGTCCGTTGAGACAGGGCGAGTTTAGCCGAGTAATTTCTCGAGCTTGCTGAAGGAAGCATTCCAGCCGGAGCTCACACCATCAGCCATTTGTTCCATTGGCTCGCCTTCCTGCCTAAGTCGAAGTTCAGTTGAGTCGCCATTGTCAATAAAATCCACTGTTACGAGCGTTTCCTCGAAACCGGGAAAATCGCCATTGGCTTCAAAAATCATGCCAAATACGATTTTTTCTGGCTCGATGATTTCCTTGTAGCTTCCATAAATGACCATTTCACCCCCATCACGGGTTTGAATTATATTGCGATAAGAACCTCCGGTGCGGAAATCCATATCCGTTTTTACTGAAAGAGTCTGTTCACAACCATACCAACGTTCAAATTGTCCAGCCTTCGCCCACGCGGCGAAAACTCGCTCACGCGGCGCATTGAATGTGCGATTCATATTCAGGGTATGTTCTGCGGTTTCTATTACTGTAGTCATTTTATTTTCCTTTTATTATTGTTTGTTTATTCTAATTTAGGTTTATGAAATTTTATCCGTTTGTTTCTTATCCTGTTCGGATAAAATTCGGTCCATGGCGGCAAACTGACCCTCCCAATGGCGGGTATAGTGGGTCATCCATGATCGGGCTTCTTGAAGGGGCAAGGGATCGGCTTTCATCTGGTGGATCCGCCCATGTCGCGTGCGGATGACCAGCCCGGCTTTCTCCAAAACGCGCAGATGTTTGGAAATAGCCGGCAATGAGATACGAAAAGGCTTCGCCAGCTCCGTCACATTACTGGTACCGACGGTTAAGCGCTCCAATATTCTGCGGCGCGTAGGGTCCGCCAAGGCTGCGAAAGTGGCATCAAGTATCGCTGTATTGTTAACCATGTGGTTAAATTACGGGATACAAAACCGCGATTGCAAGTATTATTTAACTATTTGGTTAAATATTTTTTCTCGGCCAACAAAAAGAGGGCCGAATTTATTCCTCGAGACCGTGATAGGCTAGATAGCGGGCAGCACCCTCTTCACCCATGAATCGCTTCATGATTCGCCGGTCGGCCCGCCTGGCGTCGACTACCATCAGGCTGTCCATGACATTGCAAAATTCATTATCGATGTTAAAACTGAGGATGGCACCATTGAGTTTGAGGTATTGGCGGAGGAGAACCGGGACTCCCTTGCCGTCTTTTTCCAAACCGGAAATGAGGGATGAGACATCATCGATGCGGCGGAGACCTTTGCGAATTGAATCCCGCTCGGAACGTGGCAAAGCGGCCGGCGGGGGTGGATTTTTAGCCTTCACAAAAGGGGCCAGAGAAGCGTCGAAAACATTGTGGCGAAGGAACTCCATGATGATTTCCTTGGAAATGACCAAATAATCCTGACTCGTGCTGACCGCCCCAAAGAGCATGGTATAGCGGGGGTTATGTGCGAGATATTCGCCGATACCTCTCCAGACCAGCGCCAGCGCGGTATGCTTTTTTTGATATTCGGGTCGTATGAATGAGCGACCAAGCTCGATTGCCGGGTTCAACTTGGCAAAAAATTCCGCTTTGTAGGCAAACAGCTTGCTCGTATAAAGTCCCTTGATTCCGTATTCGGGGATAATTTTATCAGCCAGCCCCAAGCGATAACCCCCGACGATTTCCTCTTTCTCGCTATTCCACATGAATAGATGCTGGTAGTAGCTGTCACACGGTTCGAGGGCGCAAGCGGTGCCGGTGCCTTCTTTGGCCTGTCGAAAAGTGATTTCCCGGAGCCTGCCAATCTCCCTCAGGGTTTCGGGAATTTGATCGGAAGAGGCATGAAATACCTGAAAATTCCTTTGAGTAAGAAGGTGTTGCTCGTCAGGAAGGCTCTCCATCTCATTCTTAACTTTATTCCTTGGCACCGGAGAAATGATTGAGACCGGGCGTTGGTTATTTCCCCTTTCCTGAAATAATGGTCCGACAAACCGCTTTGATCGTCTGGAAAATTTATTTTTCAGCAGGTAAACATTCAGCCTGAGAAAAGCGGTCATGTTTTCATCGTTATCGAAATTTTTTAGATTACGATAGGGAATCGGGGCACCCACTTTGAGACGTATGTTCCGATCCTTTCTTTTGACTAATTCGCGTGGAAGCAAGACCGTTCTCAGGGCGGGGTGAACAAGGCCCGCCGTCTGAAATAACAGACTATTACTCCCGTCAAAATAGACCGGCACAACCGTGGCCTTAGTCCGCCGCACCAATCGGGCCATGCTCGGGTTCCACCTTCGATCCGTGACCGTGCGTTCGCGAAAGCTGGCTCTGGATACCATGCCCGCGGGAAAAGTTCCCACCAACCCGCCGTCTTTGAGCCACTCCATGGTTTGCATCATGCCGGCCAAACTGCCAATGGCCGATTCCGGTCGATCAAACGGATCCACCCGAAAAGTCCAGGGGCGCAGCTCCTCAATTCCATCGAGCAAATAATTGGCGATCAAACGCGCATCCGGTCGGGCCTTGGTCAGCACCGATCCGAGGATCACCCCGTCAAGACCGCCGAATGGATGGTTAGCGACAACGATAACAGGTCCGTTGGCCGGTATATTTTCCAAGTCCCCCTCTTCCATCTCATAGCTCAGCCCGAGGACATCCATGGCGGTTTCAAAAAAATTCTTTTCACAGCCAGCCAAGGCCATCCGCTGGGAAATCTCCTCATAGACACCATTGAGCCCGGAAAAGGAGAAGACATCCTCAATCAGAGGGCAGAGCCGGTCGGGCAACAGGGGAATTGCCGCCGATTTCAGGTCGATGAGGGGTTTGCTCTTTGCTATCATTGTAGGTTTCTACCCCTTAGAATGGCGAAAAGCTAAATTATTGCACGAAAATTGGTGAAATCGTATTTTTACAATACGACAAGGAGTGATTCCCTATGTTTCATAAAATGACTGGATACTCGATTGAACCCGATAGAAAAGAGTGCATTGAGAGCTTTCAACAAATCAACCGTGGAATCTGTGCTTGAAATATTTACCTTTTTAAAAAATCGCTAAAAACGGTAGCCGAGGAGATTCCAGTAATTCAGTATCCATGCCACGACCAAAGAGTTCACGAGGATTACTGAATATAATACTTTTTCGTTGCTGCTCAACTGCGGAATATTCCAGGTGACCGGTAGGGTAATGAACAAAACAGCCGAGGCCGCGCAGGCCAAGAGTGGCATCGCCAGCATGATTTTGAGCGATAGATGAATTTCCTGGATCATTTCGTAAGCGCCCGCAGATACCAACACAGCAAATCCAATTAGAAATGTGAAATAAAAAACACAAATCAACCCGGCGCTCAATCGAACCACCCCTATGCTCGATGCAGCATTTCTATTAATACTTATGCCGGTTTTGCGGATCATACGGATCCATGCACAAAAGGAGATTACGAAAGTCAAAGAACCGAGAATACTCAACACATAGTGAATTTCGACTCGTTGATACCATCTCAACCGGTGATAGGTGAGCATTCCTCCCTGATATAGCATAACCGGTTTCCCTTCCGGTGTTTCCCAAAAGGCCGCGTATTTGTCGTCATCGTCCGATTTAAATAGGTTCGCCACAACCCGCTGATACTCCTTTCCATCAATCAGAAGTGATCTGTTATGACGGGAAGGTTTTACATTCAACTGTTGCCCCTGAATCCCATGAAAAGCCACGATTTTGCCAAAGGTTCTACGAGGATACCAATTGTGTCGATAGGCTCCAGCGTAGCGGCTCAGGTCATCACTGCCCCGGTTGAGTATCGGATTTTTCGCTTCAGCGGGGTAAAATTGATCGAGAAAATCTTCAATAAATTGATCAAACAAACGAAACTCGGTGTTGTTATAGATGAATATCCCCAACTTCTCCGATGGAATGAGAAATAAACCCGTGCGGTGGCCGGGCATATGGCCGCTGTGCCACAGGAGACGCTGCCCGTTTTCCACGCGTTCCCAAAAACCATAGGCCATACCGGATATCCTCGGATGCATGGTAAATTGCCGCCGGTGCATGATTTTTGCGGTCTTTTCCGAAAAAATCTCAGCTAAATCCGCTCCAGGCGATTGAAGGCTGCCGTCATTCAGGTGAGCCATCATAAACCGCCCAATGTCACTGCCGGTCGTGACAAGTGAGGAAGCAGGGTATGGCCGCCAATGCCGTAAAGGAAGAACCCGATACCCTCCAAAAATGTGTTTGTAGCCCGTGGCGGCATCGCCCATCAAATCATCTGATGGAATAAATGTGCTATCGGCCATTTCTAGCGGACCAAAGATATTATTCCGGCAATATTCCTCGAAATTGAGGCCCGTCACTCTCTCGACGACATGCGCGGCCAGCGATATTCCGTGATTCGAGTAGTTGACAATATAGCCCGGCGGGGCCAGTGGTTTGGCTAATTGTTCCTCCAAGTAGACTCTGTGTTGAAGCAGGTCATGGGCGTTCTTAAATGTTTGCCCGACAAATTTATCACCGACTCCAGCGCTGTGGGTAAGGAGTTGATGGAGATTAACCGGAGTAGGGTAGTAACTCATCAAATCAGGCTCAATATAGGTGCGGATATCGGTATTCATGTCCACCAAGTCTTTCTCAAGCGCCTGCATAACCGCCGTTGCCGTGAATAATTTGGAAATCGAGGCTACTCGGAGAACCGTTTTATCGGGATCCATGGGGCGTTGAGATTCCAGTTCGGCAACCCCATAGCCTTTGGCGAAGAGGGGAGCGCCATCCTTCACAATCACCAAAACGGCTCCTGGAATGTGATTGGCGGGCAATTTCTCCTCCATCCAGGATTCGGCAAATTTTTCAAATTCCTCCCTCGTGGTAATCCCGCCTCCGATTTCTCCACAGATCGGGATATTGGCGGTCAGAGTCAAAATCAGGGTTGTTAAAAATGTAGAGGATCGCATTGGGAAAGGTTTGATGTTTCCGAGGAGATTGTAAAACTATCTAAAAAACTTCAAATAAAGACTGGAACAGGATTCAGAGAACAATAAAATGGTGATAAACAGGGTCGATTTACCGTATTTCTACGGAGTATTCCCGATAAGATTTGCCAATCATGGTTGGAAGTTGAAATAAGAATCCTTTAACAAATGAACCTGAAATTTGTGGTTTTCTGCTTCCAAAAAAAACATTTCTCACTCCTGAGGAGGATATTTGCGCTTGCCGCAGGCTTAATTCTGGCCAATCAGGGGTCTAGTTCCGCTACGGCACAGGAAGATTTGGAGGAGATAACCCTGCAACTCCAGTGGTTTCATCAATTTCAGTTTGCTGGCTACTATGCCGCCGCTGAAAAAGGTTTTTACGAAGATGCGGGACTGGAGGTTTTCATAACGGAAATTGCGAGTACCTCAGTTATGGGCGGTGTCGAGGAGGTTTTATCCGGGAGGGCAAATTTCGGAGTGTCCTACTCGAATGTGGTATTTTCTCGGCTTCGGGGAAAACCGGTGGTGGTTCTTGCCGCCATCTTCCAGCATTCACCAGCGGCCCTGATCGCCAGAGCTGAATCCGGAGTCACCAATTTACATGACATCCTTAGCGCAAAGGTGGGATCATTGGGAATTTTTAATCAAAATCCCGACATAACTGGCATGTTTTTAAAGGAAGGCATTCCGTTCCCACAATTTGAAGGGAATTATTTTCCCTATAATGACAATCTCGACAAATTAATTGGCGGGCAAATCGATGTTATTCCAGGTTATTTGACCGATCAGCCATTTGCTTTGAAGAACAGGGGTGTCCCCTTTTTGACCATCCAGCCGTCGAGTTACGGTTTTGATTTCTATGGTGACTGCCTCTACACCTCTGAAAGCGAGCTTGAGGATCACCCCGAGAGAACTGCGAAATTTCTCGAAGCGAGCCTGCTCGGGTGGGAATACGCAATGGCCAATACCGAGGAAATCATCGATCTGATTCTGGATACCTACGATGTCGAAAATAAAGGCAAATCCAGAGAGAGTATGCGCTTCGAGGCGGAGGTCATGCGTAAACTCATCTTGCCCGACCTTGTTCAAATAGGGCATATGAATCCTGGGCGATGGAAACATATGGCCGATACCTATGTCGATGTCGGGTTAGTTCCTGAGAGTGTTTCGCTTGAGGGTTTTATTTATGATCCGGAGAAATTCCGATTGGGAAAATATTTCTGGTTAGTGAACTTGTTGTTTTGGAGCGTTGTAGCAATTGCGGTTATTTCCCTGTTTCTGTTTCTTTTTAATCACCGTCTTCGCAGTTACGTAAAAAAGCGAACCGCCGAGCTGGAAAAATCACGCGAACAGTATCGTCAGGAAGTGCTGAATCGCAGAATAGCCGAGTCTAATCTGGTCGAGGAAAATGCCCGTTACCGCTCTTTATTCGAGCAATCGCCCATCTCGCTTTGGGAAGAGGATTTTTCGGGAGTGAAAAAATATATAGATGAGTTGAAGGAGTCAGGGGTAAGCGATTTTAGAGAATTTTTTAATAATAATCCAGAATCGGTACTACTGTGTCTGGCTTTGGTGAAAATCCTGGATGTCAACCAAGCTACAATTGAACTCTTTGGAGCGAAAACCAAAGACGAACTGATGGAAGGCCTGTCAATATTAACCACTGAGGACTCTGCCCATGGATTCAGGGAAGAATTCATCGCATTGGCGGAAGGGAAAACCCGATTCACATTTGAAATGGTAGGCAAAAGCCTTAAAGGCGTCACGATTCCATCGATAATGAATTTTTCTTTTGCAGAAGGATACGAGGATACTTGGGGAAAGGTGATACTTTCACTATTTGACCAGACCGATAAGAAAAAATCGGAAAAATTCCTGCGAGATAGCGAAAACCGTTTACGAACGATTCTGGATACTGCCGCAGTTGGCGTAGTAAGCATCAATGAATTTGGGTTTATCGAGTCGCTCAATCATACCGCAAGCAATATTTTCGGCTATACTCGTGAGGAGTTGGTCGGCAAAAATATCAATTTGCTCATGCCTGAGCCTGACCACAGTAAACACGACGGCTATTTGAGGAAATACAGGGATACAGGAAAAAATAATATTATTGGATTCGGTCGCGAAGTTATAGCCGAGCGCAAGAATGGGGAAAAATTTCACATGGACTTGGCGGTCAGCGAAGCCTATATCGGCGGGCGGCGTATTTTCAATGGCATTGTCCGGGACATCTCGGATCGTAAAAATGCGGAGGAGGAGTTAAAGAAAACTCGTGAACGTCTCGAGCTCGCTCTGAAGGGAGCAGATTTGGGACTTTGGGCATTTAATCCCCGAACCCTGGAGGCCAGTTACAATGATCAGTGGGCCAAAATGCTGGGCTACGATCTTCGGGAAATCGATCATGACGTCCGTTTTTTCAGAAATGCCGTCCACCCCGATGATTTCCCAAAAATGCGGGAGAGCTGGAATGAACACGAAGCTGGTAAAAAACCATTTTATCAAGTCGAGATCCGTATGCGGGCCAAGGATGGAAGATGGGTATGGATATTTACCCACGGAAAGATTTTTGATTTCGACGAAAATGGCAAAGCGCTTCTAGCTGCAGGCATCCACCAGGATATTTCCGAACGCAAATCGGCCGAAGAGCGCCTCGAAGAAGCCCTCATCCGCCACGAGCTTGCGCTGAAAGGGGCCAACCTTGGTCCTTGGGACATTAACATCCAATCGGATGAAGCTGTCCATAATGAGCATTGGGCGAACATGTTGGGATACGAATTGGAGGATGTGGAACAATCCATCCAGTTTTTTAACGATTGCATCCACCCCGATGATCTCGCGAATCAGCAAAAGGCATGGCAAGCCCATCAAAACGGAGAGACCCCTTTCTACGAAGCCGAGATGCGGATGCGGACCAAAGACGGTAAATGGAAATGGATACACGGACATGGAAAAATTTTTGAATGGGATGACGCTGGAAACCCACTGCGCGCAGCCGGTACCCACCAAGATATATCCAAGCGAAAAAAGGCCGAAGAGGAACTTGCCCATGAGAGGCGTAATTTGGAAAATATTGTCAAAGCTCGTACCAGTGAGCTGACGAAATCACTCGAACAAATCGAGGATGCCAATCGACAACTGCAAGAGGCCAACCGGCACAGAATCCGGTTTATTTCCTCAATGAGCCACGAACTTCGCACACCGCTGACGGCAATTCTTGGGTTTGCTGAGCTATTCGGCAAACAGGGCTCGGAGGCGCTTGGTAATGTCAACATGCGCTATATCGAAAATATCGAAAACGCCGGCAAACATCTATTAATCCTCATCAATGACCTGCTCGATTTGGCAAGAATCGATGCGGAGGTCATGGAAACCGATTTGGAGGAAATATTGGTCACGAAATTCATGGATAACATGATATCCTTGATGAGAATTCAATTACACAAAAAACGCCTGACTATCAAATTGAATATTGATCCCTCTCTCCGATCAGCCACGGCGGATCGACGAAAGTTCGAGCAAATAATGTTCAATCTACTATCCAATGCCTGTAAATATTCACCGATGGAAGGGCAAATCGGTATTTGCGCACTCGATGGCGGAAATGGTTTTTTGAAGGTGGAAGTTTCGGATAGCGGTGTCGGCATCGACAAAAAGGAAATCGATGTGATTTTTAAGGAATTTCACCAAAGCGATAAAATTCGCGATAGGGATTTGGGTGGCGCAGGGATAGGCCTGGCTTTGACGCGCAGGCTGGTGAAACTGCATGGAGGGCAAATCGGTGTGGAGAGCGAGATCGGGATCGGCAGCACCTTCTGGTTTACGCTTCCTTTTAAGAAATTGGAGAGATCCGCCGACAAAAAGTCAACGGTTGACCAATCTGGAGAATCCGTAAAGATGGTGACGGGAAGGCGTATTTTAGTCGTTGAAGACAGTGAAGTGCTTTTAGCGCTCCTGCTCGATATGCTAAGTTTGCGGAGTCATGACGTTGCCGTGGCCCACAATGGTCGGGAAGCCCTTGAGGTAGCGCCCCAACATCACCCCGAACTGATCCTTATGGATATGCGGATGCCCGTGATGGGAGGCCTCGAGGCGACACGCCGCCTCAGAGAAATGCCGGAATTTGCCAATACTCCCATAATCGCTTTGACCGCAAGCACAGGTTCCGAAGCGGAAGTCCGACAAATTGCATTGGGCTGCACAGGACACCTGGCGAAACCCGTCAATACAGATGAGCTATTTGCCATCATCGAACGGCATTTAAGTAATGATATTGAGACGATTGAACGAACCTGAGTTTATTTTTGAAAATTTACACATTCTGAGCATCCGATGGGGGGGGACTTATCAGATGCCATTGGTATAGCCGGGCATTCCAGCTATACCAAGAATTTGCTTTTGCTAAAACAACTACCTGGATCTCCGATATATACATGAAAGATGGATATGCTTATGTTACATAATTTAGTTTTAAATCAACATGCGTAATACACGAGCGATAATTTATATCGGCCTCCTGATTTCGCTGCTGATTCTACGCGTAGTCCTAAAGGGAGTCCATTGGGAAAAAGATTTAAATCTGCATTCGCTATTTCAATATTCGTCAACACTGCTTGCGTTGGTTGTGGCGGTATTGGCTATGGTGCGGTATTATTCCAAAAAGAGTAACTTGTTCTTGTTCATTGGTTGCGGTTTTATGGGGACCGGCTTGCTGGACGGCTACCACACCCTTATTTCCAGTCAATTGTTTAGCCAATACCAGTTTTCGGCGTCTCCAGAAACGTATTTATGGAGTTGGAATATCACCAACATTTACCTCGGCACCTTTCTGTTTTTATGTTATTGGAGCTTAAGGAAAAAACGACAAACTGGAAAAGCGAATCTCGATAGAGTAAAATCAGTATTTTCCGCGATTATTATTCTCACGATCGCCTTTTTTGCTTATTTTTATCAGGCACGATTACCTGGAGTCAATTGGCCGGGTTTCATATTGATTCGACCCGGAAGTTTGGTCGCAGGATTGTTGTTTCTATTCACATTGATAGGATTCTTCCGCAAGGGGGATTGGAAACAGGATATCTTCGAACATTGGCTAATGCTTGGACTTGTTTTTGGTTTGGCTAGCCAAATTATTTTTGCGCCATGTTCAAGCCATCAATGTGGCCTCATGCTCGATTTGGCACATTTGGCAAAACTCGCAAGCTATGTATGTGTTCTAGCGGGATTGATAATGAGCATGTACGAATTATTCTTACGTGCCGAAGCGGGAACTAATCAACTCGCAGAAATCAACGATTCATTGCAAAGGGAGTTTGAGCAACGGCGGCATGCCGAGGAGAAATTGTTGAGATTCAACGCCGCTCTGGAAGAACAAGTCTCCGAACGCACCTCCCAATTGGAAATCGTCAACAAAGGACTCCAAGAGCAGGAAACTCGACTCAGTACTATTCTCGAAACTGCCGGTGAGGGAATTATCAGTTTTGATGAATCAATAAATATCGTATCCTTAAATCCTGCCGCCAACAGGATATTTGGCTACGAAGAGGGGGAGGCAGTCGGCATGAGTATTTCTCTTCTCGTAGCCGAATCCTACCGCAGAAAGTATTTCGGCCATTTAAAAAACTATTTAAAAAAAGGCAAAAAAACCTTGCCTCTAAAACCAATGGAAATTGTCGGCCTGCGGAAAGACGGCACCTTCCTTCCCATAGAAGTTACGGTCGATGTATCGCAGGTCAAAGATCGCCCTTTTTTCATCGGTGTGGTGCGTGATATTTCCGAAAGAAAAGTTGCCGAAACCACGCTCGCGGAAACCCGTAATCGATTGGAATTAGCGATGCGAGGATCCAACCTCGGGCTTTGGGATACGAACGTAAAAACAGGGCTATCCACCTACGATAAACGCTGGGCAAATATGCTCGGTTACGAGCTTGAGGAAATCGAGCAAACGGCCGATTTTTTTGATTCCCTGCGCCATCAGGAAGATTCCCAAAATGTGATGGATGCCTGGATGCAGCATAAAAATGGGCTTAAACCGTTTTACACTGCGGAATTTCGCATGCGGACGAAGGATGGCCGCTGGAAATGGATTTTAACCCACGGTCAATTTGTTGAAACCGATGAAAACGGCGATCCGCTTCGGGCTGCGGGCATCCACCAGGATATAACCGAGCGAAAAGAAAACGAGGCGGCACTGCGCGAGGCGCGCGATCAATTGGAACTGGCGCTAAAAGGTTCTAATCTGGGCCTTTGGGATTTGGATCTTGTTTCTGGAGAGGCCCACTATGATGAACGTTGGGCAAATATTCTTGGTTACCAACTCGCTGAAATCGAGCAGTCGCAGGATACATTTAACTCCCGTGTTCACCCAGAGGATTCACACTTGGTGCATGAAGCCTGGCATCGCAGTAAGCGGAGCGAGACCTCCTTCTACACCTGTGAATTCCGCTTGAAATCCAAGGATGGCAGTTGGAAGTGGATATTAACCCACGGCCAGTTTTTTGATTTTGATGAATCCGGCGAGCCCCGCCGGGCAACGGGCATTCACCAGGATATTACCGAGCGAAAACAGGTTGAAGAGAGAATTCGGCAAAGTGAGAAACGGTACCGTAACCTATTCGAAAATTCGCCAATCCCTCATTGGGAGGAAGATTTTTCCGAGGTTAAGGATTATATTGATGGTTTGCGATCCGCAGGCGTGAGCGATTTTCGAAAACATTTTCAGGAGCATCCAGATTCCGTCGCTCTATGTGGCAACATGATCAAAGTAATCGATGTTAATCAGGCTACTGTGAGGCTTTTTAAAGGGAAAAATAAAACAAATTTTCTGCTACATTTTAGTGAAATGTTTTCGAGCGACGTTTCTCGTGTTTTTAGAGAAGAATTTATTGCCCTCTGTGAGGGTAAGACTGAATTTGAATCGGAACTCAAGGGCAAAGATTTGGAAGGCAATCCATACCATGTAGCGCTAAACCTTTTCCTTGTTCCGGGATGCGAGGATACTTGGTCAAAAATGATTATTACCAATGTGGATATACAGCAATTGCGGGAGGCTGAGGAGCAGGCAACTCGTCTGGGATACATTTTGGAAGAATCATTGAATGAAATTTATACTTTTGATGCTCTAACTCTTAAATTAATCCAAGCAAATCGCGGCGCTCGTGAAAATCTCAATTACAACGCCGAGGAGTTAAAGGAACTTACTCCGGTGGATATAAAGCCAGAGTTTTCTCTAACTGCTTTTGAGGAGCTGCTTAAACCACTTCGCAGTGGTGCAGAAAAGAGATTATTTTTTGCAACTGTTCATGAAAGAAAAGACAAATCCACTTATCCGGTGGAAGTGTATCTGCAAATGTCAGTATCTGGTGGTAAATCGGTATTTGTGTCTATTGTTGAAGATGTAACTGAAAGGAAAATAACCGAACGAATGCTTCGCGAAAATGAGGAGCGACTTTCAACTATTTTGAATACTGTGGCCGATGGGATAGTGGCCTTCGATGAAAACAAATTGATTCAAACCTTTAATCCTGCGGCGGAAATGATATTTGGGTATACTTCAGAGGAGGTAATCGGAAAAGATGTTTTTAGCCTTATTGAAAAAGAATACCATAACCGACATGTTTCTTATTTGGAGTCTTACTTGAAAACCGGTGAGAGGCAGTTTCTCGGAAAACCGCAAGAAGTATCAGGCTTGCGAAAAGATGGGTCGATTTTTCCTATGGAGTTTCTAGTAAGCGCGGCGAAGATCAGTGATGGGCATACAATTATTGCAGCCGTTAGAGATATTACAGAGCGAAAAAAGATACAGCAAGAATTGGAGAGCCACCGGCTGAACCTCGAATATACGGTGGAATCACGAACGCATGATTTAAGGATGTCCATGGAAAAATTGATGGATGCGAATCTGCGACTTAAAGAAGCCAACAACCACCGAAGTCGCTTTATATCGTCAATGAGCCACGAGTTGCGAACACCCCTTAGCGCGATTTTAGGCTTTGCCGATCTTTTTAAAAAAACTTACGGGCTAACCGCTGATCGGAAGCAAAATTCCTATGTCGAAAATATATCAAATGCGGGCGTTCACTTGCTCAATCTGATCAACGGACTCCTCGACCTCGCAAAAATTGATTCCGGTAAAATGGATGTCGAATTAGAAACATTTCCAATCGAGGAATTCATCCAAACGATCGTCAATATAATGGGTGCCAAGTTTACCGAGAAAAACTTGCATGTGGAAACATTTATCGATCCCCATTTAGTAGAGATGACTGCCGACAGAAGGAAATGTAACCAGATCATGCTCAATCTCCTTTCTAATGCTTTCAAATTTACACCCTCGAACGGGCGAATCGAAATTCATTTCATAAAAGATACCGAAGATGATATCAGAATAGAGATAACTGATAATGGAATCGGCATCAAACAGGAGGAGCAAAACAATATATTTTCCGAGTATTATCAAATAGGAAAATTCAGCGAAAACGTAGCAATTGGCACTGGTATCGGATTAGCATTAACCCGGCGTCTGGTAGAAATTCATGGCGGGGAAATCGGGGTGACAAGTGTATTCGGTAACGGGTGCACTTTCTGGTTCAACTTGCCTCAAAATAAACCCTCTATCAAAAGTTTGGTAACAAAGGGACCGAGAATTGAAAAACAAAAGTCTTATCCCAGCGAATGCCGGATACTTCTCGCAGAGGACAGTGAACTTATTCGCGAAATGTTATTGGATATGCTTGGACAGCACAGACACCGTACCACAATTGCTCGAAATGGTCTTGAAGCGGTCGAATTAGCCAAAAAACTAAAGCCACAGTTGGTATTAATGGATGTTCGTATGCCAGTTATGGACGGCCTCGAAGCAACCCGACTAATACGTTCTATACCTGAAATTGCAGATACTCCTATAATCGCGCTAACGGCGAGCATTGGAGAGGAATCGGAGGGCCTTCAGGCGCAGGCGGGTTGCACCGATCATCTGGCAAAACCCATCATTGCAGAGGAATTATACAGGATACTGAATCGGTATCTTAATTCAGAATAAGAGGAGAAAAAGTCGATGATGACAAATATATCCAATCCCGGCATAAACTCGGCTTTTCAATACCGAAATAAATATAGCGCCAACTGGTTGAGGAGTAGGGGTAAATCGCACTATTTGGCCCCTGCATCCCAAGACTACCCAAACCATCGAATAAGGCAATTGCCCTCCAATCTAAAAAAAAATGCGCTAAAGGAGGAAGAGCACCTGCGGAGCGAAAAACATTTCAAAAACATTCTGGAGGAGCTTCATGATGTTGTTTTGATTCATGATGAGAATGGAACCTGTATCAGTTGTATTGCTAAAGATGAGGCCGACCTTGTTCTCCCCGCTCGGGAATGCATAGGTCAGAATGTGACTCATTTGGTACCCCAGCCAGTCGCCCAAAGAATTTTGCAAAACATCCAAACTTGCCTCCAAACAGGGCGGATCCAAACAATGGATTACTTCCTGAATGTAAAGGGAGAGATTCGGTATTATGAGGGGCGTATGATGCCTTCAGGGATGCAAAATGTTGTTACGGCAATTCGTAATATAACCGACCGCAGGCGGGCCGAGGAAGCTTTGCGCCACAGTGAGGAGAATAACCGTGCTCTAGTCGATACCATTTCCTACGGAATAAACGAAATAGATTTACATGGTACCATTACCCAAGCCAATAAAGCCTTTCACAGGATGCACGGTTACGCTGACGGAGAGCTCATCGGCACCTCCTTACTGGACCTGTTTGCCACGGATGCCTTGAGGAAAAATTATAAACGCGTATCTCGCCGTATCTTGAGGGAGCGTCCCGAGCGGGGGCATATCCTTACTCGCAACAAAACCCGCAATGGAAAAATAATTACACTCAAGGTCGACTGGAATTATAAATTAGATGATGATGGGAATATTGTCGGATATATATCAGTGATCACCGACATAACGGAGCAAGCCAAAGCAGAGAAGGAACTCAGGCGGAGTGAAATCAGATTTCGGGATATGCTAAGAACTCTGCATGATATCGTAATTATTTACGATAAAGATGGAACCTGTCTGGATTGTTTTTTCAAGGATGAAGCTGATCTTACGGTTCCATCTAACAAAGTAGTCGGGCTTAATGTAGATGAAACTCTTCCTGCGGGGATCGCGCGTTCTATACTTAGTAATATAAGGAAAACCCTGGCCAGTGGTGAAATACATACTCTCGAGTATGAATTAACCATAAACCAGAAACAAAAATTTTTCGAGGGACGCATGATTCCGTATGGGTCACATAATGTAGCCGCTGCGATTCGAAACATTACCAGCCGTAAGCGTGCAGAGGAAGCCCTGCGCCGCAGCGAGGAGAATTATCGGGTTCTTGTCGATACCATCTCCTACGGAATAAACGAAATCGATCTAAATGGTATCATTACTCAATCTAACAGCGCTTTTCATAGAATGCATGGCTATGACGATGGCGAGCTTATCGGTACCTCCATGTTGGATCTAATCGCCTCGGAATATTTAAAGAAAAACTATCATCGCTTTCTTCGCCGAATTCTTTCCGAACGTCCCGATCCTTCGTTCGTTTACTCCCGCAACCTAACTCGCGATGGAAGAATTATTTTAATAAAAGTTGAATGGAACTACAAATGCGATCGGGATGGAAATGTGATTGGAATTATTTCCATCGTAACTGATGTTACCGAGCAAAAAAAAGCCGAAAAGGCATTAATAGAAAGCGAAAAAAAACACCGTGCCATTTTCCAATCATTCCCGGACCTTATCTTTATCTTTGATGGAAAGGGTAACTACCTGGATTACCATGCTTCCAACCCTGCTGACCTAGTCGCCCCTTCCGAGGAGCTTATCGGAAAAAACCTTGTCGACGTGCTCCCGTTGTCGACAGCTGAAGTTGCCATTGACAGTATAAAAAAGACTCTGCAAAGCGGTGAAATACAAAACTTTGAATTCAATTTACCGTTGAGGGAAGCCACTCAATATTACGAGGGTCGCATGCTGGCCTACGAACCGAACAAGATTCTCTCCTTCGTTCGAAATATAACTGATAGGATTACCAGAGAGCTGGCGCTACAGCAAAGTGAAGAACGCCTGGAACGCGCCCTTGATGCCTCGGAATTGGGAATGTGGAATTACCAAAGGGCAACCAATTCCTTGATGGTTGATGAACGATGGGCTGGAATGCTCGGATACGAGGTTGAGGAGGTCGAACCAACATTTAAAGGTTGGAGTGATCTCATTCATCCGGAAGATTTTCGTTTTGTTAAGCAGGCTTGGCTCGACCACAGAAAAGGCCTTTCACCCGTATGTGAATATGAAGTTCGCATGCACACTAAGTCCGGAGACTGGAATTGGATTCAATGTCGTGGAAAAGTGATTCAACGGGATGTGCGGAGTAAAATATTGCGGTTTGCGGGCACCCACAAAGATATCGATGAGAAAAAGCGTTCCGAAGAGTTATTGGCCACTTACCAAGAGCGATTTGAGCACGCATTGGACGCTTCGGAATTAGGAATGTGGGATTACTATGACGACGAAGACCGGCTAGTGCTAGATGACCGTTGGGCGACCATACTCGGTTACAGGATTGATGAGATCGAGCCGCATCTGTCAGGTTGGAACAATCTCCTGCATCCAGATGATATCGTTAAGGAGGAAAAAGCGTGGGAAGATCATAAGGAGGGACGGAGCGATGTTTTTGAACTGGAAATGCGTATGCGCACTAAATCCGGAGATTGGAAATGGCTTCAATCTAGCGGAAAAATTATAAAAAGAGACAAAAGCGGAGAATCCCTGAGAAGCATTGGAACCATCAAGGATATCAGCGAAAGAAAGCGGGCCGAGGAATTATTGGCATCTTCTCAGGAGCGTTTGGAAAGAGCTTTGGATGCCTCCGAACTGGGCATGTGGAATTACGACAGGGGAACTGACCGATTGGTTGTTGATGAACGATGGGCCGGAATGCTCGGGTTTGACGTTAAGGAGATCGTGCCAAATTTTAAGGGCTGGTATGATATGGTTCATCCAGAAGATTTTCATGTAATAAAGAGAACCTGGGTTGCCCAACAAAAAGGATTGATCAAAGTTTGTGAATTTGAGGTGCGGATGCATACCAAATCCGGAGATTGGAAATGGATCCAAGGCCGGGGAAAACCAATTCTTTGGGATGAAGAGAGCAAAGTGCTCGGATTGTCTGGAACAATCAAAGATATCGATGAACGAAAGCGTTCTGAAAACCTTTTGGCCGTCTATCAGGAGAGATTGGAGCGAGCGCTGGACGCTTCTGGGCTGGGTTTGTGGGATTACCACGACCTTGAAGACCGGATGGTGGTGGACGAGCGATGGGCCGAGATGCTTGGCTATGGAGTCGAGGAAATCAGACCGAATATATCAGGATGGACTGAAATCGTTCATCCAGAGGATACATGCCGAGAAGAAGAGGCGCGACGTGCTCATGTACAGGGAGAATCCGAAGTGATGGATATCGAATTACGCATGCGCACAAAATCGGGTGACTGGAAATGGATGCAATCGCTCGGCAAAATCGTTGAGCGGGACAAGTTGGGCAATCCCTTGAGAAGCACCGGAACGATCAAGGATATCACCGAACGAAAACGCGCGGAAAATCTATTGGAAATGTCGCAGGAACGTTTGGAAAGAGCGCTTGATGCCTCCGACCTCGGCATGTGGAATTACGATGAGCTTGCAGACAACTTGGTCGTGGACGAGAGATGGGCAAATATGCTTGGTTTCAAGAAAGAAGAGATCAGCAATAAAAATAAGGATTTTTACAAACTGGTTCACCCTGATGATACCACTATCGTAACTGAAGCGTGGCGGGCACATGAAAAAAAGCTCACTCCGGTTTGTGAGTTTGAGGCGCGCATGCGGACGAAGTCAGGCGATTGGAAATGGATACAGGTGCGGGGCAAAGTGGTGCAATGGGACAAGAATGGAATCCCTTTAAGAACAACCGGCACCCATAAGGATATCACCCAACAAAAACGCGACCAAGAAGAGCGCGAAAGACTTGAGGCGCATCTTCGTCAATCACAAAAGATGGAAGTCGTAGGAACTTTGGCCGGAGGAATCGCGCACGATTTCAATAACATATTGCAGCCTATTATTGGATATTTGCATATGGTAATGGAGGATATTCCCTTGGATAGTCCTCTAGTTGGATACCTGATTCAAGTTGAAAAGTGCGCACAGCGAGCCAAGGATTTGGTTAAACAAATTCTGGTTTTCAGCCGCGAGGACCAGCAGCGGAAGGATGCGGTGGATGTTTGTCAAATCCTCCGGGAGACTCTTACCTTGGTGCGTTCGACTTTGCCTCCGAACATCGAAGTCCATATTGAAATTGAGGAGGACAGTGGCCACATTTGGGGTGATCCCACGCAAGTAGGTCAAGTAATTATAAATTTACTCACCAATGCTTACCTTGCCATCGGGTCAGATTGGGGGACAGTGGATATTCGGCTTAGCAAACTTCGTTTTGATTCGAAACAAGAGGATATCAGTTCCGATTTATCGGCGGGAAGTTATTTGAAACTCACCATCAGCGATACCGGAATCGGGATGGAAAATGCCATATTGGAGAGGATTTTTGAACCATTTTTTACCACTCGAGATGTTGGACAGGGCACGGGTCTTGGACTCTCTGTGGTACAAGGTGTGGTAAAGAGTCATGGAGGAGCCATCACTGTTAATAGCGTACCGAACAAGGGTTCCACCTTTGACATATATTGGCCTTCTCAGGACTTAGAGCCGTTGGGTAAAAGCGACCTCACGCTGTCGGCTGATCCACCCCCCAGGGGAAATGAACGTATCCTGTTGGTTGATGATAATGCCGCAGTCGCCCATTCTGTGAAGTCATCTCTCGAACGCCTGGATTATAAAGTCACCGTGAGGACCAGCAGCCTGCGAGCCCTCGAATTATTTAAGAAGAATCCGGAAAAATTTGATTTGGTGGTAACCGATCAATCGATGCCTCAGATGACAGGGGCTCATTTGGCGAAAGAACTTATTGAAGTCCGCACCGACCTGCCGGTAATATTAATAACAGGCTTGGGACAAATCTTGACAGAACAGGAAATACAGTTTCTAGGAGTAAAAGCCTGTCTTGGTAAACCCTTTGATGCTGCGGACCTGAGTCGAGTCGTTCGCAAATTACTACTATAACTAAATCCTGAACATTGAGCGCGAGAATAATTATCCCACGAATACTTATTGTAGATGACGATGAGTCGCTGAATGTAATGCTATGTCGGGTATTGGACAGGGCAGGGTACTCTACGGCAAGCGTTTTAAATGGAGTTGAGGCCGTTAAAATTTACCGTATAGAGCCTTTCGATTTAATCGTTACCGATATCTTCATGCCCGAACAGGAGGGCATAGCCACGATCCTGGAATTGCGGCGAGATTTTCCCGATATTAAAATTATTGCCATGTCGGGAGGCGGTAATACCGGCATGAAGGATTATCTCAATATGGCAAAACTACTGGGCGCTCAAGCCACCATAGATAAGCCGTTCCTGCCGCAGGAACTCCTTCAGTTGATCGAGGAAGTGCTGGCCGAGTAGAAGAGGGTATTATCCTGAAGTTATAGGCCTTTTGGGGTCCCTTTGAGTCAGAGGAAGGACCAATTGCTCAAGGTTTATCCTGATCTTTGTGAAGCACTTAATGTGTATTACGTGCGGACTCGGTTAATTTAAAAATCGGTATTACCAGATTCATAAAACCGGTGACATGCCTTAGCGGCTCGGTATCCGTATAATTACCTAGGCCGTTTAGGAGTAAACACTATGGGCAAAATGAGGTGTTTTACTAATACCTGTCTGTTCCCATTTGGTCGATAATTCCACACTCATGGGAATGATCCCTCAATTAACCAGTGGTTTAAATGGAATGCGGAAAGTAAATAAAAATTGCGGCAAAGAGTATGATTTCCCGAGACAAGTATCTTGAGCCTAATTTATTGAATACGAGCAGATTAATAATGCATACTTTGAGTCAATCGATTCCCTGGTTAAAACCAGTATCACTATTTCATCAGGTCGGAGGTGATGAGTTTCTGGAGAGAGTTGTGGATCGGTTTTATCTGCGAGCTATCGATGATGATTTGCTACGGCCTTTTTTTGTTAAAACGCGAACTGTACGCCTCAAAAAACATTTGCTCGGTTTTTTTGCCAGAACACTTCAGGGAAAACTCCCGCCAAGTGCCAATATATCGAGCGTCCAGATAGATCACTTTGTCGAGGTATCCCGGGTTCATATTGATCGCGTAGTTTACCATTTGGCCGAAATTATGGAAACTGAAGATCTGCCCGGATGCCTGGTAGCGCAAGCTCTCATGGAAGTTGCCCCTGTTGCCGGTGAAGTACTCTTTACCACACTTTTAAATAAAGCCGAACCCTGCCAAGGACTGATCTGGTGACCGAAATTTTAATCTATAAACTCAAATTCTACCAACAAAAATAAATAATAATCGAAATGAACAGTAACCAATTCAATGACAAAGATGATAACGCAGCCACAACCGTTGCAGCCACTCTTGACTTATTGTCCGATGCAACCAGTCTGCGGTCCTCTCTGGATCATGTCGCCGTCAACATTCTTATCGCAGATACAGACCTGAATATCATTTACGCCAACCCGAATGCAGTGGCGACCTTAACCGATATCGCCGGGGAGGTGAAAAACGCTTTTGGCCTATCCATTAATGATATCGTAGGCGGTTCCATTCACCGTTTTCACAAAGACCCCGCTCGTATCGAAAAAATCCTCCGTAATTCAGCCTCGCTACCCCATACGGCCCAGTTCGAATTTGCCGAGATCACCCTTGATGTGACAGTTGACTCTATTTCGGCGAGTCATGGGGAAGCCGGATATATTGTCACATGGGAGAATGTTAGCGAAAAGAAGAAAAATGAAGAAAAAAATGCGGCATTTCAGGCGCAATTCGAGGCTATTGGTAAATCTATGGCGGTCATTGAATTTGATCTGAACGGTACCATAATTACAGCCAACGACAATTTCCTCAATACTTTAGGCTATCGGTTGGATGAAATCAAGGGGCAGCACCACGGTATGTTTGTGGAGGAAAGCTATGGCAGGAGTTCTGAGTATAAGGAGTTTTGGGCCAAGCTCAATCGGGGTGAATACCAGGCTGCGGAATACAAGCGTATTGGCAAGGGCGGTAAGGAAGTATGGATTCAGGCTTCCTACAATCCCATTAACGATCTCAATGGAAATCCTTTCAAGGTGGTCAAATATGCCACGGAGGTTACCGATCAGAAATTACAAAACGCCGATTTCACCGGGCAGATTGATGCCATTAGCAAAGCCCAGGCGGTAATTTCTTTTGAAATGGACGGCACCATCATTTCGGCCAATGACAATTTTCTGGGTGCGCTGGGTTACAGGTTGGAGGAAGTAAAGGGTCAGCACCACAGAATGTTTGCGGAGGAAAATTATGGCAGGAGCGCTGAGTATAAAGAGTTTTGGGCAAAACTCAACCGTGGTGAATACCAGGCAGGTGAATACCTGCGTATCGGTAAAGGCGGTAAAGAAGTATGGATTCAGGCCTCCTACAATCCGATTTACGATCTCAACGGAAATCCTTTCAAAGTCGTTAAATACGCAACTGACATCACTCAACAAAAACTCGAAGCGCGGGAGGCACGGGAGAGAGAACAGAAAGAAGCCGCTGAACTTCGCCAGAAGGTGGATTCAATCCTCGGGGTTGTCGAAGCTGCCGGTGAAGGAGATTTGACCAAAGAAATTACCGTTGTTGGTGATGACGCAATTGGTCAGGTCGGGAAAGGCCTTTTGCAGTTCTTCACCACCCTTCGAGAAAGCATGGGGGGTATTAATTCAAACGCAAATTCGCTTTCTTCCGCCTCTGAAAACCTGAATTCAATCAGTGAGACGATGGCCGGAAATGCCGAGGAAACCTCCGTGCAGGCCAATGTCGTATCCGCCGCCAGCGAGCAGGTCACCAATAATGTGCAAACCGTTGCCACGGGGGCCGAGGAGATGAGCGCCAGCATCAAGGAGATTGCCCGCAACGCCACAGAGGCATCGGCAGTTGCCGATCGCGCTGTAAAGGTTGCCGAAACAACCAACACAACGGTGGGTAAACTCGGCGTAAGTAGCGCGGAGATCGGGCAAGTCATCAAGGTGATCACCTCGATAGCCCAGCAGACCAACCTTTTGGCCCTCAACGCCACCATCGAGGCGGCTCGGGCAGGAGAAGCCGGCAAAGGCTTTGCCGTGGTGGCAAATGAGGTCAAGGAATTGGCCAAAGAAACCGCCAAGGCAACGGAGGACATCAGCCAGAAA
>JAJFLU010000054.1 GCA_021772515.1 Opitutales bacterium
AGTTAATTTTTTTGCGGCCTTCCAAGCCGCGTCATTAAGAAGAAGTCTTTCTTTTTGCATAACAACGACATAGCGTCATATAAAGTAGATATAGTCAAACAGAAAATTTACCTAAATGAGACTTTTCAAACACACCCTAGATTCTTTATTCTTTCGACCGATATTTTCAAGAGTGTTCGTAATTCTTTGGCTGAAAAGGTTACAATAAAGTGTTTCCTGAAAAAGAGTAAAATGATACTAACCAAGAAAAGAAATCCAGGGCTATTGAAAATCGGTAATGGTGCCCGGGGGGGGACTCGAACCCCCACGCCTTTCGGCACCAGATCCTAAATCTGGCGTGTCTGCCAATTCCACCACCCGGGCTCTTTTGCGTTTGAAAGATCTTTATTACCACGGATCACACGGATAATTTGATAGGTAGCGTTTGAGCGAGCAGCAGTTCTTATCTGCGCCTATCCTATCTGTGTAATCTGTGGTTTTATGAAAAACTGGATTGAATGTTACAAAGGTAATTTAACATTTTTGCAAGCAATCAAACATTAGACACAGACCACGATTGAAGTCATCTGCAAAACCTGATAAGTTTCTATTTCCCCAAAAAAAATCATATAAAAGAAAAAGCTGGAAGGAGGCGTTATGAATGAGGCTATGTTAAAGCGGTTTGAGCAGCCGGATGAGGTGCGCGAGTTTGAAAAAGGCAGGTTTGAGGTCGTGAATATCGGGGGTCTCACCATCGGGCGGGCGACCTACCAGCCGGGTTGGAAGTGGTCTCAGCATGTCGGCAAGGGGTTGGGGGCCGCATTTTGCGAAGTCGAGCATGTGGGCATGGTGGTATCGGGACAGGCGGTCGCGGCGATGGAGTCGGGCGAGATCATCGAATTGAATCCCGGAAGCCTTTTTTACATCCCCCCGGACCCGCACGATAGCTGGGTGGTGGGCGACGAACCCTACGTCTCCCTCCATTTCATGGGCGCGGACCACTATACAAAATAGCCGCGCGTCTTCCTGTGTTTCGAGCTTGTTACGCCAAATTCGCCGTTGCGAACAGATTGAAAACCGATATCAACAAGATGACATGAAAAGCACAGCCCTCCTTCCCACAAATTACTGGTTGGCCGCATTCGGACTGGTCTCCGCCCTGCCCGCCACTTATTTTGTCACCGGCAGTATACTGAAATACGAGCTTGGATATCTAGCCGGCACATCGATATACCCCCTATCGCCCGCCATACTTCTGGGCGGCCTTTTAATAGCGGTGGTTCTCAATCTTTTTGCAGTCTTAAGATTGCACACGGAGGCGAAAGAAGGAGTCATCCGGTTCACTGCCTCATTGGGAATTCGGCCCGGTAACCTGCTCGTGCTTGCCCTCGGGGCAGCGATTCTATTCATCCTTTTGGGATACGTTGTGGTAGAAAACCTGGTTTCGCATTGAAACCGGGCACATTTTTCATGGGCGGTTGAGGGGTAAATTTAGCTGCTTTTGTCCCTTCGTAACTGACTAGCAAAGGGCGGGGTAACATGCCCTGAAGGGGCATAATTCGCCAGCCAGGGGTGGAACGCCTGGGCACACATACCTTTGGTTAATATTCAAAACCCTGAAGGCGTTTCATTCCTTATTGGTTGGTTAAAAGCGAGGTGTAGTTTTTAGGGAATGGCACACCTTCAGCGTGCAAAGGGCTGTGGGGTCGGGGAACCCCGGGTTTTACCTCACCCGGGGCTGGCGAATGGCACGCCTTCAGCGTGCTTTGTCGTTTCACCAGCTTTCAGAACAGCAGAAATCGTTGCACAATTTTAACCTATACTGGCCAATTTACACTAAAACCTATCTCATTAGATACTGTCCCTGTCCCGACGGTGCATATAGGCCTTGCAGGCTCCTTTCATCCTTCCGAGGACGTAGTAAACGGTCTGGCTGCGAATCCGCACCAACTCCCCTCCGACGATTTTCGGGACGAAGTCCTGCCGGATATCGAGGATGGATTCGGGCGGGGAGCCGTTTAACCCGGTGCAAAGGATGGCGGTCATGGCTCTGGTCAATGTCTGAACCTGCGGGCCCAGTGCAATGCGAAAACAGGAGCGATTTCCCTCCTCAACCCGGAGATATACCCCCACGGTGTCGGTGCATTCTTCATCTTTGCGCACATCTTCGAGGTCGAAAGCCTCTCCCTCGCGGGGCTCCTGTTTTGGGGCGTTGTCGGCATAGGCGATGAGGTTTTCCCGTTTTTCAACCTCCTCGAGTGAATCGAAAAACTCGATGATTTCCCGAAGCCGTTCCGGGTAATCGCTGCTGCCGTTTTTCATGGAAATGGCGGGCGGCTGAGCCTAATCGCCTTTTTCGATGGGCGCGCGAACGGTGTTGCCCCATTCGGTCCAGGAGCCGTCGTAATTTCGCACGTTCGCGTAGCCGAGCAAATAGGTGAGGACAAACCAGGTGTGGCTGGAACGCTCGCCGATACGGCAGTAAACAATGGTTTCACCCTCCGGATCGAGGTTCAGGTTTTTCGTGTAAATTTCCTCGAGTTGCTCCCGGCTTTTAAAAGTGGCATCCTCATTTGCGGCGGTTGACCAGGGAGTGCTTTGGGCGCCGGGAATGTGACCTCCTCTGAGAACGCCCTCCTGCGGATAATCGGGCATGTGGGTGACATCACCGCGAAATTCTCCGGGTGAACGCACATCGACGAGGGGTTTCCCGGCTTCGGCATGGGCCAAAGTCTCTTTCGCAAAGGCGCGGACTTCGTCATCGAGCCGTTTTTCAGGAACTGGATAATCGGTGGCTGGAAAGGAGGGAGTTTCGCGGGTCGTTGGCCGGTTTTCGGCAAACCACTTGGCCCTGCCGCCGTCCACTATGCGGATGTTCGTATGTCCGAACATGCGAAAGGCCCAAAGCGCGTAGCAGGACCACCAGTTGGATTTGTCTCCGTAAAAAACACAAACGGTATCCGATGCGATGCCGTTTCTGGAGCATAGGGCGGCAAATTCTTCGGGGTTTATGTAGTCGCGAATATCGTCATCCTGCAAATCCCTGCGCCAGTCGATGTGGACCGCGCCGGGCACATGGCCGGTTTCATAGAGAAGGACATCCTCATTGCTTTCGATGATCCGGATTGCGGGGTTGTCCAGATTTTGAGAAAGCCACTCGGTATCAACAATGGCTTCGGGGTGGGCGTAGGAGGTAAATTTATCATTCATGGCAGATTATTTATTCGGTTGAGGGCTGTAAAACGGCTGTGGCTGCGCCGGAAAAACTACGGTTCAATAAGGCGGCAAGGCGAACACCGGCTGCGGCAAGGCGTGTCTCCACGGTCGCGATATTTTTTTCGTAAAAGTCCTGCCCAAGCACTTTATCTTCCGGCAATTGGCTGTATATCTGGCGGGTGATGTAATAAGATTCATTCGCCCAATCCAAGGGATTACGGGTGCTGCTCCAGTCGATCAGCTGAATATCGTTGATATCCGAACGAATCCGGATAGCCAAGGCCACCCAGTCTTTCCCCGTGCGCTGGCTGATGAAACCGAAATCCCAAACACCGTGCAGGTTCCATTTGAAATCACCGAAAGGGCCTGTGTCGTCGGTTTTGCCAAACCAACTTACTTTTACGGTATTGCCACCGAGATTATCGGCATAGGAAACATGCATCGGCTGATGAATATCTCCTATGAAATGCACGAGGAATCTAAGAGCCTCGATACGTTTCTCCTTCCCCGCATGGGCGTCGGCCAGAATTCCGGAATATTTGTTAATGGCTGCGACCACACAGTCGCCGTCAACACAATCGCGGGCCAGGTCCACCTTTTCCGAATCCCTCGGGAGATTGATAAAATGCAGCCGGAAAGCCCAGTTGTAGGATTCATCACTCTTGATCTCATCGGCCCATGTGGAAGCCGTCGCCAGTGTCTCTTCACCGAGGAGATCGGTAACGGCGTTTCTGGCCTCCTCGGTCAAATAGCTGGCCGCGATAGCGCCGACAATGCGGTGGCCGTTTCCTCCCCAACCATAACAAAGGGTCGGTAGTAATCCGCATAAAATAGTGGTTGAGAGTAATGATTTTAGTTTCATGGCGAGGATTGGCGGAATTTGGATCTATATCTTATTCATTTTTGTAAACGACACCAGCTTTCATGACAAAGTTCACTTTGGTCATTAACTCGATGTCTTCGAGGGGATTGCCGGAAACCGCAACCAGATCCGCATATTTACCCGCCTCGACACTGCCGAGTTCCTTCTCCTGTTTCAACAATTTGGCACCTTCCATCGTTGCCGATTTGATGGCCTCCATCGGCGGCATCCCGCCATCAGCCATGTAAATGAATTCATTGGCATTATCTCCATGCGCGGAGACCCCCGTATCTGTCCCGAAGGCAATCTTCACGCCAGCTTTGTAGGCTTTGGCGAAGGTGTCACTGATAACCGGCCCGATCGCAGCGGCCTTGACCCGGACAATTTCCGGAAAAAATCCGTCTTCCTTGGCCTTTTCTCCCACCCACATTCCGGCGGAAATGGTCGGCACGTAATAAGTTCCGCGCTCTTTCATCAATTCCATGACTTCAGCGGTCATATAAGTGCCGTGTTCGATGGAATCGACACCCGCGAGGACCGCGCGTTTCATGCCCTCGGTGCCGTGGGCGTGGACGGCTACGGTGAATCCGTAATCCTTCGCGGTCTCCACAATGGCCTCCAATTCCGGCATCGTAAACTGCGGATTTTGCCCGCTTTTGGCCAAACTGAGAACGCCGCCGGTGGCGGTAATTTTAATGAAATCAGCGCCATTTTTGTAGCGCTGCCGGACGGCTTTTCGGGCTTCATCCGGCCCATTGACGACTCCGCCTACAGGCCCGGCGTCATAGGTCAGCAAATCGTTCAAGCCGTTGGAGGGATCGGCATGACCGCCGGTTGTGCCAATCCCCTTGCCAGCGGAAAAAATTCTCGGCCCAATCACCAAGCCCTTGTTAATGGCGTTACGCAGGGAAATCGTAACATTATATACGTCCCCCGGGTTCCTCACCGTGGTGAAACCGGCCATGAGGGTTCGCTCCGCATATTTCACCGATTTGAAAGCGTAATCAGCGGCATCTATTGTAAATCGATCTATATAGGTGCGCCGAGATATTTCCAAGTAGAGATGAACATGCATATCCATCAAGCCCGGCATGACGGTCCGGTTTTTCAGGTCGATCAGCTCATCGCCCTCCCCGATCGGCAGATAGCCGGATGCCACTTCCGCAATGCGATCCCCCTCGATGACAATGGTAACCTTTTTACGCGCTTCGTCGCCCACCCCATCAATCAAATAACCGGCATGGACGATGGTTCTGCCCTGGCTATTGACGGTAAACAGCAACAGAGAAATTAAAAATGATAACAATCGAATTTTGGAGAGCTTGAACATAAGTTGAATGGCTTTTAGGATTTTAAGAATAGATATTTTCGGGCGAGGAAATCAAATTTGCGGGCAAATAGCAAAATGGTTTTTCATTTGCGATAAAGTTTACCTCATTGATAACCTCTCCCGTTTTAAGCAGGCAATAGTTATGGAGGAAAAAAACCGCAAAAAAGCCCTCTCCGCTCTAAAAAGAAAGATCGGTGCCGCGTTGGTGCAAACGGGCGAAAAGGAATTATACGCAGCCTCTTTTGACAACGCGCGACTGTCCTTTCTGCCCGAGGCGGTCATTCTCTCACGCTGTGAGGAGGACGTGGGGGCGGTTCTTCGGCTGGCCAATCGCCACGGGGTTCCCGTTACTCCGCGTGGGGGTGGCACCGCAACGACCGGGGCCGCTTCGCCGGTTCGAGGCGGTTGGGTCCTCGACCTGTCGCATTGGCGGAGTGTCAAGATCGATGCCGAGTCTGGAATAGCCACGGTGCAGCCGGGCGCGCGCATCGCAACGATTCAGCGGGCTGCGGAAAAAAGGGGCTGGTTCTACCCGCCCGACCCTTCGTCTATAAAATACGCCACCATCGGGGGAACCATCGCTACGAATGCCGGTGGAATGAGAGGGGCAAAATACGGTGTCACCAGGGATTATATTTTGGGGTTGGAAGGGTTTCTCCCGACGGGTGAAAAAGTGCGTTGGGGCGCCGGTTTGAAAAAATTCGCCTCCGGCTACAATATCCGCGATCTGTGGATCGGGAGCGAGGGCACATTGGGTGTCATTACGAAGGCCCATCTCAAGCTTATCCCAAAACCGCAGACCCGCTGGACCTGCCTGGCCGCATTTAAAAATGAAAACGAGGCTCTCAGGGCGGCCCGGCAACTGCTAAGAGTCCCCCTGATGCCCGCGATTCTTGAATTTCTGGACCGGCTAACCGTGCAATGCCTGGAATCCTACACCGGCAAAGCGGTTTTTCCAAAGGCTCCAAACACTTCCCTGCTCCTGATCGAACTGGACGGCCATCCGGCCCAAATAGCCGATGAAAAGGAAATCATTCGCGGATGGGCTAATAAGCAGGCATCAAAATATAAAGAAGCCTCCTCGGAAGAAGAATCGGAATCCCTCTGGGCCGCGAGGCGCACGTGTTCGCAGGCAATGTTTCAACTGGGCGATACCAAGCTCAACGAGGATGTCGTCGTTCCCATAAAAAGCTATATCCCGCTGATCAATTACACCTTGAAACTGAAACGGGATTTCGGCCTGGCAACGCCCACTTTCGGCCATCTGGCGGACGGCAATTTCCACGTCCACATCATGTTCAACCGGGAGGACAAAAAACAGGCCCGGCAGGCGGAAAAAGCAATCCAGTCTCTCATGGAAAAAGTGGTTGCCCTCGGGGGAGCCATCACGGGCGAGCACGGCATCGGGTTGGCCAAAACCCCCTTTCTCCGCCTCCAGCACACCAAAGCGGAAATTGATACCATGAAAGCCATCAAACAAACCCTCGACCCCAACAACATCCTCAATCCCGGCAAAATCTTCAATCCCTACCAAGTCTGGAAAAAGGAACCCGAAAAAGTCCGCCTCCCCTGGGATCATAAGGCGAGATTGAAAAGGAGAACTTGAAGATTCAATAGTTGTTCAACCAATCTTGCATAAACCGCATCATTTCCGGGACGGGCATCATATCGAGGTCTTTGCTATGGAATCCTTCAGATTTTCGTTTGTCATAAAAATCTGAAAGAAAATCATTAAAGTCACCCCAGATTTGACTGGCACTTGATGGTGATAGCCGGTCAACCTCCACAAACCAGTTACGCAACTGACGGACGACACTTTCTGCATTATTCGAGTGGTCCTTTATATCGAAACCTGATAGGTCGGACAACGCTCTTTGGTATTCATAAGGATTCTCAGCTAAAATTAAGCATTTCTTTTTCCCGGCCTTGCCACTTCCGAATAACCTGCAACCAATATCGACGCCTAATTCAAATGGCATATTGAGCCTGTAATATTCCAACTCCTCTGATGCTCGGATTCTGGATAGATCGTGGATGCTCAATCGCGAGTTCTCGATGAGTTCGCATATCTTGGTGAATCTCGCTTCCCCTGAATCGAAACTCTCCGAAGCAATACGAGGCCGGTAATCCAAGTATAAAATTGTGAATATGAGAGGTCGAAATAGTTCAGTATAATCTTTATCGAATGGGCAGTTAATGAAAACATTTTTGTCAAATGAAGCCATCGCTCCAGACGTTTTCACTTGGACTTCTTCCAACTCTGAACTGATCCATCACGTTTGTGAACAACCACATCACAACCCTTGATTTCAGCCATTTTTTCTGCATCTCGAATCGCAGCATCTTTAGTGAAATATAATTTACTGGCACGACTAGCTCCATGCCGCTTCACCGCCCAACCTTTGTTTCTCGATATTACGTGAATTCGTTTGCTTAGCCTGACTTTTACTCTTGATATCATATTTCCTCCTCAAATTCCGTGTATTGTGGACCCCAAAACTACATTTTCAACCTCAAGAAGTCAAGGCAAGCAATTAAGAAAATGGGGCTCCTGGATCCTATTTGGGCTAAAAACTACACTTGAGGATGGATTTGGATAGGCACATATATTCGTATAGAATTGCTTTGTCGTACGGGTTTCCTTAACTGGGCGGGAATATGGATTTTCTGGTTGTTGTTTATATTCCTATTTTTACGGCTCTTATCGGGTGGCTGACCAATAAGGTCGCGATCAAGATGCTTTTTCGTCCGAGGCGACCTTTTCGTGTTTTCGGTGTGCTTTTTCAGGGGCTGATTCCCAGGAGGCAAGAGGAGATCGCGGCACGGACGGCTGAGATTATCGAGCAGGAATTGATCACCCATCATTTTTTTAGGGAAAAAATTAAAAAGATCGATTTGGGGCCGTATATGCGGGAGTTTGCCGGGAAATTAGTGCGAGACGGCATTGGGGAGCGCCTCCGGGGACTCCCGCTAATCGGCAGTTTCATCAACGAGAGCACCTTGGGGACATTGGAGAGTATCGCCGCCGAGGAATTGGCCATCCACGCCACGGCTTTAACCGAAAAACTCGGCGATGAAGCCGAGCAACACATGGAGGTCGGGGTCTATGTCGAGGAGCAGATAAAGGCTTTCGATCTGGAAAAACTGGAGTCGGTCATCCATCGGGTAGCGAGCAAGGAATTTCGAACCATCGAACTGCTCGGCGGAGTCCTCGGGTTTGCCGTGGGCCTTGGGCAGTTGACGCTCCTTTGGCTGACTGGAAACCTGAACTTAGCTTTTTAGGGGCCCACCGCCGATTGGGGGAATCAACCCTTCGCGCCGAAAGCTGAATACTTGGTCACCGGCTATAATAAGGTGATCCAGCACATGGATCCCAAGGGAGGCTCCCGCATTTACAAGCTCATCGGTGAGGGCTCTGTCCTCAGGTGACGGAATGGCCCGCCCGGTCGGGTGGTTATGGATGAGGACAATGCACACGGCGGCTCTACGCAGGGCCGATTCCATAATTTTTCGGGGATAAACATGGGCATAATCAACGGTGCCTTCCTCCACGCGGTCCACGCCGTCTTTTAATAGCTGGTAGGCCTTGTTCAGGTAGGCGACCTCGAATACTTCGTGCTGGAGCCCGCCCAAGCGATTGAGCCAGAAATCCTCCAATTTTCCCGTGCTGTTGAGCCATTCGCGTTTTTCCAGATCCTGCTGCAAATAGAGGCTGGCTGCCTCCCGAATAACTCGAAAAGCAACCGGTGTAACCCTGCCGACTCCGGGCACCTGCCGGAGCGCATCGGGACTGGCATCAAGGATCGCCTTGAGATTCCCGAATGAGGACAGCAGCGCTTTGGCTGGGGCCTTCACATCCTTTCGCGGAATGCAAAGGGTGAGCAAAAGCTCGACCACCTCATGTTCGGTCAATCCGGAGAAGCCGAATTTCTCAAACCTCTGTCGCAGTCGATCGCGATGCCCTGCATCTGGTTCAGGTTGATTTTTTTCGCTTTTTGTTGGCAATTTTAATGATCCGGTTGAAAAATGGGTGTTGTTGGGATTACTATTCTGCTACTGAATATCGGAATTATTAGTCACTTATTGGAATTTTTCTGGATAAAAAATACTGTTTGGCGATATGATGTCGGAAGTTTACAAATTCAATTACTCTGTGGAGGTCAAGCACTTATATGTTTCCACCGGCCATAACTATTTCACGAATATACCTGGTAACCCAGGTCAGCATAGTACCGAGGATGTCGATCGGGTAGAGGTCGTTGCCGGGATGGGCTTAAAGGGTGATCGTTTTTTTGGCTACCAACAGCATTATGAGGGTCAGGTCACTTTTTTTGCGTGGGAAGTGTTCGAGGAATTGCGAGATACACTTGAAATTAGCGACAAATCAGCCGCTGTTTTGCGGCGCAATGTCGTGCTTTCGGGCATTCCGGTGACAGAGTTGATCGGCCACGAATTTGCACTCGGAGGGGCCGTATTTCGCGGCACAAAGCATTGCGCGCCCTGCACGTGGATGGATCACGGTTTCGGCCCGGGGGCTCTCAAATTACTGCGAGGGCGAGGTGGTTTGCGGGCCAGAGTTTTGCAGGGCGGATTTCTCACAAAAGGCACCACCGACCTGCAGGCAAACATCCAATTGCAGACGGACAAATGCGCGTCGCCGATCCCGGTTCCAAATCTTCCGTGAATAAAAATCGAATTCAGGCGTCTAACATGAAATAGCCTCCATCGCGGACAATTCCTACCAATACCATGAATTACTCTTTTCTCCCACTTTTCTTAACTTCACTTACCTTCATTTTACCGCTGGGAGCCTTGCCTGCGATGGAGCTTCAGCCAGGCGATTCATTCGAGCGTGTAAAGGAAGTTCTCGGGCGGCCCAATGGGGTCATTAGCCTGAAAAACAAGCAGGTTCTGTTTTTTGATCGGGGCGAGGTTACGCTGGTTGACGGCAAGGCGACGAAGCTGGATTTATTGACTGAGAAAGAGGCGGAGGCGGATTTGGTGAAAAAACAGCAGAAGCGCGAAAAAGCGGCCCAATTAGTCGAGAAGCGCATACAGATCCGCGTCAAAGAGGGAATAGCCTTGAGGGAAGACAAGCTCACGAGTCCCGATTTTCTGGCCTCTTCGGCGGGCGTCAGGCTCGATTTCTGGCGTAACTTTCGGCGGCGTTACCCGGAGGTCGATATCACGAATGCTCTGACCAAAGCCTTGAATGAGCGGACCACTGAATTGCAGCGGCAGGCCGAAAACCAGCGTCTGGCCCAGCTCGAATCCCGTGTTCAAGACGCGGAATACCGTGCTGAAAAAGCTCAACGGCTGGCCTATAATCACAACAACCCTTTCTATAATTTCACCGACCCCCACCTTTATTTTGGCCTTCCCACCCGAAGCCGATACAGTCGCTACGGGCGTTCCTCCTATTATCATCGCCAACGCTCCCATTCTTCCGCCGTATATTCCAGAATTAACAGCCTGGATTCCGGCAACTTTTCCAATTTTCACGGCGGCCATTTCCAGCGCAGACAGGTGCCGCAAACGGTGCGTTTTCCGACCTTTTTCGCGCCTGACCTGAATCGGTAACAGGCAACCGCAGCCCATCCTTCCCTCCGCCATCTTCATTGGGTGACCATTTCCGCTTGGTCGATGAGGTAGAGAAATTCCGAGCGGTAGCCTCCGCGATTCTTCCCCTGAGCATTTTCGGCGATTGACCGCACCATTGCGAATGCGCTCGTTCCCTTGAAAGGCGAATCCCGCAACACCATCCCAAATGCGGCCACCCCGGCGGCGAAGCGAAAGTCCTCCGTCGCCTCTTCAAAACCCTTTCCACTATCGACAAACGCCAAGTCCAGATAACTGCTCGTATCCGCCTCGGGTTGTTTATAGCGCAGCTTGACCGTCAACATTTCCTCGCTCCCGGTCACCCGAGGTTTTACCGCTGGCTTTTGATACTTGAGAGGGTCGATCCCCGGCGCTTCCCACTCGATTCCCGTTGGCACGACTTCGTAAAAAGCGGTCACCGTATGGCCCGCGCCGATTTCGCCCGCATCCTTTTTATCATCGTTAAAATCCTGGGCTTCCAAGTGTCGGTTTTCGTAACCGATCAGCCGGTAAGCCTGCACCTTGGCCGGGTTGAACTCGACCTGGATTTTTACATCCTTGGCGATTGTCATCATCGTGCCGGCGACCTGTTCGACGAACACCTTGCGCGCCTCTCTCAGGGAATCGATGTAGCCGTAGTTGCCATTTCCCTTATTGGACAACTCCTCCAGCGTGGAATCCTTGTAATTGCCCATCCCGAACCCGAGAATCGTCAGGAAAATCCCCTTTTTGGCCTTCGCCTCGATGATGTCCACGAGCTTCCCGCGATTCGTCACACCGACATTGAAATCCCCATCCGTGCAGAGGATGACCCGGTTGTTGCCCCCTTTGATGAAATGCTTTTCGGCGATTTTGTAGGCATCTTCGATACCCGCGCTGGCATGGGTCGAGCCCCCCGAGTTCAAATTCCGAATCGCGTGCAAAACCGTCTCCGTGTTATCCGCCGTGGTCGAGGGCAAGGCCACCTGCGACTGCCCCGCATAGGTCACGATTGCCACGCGGTCCCGTTGACCAAATTTCCGGGTCAGCAACTCCATGCTTCGCTTGACCAGGGGTAGTTTATTGGGCGAATTCATCGACCCCGACACATCGAGCAGAAACACGACATTGCTCGCCGCCCGCTCCTCCCAATCGATTTCCTTGCCCTTGAGGGCCACACGCACCAGCCGATGCTCCGCCTGCCAAGGTGCCGAAGCCGCCTCCACATTTATTTTCAGCGGATGCTCATTTTCTTCCGGCAGGGCATATTCGTAGGGGAAATAGTTGACCAACTCCTCGATCCGCACCGCATCCTTGGGAGGCCTCTGGTTGGCCGTGAGAAACCGCCGGATATTGGCATAAGCCGCCGTATCCACATCAATCGAAAAAGTGGACAAAGGAATCCGCTCCACCATCAAAAAGGGATTATCCACAATCGAATCATAAACCTCAGTGTTAAACTCCCCCCCCGGAACCGGAGTAGGCATCGGGTAAGGAGGAGGCGACTCCGGGGGTAATATGGGAAACGCAGTGGTTACAACCCCGGAATTTGTTACCACATTAAGGGAATCTGAAGCAAATTCTTGAATTTCACCAAATGAGTAACGTCCCTCGTCACTATTTCTTGCCTGCTTTCTATAGGAGTCTAATTTAATAGAAGATAAACTACCTGAATCTTTTTCTGAACGCCTACGTCCTCCACCATCCAGATCGATCACTATTTCCTGCTCCGGGACTGAGGAAAGGTTACCGTCAAGAACGACCCCTAAGGATTCATCATTTACCGTATTAGCCAATATCGCTATATTCTCTGCTCCATTTATGAGCCCTTCAGCATCGTCTAAATCATAACTGCCTCGCAGCTCATCGATTTCCGTTCCCCCAATATCAAACCCTGGAGAGATCGCTGTTTCGTCAGATGAAATGTCACCAGCAAGGGAAATCTTCGCAACAGCAACCGCCTCTGGCACACTGGCATTTCCGCCACCCGCCGTAACCGTCACTGCCTCCCCAGGAGAAGCACTATCGAAATCAAAATCCACTACCGCTTCCACTTGCGATTCGACTCTCGCCACCTCCACCGCTTCCGGTAAAGGAGAAGGAGGAGGTTTGGTCAAATCTACACCCGCATTGGTAGGGGTATCTACTATATATACAGACTTTTTATTGTTTCTGGCGATCTCGTCTGCCTTCCTGATGTCATTGAATACCGTAAGCGCTCCCAAAATCGAAAGCAGCATCACAGCCGCTGCCGCCATGCTCAGGTAGGTGGCGTTCCGGTAAAAAGGCACACGGACTATCTTGGCTTCCGCTTCCGCATTCGCCCCTGCATTTGCGCCCGCTTCGCCCTCGATTGCCGTGGTGATTATCTGCTCTTCCTGCTCCGACGTGAGGGCGGAGGCGACTTCACCACCCAAGGCGGTCAGCACCGTATCGGCGGTCTCCCGGATTTCATCGACCGCCTCCCGCAACCCCTTGTCTTGGGCGAGGATTCGTTCAAATTCAATGGCCTCTTCCTCGGATAGTTCCCCGAGAGCATAGGCGGTTAATTTTGGATCATCTGGATTCATGATTTAAGAGTTGTAGATGTAGATTCAAGTTTCTCCTTGGGACTCCGGCAAAAGTTCGCCCTCTCCCCTGATTTGTTTTCGTATAAATTTTAAGGCCACATGGAGCAGGTAACCGACATTGGAAACGGTCAAACCCGTCACCTCGGCAATCTCCTTGTAGCTCAGTTCGCTCTGAAATTTAAGACGCACGACCTCCTTTTGATTGGCTGGCAATGCCTCCATGATTTCCAAAACGGAGCCCACCGCCTCGCTCTTCTCCAATCGAGCCGAAGGAGAGGATTCCGGAGCCGCCTCAAGCGCAAGCTGTGAGTTTTCAACGGGAGTCATGGGCTCCTCCTTTCGCAAATAATCGAGGGCGCGGCTGCGGCAAACCCGATAAAGCCACGGGGTCGGATGGTCGGAAATTTTGGAGGTATCCTCGCGACATAATCGCAGAAAAGTCTCCTGCACCGCATCGCGGGCGCTTTCCCAATCTCCGGTAAAAGTCCTCGCGTATCGGGTGAGAGAGCTGCCATGCCGCTCGAGGAGGGCGCGAATCCATTGTTGCCTGTCATCGGGTGTTTCATCGCTCATTCGGGTATTCTCGGGTTTGTCCAGTTGTCTTGCATTCATAGTATCAACGCGCCAGCTCATAAAATCTTAGGAAAAATTTAGAAAAACCTGCGCTTTTTGTTTCGCCGGTGACCCAGCGAAGGGGGAATTGTCGTGTTTCGTTATATTTCAAGCTTACATAAATACCACATATTCCCAAAACCCACAATGACTAGGTTGGCTGCGTTGGCTGCGTTCGCTAAAAAACCCAAAATTAATAATAATTAGTACAAAAAACACCCAAAAACCAAAAAAAATTTCCCACTCTTCCTCCTCCAGCATCCTCCCCCTCCCATCCTACATCAAGCATCCTGCATCCTCTCCTCCATCCCCCATCCTGCATCAAGCATCCTGCATCCTCTTCTTCCTCCCCCATCCTCCCCCCCCATATCGCACACTTTTTTTGTCAATCGGCGGTTTTGCTGTATATTGTTCGGACAAACAATCATCCGAATTTCCATTTCCTTAAACTGACAAAAGTAAAAACCTTTCCTATGAGAATAACTACGACGCCATCTCACCCACACCCCCGCGCTTGGGCCGAGCCTTACAAAATCAAAATGGTCGAGCTGCTCACGATGAGCACCCGCGAGGACCGCGAGATCGCCATTCACAAAGCCGGATATAATACTTTTTTACTCAAATCCAGGGATGTTTTTATCGACTTGCTGACCGATAGCGGCACCTCCGCCATGAGCGACCGACAGTGGGCGGGCATGATGCGGGGGGATGAATCCTACGCCGGCAGTGACAACTTTTACCATCTTGAGAAGGCCGTTCAGGACTTCTATGGCTACAAATACATCGTGCCGACACATCAGGGTCGCGGCGCCGAACACATCCTTTCACGGATTATGATCAAACCCGGTGACATCATTCCGGGTAATATGTACTTCACCACCACCAAGTTGCATCAGGAACTCGCCGGAGGGCAGTTTGCCGACATTATTATCGATGAAGCCCACGATCCAGAAAACGAACATCCTTTTAAGGGTAATGTGGACTTGAACAAGATGGACGCCCTCATCAAGAAATACGGCGCACGCAAAATTCCCTATGTGTGCATAGCAACCGCCGTCAACATGGCAGGCGGGCAGCCGATTTCCCTCCAAAATTTGAGGGAATTACGCGATCTGACACAAAAGCACGGTATTCCCATCATCCATGACATGACCCGGGTGGCGGAAAACGCCTATTTCATAAGAGAAAGAGAAAAAGGCTACCAAAACGTCTCCACCGCCGCCATCGTGAAAGAAATTTGTTCGCTCACCGATGGGGCCACCATGAGCGCCAAAAAGGATCCCATGGTCAATATCGGCGGATTCCTCGCGCTCAACGACGAAGATATTTTCGATCAAGCCAGAAATATGGTCGTGATCTACGAAGGACTCCACACCTACGGCGGCATGGCCGGGCGCGACATGGAAGCCCTCGCCATCGGAATTGCCGAATCCGTCGATGAGGACCACATCCATGCCCGCGTCGGCCAAGTGCAGTATTTGGGCGACCATTTGTTGGCCAAGGGCATCCCCATCGTCAGACCGATTGGAGGCCACGGGGTATTTCTCGATGCAAAGAGATTTTTGCCCCATCTAACCCAGAAGGTATTTCCCTCCCAGACTCTGGCCGCCGAAATCTATCTCGATTCCGGCGTGCGAACGATGGAGCGCGGGGCAGTCTCAGCCGGGAGAAATCCCGAAACCGGCCAGAACAACTATCCAGAACTTGAATTAGTGCGTGTTACGATTCCGCGCCGAGTCTATACCCAGGCCCACATGGATGTTGTCGCAGAATCGATTGAAGAGGTTTATTCTAAACGCGACAAAATTCGAGGTCTGCAAATGACCTACGAGCCAAAGCACCTAAGGTTTTTCCAGGCAAGATTCCAGCGAATCCCATAGAAAATCTCTCCATAATCATCCGCATCCAGCATCCGACATCGAAGCCGGGAGGATTGGCAGGAACTGGTAAAACGGTGACGCCGGCCAAGGCAGTGCACTATTCTGGTTCGGCCGGGCTGTAGCTCCCCCCGCAGTCGAGGGAAGTGTGCGCAATACCAGTTCCAATCGAAGTCGGATTGGCTAGGTTGTCCATACTTGCTGCATTAACCACAATCTCAACTGCGGCCTGCAAACCAATAATATTGGACCTCATTGTGTCGGAAAAATTCAAGAAAATCGTTATTGTTTAAAATTCAAAGATGACTCCGGTGGCGGGTTGTCAGGCCACCCTCCCAAAAATATGCGTTGGGGCACATGATACAGTAATCTGGAAAATCTTTTTATAGGGGAATTCCCTACACAGGGCAGAAAAATGCCTTACGACCTACCGCTCGGAGCCAATCCGCTCCCCAAAACCCGCTTTCCCCGATCCTGCCTCCGGCATCGAGCATTCTTCCAAATATCAATTGGGCTGGATGATTCCCTTTTGCAGGGCATACCGCACCAGACCCGGCACATCGTGGATATCCAGCCGCTCCATCACCTGTGCGCGATGCGATTCCACTGTTTTGGCGCTTATATTCAGGAAAAACGCGATTTCCTTGGTAGTCTTGCCCTCGGCGATCATCTGTAAAATCTCCCGTTGGCGGGAGGTCAACTGATTCCACGGTCCGGGATGCCCCTTGGTGCGGTCCAGATAGTGATTGATAATATGTTTGGACACATTCGAGCTGAGAAAACTTTCACCCCGAGACACTGCCTTGATCGCCAATTCGAGCTCACCGGTGGCGGAATCCTTGAGCAAATACCCCGATGCCCCCACTCGCAGAGCCTGCAAGACATATTCCTCATTGGAATGCATCGAAAGGATTATTACCTTAATCCCCGGATGCTTCGCGATTGCCCGCTCGGTGGCATCCAGCCCATTCAACTCGGGCATGGCGATATCGATCAGTAATATATCGGGGCCGTGGGTCTGGAGTAATTCAAGGGCCTCTCGGCCATTGCTGGCTTCTGCCACCACGCTTACATCGGACATTTGTTCCAGAAGGGCGCGAATACCGGCACGTACCAGGCGGTGGTCATCCACCAGGAGAATTCGGATTTTTTTCATGATTTTGGTGTTTTGCGGGGAAAGGTGAGGCGCTCGGAAACCAGGCATGCACTTCGGTGCCATTTCCGGGAGTGGATCGAAATTCAATACGGCCGCCGAGCATTTCTACCCTTTCCGTCATTCCGGTTAGACCGAAACTTCGGCCATTTTCTGCATGTTGAAACTTATCCGCGACATCGAACCCGAGCCCATCGTCACTTACGACCAAATGCAAAGTATTGGACTCCGGCTCCAATTGCACCGCAACCGAGCGAGCCCGCGCATGCCGGATCACATTGGTCAATGACTCCTGGGCGACACGAAAACATCCGATTTCGACTTGACTGGTGGGCCGAAAATCGAGACCGCTGCAGGAAAAACTGGCATCGATCCCGCTCCGCCCGATTTCATGGTCCACCAACCACCGCAAAGCGGCCTTCAGCCCGAGATCGTCGAGCATCGGCGGATGCAAATCGAGCGTTAGATTGCGCACCTTCTGCAGCATATCATCCAGATTGTTAATACTATCTTCCAGCCTCTCGGATAGCGTAAGGGGCTCGTCGATTTTCGGCAGCGCTTGCAAATTAATCTTGATCGCCGTGAGGGTTTGGCCGATCTCGTCGTGAAGCTCCCTCGCCAAATGCCGCCGCTCCTCCTCCTGGACCTCGATCAATCGGCGCGAAAGAGTGCGCAGCCGTTGTTCGGCTTCCTGTAGCGCAATCTCCGCCGCCTTGCGATCCGTGATATCCACACTCGAGAAAAGAACACTTATTTCGGGGCTTTCGGATTTCGGAAAAATGGATAACCGGATGATGGAATATTTTTCGGTTCCCTCCAGGTCCCTCCATTCGGTCTCCGTTACAAAAGTGGATTCGCCTTCCGCCAAAGCGAGTAGCTGTCCCGAAAACTGTTCGACGGTTATCGAGGTGAATAGCTCGTCAAATCGACCGATGAGAGCTTCTTTTGTTTCCGCTTTGCTGGAGTCCAGCGTCGCCTGATTGACGTCAACCAACTTGAGAAGTTTCAAACAATCGGCAACAAACTGCGGGTTTTCCCTAAAATAGGTTTTAAAGTCGGTTACACCGGATTTACGCAATTCCAACAAACGCTTTTTGATGGCCGTATAATCTTCCACCCATAACGGGACAGGACATTCCTCGAACAACGCCCGATAACGGTTTTCACTAAAATGCAGTTTTTCTTCCGCACGTTTGCGTTCGGTGATGTTGATATCGGAAACAAAAACCTTCGCCCAGGTGTCTTCGTGCCCGGGGACAATGGTCAAAAATAACTCCGTGCTGAGCATTTCACCCTTCAAATTTTGGACGATAATCTCACTTTCAAAAGAGGTTTTGCCTTCGGCCAGGGCGATGAGTTCCTCCTTGATCGTCACCCAGGATTGATCGATCAGAAAGGAATGCATTCCCAGGGTAAATTCATCCAAAGAACCTGCCTTGAAAAGCCTCAGGGTCGCCTTGTTGATCGCGACGAGTTTAACGAGTCCGGCGCAATGTTTAACCGCTTCAAGATTTTCCTCGAAGTAACGGCGAAAATCGGAGACCCCCTCCATGCGCAAGCCATCGATATACTTCTTAAGCTCGGAGCAATCTTCCTCCCAAATCGAGATCGGGGAATTGAGAAAAAGGGTTCGATAACGCTTTTCGCTGGTCTGAAGTTTCTCCTCTGCCCGCACGCGACTGGAAATGTCGATAATACCAACGATCACCTTCGACCACGTCTCCTCATAGCCTTGCACCAGGGCCACAAAAAACTGGTTATGTATTACCTCTCCATTTAATTTCCGGCTTGTTCCCTCACCTTCATAGCGTGTCTTTCCTTCTATCAAGGCAACCAATTCATCCTTGAACGCTTCCAGCGATTGATCCGCAAAAATGATTGATATTCCACTATAAAATTCATCCTGCGATTCCGCCCCAAAAAGCCTCAACGTCGCCTGATTGACATCGACTACTTTTACCAGCTCCGCACACTGACTGAGCGCTTCGGGATGTTCGTCAAAATAGGCCCGAAAATCCGACACCCCATTTTGTTCGCGCAACTCATCGATATAGTTCTTAACCGCCGAAAAATCTTCCTCCCATATCGAAATGGGTGCGTTTTCATAGAGCGTGCGGAAATTCTCCTCACTCCTTAAATTCGGATTCGAACTAACTATTGATTGATTCATATCGGCCAAATGGAGGACTCCAGTGGAAATATACCTCCAGCATATTTTATTGCGACAATATGAAAAGCTTTTTCTCCGAAATCAACAACATTTATAAGAAGGCCCCGATCGGGTCAGGTTTTCGGCTTTGGCTCGGACTTTGCGGTCTTTTTTTTGGAGGGAATGGGCGGATTGTTTTTTTCCGTGGGCATGAGAAATAGCCCCGGCAAGGTCTGTTGGCGGGGTGCGTCGGTGTCCTCAAGACCGAAATTGATTTCATGGGGTTTTGCCCTCAGGCGGAAGGACCGGAAAAGCCGATCCCACACAGACAACAGCGAGGTGTAGTTGGAATTGGTTTCGGGGAGCAACCGCGAATGATGCACCTTATGCATCGCCGGACTGGTCACGAATATTCGCAAAATCTTGTCCCCCAAAGCAGATAACCCGATGTTGGCATGCTGAATCTGGTTATTGGCAAACAGAAAAATTTCATAAAAAACCAGCTCACCCAGAGAATTACCGATCAGATAGAGGATCGGCAGGCGAAACAGCGAGGAGAGAACGATTTCGCCCAGGTGAAACCGGTTCGCGGTCGTCACATCCATGAAAGGGTCCGAGTGGTGCACTTTGTGAAAACGCCAGAAAAAGGGCACGATATGGTTGAACCGATGCCACCAGTAGGTCCAGAAATCCAGCAGAATAAAAGCGCCCATGACGTGTGCCCAGGTCGGGATTTCCGCAAGATTGAGGAGGCCGTAACCCCTAGCGGTCGTCCACTCCGTCACTATCGACCACAGGCCCGCAAAAACCACCGCCACGACAATTCCATTGAAGATGCCCAAAAACATATTCCTCCCCCCGTGCCGGAGCCGTTTCCTGGTCTTGGCCCGAAAAAACAAAAAATAAGGTGAGGCGCTCTCCCAAGCCAATAGCAAAAACAAAACCGACAGCGCCATCGGCCACCGCCAACCAGAAACAGCATGATACAAAGCATCCATGTAACTTGAGTAATATTTGCTTCCCGCCCAAATTCAAACTTTTAGTTCCTCAAATCTATACTTTTGGGATTGGGAAAACCATAGCTTTAGCATGATTGCTGAAAATGAATGTCTATGTCCCGAATGGCGCCAACTTAAAAAATTAACTCTTCGTCTTGTAGGTTACCCCATGATGATTGCCGAGTTTTTTGAGTCCTTCCGAGAATGGGTCCATATAACTCGTCGGAGGAAGGACTCGAAAAAACTTTTAACCCTCTCTAATGTTGAGAGTGCCAGGATCTCCCGGCCCCT
>JAJFLU010000055.1 GCA_021772515.1 Opitutales bacterium
GAGTATTCACATCACATGAAAAAAATCAAAGACTATATCCTTTGCGGCATCGACACGGCCAAAGAAAGTTTCGAAGTCGCCTTCGAAAACGAAAAGGGCACCGACTGCTTAAAGAACACCGCCAAGCAACACGCCCGCCTCATCCACCTGATTCACACACGGGGCCGCCCGGTGTGGGTCATCTGCGAGTCGAGCGGCGGCTATGAAAGGAAATTGCTGGCGGCCCTGCTGGCAGAAGGCATCCCGGTCACCCCCATCAATCCGCGCTGGGTGCGTGATTTCGCCCGCAGCCAAGGCATCCTGGCCAAGACTGATGCCATTGACGCCCATGTGCTTACCCGATATGGACGCTAGAGCGAACTGAAACGCTACCGGCTGCCTGCGCGCGAAGTGACCACACTGCGCCAACGGGTGGATAGACGACGCCAGTTGCTCGAACTGATAAAGATGGAAAAATGCCATCGCGACACCCTTGACGATGTCTTGGGCAAAAACTGCGATGAACTCATCGAGCAGTTGCAGCACAGAGTCGAGCAAATCGACCAGACGGTCCAAGAGCATACACACCTGCGCGAACGTTACGAAGCCTTTAGGCAGGTGCAGGGTGTGGGCCGGATCACCGCCGTTACGGTCTTGGCCCACATGCCCGAACTAGCCGAACTCTCTGCCCAGCAAGCCGCCGCTTTAAGCGGACTGGCCCCTTACAACCGCGACAGCGGAAAAAAGTCCGCCCGGCGTAGTATCTACGGCGGAAGAAAAGCCATCCGCCAAGTGCTCTACATGGCGGCGATCAGCGCCACACGAACCAATCCGGTCCTGAAACCCTTTTACCAACGCCTCGTGGAAAGAGGCAAAGCGACCAAAGTGGCTCGCGTAGCGGTAATGAGAAAACACATACGACTTCTCAACAAAATCGCACAAAATCCAGATTTTTCTCTTGCTTCATGACAGAGCTACTTCGTGAGATAAAATCCATTTGACCCAACTACCCCAAGAAGCTTCGTCCGGCCCATTCTTAAAAGTTGGCATATCACTGGCTATGGGTGTGCCCTATACTAGGGTGTTGCGGCATCACTTGAAGCCCTTTTCTCAAGGATTGCTATAGCTTCATCTTGCTTTAGATTGTAATGCCGTCGATTTTTGAAAATATACTCTTCCAATTTAGGTAGAGACAAAAGACATTTAAGATCTCCATCTTTGACTTTTGTATTTTCCCAGAGCAAAAGTTTATTCAAGTTCTTGAGCGCTATCAACGGTCGAAGCGTCTTCAAGTTTGGGCAACTCTCAAAAAGTACCCTGTTTAGTCCGCCCAATTGTGCCAATGGGCTTACATCCTCTAACGAGAAACAGGCGGATAATCCAAAGTCGTTCAGCTTCTTCAGCGATTCTATCCCTTCAATAGATTCAAGACTACTCATATGCATAAGCTGAACTCCTTCGAGCCGATGGCAGCTGGATAAAAACTGTAAGTTAGGTTCCTTTGATCGATTGAGTGAAAAGGAGCGCAAGTTCTTTAGATTACAAACTGATCTCAGGCTTGATGTCCTTACGGAGACAAGATTTAACTCTTCAAATTGGCCGAATTTCGATATATCATCAATACTCTTGAAGGCGCAGTAATACAGGTTCAAGATTTTGAGATTTCTACACGCCGCCAGCTCTTCAGGCAGCTTCTTGTATTCCGACAAGCTGCATTCTTCCAACTTCTGGATACGTGAAAAATCGATCTCTATTCCTGGTCGAGGTATACTTAGCCGACGCAAATTTGGTAACTCATTGATAAACTCCAGTGGCGTATCCCTATCTGAAATCGTCAAAGAAACAAGAAATTGATTCATCGCCGATATATCTACATTCTCCCAAGGTTCATATATATCAACCGACAAAGCGTTGACATCACTTGCAACCATCTTTTCGACTATTGCATTCGTCAACGGGTCACGCAGAAACAAGCACTTGTCTCCATCGTGGTAATCAAGGATGTAGGATTCGTTCACAGTTGATGAAAGGGGATTATCATTTGATTCTTGACCGATGTTGATTTAGGGAATTCCCAAGGGGCCGGATCTATCTCATTGATAATCATACGTGAAATTCTCTGCAATCCGCAGCTAAAAAATTAATCCATAATAAAAATCTGTGTTTATCTGCGAAATCTGCGGTTAAAACCCATAATACAGCCAGCGTCGAAGAAACATACTTGAGTCAGTCGCATGCCTAACCAATCAGTTTTGAGAATCGCCGGCAACGAGCCTGGTTGCGCTGGGGGGACAGTGCTTTATTGTTTTTCTTTAAGTAGCCTCTTCGACCACTTTCTTAAATAATCAACCGCTACATTACCCGGAGAATATTTGTATTCCGCTCCAAGTAACCTAAAAACTCTTTTATATTCGTCATAGAACACCCGTTCTGCCATTATTGTTTCTCCAAATCCATGAAAATTTCGTTGGTCAAGTTCCAACGACTCTCTGATTTCAGATAGAGAAAATAATTCTATTCCCCCAATGATTACCATAAACTCTTCATATTCAGCATCGCTGAGATTTCTTTTAATGATTTTACGCTTCGAATTTTCAGTTGGAGAATTTCTTCGTCCGTCTCCGTATATATATTCAAATATTAACTTTGGTTTCTTTTTAACATTCTCCCTATATAGATGAGTTTTTGGATTTTTATATAGCTCTTTTATTGGAAAGAAAAAAAGAGTAATGGCTCCATAATTCATTTTCATATCACGCCAATAAAACCGGTAGGATACGCTAGATTCAATTTCTGAAGATAATTTTATAAGTTCTGAATGTTCAAAAAATTCATTATCATTTTTTAGAAAAATCTCCACCCTAGAATTCTCATTTTCACCGAATAGGTATATTGGAATAAAAATAATACCAATTGCGGAAAATAAAGTTAAATTTGTGCTAGTTTTTATCTTCATTATAGATTGATTATTTAGTTCCAGATAGGACATTTGTAAGAAAGAGAAAAAGGTAAAGAAAAGAGGTCATTACTTGATTCTTAACTGATGAGAGTATGATGATTGTATATTCTTGTTATGGCAAGAAGTTTGCGGTTCGTGCGTCCAAGTGCTCTCAATCATGTCCACAACCGAGAGTTCAAATCAAACCGTATTGATCTCTTTGATATTCATCCGTAAAAATCCGTGCTATCGGTGGTCAAAACGAATAATCTTCCTACATAATAATCTGCGTTTATCAGCGTAATCTGCGGTTAGCCCCGTCGCTCCTTGCTCAAAATATATAATTGCTCTCTGCATCATTATCATCGAATTTGAGATAGGTTCTACTTAATCTAAAAATATGAATATCCAACCCCGATTGGCTGAATTTAGCGATGAGTTCATTCCCGTGGAAGAAATTGAGGCTTTTTATACCCTCGACGGCATTGATGTGCCTGCGGAACGGCCCTATACTTGGTCGATGTCCGTCGCGACGCTGGATGGGGTCACCAGTTTTCTCGAACCCGAGGCTCTGGCCGGTGACACCATCGCGCTGACCCACATCAAGGAATCTGGCAGCGAGGCCGATTGGAGGCTGCTCAACGCCGGGTGGCTCTATGCCGATGCCGTTTTGGGGACCGGCCAGATAATCCGCGCCGAACCCGAGATCAAGTGGATTCCGGTTTACGAAGACCTGATCGAATATCGGCAAAAGGCGTATAAAAAACCGAATCCCTTGCCCATCAATATCGTCCTGACCGCGACCGGGGATTTCGACATGCGGCACCCCATTTTCAACGACGGCCGGTTCCTCACAGTAATCCTCACCACAAAAACGGGCCAGGCCAGGCTGCTCAAGGAGATCGAGAAAGCCTCGGCATGCGGTTTCCGGCCCTTAGAAGAAGGCAACACGCGCCTTGAATCTTTTGGCGGCGACACCCTCGATTATTGCGAAGTAATGAGATACCTTAGAGCGAAACTGAACATTCGGTATCTCGACATAACGGCGGGGGGGAGCCTCATTGCGGCCTTGGCCAAAGAGAGGCTCATCGACGAAACCCGTATCACCTACGCCGGACATTTTTCCGGGCACCATAACTCGACAGGAGACTGCCGCCCGGGATTGTTCGACCTCCCCAAGGGCCAATATTTTACTCCCCAAAACAACCCCCTGATCCACTACGAAGGCCTCCGCCTCCACGGAAAACATCACCTCTTCCTACGCGGAAGCTACCAATACCGGCATTGATCACCGCTTTTTTGCAGGCAGGCAAAAAAATGACCATGCCGCAAATCACGACTCCCTTGGCCCGGAGCTTATTTATTGCAAAAACCTCTTTTTGGGGTTTTTATGGGGCGAAATATTATCCAAAATTCAATTTATGAAAATAACCAACGTCTTTCTCTTATTTATGCTTGGCTCTGCCTTGTTTTTTACACCCTTGGTGGCCGCCGAAAAGGGCTCGGAAAACCACGCCCATAAGGCATTGCAGGGCACTTTGTGGATGCAGACATCCGCCGAGTATCGCGCCACCACCACCACAATCTACCATGCGGCCATGGATAAGCTGGCCCTCGCCCTGCGCGATCCCGAGTGGACAGCGGCCTCAGAGCAAACGGGCAATTTTGGCGATCTGCCGCCAGCAGTTATCCTCGATGTGGATGAAACGGTGTTGGATAATTCACCCTACGCGGCCCGCAATATCCGCGATGACGAGGGTTTTGATTTGGATACCTGGAATAAATGGTGCAAAGATGCCGTGGCGGAGCCAATCGCGGGCGCGATCGAGTTTACCAATTTCGCAGCCCAAAACGGAGTCGCCGTTTTTTACGTCACCAACCGCGAGCACAAGGTCGAGGGGGCGACCTTGCGGAATTTGCAGGAAAAGGGTTTTCCGTTGCTTCTCGGCGCGGATAGTCTTCTAACGAAAGGTGAAAAGCCGGAATGGGATTCGATGAAAGTGGCGAGGCGGCAGCATGTGGCGGCGAATTATCGTGTGCTTTTCCTGTTTGGCGATGATTTTAATGATTTCGCGCCCGTTCGCAATATGTCAAAGGATGAGCGGTTCAAACTGGCAAAAGAGTCCTCGGCCAAATGGGGAACCCGGTGGTTTCTTTTGCCCAACCCCACGTATGGTAGTTGGGAGCGCCCCCTCCGCAATTCGCCTGTGTTAGACCATCTCAATACGGCGGAATAGCTTTCGGCCTCTCTGCAGAATTGACCTTTTCAGCCTGGCCCCTAACCTTTAGAAAATACAATCTCCAACCGATATTGAGTTATGCCTGATTCATCCCACTTTTTCTCTGAAAAATGGCCCGTTAAAGCCTATAACAACCGGGATTTTTTAAATGGTTCCGATGCCCGCTCGCTCCGTGTGCAATGCGAATTACTCGAACCCGAATATCGGCTCGATATGTTGGGGATTCGCAATACCATCGTGTTTTTCGGGTCGGCGCGAACGAAGGCCCCGGAAGATGCCCAAAAGAACCTCAAGGATCTGGAGGAGAAACTCCAAAAAGCGGGCTCAAAAAAAGACGAATTGGAAGAAAAACTGGCGGCGGCCAAGAGGGATGTTCGCACTGCCAAGTATTACGCGGCGGCCTGCGATTTATCGCGGCAATTCACCGAGTGGTCATTGACCATCCGCGATCCCTTGGAGCGGTTTTTGATTTGCTCGGGTGGCGGCCCCGGCATTATGGAGGCTGCCAACCGTGGCGCCGACGAGGCGGAAGGTCGCTCCATCGGGCTCGGTATCAGTCTGCCCCATGAACAGGGGAACAATAAATACATCACCCGTGACCTGAATTTCGAGTTTCACTATTTCTTTGTGCGCAAATACTGGTTTCTGTATCTGGCCAAGGCGCTCCTGGTTTTCCCCGGTGGTTTTGGCACCATGGATGAGCTGTTTGAGGTATTGACGCTCATTCAGACGAAAAAGACCGAAAAGCAGGTCCCTATCATTCTGTTTGGGTCGGAATTTTGGGAAAAGGTCGTCAATTTTGAAACCCTCCTCGAATGGGGAGTCATTTCGGAGAAGGATTTGAAGCTGTTTCACATCATGGACTCGGTGGAGGAGACGCGGGATTTTGTCATCGGTGAAATGAAGAAGAATTACCTCTCCTGATGGGCGAAATTCCGATAAAAAAGGAAACGCTGGTCAATCACCAGCCCACAGTCCGGCCAGAACCCGGTAATGATCCCCTCGTTGAGCCGATCCACCGATCCGTTAAATACACCTACCCAACGGTGGCGGAAATGGACCAGCTTTTCAGTGGCGAGAAGGCGGGCTATTTTTACTCACGCTACGCAAACCCCACGGTGCGCCAACTGGAGCTATTGCTGGCAAAATTGCAGGATCGCGAAGACGCGCTGGCCACCAGCAGCGGGGTGACGGCCATTACCAACTGCCTGCTATCTCTGCTCAAACAGGGAGACCATGTGGTTTTGTTCCTCGAATCCTATCGGCCTACACGCTACATCGTGCGGAATCTCCTCTCGAAATTCGGTGTTACCCATAGCCTGATCTCGATCAAGGACCACGAGGGGATCGCCCGCGAGTTTGAGCGTGAAAACACCCGGCTAGTCCTTTTCGAGTCTCCCACCAATCCGATGACGTGGATCGCCGATTTCGACTTTATCATCGGGCAGGCTAAGGCAAACGGTGTTTTGACCTTGCTGGATGGCACCTTTGCGGGATTGCACAATTACGGTTCCTACGCATTCGATCTGTATATACATAGCCTGACAAAATATGCGTCCGGGCATGGCGATGTTTTAGGCGGCGCAATCATTGGCAGCGAAGAGCAGATTTCCGCAATCAGGCCCGACTACGCCAATACCGGCGCGGCTATCGCCCCGGATTCCGCCTACCTGATCCTGCGCGGCCTGAAAACCTATTTTTTGCGGTTTCGTGAACAATGTGAAAACGCCAGGCAAATCGCTCTTTACCTGGAAAATCACCAAAGGGTAAAAAGAGTTTATTACCCGGGCCTGCCTTCGCATCCAGATCACGAGTTGGCCAAAAAGCAGATGTGTGATTTCGGTGGCATTGTCGCGTTTCACCTCGATGGAACGGAGGCTCAAATGCACGAATTCATCGAGTCTCTGCGGTTGTTTATCCTGGCCGCCAGTCTGGGTTCCACTGAGTCGTTGGTCACACCGGCCAAGCTCTTTTTTGCCACCGATCTGACCGCCGAGGAGCAAAAACGAGGTGAAATTGAAGATGCCACCGTGCGGTTGTCCCTCGGGATCGAGGATGCCGAAGATCTCATCGCCGATCTCGATCAAGCTCTGGGCAAGGTATTCGGTTGATGGGCGATTTTCGGCAAAATCCACTTTTTAGACGCCCTCTTGGAGTCGGCGATTAGTTAAAACCGATCGTGGATATTAAAACGGTTTCCACACCACCATGGATGCGGCAATGAGGCCAAGAATCAGAATGCCCCACCAGAGGCATTTGGCCAGATTTGGCTTGCGGTTGGCCACGGCGATGAGGCCCCCCAAAGCAATCCAGACAGCCAGTTTAACCATCGCCCATCCGGGAAATCCGTAGCTGAGCTTGGCGAGCAATCCGAAGCCGCCCAGCAAAACCAAAATCAAGCCGACCCCCGAAGTGATTCCAGCCAGTTTTTTCAGCTTCACGCCATCCACGCCGAGCAAACTTCGGCCAATGAGTCCGCCAAAGGCCAAAAATACCATCAACACCCCGGCGAGATGGAGTAGTCTATAAATTTCTACCGTCATAGTGAGTTCCTTTTTATCAATTCATAAAAGCAGCTAAATCCAATAACTGCATTCATCTATCAATCGGAACGATCCGGCAAGCCGATTCACTATTCAACCACAGATAACACAGATTTTCGCAGATATAGACGGTGTATTTTGTCGGTAAAGCAGGATTATTATCTCTGTGATCGGGAAACACTTATAAAGGCGTTGGATTTGATGCTTTTTACCTCATCCATAACGCGGACCATCGCGCCGGAAGGCGCCTCGGTTTCAACTTCAATAATGACTGGCAGCAGTTTCGTTTGCATTTTATTTCGTGTAACTACTCTGACTCCAGCGAACCCGATGGCTTTGCCCTCTGAAAATACTTCACCGCTATTAGTTATATGAAATACTATCGGAGATACATCTTTTGCTCCATGGCCGCCCCGCGAGGAAACGTCTAATCCGACCTCGTTAACAAACACGGTCGCTACGATGAAAAAAATCAGCATGATAAATACCACATCGATAAGTGGTGAAATATTGACCGATGAGTTTTCGGAATTTTCGTTGTTTTTTCTACGGGTGGTCATAATGTTTTGCTCCTCCATACTGGTGTTTAATCGCGTTGCTATAGAATAATTTGTTTCCGGATTTATTGTCAATTTAAAGAGTAAAAACCATATCTAAAATAGATAAATTGAACTCCAAACCCGGAACTTATGCTCTTGTTTTGTCTTCTCGTTCGAGGAAATCGATTCGTGTTGGTAAACTGGGAAAAATTGAAGTCGAACCGGGATATTATGTATATGTGGGGAGCGCATTTGGCCCCGGTGGGCTGAAGGCCCGGGTTGGGAGACATGCCAGAATTACCAAAGCATCGCGCTGGCATATTGATTATTTACGTCCATATCTTCAATTGGAAGAAGCCTGGCTTACCAACGATGCGAAAAAGCGGGAGCATTGCTGGGCGGATTTATTTGGCGAATCAAGGGGCGCAAGGATTCCTTTGGCAGGTTTCGGTTCCTCCGATTGCCGCTGCAAAGCCCATTTATTCTATTTTCGAAGGCAACCGATGATTTCAACATTTCGCGATAAAATAGCATTGGCATTTTCGGACCATTGCTCAATTTTGCAAAAAAAGTTCGTTTGAACGCTTTGACATTTCTCACTTAAAAAATCATAAAGGATTCCTATGGAGAAGGAGGATGAAGATCGGCGGTTTATGCGGAGGGCTCTTGAGGAGGCGCGGCAGGGAATGGACGAAGGGGGGCTTCCGATTGGGGCGGTATTGGTGAGGGGCGGTGTGGTATTGGCAAAGGGTCATAACCGTCGAGTTCAGGAAGGCGATCCCATCGCCCACGGGGAAATGGATTGTCTGAGGCGGGCAGGGCGACAGGCTTCCTATCGCGATACGGTTCTTTATACCACCTTGAGCCCCTGCATGATGTGCAGCGGAACGATTGTGCAATTCAAGATTTCACGAGTGGTTATCGGTGAGAATGTGAACTTCGGCGGGAATGAGGGGTTTTTGAAAAGCAACGGTATCGAAGTTATCCTGCTCAATGACCCGGACTGCATCGAAATGATGAAAGATTTTATCAAAAACCACCCGACTCTCTGGAACGAAGATATCGCCGAATGATTAGAACTACGAGGCGGAACTTTAAGTATCAATAAAACACTTTTTCCAGGCATAACCCACGGGCGGGAACGGTTACGATCAATTGGGTTCGCTTATGCGACTTGAAGATATTCACCAACTCGTCGGGAGGCAGTTTTTCGATGCCCACATCGACGAGAGCGCCGACCAGACTACGCACCATTTTGTAAAGGTAACCGCTGGCCTCGGTGGCTATACGAATGCGACGGCCCTTGCGGGTAATTTCGAGGCGGCGGAGGTCTTTTACCGGATTTTGCGGAGAGCCGTCGCCTCTTTCGGCCCCGAATGCCGAAAAATCGTGCTTCCCCAAAAGTAGGGCGGCAGTTTCGTTCATCAGATCGATATTCAGTTTCCGACGACCAAGCGACCAGAAATACCGCGTTTCCATGGGCGGCGCGTAGCCTTCGTAAAGCCAGTAAATATAGCGTTTTCCAGTGGCGGAATAACGGGCATGGAAATCCGGCGAAACCGAGCGAACGGAGGAGACCTGTATGCTCTCGGGAAGACCGCTGCGGAGGGCATTGAGCAAATCGGTCTGTGGGTTTGACCATTGGCCATCGAAGTGAAAGACCTGGCCTCGGGCATGAACGCCGCTATCGGTGCGCCCGCTGCCGTGGATGCGAATCGGTTGGCCAAAAAGGGTTTTCAAACGATTTTCGAGAATATCCTGGACCGTGTTGCCGCCGGGTTGGCTCTGCCATCCATGAAGACCCGTCCCGTCGTAGGCTACTGTGCATTTCCAACGCATACTAAATTTCTCTTAGATAACTGTTTTCAATGTGGAGAAATTGGAGCGAATGGTCAAGGAGCATCACCTGCTGCCGATAAAAACTAGAAGACCCAAATCACGCCAAAAATATGAAACCCATAATCGCCATTGAGGACGTCTGCGCCTGGCCCAATCTAATCGCCCTGCCGGGTGGAGAGCTGGTGGTTATCCTGTTCAACCGGCCTAGCCACGGTCTGGAGGAAGGCGGTCTGGAATGTTGGGGAAGCAAGGATGGGGGGCGAAATTGGGCCAAAAAAGGGGTCGCTTCTCCGCCCGAACCCGGACAAAACCGGATGCATTCCGCCTTTGGGCAAACCCGAAGAGAAGAATTGATCGTCCTTTCCACCGGTTTTGAATTGGTTGCCGGAAAGCTCGGGCGTTTGCATAGATTGTGGTGTTCGCGGTCGTCCGATGGCGGGCTCACGTGGGAAGTGAACAAAACACCCGGTTTGCCCGTTGAGTCGCCTCTGCTCATTCCCTACGGAAAAATTACCTGCCTGAAAGACGAGCCGATTTTTGCGACCGCCTATCTGAGCGAGGGCAAAGGCAGACCGAGCCGCACCTGGTTTTTGCAAAGCGAGGACGAAGGTGAAAATTGGAGTGTATGCTCTCAAATCGGAGACGGTGACACCAACGAAACGACGCTATTACGCATCGGGGAAGGCCATTGGCTGGCGGCGGCGCGCACTCATATCGATCACCACGTCGAACTTTACCGGAGTGGGGACGATGGGAAAACCTGGCGGCAGGCGGGACCCCTTACTTTGCCCATGCAACACCCCGCAGACCTCATTTCCCTGCGTGAAGGGGTCATTCTGCTGACCTATGGCCTCCGAAATCGAGGACTTTTCGGCATCGGGGGGCGAATCAGCGAAGATGCCGGAAAGACATGGAGTCCGCCCTTTGTTTTGACACAATTTGGCGATGCCGGGGACTGCGGCTACCCGTCGAGCGCCCAAATGGACGATGGTGTGATTGTGACGGCTTATTACACCGACAAGGCTCCCGGACACGACGGCTACCACATGGGCGTGTTAAGATGGCGGCTGGATGATTTTATCAGAACTTGATCGGCGAAACTGAGATCGGTTCTAGACAATGGGAAAAAAATCAGTCATTTCCGTTGGCAATTATGAAATATCATCAAAACATTCTGGAGGCGATCGGGCATACCCCCTTGATCAAATTGAATCATATGGTTGACGAAACCATGGCAACCATCCTGGTGAAGGCCGAATTTTTGAATCCCTCGGGTTCGATCAAAGACCGGATGGCGGCGCATATTGTGCAAAAGGCGGAGGAGGAGGGCAGACTCCACCCGGGCGGGACGCTGGTCGAGGGCACCTCCGGCAATACCGGGCAGGGCCTGGCGATGGCGGCGGCGGTCAAGGGTTACAAAACCATTTTAACCATGCCGGACAAAATGAGTCAGGAAAAGGCAGACATGATGATGGCCTTCGGTGCGAAAGTGGTCGTGACCCCCACCAATGTGGACCACGACGACCCCGAAAACTACTGCCAAAAGGCCATGAGTATCGCGAATGAAACACCCAATTCCCTCTACACGGACCAATACAACAACCCGGCCAATATCGAGGCCCATTACCTCACCACGGGGCCGGAAATATGGGACGATACCGATGGGCTGGTGGACTATTTCGTGGCCGGAGCGAGCACCGGAGGAACGGTCACGGGGACCGGCAGATACCTCAAGGAACAGGCGGCCAAGGTGGGGCGTGAAGTCAAGGTGATCGCCTCCGATCCCGAAGGGAGCATCTTCTACGACCTTTTTTACAAGACCGGCAAACTCGATCCCCATCCCTACAAAGTGGAAGGCATCGGCAACGATGTGCACTGCGATTGCCTCGACCTCGATGTGCTCGACGGATTGATACGGCATACGGACAAGGATGCATTTTTGACGGCCCGTAGATTAACCCGCGAGGAGGGCATATTTGCTGGTGGCTCGTCGGGGGCGAATGTTTTGGCGGCCCTCCAGATAGCCAAAGAGGCGGGACCGGGAAAAATCGTCGTCGCCATGCTGCCGGACTCGGGAAGCCGCTATATCAGCAAAATATTCAACGACGAATACATGAACAGCCTTTAACCTCCCCCCTCCCCATCTTCCTCTCCCTCTCCCCCTCCCTCACTCAATCAATCACCTCTGAAAATAAAAATACCCACCTCGTGGCTCTGGATTTAGCTTATATTGGTTTTGAAAACGAGGGGAAACCTCCTCTCGTGATTCTGCATGGCCTGCTCGGCTCCTCGCGCAACTGGCGATGGATGGCGCGCAGCCTGGCCCAGGATTTTGAGGTATTTGCCCTCGACCTCCGCAACCACGGAAAATCTCCGGCTGCCGAGTCGATGGCTTTTGATGATCTGGTGGCCGATGTGCGCCACTGGATTCAAAAGAGAAATCTCAACGGGGTTACATTGATGGGGCATAGCTTGGGGGGAAAGGTGGGCATGCGGCTGGCGTGCAGGCATGGTTCAGAGGTGGGGGCCCTTATTATCGTGGATGTGTCTCCCAAACCGTATCCGATTCTGCATGGCAAGATTTTCGAGGCGATGGCATCGATCGATCCCTCGAAATTATCCACCCGGGCGGAGGCCGATATATTATTGGAACCGATAATTGGCCATAAACGACTTCAGCAATTTATTTTGAGCAATCTGGCGCGGGATGGAGAGGGAAAATTCCGCTGGCAGGTAAACCACGAAACCCTTTCCAAAAACCAGGTGGCATTGGCGATGAATCCTTTAAACGAAGGCGACCAATATCACGGCCCCGTTTTGTTCATTCGAGGGGAAAATTCAGGTTTTCTGCCGGCCATCGACATGCCAATAGTCAACGGCCACTTTCCCAAGGCCACCCTCGTCGCGATTCCCGGCGCGGGGCATAACCCGCATATTGACAACAAAACCGCCTTCCAGACCGAAGTGCGGAAATTCGGTAAACAGATATTGGGAGCGTAACTGTTTTTCCAACGGTTTTCTGAAGGATACGCGGTCTCCTTGGAAAGATATTTTATGTATTAATTTTTTTGCGATTGCGATTTGCGGAAATTTTCTTATAAACCTTTCCTCCTGCGGTGTTTTTTGCAAAAATGTCGTTTTGGATGAACTGGGAATGGAGGATTGCGATGGCTGGGAATCGAGTTTATTTACTCAAGACTTTACTGGTGGTAACCGCTTTGGCGTGGGGAGGTTTTCTGAATGCCAATGACCGCGGAAGCACAAATTATGGCATCAATGTCGAATCCACCGATGGCGGTGGCGGGAGGCTGACAGGCGGCCTGATCCGCATCGATTCCAATATCGGCGGAATTGCCGGAGAGGTATCTCGAAGCGGGCCGGAACCTGCGGCCCAATTTACAGCGGTAAACGGTTTTTTTGGTCAACTATTTGATATTACCGGTTTGGCTATCGGTTTAACCCCCGCCACCGTAAATGAGGAAGGCACGGCGCAGTTGGATGTAGCCGAGGCTTTCGATGACGATACCGTAATCCCTCTCGACCCGACGGATGTTGACTGGATTGTGCAATCCGGGCCGGTGGTGTCCGTTCTGGAAACGGGCTTACTCAATGCGGACACCGTGAATTTAGTGGACACACCGGCAGTTATCGCCGCTGCTTACAAGGGAGTCGATGGGTCGCTTACGATCAGCGTAATCAATGTTGATAGTGGAATCACCGGAGATGGCCTCCCGGATGCTTGGCAGTTGCTGTTCTTTTCGCAGGATGCTGAAAATGCCGGGCCCAATGACGATGCCGATAATGACGGGTTGAGCAATTTCTACGAATATGCCTTCGACTTTAACCCTATAATCTCTGACAGCGGGTCGGGCCGTCAGCCCCCGCCGGGAATTTTTACTGATCGCGTCGCGGTTAACCAAAAAACATCGATCCATACCACTGTGGCCGATGAGCAGTTCCTTGCGCTCACGTTTCGGAAACGACCCGACTCTGCGGGCCTCGATTATATCGTCGAAGTGGCCTCCTCGCCGACATCCTCCGCATGGCAAGCGATGTCCATACTGGTTGGCGCACCCTTTGGTCCCGATGGCGATGGATTGTTTACCGTTACCTACCGGGACAATGTTCCGTTTTCGACCAATAATGCGCGATTCATACGCATCCGTGTGGTCAAACTCTTACCCCTTATAATCCTTTAATATCATAACAAAATTTACCCTCCAACCTATTCAACTTGGGAAGAAAAAATGAAAACAATCGTCAATCAACCCCCCAAACCCCAAATCTCACTTTTCGGTCTTGCCGCTATCGCGAGTGTCCTTTGGCTATCGACCAGTAACCTTGAAGCAGTCCCTGGAATCATCAATTATCAGGGAAAAATCAGTGAGGACGGTGTGATTTTCGACGGCACGGGCGAGTTTAAATTCGCCTTCGTCAACTTCGGGGAGGGAACCAGTTCTGTTTGGAGCAACGACGGAACCAGTGTCGATGGAATGGAGCCGACCGCATCTGTCTCTCTGCCGGTATCCCGAGGTAATTTTTCCGTCGGCCTGGGCGATACGAATCTGGCCGGTATGACCGACCCTATCTCCCCCTCGATATTTTCCGACGACAACAATGTTTTTCTGCGGGTCTGGTTCAGCGCGACCGGCAGCGGTTTCCAATTACTCACGCCCGATTTGAGGATCGTCTCGGAAGGTTTCGCCTTCGCAGCGGACAGGGCCGCCTCAGCCGGAAATGCCGACACCCTGGAAGGCTCGCCCGCCTCAGGTTTTTTCGATAAAGCCACGCATGATTCAGCCAACTCCAACGGCATTATCGATAATGCCGATTTTGCCACGAATGCTGGTAATGCCGATACGGCTGATGTCGCATTAGAGGCCGATAGCGCGATTTTTGCTATTGATGCCGACAACGCGGTGAACGCAGAATTCTCGACCGATGCGGGGAATGCCGCCACTGCCGATGATGCAGATTTTCTGGATGGCATTGATAGTGCGGGTTTTTCTCCCGCTATTCATGATCACGATGGCGAAGATATTACCTTTGGCACGGTTGGGGATAATTTTTTGTCACCTAATGTGGCCCTGCAGGATGCGCCCAATATTTTTTCCGCTCCTACCAACACATTCAGCGGTTTCGACATGATCTTGGGTGTGAATGGTGGATTTTCTTTAATAATGCCTGATAATAGCGCGATGGGAGAGGGAGCAGACTTTTCCATAGAAGGGCAAAATGCCGATCCTGGGGCAACGGGAGATTTAAATGGCGGTAATATCGACCTGTTCCCGGGTTTTGGGATCAACGGCGGTGTAAAAGGTTCCATCGGTCTTTTCGGAAATACCTCAGTCTTAGGGGGAAATCTGTCGGTCGAGGGGACCATCAACGGCAGTCTGGGAACACTGACCGGCACGGTGGATGACACAAACCTGTCTGCCAATGTCGCCCTGCAGAGCGTGGATAATGATTTTGTGGGAGATAATAACTCATTCAGTGGGTTGGGGCTTGGGTTGGGTAGTGATGAACTGTTTTCCTTACAGAGGCCCGATCATAGCACCGGGGCTGGAACGGATCTTTTTATTGGCGGCCAAAATGCCTTTGGCGGAAGTCTGGGAGCAGTCGATGGCGGCGATATCGTTTTACAGCCGGGTTTTGGCGATGGATTTTTATTATCAGGTTCAAATGGAAAAGTGCGACTTGAGGGCAATACCGATGTGACAGGGAATTTACAGATTGGCGGAAATATCACCGGTGGCATAACCGTGACCACCGATGATAGTTTCGGAAATTTTATTTTTGACAGCCTGGTCCTCGAACATACGAACAATGCCGGAAATGGCGCCAACGGTATCGGAGCGGGAATCGTCTTTCGGCTGGAAGATTCGGGCGGTGAAGTAGAAGACGCCGTAATATTAGCTGGTGAATACACCAACGCCGTAGATGGACTGGAGGAAAGCGCCTTCAAAGTGTTCACCCGTCCTCGTGGAGATGGGCCGACTGAAGCGCTTAATCTTTCCTCTACGGGAAATTTAACAGTCAACTCGGTGACTGCCGATACTTTGGAATCCACAGTCGTTGGGCCCAATCCGCCATTGGTGGTTTCCTCGATTGAAAGGGTGCTCAATTTGAACGCAGATTTTCTGGACGACCTCGATTCGTCCGATTTCGCCCCGGTCTCCCATTTCCATCTCGATACCGACCTGCCAACCAATGTGGCATATCAAGATTTGGATAACGATTTCAGCGGAACGAATACCTTCAGCGGGACGGATTTGTTTTTGGGTGATGACGGTCCATTTACGCTACAGCGTCCGGGTAACAGTGCTGACGATGGAACAGACTTGATAATCAATGGTCAGAGCGCCTTCGATGACCTGAGCACCAGCTATATGGGCGGCAGCGTTTTTATACAACCGGGACTGGGCGTCAATGGAGGTTCCAATGGGTTGATCTCCCTCGGCGGAGCCACAGAAATACATGGTGATCTGTTTATTTTTGGCAATGTCACCGGCAGCGGCGGTATTTTTTCGGGTGATGGATCGGGATTGACCAACCTTGATGCGACCAATCTTGCCGGCGGCACGGTGCCCGACCTCCGCCTGTCAACCAACGTGCCTTTGCTAGACGCGATGAATAATTTCACTGCGGCCAACACCTTCAGTGCTACAAACATGACTGTAGGAGGAGATGCGGACTTCACCCTTCAGCGGCCTGAGAGTTCGAGCGGGACCGGTTCAACCTTTGCCATTCAAGGGCAAAATGCAGCCCCCTCACCTGGACCTGACATCGATGGCGGCGATATTGACTTGAATCCGGGAGCAGGAACGGGAAGTCCCAACGTCGGGGTAGATGGCTCGATCAATCTCAACGGCAACACGAATGTATCCGGAGATTTGGCGGTTTCCGGCAAACTTGTCGCGGCAAATGGAGTCGAACTGGTGCGGACGATAATTGTCGGCCCCGACAGCTCCGGTGGCGTCACTGACAATGGGGCCAATTTACTGGCCGCGATCACCTCCCTGAGTACTCTCGCTACGTCAACCACTCCTTATTTAATTAAAATTGAGCCGGGCACCTATGATCTGAATGGCGGCAATCTGTCTGTCCCTGACTATGTCGATATCGAGGGTTCGGGGCGTGGCATCACGACGATCAGGAGCAGTATCAGCGGGGACTTCGCCACTGTTCTTTTTTCGGGTCTTGGACATTCCGCCATGCGACACCTGAAAGTTATCAATACCGGAGGGAGCCGAGCCATCGAGATTTTCAGTTCCACTGTTTACCTTTTCGAGGTGGATGCATATTCAATGTCTGGATCGGACGCCAACAATGTCGCCATTAAGATTCATACCAACAGTTACGTTGATATGTGTAAAATTACCGCCAGCGCCACGGGTGCGATCCCCGTGGGAATGGTGATCGACGCCAGTCAGGTGGATATCCTGGATTCGCATGTCGATGCGATCTGCTCTTCCCTGACTGATGCCGTCGGTATGAGTATTATCAATTCAAGCCAGGCGGAGCTTACCAATGTTTTGATTATAGCTCAGGATGGTTCCGTCAGTAATATCGCTCTTTCGGTGGATTCGTTATCCTTTGTCATTTTCAAAGATGGCGAGGTTTCCGCTTCAACCATCGGGGGTGTGGGAGTGGAAATGGTAGCGGCAGGCGGCGCAACCATTATTATTATCAACAGCATAATTACGGGTTCTACCGAATCTATCTTGCATAATGACGAAATAGTCAAGGTAGTCACTTCGCAGTTATCATTCCCTTTAGTCATTGTAATTGGACAACATCAAGTTACCCAAACTTTTTGCTACGACGATTTATTCCAGCCCCTCCCTAATTTATTCCCAAACATGTAAAATACCCACAGGCGTTGTTGGGCAAAATTTCACCTGTTGGCGCGGGCCGTCCAGAGGCGGAGGGAGGCGAGGAGGAAGAATTCGAGAGCTGCGCCGTCTGCGAGGTTGACTTCGACGAGTCCGGCGACTTTTTCGAGGTTTTTGATGGCTCCGGCGAGGGCGTCGATGGGGACATCGTTGCGGGTTTTTCCGTCATCGATGACAAATGATCGGGTCTGGTTTTCGATTTCGCGAAACAGACGCTGGCGGATGCCTTTGGACAAACCCGATTTTGACGCTTCGGTTTCCTCATCGGTCATGCCGACGGGGAGGTTATCTTTTTCATCCTTCCAGGCGGAATCGGCCAAGGTTTTTTGCAGGGCCAGAAAGCGGCCGACGAGACCATAAAGAGCCAAAACCATGTCGGCCTTCCCCTTACTCGTGCGGGGACCGTTGACGAGATTCGCGAGCCAATTTTTGTAGTCGTCGAGCCAGGATTGCCAATCCTCGTCGGCCAGCAGGTCGATTTCCACCGGCAGGCGAAAGCTGAATGCCCTGCTGCGGATGGTATCGAGGAGGTTGTAGGGGCGGGTGGTCAGCAGGAGGATATTGGTATCGGCAGGGGGCTCTTCGAGAGTTTTTAAAAAGGCATTGGCGGAGGCGATATTCATTCTCTCGGCCTCGTAAATGATGGCCACTTTACGCGATCCCTGACTGGGGGAATGCTGGATGGCCCGGATCAGCTCACGTGTGGCATCGATGCGGATTTGGCGGGCCTTGTGGGAGGGGCGCAGGGTGAACAAGTCGGGATGCCCGGAGACACCGGCGGGGTTTTCCAGCAAAACACCCGCTAATGCTAGGGCAACTTCCTCCAGCGTGGCGAGGCTTCTGCCGTGCAGGAGAATGCCGTGGGCGAGGCGATTTTTTTCGAGAGAACGCTGGAGGACTTTTACCGGACGGCAGGAGCGAAGCGGCTCACCCAATGCGTTCTCTAAGTTCATTCCAGAGTTTGTCCTCTATCCATTTACGGGATCTCTTGCCGTCCACGACGATAAAACGCTCCGGGAGGGCTTTGGCCAGAAGCAGGTAACCCTCACGCACTTTATGGTAAAAATCGATCGTCTCGCCTTCCATTCGATCGGGCAAATCGGTTGTGCGGTGTTTTATGCGGGCAAATCCGGTCTGGGCGGGGATATCGAGGACGATGGTTATGTCGGGCATGATATTACCCACCGCAAAGGCGTTGATTATGTGGACCGGCTCGGCGGAAATCTGCCGCCCGACTCCTTGGTAAACCGTGGTGGAGTCGAGAAAGCGGTCACAGAGAATTATTTTACCTTTATCCAGAGCAGGGGCGATAACCTCGCGGACCAATTGAGCCCGGCTGGCGGCAAAGAGAAGCAGCTCGGCCTCCGGTGTGATTTTGGTATTGGGCGAAGCATGCTTGAGGAGGTGCCGAATCTCTTCCCCGACATCGGTTCCCCCCGGCTCACGAGTGCATACGACATCGAGCCCGGCATTCTCAAACAATGTGGATATGCGGCTGATTTGAGTAGTTTTCCCGCTACCCTCGGAGCCCTCGAAGGTGATCAAAATCCCGCGCCTTTTCTTTTGTTTGGGCGTCTTTTTAGCTTTAGCTTTTGCCTTCTTTTTTGCGGTGGCACGGCTGCTGGTTGATTTCACGGCTGCTTTTTTAGCCGTTTTGGTGACAGTTTTTTTTCTTGGTGGCATGTTCTTGGTAAATTTTTTCAGTAAAAGACTTTAAAAAACTATGGAATCACAGACCGGCAGACCAATCAACAGAAATCCAAAAAATTCGGTGGGCAATTTACAGCTTCTCAGGGGGAGTTGCGGATAAAATTTTCGATTTCCAAAAGAGAAGGGCTTTTGCCGTTGCTGACATAATACCCGGAAGTCGCCACTGCCACAGTGAGGCATGCTGGTGGGCTCATACCAATTACTTGGGCGGTTGCATATCCGGCGTTGAAGTGATCTCCGGCCCCGGTTTCTATGACGGGATTTTTCTCGTATGGCCCCGGTGTCCACCAGGCATCTCCTTTTTCGGCGCAGACTGCGGAATCCCTCGGGTGAATGACAACCGTGGGTATGTCCAGTTTATGGCAGAGGCGGAGGGCCATGCTTTTGAGGCCCTCTTCGTTAATTTCGACAGGTTCATTTCCGGTCAGTTGAAAAATCCTTTGGGCCTCCTTGAGGTTCAGCCCCAATGTGACATGGCCGTGGTGGGAAAACCGTTTGATTGTCGCCAAAACGCTTTGGATATCGCCATCGGTTCGCTTTTCGGGGTCGGCCAGGTCGATGAAAAAATAACGTCCACTTTCTTTTGGCCCGAGATTTGGGAGGATTTTTTCGATGATGGCGGCATAAATCGAAGTCATTTGCGGAATCATGGTCCAATTGACCAAAGCCAGCAGATCGGCACGTGAGATAGCGTCGATAAAATGACCCTCCCCGACGGTTTTCAAAATCTTCTGGAAGTCGATTTCATCCAGACACGCGGTTTCCCCGAGCATGATTTTTCCGTCCTCGAATTCGATCGCGGTGGTCAAGCCCGGTTGGCAAAGAGAAACGGCATCGGTTCTTTTGGCGAAATCCTCGAAAACCGGATGGACCTGAGGAGTTCCGAGTGAACCGATATATTTCACCTGCATACCGGCTTCGAGAAGGGCATGGGCAGTAATCGGACCGTTGCCACCGAGTTTTTCCTTCTGCTGGACAAGCTCGATATTGGTGCTTTTCCCGGCCGCTGCCCCGATGCGTGCGGCAAATTGTTCGATGGTGGAAATTCGCTGGAAATTATTGCCCCGCCCCTGTCGGCGGTCTACGGCAGCCATAATTTTGTCGATAAAACCATCGAAACCGACCAGCGCGTGCTTACCCGAAAGAACGCCGATTTTTCCAGCCAATTCTTCGAGGGTTTTGGATTTAAATTTCATAATATAGGTGTTGGCGGTGATTTAATATCAATATTAAGAAACTGCTCCCGTGGACGGCAATCTTTTATGAACGTTCTCTTGGAATATGGCCAGAAAAGAGGCACGGATAATTGGTTCAACAAAAAATTGAGCAAGAAGTGGATTGATGTTTGCCAAAGAGGGCTGCTCTTATCGTTATAGGTGGGATTAAGGAACAGATAATGACTGGAAAGGTCTTAGCGTGGCAATGATTTCAGGAACCGGTGTTTTGCCTTTGTTGGCGGCTCTCGGAGGGTCGGGAGTGTGGACTTATTTTCAACATTCCAACCTTGCCGGAAAGTGTATTGTGGTCGCATTGCTGTTTTTTAGCCTCTTGGCATGGACGGTGATGATCGGAAAATATCTCGAGCTTTCGCGTTTGAGGGAGTTTAACCGAATTCTGGAAAAAAGGCTTGGTGAGTCTCTGACGGCTCTGCATATGGAACGCCCGTTTTGGCAGGACGCCCGTGGCCCCTACGCCGATCTCATGCGGAGCGCGGTGCATGCCTACTACCGCATCGAATCCGGGAGAGGCTCAAAAACCGCCCGCATCGGGCATGTCGAAAATGCCTTGCAAAGGGCGGTGGCAAGGGTCGCCATCACCTATGAAGGCAAAATGGTTTTGCTAGGATCGATTGTAACGGGGGCTCCGTTTTTGGGGTTATTGGGCACGGTGTGGGGCGTCATGGATGCCTTTGGGAGTATCGCTTTAAAAAACACGGCCAGTATTCAAAGCCTTGCGCCGGGGGTTTCGGGTGCGCTACTCACGACCGTGGCCGCATTGCTCGTGGCGATCCCATCTGTGTTTGGTTACAATTACTTACTCACGCAGACGAAAATCGCCATCACGGAAGTGGAAAACTTTGCCAGTTCGCTGGCTGATCGGATCGAAATCGAAGCCTTCGATGAGGAAAGTGATCCAGAGCCCGACGAAGATTGAAACTTGTAATGAAAAAGTCCTGATGGCCCGCACATTTCATCGAAAAGAACGCCTCAGCGCGTTGTCCGAGATCAATGTCACCCCCCTGATCGATCTGGCCTTCGCGCTGCTGATTATTTTTATGATAACGGCGCCCCTTCTGGAGCAATCAATCTCGCTCGAACTGCCCATCGAGACTCCCAAAAACCAGGGACAATCATCCGAGCCCCGATTTCAAACCATCTCCATCGACGGTGAGGGAACCTATTATTGGAATGCCGATGCGGTGACCTTGGCCGAGCTATCGGGATTGCTTGAAAATTTATCCTCCCAACCGGTGCCTCCGGTTCTCAATATCAGGGCCGATGCCAGTTTGCCCTATCAAAAGGTCATCACCCTGATCGACCTGATTCAGAAAACCAATTTGTCTGAAATCAGTCTGGACACAAAAGCGGATAATACGAAGTGAGCAATCAATCTAAAAAGGGATTCTACTACTCAGCCCTGCTTCATGGCGTGGTCTTTCTTTTAATGGCGGCGGGAACCCTGTTGAGCACTTTACTAAAACGCCCCGAGCCGCCTCACGTTTTTCGTTTGTCGCCCCCGCCGTTGACCGATTCGAGGAAAAATGCGGTCCCTTTGGCAGAAATCGAGCCCATGCGTTTGCCGATGGACCTTCCGGCTCTGGAAACTGCGCCTCCTTTACCAAAACCCAAGCCGGTAAGGAAACCGGTTGTGGTGGAAAAGAAACCGGAGGCCAAGGCCATGTCCCATGACCAGTTTGTAAAAAATTACTCCAACCCCAAACCGGTAAAAAAGAAAAACCCGACGACACGTAATAACCCACCGCCGACGGTGATTCCGATCGATGTTTCCGGGGTCGCAGAGGAACTCACGAGGAATCTCTCCGCATCGAATTCAACGGCGGATAGCGCTGAAGTCGGCGTTCCAGAAATGGATCGGGTTGAATTGCAGGCCTTTCAAGACCAAGTTTACGGCCTTCTCGACAGAGTCTGGAAAAAGCCGCAAAATCTATCCGGTGACCAATACACGGCGACCGTCCGTTTTGTCGTGACCGAAGAAGGCCGGATACTGTTTCGTGAATTTTTGCGGGAATCCGGTAATGAGCTATTTGACACATCCGTTAAAAACGCATTCTCATCGGCGGGAACCACGGGCAATCCGCCGGGGGGCCAATCGATTCAAATGACGTTGACATTCCGATTGACGGATTAACAGGCCGCGATACGCCAAACATCTTTCCTTTCTTTACCTATGGACCTTTCAGGCAGTGAAATCCTACTCGTCGAGGACGAACCCCTGTTGCGCAAGCGATTGGCGGCGAGTTTGGGACGCTGGAATGCGGCGGTTGTCTCCGTGGGCACGGTGGCGGACGCCCGCCGAGCCCTCAAGGATCTCTCCTTCGATTTTGCGCTGGTGGATATTAATCTTCCCGACGGGTTGGGTCTGGATTTGCTGAGGGAAAAGCGTTTTTCACCCAATACCGGTGTCGTCATAATGACCGCCGAAGATGGCGTAAAAGGGGCGGTGGAGGCAATGCGCCTCGGGGCCGGTGATTATTTGGGCAAACCCTTCGATCACGATGAGCTGCCCCTGGTTTTCGAGCGCAGCAGGCAGGTAAGAAAATCGGCCCGTTTGCGCGAATATCGGAAGCAGAGTGAATCCCGGAAAAAGGAAATCTTTTTTTTCGGCGAGAGCCTGAGCGGTGTAAAAGAGCAATTGGGAAAAATTATCGAGGCTGACCGGCGATTGATGGAGGGGCTGCCCCCGGTGCTGATCGAAGGTGAGACCGGCACCGGCAAAACCTCCATTGCCCGCTGGCTGCATCAGGAAGGCCCACGATCGGATCAATCCCTGGTCGAGTTGAATTGCTCTTCGCTCCCCGAAAATCTGGCTGAATCCGAACTATTTGGTCACGAAAAAGGAGCCTTTACGGATGCCCGCAGCACCCGGATCGGCCTTTTTGAAGCCGCCGATGGGGGAACCCTTTTTCTCGACGAAATTCCCAGTCTCTCGGCAGCCATTCAGGCGAAAGTGTTGACGGCGATCGAAGACGGGAAAGTGAGAAGGGTGGGGGGGAACCGTGAGATATCCGTAAATGTGCGCCTCATTGCGGCCACCAATAAAGATTTGCGGCAATTATCCGACGCGGGCCTTTTTCGCGAGGATCTTTACCACCGGCTCGATCTTTTGCGACTGAGCATACCACCCTTGCGCGAGCGGGGCAGGGATATCGCCCGGTTTGCCGAACAGCTATTGAAGGGATTGGCCGAGCGTTATCGGGTAGATAAACCCGTTATTTCCAAAATCGGAGTCGATCGGCTGACCCGCTATCCCTGGCCCGGCAATGTGCGGGAATTAGCCCACGAACTGGAGCGTTCCATCGTGTTAGGGGATGGCCGGGAGCTTGATTTCGCGAGACTTGACGAGGAAACGGGGAGCCTCCCCCCGGCGATTGGTGGCGGGGAATCGCAGTCAACGGATTGGCTCAACGAGGATTGGGCAGTTCCGACAGAAGGGTTTGACCTCGAAGAGGCCATCGACCGTCTGATTGGTATCGCTTTGGAGCAGGCGGGGGGAAATGTATCGTCCGCCGCGCGGCTATTGGGTGTGAAACGCGATTATATCCGGTATCGACTTTCGGGCAAACACTCCTGAGAAAAAATCCTTCCGTCTTGGGGAATATTTCCCATTTTTTGGATCAATTACTGCTGAATTGTTGGTAAATAATCCCCAATCGAAGGGAAGAACCGGGTTATTAAACCCCATTGATATTCTATAAGTAAATGGATGTTAAGTATTTAAAGATTAAAATGAATATTGGCACGCGCATTGCATTAAGAATGGCAACGATTGACCAAGAATTCACTAAAATATCAAAATCAAAAAAAGAAAAATAATCATGAAAAAAACTATTAAACTCAGTTTAATACTGTTAATTGCAGGACTCCCTTTGGGGGGCTCTGTATTCGGGCAGGATGCCCCTGCCCCTGATGTAACGGATATGCAAAGACCCGAGCTTCCCGAGGAATTGAGGGGTAAAATCGATGTCTATCAGGCGGAAAAAGCGGCTCTGCGGACAGAGCTGCGAGAGACTCTGGCAGTTCTGGTGGAGCCAACCCGCGAAGAGGTTCGTGAGACTGTGCAGACTTTTCGGGAAGCAAATGCCGACCGCATTGCCGACCAGCGAGCATTGGCCGCAGAAATCAGGGTCGATTTGAAGGAAATTCGTGGAGATCGCCCCATTCCTCCTCACCGTCGTCCTCTCCCTCCTGAATTGGTAGTGAGGCGTGATGAGTTTATCGCCGAACGGCAGGCGCTGCGCCAGGAACGTCATGACTTTTTCGAGTCGATCAAGGACTTGACGGACGAAGAGCGCGAAGCTGCCATCCAGGCATTTCGTGAAGATCATCGGCAGCGCTTGCAGGAGCAAAAAGAACTTCGCCGTGACTTACGGGATCAAATCCGTGATGGCGGAACCGATACGGGCACGGGAACCGGCGGTTGATTACTATAAATTATTCAAAAAAACCGGTTGAGGGGTTAGCCGGTTATGGCAGGCGGTCACATGGGGGCCGCCTGCCTCCTTTTTGAAAGTCACTGAAACATTCACAGTGATTTTCTGGTTTTACATTTATGCAAGCCGTATGTGGGGTACTGGCGGGCCAAATTTGGCTTTTTTCAATTAATTTTTGTCTCGGTACGTTTCCGTCGATAACTATCTATTAAAAGTAATTTCTATCTTTATGCTCCGGTATTCTACCATCATCTACTTTTTCTCAGCGATTGCCCTTGTCAGTTTCGGGCATGGAGAGATACGAGGTGAAACCACCGGTGGCAGTGAGCAGGATTCGCTCGCCGATTCCTACCTGGATACGAGCACACTCGACGATACTCAACTCGACGCATTGATCGAGGGTGATGATTTGGGTGAAAAAATCTCGCCCTGGAGCAAGGAATTTACCCTGCAAGTTCTGGCAGGCTACAATGATAATGTGCTACAGGGGGCTTTTAAAAAGGATGGCAGCCCCTACATCGGTGCGTCTGTGGAGGGGTTCTTCTGGCGGACATGGAATGAAGGGAGTAGAGATGTCTATTGGTATATTTTGGGCGAAGAGCTGTATTACACGGATGCTGCGGATATCAACAAGGAGCGATTGGCAATATTGCAAACCCGCTACACATTTAATGTTGGAAAAACGCTTTCTCCCGGCTTCAAGCTGACCTTTACCTATGCCGATGAGGTTTTTGACATATCGAGATCGGAACTGGAAATAGAGTCCACCACCCTTGAATTCGAGCAATTTGAACTCGCTCCATTTATCCGTTGGAATTTGTCGCCCAAATCTTACCTGCAATTCGAAGGGGGCGCCGGGCGATATTTTTTCCGCGATTCGAGTGACGATTACACCAACCCCTTCGCCGGGCTTCTCTATCAAAGGACTTTTCCATTTGGGGCAAAGGTCGAGTTGGGTTATAAAACGGGTCGGAAATTTTACGATCAGCGCAGCCAGCGGGATAAAGAAGGTTTTGAGATTGAAGGCACGGATCTGCAATGGGAATGGCATGAGGCCACGGTAAAGTGGAAGCAGGCCTGGTTAAGCGAGAATCGGCTGAATACGGAAACAAAATTTTCCCTGAAGTTGAACCGGGACGACGGGGTTGGTTACAGCGATTACGATCGCTACAAATTCACCCAGAAAGTAAGCCTGGAAAAAAATTCATGGAGCCTGACCGGTGAATTTAATTACTCGATCAACCAATATGCCATTCAATCGGTGGATTTTTCCAACGACGAAGCCTACGAGAGAAGGGATTTGTCCTTATTGGTCCGATTGACTAAAATAATATCGCCGAAACTGAAAATTTTTACCGAATGGGGACGAGAAGAAAGTAAATCTAACAGAATTGAGGACGAATTTAGACAGAACGTGGTATATTTAGGACTGGAAAGGACTTTTTAAGCATTTGCGAAAATTAGAGGAGAGAAAGGGAAAAAATGCCCGCCACGGAGGACTCAGGATATCGCCTGTGCCACTGGCGGCGACGGCGGCGGCGATTCTGGTTTTTGCGGTGGTCGTGGCTGCGGTCAGCCTGAGACTGCGCACCCAGGTCCGGGACCAGATTGTGGCCCGTGATGCCGAGGTGCTCTACCCGGTAGCCTTGATGGAAATATCCCGAGCCGAAGACGATTATCTGAGCGATCCTTTGGCGGAAGTTGAAGCCGATTTACTCGAAGTGGTGCTAAACACTTCGGAACTCAAGGGCGTGCTCGCAATCAGGATTTTCGACTCGAAGGGAAAATTTGCGGAGGCGGTGCCGGGAGATTTTTTGCTGGGGGAATTGTCAAAAGAAGAACTGGAGAACATGGGCCAGATGAGGCCGATCAGCCGGTATCATCCAGAAGGCCGCCTGGAGGACTATTTTATCGATGTGACATCTGAAGCCGACGGGGGAGGGAGGGGGTTTCCATTGCTGGAAGTGATCGCTCCCCTTCACAGGGCGGATTCCGCCGAATTGCTGGGTATCGCCCACTACCTCATCGATGGGCAGGAGATAACCAATCAATTTGCGGCCCTCGACTCGATTATCTGGTGGCAGGCGGGGGCGGCGTTTGCCACGGGCAGTGTACTCCTGATGGCTGTGTTCCTATGGGCGTTCGGACGCCTAAGGAAGGCTTACGAGCAGGTCGAGGAGCGTGGACAGCGCCTTTTGGCGGCCAATGCCGAGTTGGCCATGATGGCGAAAACCTCAGCTATCGGAGCAGTGGCCTCGCATCTGGTTCACGGATTAAAAAATCCTCTTTCGGGGCTTCAGGAATTTGTCGGTGGACGGGATGCGGAACCCTCCAATATCGATAGCGAGGAATGGCAGGCGGCCAAAGAGTCCACCCGGCGAATGCAAGAAATGATCGGAGAAATCGTTGAGATATTGCGCGAGGAGAATATCGAATCCGAATACAGTTACACCTTGGGTGAGCTCAAAAATTTGCTGGCGGCCAAGGCAGAGCCAGCGGCGAAAAAAGCGGGTGTTCATTTTTCGGTGGATGAAGGTTCGTTAAATCTCTCGATAGATAGCCGAAGAGGAAATCTTTTGCTGCTTATTTTAATGAATCTGGTTCAAAATGCGATTGAAGCCACACCGGAGGGGAAGGGAGTCCGACTTGTCGTGGAGGGGGATGAAGAGGCGCTGATTTTCAGAGTGGAAGATTCTGGAATCGGCGTATCGGAAAGAATGATTGAAAACCTTTTTTCGCCATGCAATTCAACCAAGCCGGGAGGTTCGGGGATCGGACTAGCTATCAGCAAACAGTTGGCCCGACATATCGGGGGTGAGCTTTCACTCGAAAAAAACGACTCCGAGGGCGCCCAATTTTTATTGACCGTAAATAATCCAACCGCTGGGGAAAACTTGGCCCAACCGATTCAAAAGTCCTGTGCAAATTCATAATCCCAAATCCTCAGCCCTGTTGAGGACGGCAGTATTAACGGGTTTTTGCTTGTTCTGGGGCACTTCTACAGGCGCGCAATCACCAGATGATGAACTATGGCGGTTTACCACCAATGGAGCCGTTTTTTCGTCCGCTGCAATATCCGAAACCGGAACTATCTTTTTTGGCTCCGAAGATAATAAACTCTACGCCTTGAATAGAGACGGGACAAAAAAATGGGAGTTTGTGGGCACGGATTGGTTCGACTCAACTCCTGCATTGGGATCCACAGGAGTGCTCTACGCCGGATCGTGGGACAATCGGCTCCACGCCATCAATGCAGAAACTGGATTGGAGGTCTGGAATTTTGTCGCCGACAGCCTGATAATCTCGTCACCGGCAGTCGCCGCCGATGGCACCATTTACTTCGGTTCATCGGATGCCATTTTTTATGCCCTCAATCCGGACGGCTCCCTGAAATGGGAGTTTGCTACAACGGATGAATTGGATTCCTCACCGGCTTTGGCCAAGGATGGCACCATTTACTTTGGCGGCTACGATGGCAATTTATATGCCCTCAACCCCGATGGAACGCAGAAATGGGCGTTCGCCACCGATGTGGTAACGGGTAGGGATAGCCTCATTCTTTCCTCTCCGGCCCTCGATGATGATGGCAATATTTATTTCGGATCGACGAATTATTTTTTCTACTCGATAGACTCCGCAGGAAACCTCAGGTGGAAGTTTGAAACGGAGGGAGATATCGATAGCTCACCGGCTATCGACCTCTTCGGAAGCGTCTATTTTGCTTCCAGAGACGGCTATTTTTATGCCTTGGATAGCGATGGTGTGGAAACGTGGTCCGCTGCCGTTGGAGAGGTAATTTACAGTTCGCCGGCCATCGATGAGGTGGGAAATGTATATATTGTCGGCTTTTCGGGAAATGACACCAGTATACTGTACTCCTATACGTTTGACGGCCAGTTGCGGTGGCAGTTCTCAATACCCGGAATTGTCGATTCCTCGCCCACTATCAGCGTCGATGGTGTCATATACATCGGGGTATTCGATGGCAATTTATTCGCAATCGAAGGGGGCTTGGCTCCCGCAATTGTGTCTTGGCCGCAATTTTCTCACGACTCTCAAAAAACCGGTCGCCAGTTTCCCGATAAAATATTGCCAGTCCTCTGGGCCGATGTCGAATTGCTCGGGGGTGACTGGGTTCGTTCTGGTTGGTTTGGAGATTTCGCGATTGATGATCAAACCTATCCCTGGATTTTCCATGATGAACATGGGTGGTTGTGGAACTATGGGGACTCCCAATCCTCAATTTGGTTCTGGGACGATAAACTTGGGTGGTTTTGGACGAGCGGACCGGGCCTCTACCCCCTGCTTTACAAAGCGGATGAAAATGACTGGATATGGTATTTCCAAGGCACTGGTTCTGCGACGAGTTTTCGATGGTTTCAAAACCTTGATACCAGCCAAAATATGCCCTTCGAGCCCAGTGGCATCACCATCGACTAGGGGTTGGAGAAGTAGGGCTCAGGTGGCCCATTCGAAGGCGGCCAGTTTTTCGATTTCCTCGATGGTGGTGAGGCCGAGGAGCGCTTTTTTGAGGCCATCGTAGCGCAGGGGTTTGTAACCGACCCGGCGCGCTGCCTCTGATAGCGACTTGAGACCGGCATTATCTGAAATCAGGGAGCGGATTTCCTCAGTAACCAGAACCAATTCGTGGAAAGCGACCCTGCCCCGGTAGCCGGTGCCCCTGCAATCATTGCATCCGCGCCCCTGATAAAAAGGAACGTCACTGCCCTCGGCATCATGGAAATAGCGGTTTAAAATCTCGCTGGAAGGTAGATAGGATTCTTTGCATTTTTCGCAAATACGGGCGGCCAGCCTCTGGGCGAGAACACCTAAAATCGAGGGGGCCACCATGTAGGCGGGAATTCCTATTTCCACGAGTCGGATGATCGCTTGAACGGCGTTATTGGCATGCAAAGTGGAAAAAACCAGGTGGCCGGTGAGGGCGGCCTCGGTGGCAATCTTGGCCGTTTCCAGATCGCGGATTTCCCCCACCAGAATGACGTCGGGATCCTGCCGCAGGAGGGAGCGCAGGAGCCGGGCAAAATTCAGGTCGATATGATTATTAACCTGAGATTGGACGAGTCCCTCAAGCCGCACTTCCACGGGATCTTCGATGGTGGATATATTGACGTCGGGGCCGTTAATTTCCTGCAATGCGGCATAGAGAGTGGTGGTTTTACCCGAACCGGTTGGCCCGGTCACAAAGAGGATTCCGTTGGGGCTTCGGATCAGTCTTTTGAAGGGTTTCAGCACGTTTTGTGAAATCAGCATTTGGTCCAGGGAAAGGAAATCCTTCTTGCCCGTCGCGGCGAGAATGCGAATGACGATTTTTTCCCCCTCGATGGTCGGGATAAATGAGACTCGAAAGCTGACCTTGTTTGGGCCGAGGGAAATTGAAAACCGGCCATCCTGTGGAAAGCGGGAGTCCGACACGTTGACGCCGCAGAGGATTTTCGTCCTCACGGTAAGCGCCTTCATTATGCTTCTGGAAAACCTGAGCACCTCGCGGAGGCGGCCGTCGATACGCAGGCGAATGCGGGTGGACTCCTCCTCCGGTTCGATGTGAATATCCGAAGTTCGTTCCTTGATAGCGAGATACAGGAGGGAATTGAAAATTTTAATAACCGACTGGGATTCGCCCATTTGGGCAATGTCATCCGGGCTCAGTTCGGATACCAGCAAGCCCTCGGTTTTTTCGAGACCGGCGATGGATTCCTGGATGCTGACCTCGCTCGAATAGTGCAGCTCGATGCCGTCAAGAATCTCGCAGGGCAGGGCAAAAACCGGGCTGACAGTTAGTCGGGCGATACCCTCGAGACGGCGCAGCGTCTGAACATCAAAAGGGTTACACATCGCCACGGTGAGGACCGAATCCACCAGATAGAGAGGAAGGGATCGGGTTTTTTTGGCGATGTCCTGGGGAATTTTCTCGGTCGCCTCGGGCATGACGAGGCTGGAAAGTGGATCAACATAGGCAATCCCGAGGGAGTCGCCCCATAGTTTGCAGGCTTTGGAGCACTCGATCAGGTTTTCCTTGACGAGGGCTTCCAGAAATTCCGGGGAACCGCGATCATGACGAACCGCCACCCGTTCGTAGTCTTCGGGAGAGATGAGGATTCTGTTCGCCTGAAGAAGTTCCAGAAATTTATCTTCGACGATTACGCCCACGAGGCCTCCTGCGGTTCTTTTTCAACATTCCAGCGATTTCCGCCTGGTCGACAAGCTCTCGGGCGAGCACAGAATTTTGCCGTTCCTCCTCGACCTCGGTGAGGAGCGCCCCGAGCGAATACTTTACCTCGGTGATGACGGAGGCAGTTTTTGGCTCAGGATCTGTGTCTGGCTGATTTTCGGGCATATTCTTTACCAATTTTTGGGAGGCGGCCAACTGCCCTTCACGCTAGCTCAAGCTCTTCCAAAGTCTCGATTATCAGACGAGATAAATCCGCTTTCGGGGTGTCTTTTCTCATGTATTGGACGGCGCCGTTGTAGGCGCTTTTTTCGACGGATTGGCGGGAGGCTACCGAGGTCATCATGATGACAACGGCGTCTTCATCGAATTCGGTAATTTTTTCGAGGGCATCGAGGCCGTCCATAATGGGCATATTGATATCCATCAAGACCAGCTCCGGTCGATCCTGTTTATAGCGTTCGAGACCCTCATAACCATTGGCAGCCTCCAAAACGGTCTCCACCCCGATTTCTTTAAGGATCAACTTGAGGTAGAGGCGCATATGAGCCTCATCATCCACGATCATTGCGATTTTAGGTATGTACATAATATGCAGTCTGCTGATTTGAGTAAATTGATGAAATACCAACCCTCAGACCATTTATCGGACGCAGCCCGTTCAATTTAAACGACAATTGGCCCTTCCTCAGTCTCCTTCAATACCTGCGAAAATAGGGTTTCTCAGGATTTATGCTCGATTTTGGAAGTTACTGATTATTATTCGGCGAAAAGGTTTGAAAATCGTAAAACGGATATATGGAGTCGGTGCTTTCGGGGGAGAACTTATTTTTATTAAAATGAATGGCGTAATACGGATTGGGATAATTGGGGCGGGGGCCAATACGCGGTTGCGGCATATTCCGGGTTTTCAGGCGATTGATGGGGTCGAAGTGGCCGTGGTCTGCAACCGGAGCCGCGAATCATCGCTCAGGGCGGCCAAGGAATTTCATATTCCGCGAATCGCCGGGAGTTGGGAAGAAGTGGCCTCGGATCATGAACTGGACGCGGTGTGCATCGGCACTTGGCCGTATTTGCATGCCGATATCACCATAATGGCGTTGGAGTATGACAAGCATGTTTTGACGGAGGCTCGTATGGCCCGAAATGTGGCCGAGTCCGAGGCCATGTTGCGGGCATCCCGGACCAAACCGGATCGGGTGGCTCAGATTGTGCCTTCTCCTTTTTCTTTAAACTATGATGCCACCGTCAGGGATATCATCCGCTCAGATCAGTTGGGCGAAATTTACGAAATTTGCGCCACCCACACCGGAGGCCAATTGGCCCTGAAGGAAACTCCCCTGAGCTGGCGGCAGAATTTTCACCTGAGCGGGTTAAATATGCTGACCCTGGGTATTTTTCATGAGTCGGTGGAGCGTTGGATCGATGGCGAGCCGGAATGGGTGGTGGCCGGAGGGTCGGTTTTCACACCCGAGCGAGTTGATGCCGAAACGGGGCAGGGGGCATCGGTTCAAATACCCGACAGCATCAGTGTGTTCGGTCAATATGCCACCGGCGCCAGGATGGTTTATCATTTTAGCGGAGTGGAATCCGGGAAACCGCGCATGGAAATCAGGGTGAACGGTTCCAAAGGGTCGCTGCGGCTCGATTTTCCCGAGGATGCCCTATACCTCTCCAAGGCGGGAAGCACGGAGGAAAAACCGGTGAGCATTACAGCCGAAGATCAAAGCGGTTGGCAGGTGGAAGCCGAATTTATCGACAGCATCCGCAATGGAACCCCGGTGGCCCGCACGGATTTCGACCAAGGTTTGCGCTACATGCGGTTCACGGAAGCAGTTTACAATTCCTGGAGCAATACCTCGGCAAAAGTCGAGATCAAGCAGGAATCGTAAGCATCATATCTTCTCCACCCTCTCCCTCTTTGTCTTCCTCTGTTTTTGTGTAAGTTGTTGTTACTAAATGCATAGGGGACGAAGAGGAAGAGTAAGACGAGGACGAAGAGAGAGATTCCAAACGGCCTAAAGTCCATGCCGTTCAGGCAGGAATCGTAAGCATCATATCTTCTCCACCCTCTTCCCCATCCTCATGTAGGTTGCCCCATGATGATTGCCGAGTTTTTTGAGTCCTTCCGAGAATGGGTCCATATAACTCGTCGGAGGAAGGACTCGAAAAAACTTTTTACCCTCTCTACTATTGAGAGTGCCAGGATCTCCCGGCCCCTGGATACAGGAGCCGGGAGGCGTTCGGATGAGTTCATTCTTGCTCTGGAACCGGCTTTGATGCCTTCTTCACGCATCAATCGGGCTCCCCGGTTTACCGAACAGCAAAACCCCCGCGCTCTGAGTTGCCGGGTCATCCGCGGGCTCCCGTACCCTTTCATATGCCGGTGCCCATGAATAGCCCGGATTTGCGCCTTCAGTTCGAGGTTTTGCTCGGCTCGCAAACTGCGTGTCCGAGGCAGCCACACATAATAACCGCTGCGCGATATTTTCAGAGCCTCACAAAGCTCACTGATGCTATATTCCTCCCGCATGATATTTATTAGCGCATACCCAGCTGCGGGTTCTCGGCCAGTATGCTCACGGCTTTTTTTAAGATATCGCGTTGACGGCGCAGATACTCGTTCTCACGTCGTAATCGGCGCATCTGTGCTTCTCCTTGGGGGCCGGGAGCTACGGCTGTGCCTGCGCTCCCGGCCCCCAAGGAGCGGTTGCGCCAGCTCCTCAGAGTGTTCGCGGCGATTCCCAGTTCCCTGGCTACCTGATTTAGCGGTCGACCGCTGCTAAGCAGAAGGTCCACCGCTTCCCGGCGGAACTCCTCGTTATACTGTGGATTTGTTCGTGGCATATTTTCGATCCTTTCGATTCCACTCGAACTGTCCATCATATCGGGGGAACTTTACGATGCCGGAAAATTAAGCATAGCACTACATGTTGCGCAGAGCCTTTACCAAGGCCGCTGTCTGTTCTACCGCTGCGGACCCGTTAATGCGAATGCAAACGCAAACCCCATCACTCAAGAGCACTTCGATCGAGTCACCCGCCGGGCTATCGAGCGCCACCGTTACTTCGGCGAACTTCACATCGCTGCTTCTGCTCTTATCCTCGCCCTCGCCATTGCGACTGCCATTATCGTTACTACTGTCGTTCCCGTTGTCGTTGTCACTAACATTGCCGTTGCCGTTGCAAATTTGTCGCTCCAAACGCAGCCAGCCGACAAAAGTCCCCAGATTGATTCCATGGCACTGGGCAAACGCCCGCTGCGATAGACCACTGCAGCGGAAGCGCCGATCAACCGCACACGCTCGCGACGACTCCGCCGAACAATCCGATTTCCATTCGATTTTTCAGACATACAAACATCTTAACACCTCCACCCGCCCCGCGCTACAAGGTAGTTCACCGACCGTTTACGACTTAGCAACGATTTCCGCGAATAAACGCCCAAAATCCCAACTCCAAAACCAAAAAACAACCACAAAACCGAGGCCCTATCCGTGAAAATTCGTGCAATCCGTGGTTAAAATATTCTTCCCTCTTCTTCCCTAAAAAAATCTGCGTTTATCTGCGCAATCTGCGGTTAATCTCTCCATTGGACAGCACATGGAGGAGAGGAGGACCCTGTATTGGCGTTTCCAGATGAAAATAGTAGGGGAAGGTGCTCAAGGAGCAACCACCCCGAGAAGCTGGCTTCAAGGCCAAATAATAACTATAAGTTGGCATAAAAAGTGCTAATGGTGTGCCCGCTATCCAAGGCCAAACATAAACTATAAGTTGGCACATATCATGCTAATGATGTGCCCGCTATCCTCGCTACTAATGAAGCAAAAACGTAAAACAAAAAACAAGAAAAAACAAGCCATATAAAATCCATCCCAATGGATATAGTAAGTTTATTACATCAACATCACTGAAACTAATACTAAATCCTGCAGTTACTTTTCGATATTCTGTAAATGCGATGAAAAATGGTAAAAACGTACCGGCAACTCCACAACAAACTTTAATAACTGTACTTTTAATATTTTTTCTTTTTTCAAGAACAAATACAACAAAAATAGCTAACACTATAATAATAAAAGGTTCTATCATAATCTTGTATACTTAATTACCGTTTACTGAATTTTGAGAATTTTGTAATTCACTCAAATTTATCGTAGTCTCAAATAATGATTTTTCGAGTTGTGCTTCAACGCGCAACGCCTCGTTTATAGCGCCTCTTCCGCCGCCCAACGCGCTAGAAACTGCCTCCGACGCTGAAGATACACCACTAATAATTACAGTTTTACTACCAAAAAATACTAATTCGCCAAATACACCCTCAGAGGCTATAATTTGTTGAAGGCCTACAACACCTTGGGCACTAGCCTCAACAGTTTCTGCATTTAAAATCTGGCCATTTATTGCAATATAAGGCACGATCCGGTCCTTTCCTGCTTGCAAAACTTTTCTTATTATTAATGTGCCTTTCCCAACAGGAACACCAATTGTAACACCTTCTCTTACGGAATCCACAAAAATACTTGTAGCTTCTCCAATAACTATTATTGAACCTAGCTCTTTTAAATCAGCTATTATTTCTTGTTGTTGGCGAGACAATATTTTAATTTTTATACTTATAATATCTTCAACAGTAAGATCGTTAAAATCCGGAGGGAATACATCCGATTCATTATCGATTGGTATTACTGGAACATCATCATCATTTATTGCTGCGATATATGCATTGTAAGTATCGAGAATCAGTCTTCCGCTAAGAACTCTGCCATCAAGACCTACGGAGTCATTTATTAAATTTATTGTTTCCTGCCGGGTAGCACTATCCAACGACTCAAAATTTTCTAGGTTATCCAGAATGGACTCCTCCACTGTGCCAAGTAATAAATGTTCGATAAATCGTTTTAATCCTCCTATAGCGTCAGGTACAACTCTGTTTGAGACGCCGCTAGAGAGTTCAATACTAATAAAGCCTTCAGAATCTGGCTCGCCGCAATCTTTGAAAAAATCGTCAGCACTGCAAAGTCCCAGGAAATCCACTCGATTAATCGGGTCATTACCGACAAAACCGTATAAATTCAACCCCCCCGCTTCACCGATGGGGTCTCGGTTGATGAAGCGGCCTGAGGTGGCGTTGTAGTAACGTAGCCCGAAGTAAACAAGGCCGGTTTCGGAGTCGGTGTATTTGGTCGAAAAACGGAACGGGTTGGCATCGGCATAATCGCCGCTGGCCCGCAATGGCTCCCCAAATGGCCCATACTCGTAGGCCGCCGCCACACTGCCATCGGCTTCATCGATCAGAGCCGTCAAATTACCACTGCCGTCGTAAGCGGTAAGGTATTTGCTGGCGCCATCGACAATCATCAACAACCCCCCAACGCCACCGGCACCCTGAGTCGTCCCCGACTCATCCAAACCCCAGACAAAACTGCGCAACACTCCCGCCGAGCCATCCATTTCCGCAATCAAATTAAAACCCTCGTAGACAAAGCGCGTCGTCGTAACCGCCGCCCCCAGCGTATGGACCTTCTCCACCCGACGCCCGGTATAATCATACTTGAAATCAAGGCTCTCACCCGTGCGCGACATCCGCCTGAGCCGGTTTTCGGCATCCCACTCATAGGCCCACACCTCGTCATTTTCCAAGTTGCCATCGGTGTCGTAGTTAAAGCCCTCCAAAATGAAACCACCACTAAAAAAAGTTCTCACCAAAATCCCCTCGCAAAAATCATACTTTGGGGACAGCCTTTAACTAGCAAACGTTGTTCTTTTGCTCAATATTAACCACATACCATCTTCTAATTTTAATATATATTCCCAGTATACTGCACCCGTTGGTGTTGAAAAAAAACCGACACTCACAATCGCTTCCTTTTTATCAAAAGTCACAGAATCTATAGAATAGATATAACCCCCTATTAATGGATTTAACTTATCACGAATCGCACCCTGTTCACTAACTATAGCTCTATCTGAATGTAGAATAATTTTACCTTTGGATGCATAGTGTTCGATTATTTCATTCTCTAAACTATCAGGTCCATCAATAAAAAGGGCTGTTTTCTCTAAGCTTTTCTTCGGACTTTTAAAGATTCTATCAAATATATCCTTCAACACTACTAATTCACATTGCCTGCGATTTTCTGCAAGTTCTTTAAACGAAATGGGTTTAATAGGTTCTTCACTGCAACCCAATATGAAGATAAGGATCAGCAAATAAGTATATCTATTTTTATTCATTTGAAGGAAGTTTTGAGACGAAATTCTCAAGCACATTACAATATTTGATATCAGGTATTCTAGCAGATCCATCCCGCTGCTGCTGGCGTCTCATCAAGTTTAATGGACGATTATCAGGAGCATGAGCTGGATCAATGGGTCAAAAGGATCGATAACCGAAATTGTGTCCTAATTCATGAGCCAATGTTGATGATTGTGGGCTTTTTATGCCCGGTATGTTCATAAAAATTGTTCTCCCAGGAGTCGCGCCCCAAGCGGCAGCGCTACCTAATTGCCTTCTCGAAATTAATTTTCCAAAAGTTACTCCAACTTTTATATCACCGGTTCCACCCATTCTAAGAAGCGTATTAGTAATTCTGCTAATTCCAATTGTCGCACCGCTCTCAATATACCTATTATACCTATCAGGGCTGAGATTCAATACTTCTGATATAAATTTAGTTTCGACCATGATATTATTGGCCTTGTTGTAAAGAGTTTGGCATCTATGAATAACTCTTCGAAATTCCCAAATGTTTTCTCTCATAGCTTTATGGGCATCACCTATTTCAACATGGCTATTAACTGATTCGTCCATAGCCCAGTCTATTTTTAATATTCGAAGATTACTATCCGACTTCTGGAAAAACAACGCAAGCGGCACGGGGAAAAATATCAACTGGTCGTCGCCGATTGGGTTTGGTAGGCCGATGCTTATTATTCCGCCGGGGCTGACTCTGACGTGACCCCTTATTTGCGCTACGGCGTCGATAATTGCCCCTATGTCGACTACGTTTTCGATGATGCCGATCAGTTCCGGGAAATTCTCGAGTATGCCAGCAACTCTGGCAAATATTATGTCGGCCAGATCGAGAATATCGAAACCACCCCCGGGAATTGATATGCCGAAGCTGAACGAGAATAGCCCGAGAAAATCATTCTGGTTGATCGGGTCGTTGTTGACGAAGGCATAGAGGTTGACCCCACCCCCTTCACCCGAGGGATCGCGGTTGATGAAACGCCCCAGCGAAGGGCTGTAGTAGCGCAACCCGTAGTAAACCAGC
>JAJFLU010000056.1 GCA_021772515.1 Opitutales bacterium
ACCCAACCCCCTACGGTCGTCACTCCATAACACTGTTACCTCCACTATTTGACCACCATCTCTAGACACTGCTATTACTATCTAGCAATCCCCTCGGAGTCCGGTGATAATTCCCTGCGTGTAGCCGATACATCCGGACGTTATCGACCATCTCTGCGGGCTACATCACCCGCCGAACATCGCGGATGCGGCCATGAGAGATGACTTTCCGCAGAGCCTGTCATAGGCCTCCGGGTCTGATTTTGGTTCTTCTTACCCCCTCCCCCACATGTTCCCCAGAGGTCTCATATGTCTAAGCTGTTGCGTTCGGTGGTTGTGGTCTGTCTCCTTTCAGTCGTAATCCCTGGTTGTGATATCGCACGATGTATCCTCCAATCCGAGGCCCTTAGAGGTGCTCTCTCTATTGCATCTGGGCCTCGAGTTGGTGATGGCCAGGCGAGCTCGGAGTCAGCTCGAAAGCCTCCTCAACCTCGAGCTCAGGCAGGCGTGGAGGTTGGTGAGATTCGATAGTCGTTGCTTGTCCGTTACCCGTTGGGTTCCGGTAAGGTAGCGATAGGGCTTGATGAGCGATACGCTCCTCGTGTAGGCCCACAACAACAAGACCGCTCCGCCATTAGCAGTCCTGGAAATAGCCAAAGAAGGTCAGCGTGAGGACGTTGGCCTTTGCTATTTCTTGTAAAAAAAATTAGGGAAAAATCAGGGAAAATTATAAAAAAAATTATAAAAAAATCAGGAAAAAAAATAGGCGGATGACGTTTTTTGAAAATCCTGTGAAATGAGATTCCCTGGAGGTTCAAAGTTGAATGTAATTTTCAATTTTCGGGCCAGAAAATGAGCTCGCGGCAAGGAAATCACACTACGGTGCTTTTGTTCAGTGGTGTCCAGATTTGGATAGGCGTGCTCGAGGTGTCCAAATGCGGACGGGGGGCTCGAGGTGTAGGTTTCCTGTAAGAATGGGGGGATTGGCATGTTTTGTGCATAAACGGGAGGTCTCAAAAAACCCATCTCGATTTTAGAAACTGGCATGCATCTTGCTATCGCATTCAAAAATGCAAAAACCACCCCCTCGATACCCTGACCTGGTGGGGTCACCAGTACCCATGCCGAGAATCGAACGTAAAGCCGCATGAGAGCCACCTGGCGACCTGGGGGCACCTTCGCGGCACCATGATGGTCGGAGGGCCTTAGGATGGACGTGAGGTGGCATAGGGGTGCATGTGCGAGAGTGCCCGGAAACACCATCGGCATCATCGCGTGGCATGGTCGGTATGGTATGCGTACGTGCGTCCAGACATGGACACCCATGGGCACATAGAGGTACGCGACAGCCTATGCACGTACACGCACGCTCGCACGCGTATGGTTGAACAGGTGTTCAGGGGTGGGTGACGAGCTCGAGGGTGACGAGCTCGAGGTAGGTGGTGTGGTGAGGGTAGGGGTGGATAGTGGGTTTAGTGTCCAGGTGACACTAAGACGGCTGAAAAAGGGCACAAAAAAAGCCCGCAGCATGAAGCTACGGGCCTTTTATCCGCGTGCTATCGCCTATTCGCCCAGATATCCAGGCACCTGCGGCATGTGACGTCTCTAGCGTTGAATGTCCTCACGTACCCTATCCGTCCCCTGGCCCTACATAGGGGACTCGTGAGCTCGCCCTTGTGCGACCTACGGACTATATGGAGCGAGTGTCCACGCTCGAGTGTAGCTATCCGTAGGGGCCATTGCGAAGGATGGTCGGGCAGTACGAATAATGCCGCAATAGCAGCATTTCGTTTGAGCCGTAATCGGGCCTGTAGACGCCTAAATGCTGCTTCCCTGGCCATAGCTTGATGTACCCTGCTTGCCCGGTTTGAGCGTGATATGGCACGTTCGGCCTTGCCATCGTCGACATTGGCTAGCATTGCCTCGAATTCCAGCATGGTCCCACGCCAATAACGCCCCGTAGAAGTCCAGGTGCACCATAATCCATCTGAGAGACGTCTTGCTAGCGTGTGTCCTCGATATCGACGCACTTCGCTATATCGGCTCATGACGACCTCCACTCGCGGTATGTTCCCATGTCAGTGAGGTATAGTCGGTCATAGTCGACATCCAGTATCAGGGTCGTGTTGTAGATGTCGCCACTTTCCATATAGTCACAAACCGGCTCATCTAGGGAACCATCGCGGCAATAGGAGTGGATGTCGTATCCCAAGAGACTACCCAGGGAGCACATGAACTCGTATGGTCCGTCCTCTGCCCACATTGCCTCGACTTGGTCGAGCACGCTCTCATCTTCCCACTCACCTAGCCAGTCAAGGATTCCCTCAATCGTGGCCACGCTTGGAATTGCCTTGTAAATCGCAGTCATTGTCGTACCCTCCCTGTTGTTGTTTCTGAACCTAATGGCGATTGGAGGTTGCGAGCCTTCCCTATCCGCGTCTTATCGCCTATCTTTCGACCTCGAACCCATCGAACCATTGTCCAACTCGTTTCGTGTATGCGACCCTGTAAGGTGTCGAGCATGTCGAGCTGGACGTCTCAGTGTCTTTACAGTGCTCCCTAGCCTCCTCAAGTGTGAGTCCCTTTTTGATGACTCGATTGCGGATCCTGTTGTCTATGAACATCCTAACGATTCTGTATGTCTTCATGGTCTTACCTTCGCGTTGTTTCGTGTCCGTCCTAGGCCAGCCCTAGGAGTACGTCGCCAACCTCAGTCCAGACGTCTCTCAGGAGGTATGTAGCGTCCGCATGGTCTTCATCGCTGAGGCGATGTAGGTGGTCAGCAGATGCAGCCATCATGGCCATAATCTGACCGTAAAGATATACGCGAGTGTCGGAGTCAGTGGCGTTCTGGATGCAACCCAGCATCCCTCTGACGATTATTGCGGTTTCTTCGTAGTATTTCATGACCGTTCCCGTGCCCCTTGGGCAGCTTGTGTTTCTGAACTGATGCCTAGTGGAGGTCGTGAATCCTCCGTGCACTCGCTAGGCTATGCATTCCAGACCCGAATCGAGCAGGACTGGAAAGCGTCGTTCTCGCTGAAGAGTTTGAGGTCAATTAGACGCGATTCAATGTGCTTTCGCCATGAATCGAGCTCGAATCTATCGGCCTCATACCATTCACCGTCCGCTGTGAGTGAGTCGCACCTAAGTGTGACTGTGTCGTCTGTCATGTCGTAAATTTGAGACTCTCCTACAACCCGCTTCACGTGGAAGTTGGACCATGTACCGACGAACGTGATCTCTAGCATTTGATGGCATTTCATGACATTTCCCGAGGCCCGCTGGCCAATTGTTGTTTCTGAACCTGATACTCCGGTGTAGGGTCGCGAAGACCTACCGTATCGCTACCGGGCATTTATACTCGCTATGAGTCCCATGTGCGGAATCGAACCGCTCAACCGCTTGCCCCCTATGGGTGTTTGAATCCGCTGTTTACCCGGGCCCAACCTACTCCGAGGACGCTACCCCCGTTCCGATTGGATTTAGGCTCTAAGATTCACGCAGTTGTTACCTATGCATGGATTATGACCTGTATTCGGTTTTTAAAGAGACCAGAGCCAACACTCTGCGGTGACCGGGTTGCCATCCCCTCCGCCGATGTAGACAATCTAGTGTGGCCATGGCATCACGCAAGTGCAAATCGCCAAAAAACGACTAAACCCACTATCCACCCCTACCCTCACCACACCACCTACCTCGAGCTCGTCACCCTCGAGCTCGTCACCCACCCCTGAACACCTGTTCAACCATACGCGTGCGAGCGTGCGTGTAC
>JAJFLU010000057.1 GCA_021772515.1 Opitutales bacterium
GCCATGTTCGAGGGTAACGAGCTCAGATAATTCCTCAAAGTTGTCCTCCAACAGCATTCGATACCGGAAAAACAACCTTACTCGCTCCAAAGGAGGTGTTTCGCTCCAGGCGGGAAAAGCATCCTTGGCCGATTGCACCGCGCGATTCACAATATCGGCATCGGCAAGCGGAGTTTCCGAAATCACAGCTCCCGTCGATGGATTATAGACTGGCAAGGTTGGTAAATCTTTACATTCAACCCATTCGCCATCGATAAACATCGGGCAGGGTTTTAAATCAGTGGTTGTCATCATGTTTTTGTTTAACAATTTGGTTGTTTGTAGTGAAAGGATGCGGGCTGCAGGATTTGTGGAAATGAAATGCAAATTGCCATCACCTGTAGCCTCCTAAGATTAGGGGTGGGGTGGGATCGAAGCCATTTCTCCTTTGGCAAGTCGTTCTTCATACTGTTTCCAGGTAAGAGGTTCTTTGCCGTTGGAAATGGGGGTCATGTTGATGCAATCCTCAACCGGACAAACCAGTGAGCAAAGATTACAGCCCACGCAATCCTCTTCCCGAACCTGCGGAACCGGCTTACCGGGTAGTCGTCCAGGACCGATGCCATGACGCTCATCGGGTGAGATCAGGTCGATGCACTGGTGTGCGCCATCTTCACAGGCAATGTAACAAAGGTTGCAGCCGATGCACTTCTCATAGTCGATTCGGGCCACACGTTGATAGTGCAGATCGAGCGTATTCCAATTTTGCACACTGGCCACCGATTTTCCGCTCAGATCGTAAATCGTCTCGAAGCCCTTGGAATCGAGGTAATCATTGAGCCCCTCGATCATATCCTCGACGATGCGGAAACCCCGGTGCATGATCGCGGTGCAGACTTGAAGACTCGTCGAGCCAAGCGCGATAAATTCTGCCGCGTCCCGCCAGGTGCCGATTCCCCCGATACCCGAAATGGGTAGCCCGACATCCGGGTCGGCGGCGCAGCTTTGCACCATGTTCATGGCGATGGGCTTCACGGCGGGTCCGCAGTAGCCTCCGTGGGTGCTTTGACCGGCCACATACGGCTCGGGCACCAGTGTATCGAGATTTACATTGGTGATGCTGTTGATGGTGTTAATGAGGGAAATGGCATCTGCGCCCGCCCGCCGGGCAGCTCTTGCCGGAGCCGTAACATCGGTTATATTGGGCGTTAATTTGACGATCACCGGAATGGTGGCGACTTCCATCACCCAGCCGGTTATTTCTTCCAACACCTTTGGCTGTTGGCCCACAGCAGAACCCATCCCGCGCTCGCACATGCCGTGGGGGCATCCGTAGTTAAGCTCGATTCCATCGGCCCCACTATCAGCGGAGCGTTTCACATATTCATGCCATTGCTCCCGCGTATCGACCATCAACGAGGCGATTACGGCGTGGTTGGGCCAGCGTTTTTTTACCTCGGCGATTTCGCGAAAATTGGTTTCCGGCGAGCGGTCCGTGATCAGCTCGATATTATTAAAACCAACTATCTGGGCCTGCCCCACATTGAGGGCGGAATACCGCGAAGCCACATTGACTATCGGCTCGCCGATGGTTTTCCAGACCACTCCTCCCCAACCGGCCTCAAAAGCGCGGTGAGCCTGATAGGCGGAGTTGGCAGGGGGCCCGGAAGCCACCCAAAAAGGATTCGGCGAGGAAATTCCAGCGAAGTTTATGGATAGGTCAGCCATTAGTTATTTTTCTCCTTGGGCTCAAAGAATGTATATCCCTTTTTACTCACTGCTCGGTTACACGGATAGGGTTAATGAAACCGGAACCACTGGGAGCGCCATCGACTCCCAACCGGGATGGCTGCACAGGTGATTCCGCGCTGGCTCCAGAAAGATAAGAGTGGATGCCCCTGGCTCCCTTGATTCCCTCGGCCACCGCATTGACCACCTCACGGCCGCCATTAGCGCAATCACCACCGCAAAAAACCTTCTCTACACTGGTTTGTCCTGTTGCGGGATCAAGTTTTACGGTGCCATTGGCATTCATCTCCATATCGGGAAAAAGGGAGCTCAGCATCTCGACCTGTTTTTTGCTGCCCACTGCCTTTAAAACCATATCGCAGGGAAAGGAAAATTCACTACCGGCAATTGCCTCGGGTCGGCCATTGGGTCCCGGTTGGGATTTTTGCAGGACAAGAGAGGAAACGCGGCCCTCATCATTGGCCACAACCTCCTTTAGCAGTGTGTGGAAAAGAAATTCGCCCCCATCGGTTTTGGCCAGATCGAACTCGAAATCGTAGGCCGGCATGTCCGTTTCGCCTCGGCGGTAGATTATGGTGGTAATATTGGCCCCCAGCCGTTTGCTTTGGGTGAGTGCGTCGATGGCCGTATTGCCACAGCCGATTACGGCAACATTGTCTCCCACGGGAACTTCGTGCAGGGGATCGGAGTGAATTTGCGCTATAAAATCCAGCGCATCGATCACCTCCGGTAAATCCTCCCCTGGAACATTCAACTGGTGGCTTTTGCCAAGACCGATACCGAGAAATACCGCGTCGAAATCTTCCTTCAATTGGCTCGTTGAAATATCTATGCCAACCTGCACCCCACAGCGAATTTCCACGCCGAGGCCCTTGATCATCTCGATTTCTCCGAGACTGATCGCCGGGGTCATTTTGTAATAGGCAATGCCATAGGTATTCAGGCCGCCGGGAAGCTCCTCCTTCTCAAAAATCACTGCCTCGTGCCCCAATTGGGCAAGTTCCGCCGCGCAGCCCAAACCTGCGGGGCCACTCCCGATAATGGCAACCTTTTTGCCCGATTTCTCCGCCGGGGCTTCGAGCACATCGATATGGTTGCTGTAAACATGATCGGTGGCATACCTTTGCAGACGGCCAATTTTTACCGGATCACCCTCACGGGTTAGCACCACGCAGGCGCCCTCGCAGAGGACATTCGTGGGGCAAACCTGAGCGCAACTGGCCCCCAGAGGATTTGCCCTGAGAATTGTTCGGGCCGAGGCCACCGGGCTGCCCGAGGCTATTTTCTTGATAAAGGAAGGGATGTCGATGCCGGTGGGACATGCCATGATACAAGGGGCGTCAAAACAAAAGAGGCAGCGGTTCGCCTCAATGATTGCCTCCTGTTTCGAAAAAGGAGGTTTGTAGCCCGTCATATTCTCCTCGGCTTGGGCGGGATTTAGTTTTATTCCGACGGCCATATGCTTAAAATTTTTGTGGTCTTATCTTGTTTTGTTGCTATATAAAATGCCTTTACCCACTAAAATAGAATACGCTAGAACTGAAACAAATTATTTGCAAGAGCGGAGTTGATTCCGCTTTTGCCCCAAAAAACAGGAGACTCAATTATGGCACGTATCGTACGGGGAGGTTTAATACAAACGACGGTTACACACGAGGGCGACTCACCCATCGATGAAATCAAGGCCGCGATGATCGAGAAACACATGCGGATGATCGAGGACGCGGCTGCCAAAGGCTGTCATGTCGTTTGTTTGCAGGAAATTTTCTACGGACCCTATTTCTGCTGTGAACAGGATATCCGGTGGTATGACAGCACGGAACAAATACCCGACGGCCCCACCACACAGTTGATGATGGAAACCGCACGGCGCCTCGGCATTGTAATAATTGTGCCGATTTATGAGGTTGAGCAGACCGGTGTTTACTACAACACCGCCTCTGTTATCGATGCCGATGGCGCCTACTTGGGCAAATACCGCAAAAACCACATTCCCCATGTGAATCCCGGTTTCTGGGAGAAGTTTTATTTCAAACCCGGTAACCTCGGTTATCCCGTTTTTGAAACGGCCGTCGGGAAGGTTGGAGTCTATATTTGCTATGATCGGCATTTCCCGGATGGCGCTCGCTGCCTTGGTTTGAACGGCGCCGAAATCGTATTCAACCCCTCCGCTACGGTGGCCGGATTGAGCGAATACCTCTGGAAACTGGAACAACCCGCCCATGCCGCCGCCAATGGATACTTTATTGGCGCCATAAACCGGGTGGGTTTCGAAAAACCGTGGAATATGGGCGAATTTTACGGCCAATCCTATTTCTGTGACCCCCGTGGCCAGATTTTTGCCATTGGCAGTCGGGATAAAGATGAAGTAGTCGTCGCGGACTTCGATTTGGATATGATTCGCGAGGTCCGCAACACCTGGCAATTTTACCGTGACCGCAGACCCGAAACCTACGGAGCTATTACTCAACTTTAGTTGGAGTTCTGCTTCAATTCCGAAGGTGAAAGCATATATCTTTGGGGTAATTTTTGGCCTGATGGCTCTGAGTGCCTTCGCGGAGCGCGCTCCCATAGCCATTGATGGCGTGTTTGAAGATTGGGCCGATGTGCCTGTTGCGTATTCCGATGCAGAGGACCAAGTGGGCGCTGGACAAGTCGATTTCCTCAATCTTTGGCTGGCCGACGATGAGGATTTCCTTTTTTTCCGGCTCGAATCGGCTCAGGAGTTCGACTCCAGCGAAAACAATCAGGTAATCCTTTATATTGATGCCGATGACAACCCTGCAACCGGTCTGGCAATCGGGGGCATCGGTGCCGAGGTGGAGTGGCGGCTGGGAAGTCGGCGCGGTACTGTTTACCTCACTGGAGGCGGCACGGTGTCATTCAACTACCGGGATATTCGTTTTCGGGGCGCTCCCACCGTGGATGCCCTGGAATTCGAGTTTGCCGTAGGAAGGAATGAGATTATCGCCGAGACAGGCTTTACCATGCGCATCCTGTGGCTCGATGAGGGCAGTGGCGATACCCTCCCCGACAGCGGCGAAACCCTCAGCTACACATTCGACGAGGGAAATGCTTTACCTCCTCTCAATCTGCTCTCATTCGAGCGTGACAAGCTGGAAGATCTGCGCATTGCCACCTACAATGTTCTTTTCGACAATCTTTTTAATCCCAACGCGCAGCCGGGATTTAGGAGGCAGATTCAGGCGGTTGCCCCGGACATTATCAATTTCCAGGAAATTTTTAGCAACACCGCAGCCGATACGAGAAATCTGATTTCCCAGTGGCTGCCTCTGCCCGAGGGCGAAAGTTGGCATGTGGACGGAGGATTTGTACCCAATAACGATACCATAACGGTCAGTCGCTACCCAATATTGGATACTTGGCAGCTTTTTGGCTCAAATACCACGACTGGAAATCTGGCGGTTCTCCTCGATACGGAAGCTGCTCTCGAGCGTAAGCTACTCCTGATTAACGCCCACCTGCCTTCCGGCTCCAACGAGACTGCCAGACAGCAGGAGATCGATTTGATTATGGCTTTCATCCGCGATGCCAAGGAGGAGGGTGGGGTAGTCACGGTGGAACCCGATACGCCGATAGTTGTTGTTGGGGATCTGAACCTCGTGGGCCGTTCCCAGCAATTGCAAACCCTCCTCGATGGTGATATTCAGGATGAGACAACCTTTGGGTCAGATGTATTTCCCGATTGGGATGGAAGCAATCTGACCGACCTCATTTCCCGCCACACCGATGCCCCCATGGGCTACACGTGGCGCAATGACGGCGAATCATTGGGGTTTTGGCCCGGCCATCTGGATTTTGTCATTTATTCGGACAGTGTTCTCGAAACCGGCAATCACTTTATTGTTTACACTCCTGATATGTCTTCTGATCGGTTATCAACCTATGGCCTTTCAGGTGGTGATTCCAATGTATCCGACCACATGATGGTAGTTGGCGATTTTCGAATTCCCGCCGTGGATGTGTTGGGAGGAACGGATATTACCTCCGTTCCAGGTTGGCGTCGTTCACCTTGGTATGGGGACTATTATGTCGGATCATACCCCTGGATTTTTCACAATGAGCACGGCTGGCAATGGATCTACCCCGGCAGCACCAGCGATATAGTTTACATATTTGACCACGGATTCGACCAATGGCTCTTTACCAACGAATCGGTCTATCGCTTTATGTTTGTATTCGGGCCTCCCGGTGAAGAAGCCTGGATTTGGTCCTTCCCGGACAATACACCGGAACTACGCCATTTTTTCAATTTCGGAACCGACCAACTCTTTTCAATTCCTCCCCAAAATTAGCCGGAATCACCGACCTCCTCAGAGTAGAGCTTGTAAAGAGCCTGAGTTCCGAAATCCTCGCCGCCACTTGAAGCAAGGATCTGATAGAGCTTGTGGGCGAGGGTCAGACCGGGCAGGTCCATCTCCAGTTCACGGGCTGACTCCAGCGCGATGCCCATGTCTTTTATGAAATGCTTCACGTAGAAACCGGGTGCGAAATCCCCCTTGATAAAACGAGGCGCCAAATTGCTCAAGGACCAGCTTCCCGCGGCGCCGTTTTCAATGGTCGCGATAACCTCCATCGGGTCGAGATTTGCTTTTTTGGCATAGGCCATAGCTTCGCAAATGCCCATCATTCCGGCGGCGATCGCAATCTGGTTGCTCATTTTGGTGTGTTGTCCGGCGCCCGCAGGCCCAAGTAAACCAATATTTTTGCCCATCAATGCGAACAATGGCTTGACCCGTTTAAAAACGGCTTCATCGCCCCCCACCATGATCGAGAGACGCGCTTCACGAGCCCCGATATCGCCACCCGAAACCGGAGCGTCCAGAGCGCCAATACCTTTTTCCGCCGCTTTTTCACAAATTTGGGCGGCTAGCTTTGGACTCGACGTGGTCATATCGACTACTACTGAACCGGCCCGAGCGTTTGCCAAAATACCATCTTCGCCCAAAAAAACCGCTTCAACATCCGCGGGAAAACCGACTATGGTTATGATAATGTCCGAGTTTGCAGCCACTTCTCCCGGCGAATCCCGCCAGATTGCGCCTTTTTCGACCAAAGAATCGGCGCGTGACTTTGTCCGGTTAAAAACATTGAGCGAATAGCCGGCATTGAGCAAGTGCCCGGCCATGCTGCGCCCCATGACGCCCGTTCCAATAAATCCGATGGTTTCCATTATTTTGCCTTTCGTATTTCGATGGTCCAACCGGAGCCCGATTCGATGCCGTATCGTTGGGAGAAATTTCCCAAATTGATGGATAGTTCCATATAGTAATTGGAGTTTGAATACAACAGAGGTTCGCCCTTGGAGACATCACCAAACGTTTTTACATAGGGCAGATTTTCCGAGTATAGAATCTCGCCGTTATGTTTAACCGTAATATCAGCGTGATCCTCCAACCGGACTAGACCGAGTTTTTCAAAGGTTTCAGTCGAAATATTTGTCCCCACATTTCCAAAGGAATCCACCGAGGTGAGGGTTCCTGAAATAACTCCTTCACTTATGGTGGCCTCCGTAATTTTTTCCAATTGAACGACCTTTGGTTCAAGCAGCGGCCCCACTTGCTCGTAGGTGATAACTCCAGAGGCCAATCGCGCTCCGGTGAAGGAATAAACATCGCGACCATGAAAGGTGTGGGCTTCTCCAGTTCCCTTGCGCCGGTTGACCGATTCGTCGATTTCCCTGACCGCCGTAATTCCCAATTCTTGAGCCACCATATCGAGACTTCCATTGTCGGGGCTGACAAAGTAGTGACCGCTTTTGGTTTTCAAAACCACTGATCGCCGCACCGTGCCCACACCCGGATCGACGACCGAGACAAAGACCGTCCCACTCGGCCAAACGAGAGCGTTCTCAAGCAGACTCCGGGCGGCCTCGCGGGTGTCGAATTGTGTGATATTATGGCGAATATCGAAAATTTGGAGATCCGTATCGACGCTATGGGCGACCCCGCGCATGATGGACGCATAACTATCAGTCACTCCGAAATCGGATTGAAAAACGACCGCTGATTTTCCATTGAGAGGGCTGGCATTCATCGTTACAAAAAGTAAGAAAACATAGAGAGCGGCCATTAATTGCCAACGCTTTTGCCGGGTGGCGTAGGCTGTTGATATTTTTTGCCCATAATTCAAATTCTTCATGCGCAAAATGCTATGCGACACTTCGGAGTCAATGCAAGCATTGCCTATTCTCTAACATTTTCCTCTGAGATACTACCGAGATTTTTCCGAAGATCTCGCAGCGAATAATCATCGCCCACATTTCCCGGAAAAACGATAAAGGGAAGTCCCGGGTGTCTGGCTTCAGAGCCCATTTCCCAAACGGGAACCCCCGGCAAAATTTGCCCTGACACCATGGCCCGTTTCACACCCATTGCCTTGGTCGCTACCTCGCTCGATGTGATGCCTCCCTTGGCGACCAGATACCGGGGGCGAGTTTGGATTTGCCGAACAGTTTCCACCAAACCTTCCGAAATTCGCCGCCCGATGGACAGGCTTTTCTCAGCATTTTTATCCGCAACCAACTCTCTGCTCGTGTAAATTACCACATCTTGGCCCAAGTCAAGAGATTGATCAGCCGCTACGGCCACCTGCGAAATCACCTCAGCATGGTTGCCTTTATCGATCAGTTCTCGGGCGGGTAGTTTAAGTGAAACCACACCCTTCTCTTGAATGAGGTTTTCTACCTGGATTGTGGTTTGGGAGACGTAGGAACCTACCACAAACAGTCCCCCTTTATCACCTGAAAAAACTAAATCTGCGGTTGCGAGAAGGCTTCTCGGCGAGATTCCTGCTCGCGCGGCTACAAAGGAGGCTCCCGTACGGTAAATGAACCTTTTCCCAACCGCCTCCGCCTTCAACAAACCCAACATAAAGCATTCCAGGTCTCTGCGGTTAGCGGCGTTAATTATGACGACCGTTCCGCCCTCAATTTCACTCAATCGTCGCGCCACCACATCGGGTCCGCCAATGCGAATATCCCCCAGCGAGATGGATGCCGTTTGTTCGGATTTTATTCTTCCTTTCGACTTTTCCTCCACCCATTCGAGTAAATTGGAAGCCCTGTAGCCGAAGGAGTGATCGCGAGCGAACTCCGATTGACCCGCCGGGAGGAGCCGATCCCCCTCAACCAGATAATGGACATCCCCGATTGTCAGCCGACCGCTATCGCCGAAATAGGGACAGAGCAAACAACCGTCAAATCCACCGTCGAGAGCTTCTGTGAGCGCGTCAACCTCGCCGGGAAAATGTCCTCGCAAAGTGGAATCGCTCCGGCTGACAACGGCGATTTCGCGGTTTGTCAACTTGGCTGCTTCGCGGAGACGGTTCCCGATTTCGGCATTGATCTTACAGGCCTGTCGAAGCGGAAAAGCTCGGGAGTTGGTGAGAAGATAAAAGGCGGGCAGGTCGTTGCGGAGTTCCTCGCAAAGAGCCTCCAATGGCCATTCCGTTAATACGGGAATGTCATGGACGGTTTGTGTGCCGGTGGGATCGTCGTCGATGGCGACAATCTTTTTTCCCGCTAATCTGAGAGCGGCTTCGATTTCGGATGATGGATCGTGGGGCCATCCGGGCGGCAGATTTCGAAGCGCATCCGCAAGCGACGTAGGGTATTCTTTCACCGCAACGAAAATCGGTTCATTGGGCGGTGAAACCGAGGTCGATTGTCCATGAAGCCCCCGTGACAGCCCCCGCCGCATCGGAGCAAAGATACTGGACTAGCCCCGCCACTTCCTCCGGCTGAATCATGCGTTTGATAGCAGTCGATTTCAGGAAAATCTTTGCCGGAACCTCTTCCTTGGGGATATTGTGGAGAGCGGCCTGATCTTCCAATTGACCGGAAATCAGCGGAGTATCCACATAGGCGGGGCAAAGGGCATTTGCGGTGATACCATGCTCTCCGCCCTCCAACGCCGCTGTCCGGGTGAGGCCGAGCAGACCCGATTTGGCCGTCACGTAGGCCGCCTTGAATGGTGAGGCCACCAAGCCCTGGATCGAGGCGATATTTACGATGCGGCCCCAACCCGATTTTTTCATCGAAGGCCAGACATATTTGGTCAGCAAAAATGGAGCGGTCAGCATGACCTCCAGCATCGTATCCCAGGTTTTTTCGGGAAAGTTCTCGATCAAGTCCATATGTTGAAGCCCGGCGTTGTTGACCAAAATATCTACCCGCCCAAAGCGTTCGAGAGTGGCTTGCACAAGGCGTTGGCACTGCCCCCTCTCCACCAAGTCGGTAAGGTGAAACCATGCGCCAAGTTCCTCGGCTACCCGACGGCCCCTATTTTCGTCGAGATCGGCCAAAACAACCTGTATGCCTTCCTCGACCAGCTTTTTGGCCGTCGCCTGGCCTATTCCACCGGCTCCTCCCGTAATGATGGCGACTTTAGATTCCACTTCTAAAGCATTCAGGACTTTTTCCGTATTTCCATAGTCCAGTCCTTGCCGTGATGGATATCGTGGGTGGCGGCAAAGTTCCCTTGGTTGATCGCCATCGCAAGGAAGTAGCTGCTGTTGATAAATAACAGAGGCTCGCCCAGCGGGACCTCCCCGAAAGTTTTCGAAAAGGGAACATCCTGCTGCCAGACAATCTCGCCCTTGTGTCGAAAGGTGACCTCGACGATCTCGCCCTCTTTGATACCGAGTTTGTCGAAAGTTTCCATATCGATCCGGCTGGCCGTATTGCCCAATCTGCCTTGGGCCGTATAAACCATCCCGAAAGCAGATTTACCCTCGATGTAAGGCTTTACGTTATCCAACTGCACCACTTTGGCTTCGAGCAATGGCCCCACGCCCTCGAAATCGATCACCCCGGCGGCCAACCGCGCTCCCGTGAAGGAGTAAACATCACGTCCGTGGAAGGTATGGGAACGCTCTGAGCCCTTGCGGCGGTTGACGGATTCATCGATTTCGCGAACCGCCTCGATTCCCAATGACTTAGCCACCAATGACAAGGTGCCATTGTCGGGGCTAACAAAATAATGGCCGCTTTTGGTTTTCAGAACCACCGATTTGCGAACCGTTCCCACACCGGGATCGACCACGGATACAAACACTGTGCCGGATGGCCAATAGGGCGCCGTATATTCGAAACTGCGCGCTGCCTGATCGATATCGTAGAGGTTAATTAGCGGGCGGACATGAAAAATATCCAGATCTTTACTCACGCCATAGGCGATTCCCTCCATGACCGCCCCCCCGAAATCGGCCTGGATGACAACAGCATTTTTACCCTGCGAAACGCCTCCAGTGAAGGCCCATGCAAGTAGAGCGGTTAAGAGGAATACTTGGTTATGCCAAAGGAATTGAGTGGTCGTTTTTTTCATAGGATGTATTATTTAACTGTATGGTTTGATTATCATCATTATGGCTGAAAAGAGGTTCTGAAAGGCAACAAAAAAGTTCGGCACGATAAAAAACTGGATTTGTTGAAATGCGCAAAGCTGTTTGTTTGACGCAGGAATTTAGTTTTTCTACTGTAGGGGAATGGAAGAGGCAATGCCATTTGAAGAATTGAAAACCCTCGATGATATTCCTGTTTACGAAACTGCTCCCGACGGGCGGCGCAGAGAGGGGAGGTTTTCTCTGGAGGATCTCCATTTCGCCAAAGATCCCATCAGATACCACGTGAACGCTTACCGACGGCACGGGGCAATTTATAAATGCTGGTTTCGCAATCAGGAGTGGGTGGCGATCGGCGGGCACGATGCGAATGATTTTGCCTGGCGGCAGCCCGATATCTGGAGTTACCGGGAGGCCATGGCCGGTTTCGGCAAACAACTCGGTTTTCGTCATGTAACCACTCTCGATGGCGTTCCCCATAGGTTGAAAAGGCGTTCCCTTAAACCAGGTTTCGGTAACTCGATCTTTCGGCATTTGCCCGCCATGAGCAAACTGGCGGCCACGGAGATCAACCGAAAAATCGACAAAAATATCGACCTGCATCAATTTTGTATGGAAACCATCATCCGACTTTCAGCGGGCACACTATTGAGGGCGGAAATCAGCGATGAAATGGTCCGTGAAATGGCGAAATTCGAGGAGATGTTCATGCACGGCCTCAATGTCGGCGAATATGGGGATGATTATTTTGCGGGCGAAGATTATCGAAATACGAAAGAAAATGTATTCGGGTTTTTGCAGGAATTGATCGAAAACCGTGATGAAAAGGGAAGCCCGGAAGATAGTTTCGCGGCCATGTTTGATGAACGCCCGGAACAGGCTGGCCCCTACGATATCCATGAAAAGCTGGATGACGCCTACCTGCTCTTAATCGCGGGAGCGGAAAATACTGCCCGGCTGATATGCTGGTGCCTGCAATACATCGCCGAGAGTCCCGATTGGCTCGATGAATTGCGTGAGGAATTGAGTGAGGGGTCATTGGATAATTTTCAAGAAGGCATGGCCCGTTTCCCGAAACTCAAGAATACCATCATGGAGGTGGAACGACTCCAGCCGGGAGCCTATTTTCATGTCCGAACAGCGGCTGAACCGATCGATTTTCAAGGCTGCCAAATCCCGAAGGGGTCAGAGATACTGCATATTCAGGGGCTCTGCCATTTTCTTGAGGAGATTTACGAGGACCCCTTTGAATTTAAGCCGCAACGATGGGATGGGCGGCAATATCCCCGCAAAGCCCATGGCACTTTTGGCGGCGGCACCCATCTATGTCTCGGCATAAATTTGGCAAAAATCCACACAACATTAATTTTAGCCCACCTTCTTAAAAATTGTAGTGTAACCCTCGATTTCAAACCCGATTTCCACCTATATCTGAATCCGGGTGGCGGCTTTCGACGATCCCCACTTCCCGCTCAGTTTATTCCCCTCGATCCCGGAAATGGCCAGTGATCGTTTCAACCCGAATCCTAATAACAATGTTAAAAACATACAGCCTGATCGCATTTTTACTCTCGGTTTTTTGTTTGAGTATGCTCGTCGGTTCCGATTCGGAGCCGAAAGAAAAAAATCCCTCACGTATCGCCATTGTGGCGGCATTTCAAGGAGAGATGGATGCTATCCGTGAGGAAATAGAGGGGGAAGAAATCACCGATGAAATTTCGATAAACGGGGTTAAATTTATTTTGGGGACGGCTTATGGGAAAAAAGTCGTCTTTTTCACGACTAATGTAAGCACCGTAAACGCGGCCATGAACACGCAGCTTCTCCTCGACAGGTTTTCGGTTAAAATGCTCCTTTTTTCGGGTATCGCGGGGGGAGTCAATTGGGATTTGTCCAAGGGAGATGTAGCCATACCCGCCAAGTGGCATTATGTTTTGGAGGGAGCGGTTTTTAATGAAAAAGAAGACGGCAGTGGAGAATACGATGTCATTGAAGCTCCCTGGGCTGATTTTAAGTATGGAAATTTCGGAATGATTCATCCGCTTGATGTGGCGGTGATTCGCAGCGGACTTGAAAAACCCGAGAGAAAGGCATTTTTCGAGGCAGATGCCGATCTATTGAAGTTATCCGCCAAAATTGCCGCCGATATTAACCTGCGTAATGCAAAGGGCGAAAAGGCGGTTATCAAAGTGGGCGGTGTGGGGGGCACGAGCTCCGCTTTTTTGGATAATGCCAAATTTCGCGAATTTATCCACCAAGCATGGGGAACCGATTGCGTCGATATGGAATCGACACCCATCGCCCATGTTTGCTGGGCAAATGAAGTGCCTTTCCTCATTATTCGATCTCTCAGTGACCTGGCTGGCGGGCAAAAAGGGCTTAACGAAATGAAGGAACATGCAGAGGGCGCCAAGCATAACGCCGCCAAGATGTTGAATGATATTCTCAAATCGCTCGATTAAAGGCGATTACATCTTAATTTGCCTTTAAAATTTTTGCTCTGCAAAGCATAATCAATTGAGCGCCAATATACTGCCCGCACGTTTATTTACTCATTTGATTTGCTGATCGGGCGAAGCGAGCCCCCAGGATGCGGGCCAGGTTGAGGTATATTTTGGTTGCGAGGCGGGGTGATGTCCGCTGGATTTTTTCCAGAGATTCCCAGTCGATTGATAGTAGTTTGGCATCGGAACGGGAGTGGATGTCGGCAGTCCGCTGGCAACGGGCCATGAGGGCGATTTCGCCAAATGCGTCTCCCATAGTCAGTTCGTTGAGGGTGATTTTTTTGCCCTCTATTACCTTGGTTACCTCCAGGTCGCCGTCCACCACGACATACATTTCATTGCCCCATTCGCCGTCTTTGATAATATGTTCACCGGCTTTGCATTCGATCAATTGAGAGAGCAATATAAATTTTTTCACCTGCATATTGCTCATGCCCTGGAATAAACTCGATCGTTCCCGCAAGGTGTTGCGTAAACCCAGGCCGAGGAGATCCCAGATGGTTATCAGTCGGATAGTCGATAGCAGGGCGGGGGTCAGAATGAGGTCAACGATGACCGCCAAAATGACAACCACAGCACTCAATATCCCAAATTGCTGCACTGGCACGAAACTGGAAAAACTCAACATAAGGAAGCCGCCCGATAGACCCAGGGAGGTTACCAAAACCGGGAGAAGTTCATCCCTTAGAGCCTGATGCAGCGCCTTCTTTTCGTCTTTGAGGTTTTTGAGTTCCCGGTTGTATCGAACCATCAAATGCAGGGTGTCATCCACTCCGATACCGATGGTAATCGCTGCCACCATGCAGGTGCCCACATTGAGCGGAATGCCCAGAACCCCCATTATGGCAAACAGGACGATGACCGAAAAAAGATTGGCCACCACTGCGTATATTCCGCACCGCAGCGAGACAAACAGAACGCAGGTTATGATAAAGAGCAGACCGGCCATACTTCCAAGCGAGGCGATCTGACTGATGGCAATTTTATCCACCGCTGAGGATACAAGAACCGCTTTCCCGGTGATGGTATAAACTTGAGGACCGTAGCGCCCACTTTCCAGTCTTCTGCTGATATCCTCCATCAATCCGTTGAAACGGGTGCTGTTGTTGACATGAGTGCGGATTACCATGTTGGCCTGTGAATAGTCCGCATTTACATAGCTTTCGATATCGCTGCGGTGGAAAAACAGCAGATATTGTGCGATTGCCGAATCCTTGTCTGGTATGGCGTAACGCGCTTTATCTCCTCCAAACATTTCCTGGTTCACGAGACAGAGGTAATCCGCGATGGAAATAACGGTATCGAATTCCTCGATTGCCTTGAGGCTATCGCCGATGGCCTTGATCTGCTTGAGCTTTCTCGCCGTCTTGAAATCCCCCGGATTTCCCTTTATCGTGAGATAGACGACCTTTGAACCCGAAAGGCGCTCGGTGGCTGTGCGGATGTGCTGAACCGTTTGGGATTCCTGCCTCAGAAAAGAGAGCAAATCGTTATTCAACTGCACGGTGGAAGCATAGTAAAGACCCGGGATGGCAAAAAGTGTAAATAGAAGAATGATTCTGCCAGGGTGGGAGACTATATTATCGATGATGCCCTGTGCCATCCGATCCGTTTTTTGCTTTAACCAACCACCATGATCACCGCCTTCCTTTTTGGTTTTTGATGAAAAGAATCTGTCGGTTAAGTTCAGGTAGGCGGGTAGGAAAAACACCGTTGCCATAAAACGGAAAAACATACCGATTGCGGCCGTATGACCAAAATGCTGCATCCCCTGAATTTCTGTGATGCTGGTCGCAGCAAATCCGAATACCGTGGTAATGGCAGTCAATATAAGGGTTAAACCCACTTTTCGACTGGTCATAAGGATTGCCAGTGGGCTGTCTCCTTTGCTATGGCCTCTCAGTTCCTTGTATTCGGCCAGAAAATGGACATCCTCGGTTGCCCCAACTATCAATATGAGCGCCGGGACAACGTAGTTGAGCATATTGAGCGGAATACCAAAATAGGCCATGAAGCCCAGAGTCCATACCGTGCTGAGAAGGGCGTTGAGAAGGGGCAATACGGAAGCATTGACACTGCGAAGAGAAACCCCGATCAGAATCGCTATCAGTAACCCGGAAAGAGGCAGTAAAAACCGCTGATCTTTAATTATGTAATCGGCCATGCGGACCTGCAACGCCGGTGACCCAATTTGGAATATATCATCGAAATCCCCCTGAAATTCCTCCAGGATACGCTCCACGCCCTCGTAAACCTCGCGGTCGACATCATTCTCTTTTTGGCTGGGTTCGCCCTCCTCAATAGCAGGCTCATCTACATTGAGGTACAGTGTCAGCAAGGTGGCCTTGCCATCCTCCGAAATAACGGATCGCACCAGCATAGGGTTAGTCGTTGCCTGGTGTCTCTTTTCTTCGATTTTGGCAGTATCGGAGGGAATATTTTCCAGAAGGGGGCCGGTTTCCAGCCACCCATCACTGCCTTGAATGTTGTTGACGGTAAAAATGCTTTCCACCCGCTTGACCGAAGAGAGTCCCTCCTGTGCGCGGTCGGACAACCTATCGTTTAACTCGCGCAACCGCTTTAATATCCCGGGTGTGAAGAGGTCGGCATCCTCCACATAAACAGCGGCGATTTTATCCGAACCGAATTCGGCCAGGGCCGCTTCATAATCCTGTTTGAGGGAACTTACCCTCGGCAGTAGCTGGTCGGAGCTTACCTCCAGACGCAGGTTTTTGGCCAAATACCCGGCGGCGGCGGTCAGTAACCCCGTCAGGATGAGGACAGGTATCGCCTGTCTATGACTGAATGTGATCAATCTCCACATCGAATCAGTCAGCTGCGGAAGTGGTGTTTTTCAAAAATGAGAACCCATTATACCCCATTATCTTCGCAAGTGCTTTGTCAATTGGATTGATCGAGAATGTCCCGAATTTGTTCATCATATTCTGTTTTCCAATTTCGGAGCGACTCCTCATTAAAAAAGTGTTTGATGTCGGCTTTTTGATAAATCCCTCTCGTTACCGCGATCATGGAGGTGGTGTCTTTCAGGTGGTGGGTCATTTCCGCCCGGCTGGCGAGGGTGGCGCCTTCTTTTCCCACCACCATTTTGAACTGTGTGAAACGCAGAGTCTTCAATAACTGGTTTTCGGTCGTGAAAAAATCAATTTTCAAAATGGTGTAATCCTCCTGTGATATCCAGATGTCCCGTTTTGCATAGCCGGTGTTGGAGCCGATGGAATCGTCCACCGGTTTGGCAGTTATGGTATAGCATTCGGCGCCTTCCAGATAGTCGTTCAAACCTCGTTTATACTCGTAGCGCTCGGGATTTTCGGGTAGTAGATCCTCGTAGGCGAAATCCGAACCCATAAAGTATCCCTTTTGCCCCGAGCCGGAAATTTTCCTCAGCTGCTCCAAAGCGGGCATGTAGAGCACCTGTTCGTATTCCTCTTCTTCGCGCTGCTTGCTGAGCAGAGCCACACCGCGTATATTTTCCGGATTCAGAAACCTCAGAAGTGAGTACTGAGCATGGGTCTCATCCTCCAGGAAGAGCCGCAAAACCTCCTTGGTATCGACGTTCCCCCGGCTGTCCAGGGTTACCATTTTTATCTTTTCGATTTTGGAGGTAAGACCGTGACGGGACAGATACTCATCAATTATTTTCCGGCCCGTTAATGAGTCTTTGCGAAAACCGGTCAAAACCAGGCAGCAAGCAATAAGCAGGGCTGCGTAAACAGGGGTTTTCAAGGCTTTCATCGTCTGATAAGGTTGGCAGGCAGGGTGTAAACCTGACACTTCACCATGCACAGCTTTCAGGGCATTACAATATTTTATGCAAAGGGTTTCAAAGCCTCCTGGCCGGGTCGGTTAGGGTTTTTTCTTTACGCGCCGTTTCTGGGCATCATACTCAACAGGCCTATGAATCTTCTTGAAAATAAAGTCATCCTGGTAACCGGCGCTGGTCGGGGCATGGGTCGTGGAATTGCGTTGGCGCTCGCTCAGGCGGGTGCTCGAGTAGCTGCCGGGGATCTGCAATTGGATGGGGTCGAGGAAACCATAGGTATGGTTGAAAAAACAGGGGGCTCAGGATTGGCGGTTTCATTGGATGTTACTCAGGCCAATACCGTTTCGGCAGCCGTAGAGCAGATTGTGCAAAAATTCGGTCGGCTCGACGGTCTTGTGAACAATGCCGGAGTTGTCCGCATAACCCCGGCCATCGACTCGCCACCCGAAGAACGCGCCCTCCAATTCGGTGTCAATGTGGAAGGCGTATTCATTTGTTGCCAAATTGCCGCCCGGCAAATGATCTCCCAAGGTGATGGTGGTACCATTGTCAATATCGCCTCGGAAGCGGGAAAAGTGGGGCATATGGACATGGCAGCCTACAACGCCAGCAAGGCCTCTGTTATCAGCCTGACCCGCTCATTTTCCATGGAATGGGCCAAGCACGGCATAAATGTCAACGCGGTCTGTCCCGGCGGCGTGGAGACCCCGATGCTTCTGGATGTGGCCAAATGGATCGCCAAAAGAGACGGCGGAGATCCTCATAAAATTGTCAAAACCCTCCATCCACCCCAATTGGGCCGCAATATCCAACCCATTGAGGTCGGCAGAGCGGTGGCGTTTATGCTCTCAGAACACGCAATCATCATCCGGGGCCAGTCCGTCAACATCGACGGAGGTGAAACGCCGTATTAAGATGGCGCAAGAGGATGTAAGATTCGGGATGCAAGTTGCAAAATACAGGATAGAATATTGGGATTTCAGTTTTCAGGATGCCGGTTCCAAATTAGTAGTTTAAAACTTTATTAAAATATCAAGGCCCAATGAAAAAAACAATCCAGCATCCCTCATCTCGCATCTTGAATATCGCATCCCTCCCCCTGCCATCCCTTCTTGGTTAACCCTATGAAAGCGTCCCTGCTTGTTATCGATAGCTTTGGTATCGGCGCTCTGCCGGATGCTGGAAATTATGGGGATGAAGGCTCCAATACCGCTTTGCATATCTGCGAGAATGTCCCCGAAATCCACCTGCCCAATTTGACTCGCCTTGGATTGGGCAATTGCTCGGAAATTTTGGGCAATCCCCTTCCTGGAATCCCTTCTCAGGCGACTCCGTTGGCCTCATGGGGTGTGATGAAAGAGCAGTCCCCCGGTAAGGACACGACGACGGGCCATTGGGAATTGGCAGGCATTATTCTCGATAAACCCTTCCCGACTTTCCCTATAATTGCCCCTTCGTTTCCCGAGGAAATTATACAACCGTTCCGTCAGACATTCAGGGTGGGCGTCCTTGGAAATGAATCGGCCTCCGGGGTAGATATCATCGCCCGGTTGGGAGAGGAGCATGTGCAAACCGGCAACCCAATCGTTTACACCTCGGCGGATTCAGTTTTGCAGGTGGCAGCTCATGAAGAGGTTATCCCTCTGACGCAGCTTTATGAGATGTGCATGGTACTTCGACGTCTCTGCGACCCTTTTCAGGTGGGCAGGGTAATTGCTCGTCCCTTTCTGGGCGAACCTGGAAATTTTGAACGCACTGCCAACCGCAAGGATTTTAGCCTGCCCCTGCCGCATAATACCATCTTGGATGTTATGGGTGAACATGGTGTCAAAACCATCGCCGTGGGCAAAATTGGCGACATCTTCAATGAAAAAGGAATCGATGAAAGTTACCACGATAAAGGGAACACCGCCTGTCTCGAGCGAACGGTGAATCTTTTGCGGGACAGGGCAGGGGAGTCCTTTTTCATGTTCGTAAATTATGTGGATACCGATATGTTCTACGGCCACCGCCGGGATGTGAGCGGATATTACGAAGCCCTCGTCGAGATCGACCAGTATTTGGGCCAAATGATCGATTATATGAATACCGGAGACCTCCTTATGGTAACCGCTGACCACGGTTGCGACCCCACCTTCGAGGGCACCGACCATACCCGCGAATATGTGCCCATACTCGCTTATCGAAAAGGGTGGCCGGGCGGAAACATCGGCATCAGGGATAGTTTTGCCGATGCCGCCCAAAGTGTGGCAGCCTGTTTCGGAACTTCTCCACTTCCCAATGGGGCAAGTTTTTTCCTATAACCCTCAATCTCGCATCCTGCATCCCACATCTTCTCCACCCTCCTGACACCACAGAAATCAATTATGTTTCCACAAGATATCATTAGAAAAAAACGGGATGGCAGTTCCCTTAGCCGCGAGGAAATCGAAATTTTTGTCGAGGGCGTCGTCTCGGGAGCCTTCGCAAAATACCAATCGTCGGCCTTGCTCATGGCGATTTATCTGAATGGCATGACGGCGCGGGAAACCGGTTGGTTGACGGCTGCCATGATGAAATCCGGCGAGGTAATCGACCTCAGCCACATCGGATTGCCCAAGGCCGACAAACATTCCACCGGCGGTATCGGTGACAAAGTTTCCCTCATCCTCGCTCCGCTGGCGGCTTCAGCCGGGCTTTGTGTGCCCATGATTAGTGGTCGGGGCTTGGGGCATACCGGGGGAACCCTTGATAAACTCGAAGCCATTCCGGGATTTAGCGTCCAACAGGATACTCCCCAATTCAAACAACAGCTCGCGGAAATAGGCGTGGCCATGATCGGGCAAACCGCCGCTCTCGTTCCGGCGGATCGCGAACTATATGCTCTCCGCGATGTGACCGCCACCGTTTCCTGCATCCCCCTGATATGTGCAAGCATCATGAGCAAGAAATTGGCCGAAGGAACCGATTCGTTGGTGCTCGACGTCAAGTATGGAGTCGGCGCATTTATGAAAACTCCGCAGCTTGCGCGGGAGCTTGCCGAGGCCATGGTAGCCATCGGTAAGGAGATGGATCGCACAACGGTGGCATTTTTAACCGCCATGAACCAGCCGCTGGGCCGCAAATGTGGCAATGCTCTCGAAGTGGTGGAAAGTATCGAATGCCTCAAGGGCGAAGGGCCCGCCGATCTCATGGAAGTCGTGCTGACCCTGGCCTCTCAAATGATGGTTTGCGGCGGATTATCCGAATGCCGGGAGGAAGCGGAGGGCATTTTGAGGCAAAAAATCGAATCCGGCCAAGCTCTCGAATTATTCCGCAAAATGGTGCAGGCACAGGGCGGCGATTCCCGTGTGATCGACGACTATGGCATTTTACCCATTGCCTCGGAAATTGTTGATGTTGTCTATGTCGGGAAGGACGGGTTCGTAAATGAGGTCCACGCTCTCAAAATCGGCCACGCCCTGATGGCCCTCGGAGCGGGTCGGGAATCGGTCGATTCCGGCATTGATTTGGCCGTCGGGATTAGCGACCTTGTAAAAGTAGGCGAACCTGTTACTGGAGGCGCGGTCCTTTGCCGTATTCATATAAATAGACAGGAGAGTCTGACTGGAGCCGAGAAACTCGTCCGGGAGGCCATCAAGGTGGAAACCGAAGCTCCTCAACCTGAAAAACTTATTTTCGATTTTATTTCCTGATTTCCCAACTTTACATTAATTGACTACTCGGAGGATTATTTAAAATGCAGGTCGCGCTTGATTATATACTATCGAAAATTAATGGATTTACTCCCGCCACGGGCCTTGTTCTGGGTTCGGGGCTCGGGTTTTTTGCCGATGATCGAATGAAGGATCCGATTGTGATTCCCTACGAAGAGATTCCCAACTTTCCCCGTTCAACCACCGAAGGGCATAAGGGCAATCTCGTTTTTGGCACGGTGGATGGGCATAATGTCGTCTGTATGCAGGGGCGCTTTCACTTCTACGAAGGCTACCCCATGAGCGAGTTGATCAAACCGATCCGCATCATGGCCAAGCTTGGCGTCAAGACCCTCATTGTGACCAATGCCGCCGGGGGCATCAATCGGAATTTCATCGAGGGAACACTCATGCTCATTACTGACCATATCAATTTTTTGGGAACCAATCCGCTTTTCGGGACAAATGACGATTCGATCGGGTGTCGTTTCCCCGATATGTCCACCGCCTATGACCCCGAATTGCGAGAAAAGGCGGAGCAAGTGGCCGAATCCCTCGGGATTGCCGTGGACAAGGGAGTTTACCTCGCCGCCACCGGGCCATCCTACGAGACCCCGGCGGAAATTCGGGCCTTCGAGACGCTCGGGGTCGATGCCGTGGGTATGTCCACCGTTCCCGAATGCATCGCGGCCAACCACGCCGGAATAAAGGTTTGCGGAATCTCCTGTATTACCAATAAAGCGGCTGGAATTTCCGAAAAACCACTCTCCCATGAGGAGGTGGCCGAGACCGCCAATCGCGTAAAGAATGAGTTCGCGGACTTGCTGGAGCATTTGATTCCCGCCTTTAACGCTTCTTGAGTCGATAGCGTTAATTTTTTGCAATTGGATGCGGTAACAATGGCCCGAATAATTTCCCTGGATGAAAAAATCAGCCCGGGGGTCGCTTTCGCGTGTGGATTGCAGCATGTCCTGGCCATGTTTGTGGGGATCATCACCCCGCCACTGATTATCGGCGGCGCCCTTGGCCTGACGAGCGGAGATACCGCTTTTCTGGTCAGCATGGCCCTGTTTACCTCGGGCGTCACGACCTTTGTGCAAGTGCGAAGATTCGGCGCTGTGGGATCCGGATTGCTCAGTGTGCAGGGCACCAGTTTTACCTTTGTGCCACTGGCTTTGGAGGCGGGCAGGGGAGGGGGAATTTCGCTCATTCTCGGCCTGACAATCCTGTGCGCTCCGGTGGAAATTGTTCTCAGCCGTTTCATAGGTCTTGTTCGCAAACTCTTCCCTCCGGTTGTGACCGGCTCCGTCATCATGCTCATTGGTATTAGCCTGATTCGGGTGGGGATGCTGGATTTGGCCGGAGGTGTTGGCGCGGACGATTTCGGCTCATTTGGAAATCTGGGGATGGGTTTCTTTGTCATGGCTGTGATCGTGCTGGTGAGCCTGTTTGGGCATGGATTTTTTCGCATGGTATCCATCGCCATTGGCCTGATTAGCGGATACCTCCTCGCGGCCTTGCTTGGCTGGATAGACTTCACACCGGTGGGCCAAGCGGAGATTTTCACCTTTCCCATGCCCCTGCATTTCGGGCTCGATTTCAATATCCTTTACCTGTTGCCCTGGATAGTGGGCTATGCCGTTACCTCAATCGAAACGATTGGCGACGTCACGGCCACTTCCGCTGTTTCGGGCGAGCCGGTCAAAGGTTCCGTCTATATAAAACGATTGCAAGGCGGAGTGTTGGCCGATGGCCTCGGCAGCGTGTTTGCGGGACTCTTTAACGCCATGCCTAACACCACTTTTTCTCAAAATAACGGGGTGATCAAACTCACCGGAGTGGCCTCGCGGCGGGCGGGGTTTGTTGTCGCTATTCTCCTCACAATCCTTGGCCTTTTCCCTCAAATAGCCGCTTTCGTCAGTGTGATGCCCAAACCGGTCCTCGGGGGCGCAACAATCGTGCTCTTTGCCACTGTCGCTGTGGCCGGACTGCGGCTGGTAATCACGGACGGCCTCACCCCCCGGAAGGAACTCATCCTCGCGATCACCCTGGCCTTTGGTCTCGGCGCAACCATGGTTCCCGAAGCCTTTAGCAACTTTGATAGTTTCGGTGCAGATAACCCCCTGCTTCACGGAATCCTCGGATCAATAAAAGTGGTCCTGCAATCGGGAATCGCCGTAGCCGGAATCACCGCCACCACCCTGAACCTCCTCCTGCCAGAAGAAAAAAGTGGTTGATAATAAGGAACTGCGTCACAACAAGTTCAGAACAGCGGAACCCAAATTACGCGGCCTGCCATCAAAGGCGCCAACCGGCTGGAGTCAAATTGGCTGCTCGGGCAGGACAAAATTACGAACTAACTTTGATCTTTTCCTTATAATCGGGATAGCTCCGTTGCGTGGAGAAAATGACATTGTTGTCGCTTACCCATTTCGGTATCCTGTAACCTACATTTCCGAAATGGATAAAGAACCGGTTGTTCAAGAAGCTGCAGAGAATCCCATTCATTTGGCCTTGAGATGGGCGCATGAGATGAAAACTGATCCCGGTTTATTGATGTCGCAAGTCGCTGAAAGAGAAGAACTCTCAAGGGCACGGATCACTCAGAATATGAGTTTACTGAAGCTTAATAAGGATATTCGCGATTATCTGAGCAATCTCACCTGCGGAAAGAAAACGCGCTTTTTCAGTGAAAGACGATTGCGGCCATTGACGCGTCTCCACCAGTCCGAACAGTCGCGAATATTTAACGAAATGGTCGAAGTCTCTGACAAGAAACTTGGTGGATGCGGAGCGGAGTGAATCAAATCCGGCTCCGAATTAGGTAAGAAATGGTTGAAATTGATGTGCACAATTTGATTCATTTGCTTCACCGATTTTATATCTGATTGGATAACAAGATGATACACCATGAAGCAAAAGCCGATTCAATTTGCTTCACCCTTTTGAGGCATAGAAGCGAAAATAAGTCATAGTCTCATATATAATTGGCAATCAACAGGTAACAATATCATGGCCGTGCAATGAATCAATGGAGCACAAGGGCGTATATTTCGATTTGCTTCACGGTTTTTGATTCGCTTCTTTTGCTTCAATTTACCTGTATCGCCGTTGTCGAGGGAGAGAGGCGATGTAGCCGTTGATCTCTACTGTTCTACTTGGAGCAAATCTCTCCAATCAGACGTTGCTTCAATCCGCAATCAGACGGGTTGACAACCAGCAATTGGACGACCATAGATCATTCTATCCGAGAATTCTGGAACGTGCCCTGAGGGAGGCATTGTCGGATACGCCTGTGGTTTGTTTGCTCGGCCCGAGGCAGAGCGGCAAGACCACGCTTGCGCAAGAGTTTGTACTGGGCCGGGCGTTCGTCAGTCTGGACGACGACAATATTTTCAAAACGGCTCAGGCCGATCCTGCCGGGTTCGTTACCAGCCTTCCAGAGGTGGTGACCTTGGATGAAGTTCAACGAGTACCGGAGCTCCTGCCCGCGATTAAACGCAGTGTTGACCGTGATCGCTGTCGGGCCGCTTTCTGCTCACCGGTTCCGCTAATCTGCTCTTGTTGCCGCGAGCTACCGAATCGCTGGCCGGGCGGATGGAGGCCATTCAACTACATCCCTTGACTGAGGCAGAGAAGGAGCGCAAACCGGGTGCATTTCTTCAGTTTATCTTTCGTTAGTTGTGGCTCATCTGCCGAGCCAATGTCTTCGGTTCGATCGCCACGCGATGGCCCAAACCGGTCTTCTCGCGGATGTGCCGGATCGAGCAAAAACTTGCTTTTCCTTACCTTAAAAGAACGTCAGAAAGATAAAAAACAATGCCAATTTCCATAAAAACAAGTTCATCAGGGTTCTAGCGTAAAAATCTGATGTGGATTGAGAAAATAGGGGGGGAACAATTCCGGCGATGTTGGATAAAGGCAGAACCTCCTCGGGTAGTTCGAGGTTCAAGGTGGTCGCATGAATTCACGCCGTTGCATGCAGCGTTTGTAACATTGTGGATACTCACTTTTTATCGCTCAAGCCGAACAGGCGCAAGATCGTCACCATCACGTTCCCGGCCGCTTTCATGCACTGGATACTTTCGAGGGGCGCAGAGATGAGCCGTTTTGCCTTCATAAATATCTTTACGCGAATTCGTAATCCAGTGATAATTGTTGATCCTTCTGGAAATTTCTCAATCTTCCCTCATTAGACGACAATTCGAGTTGCTTTTTTAATATTGAGTCTGAACTATCGGAGCCCAATATCATTGGTTCATTTTCCGAGATACTTTTTGCGGATCTCGTAGGAATAAGGAAATCTTGCAAGTTCAAATCCTATCGCTGCTTTGAATAACGCAGATAATTATGAATACTTTTCAGAGAAAGCTCTATAAGCGTTGTAAAACGATAATCGTTTATCTATTCGCAATACTTAACCGGACACTAGTGATTGACCATGCTTATTTAACGGATGCAAGAGAAACTTCAATCTCGGCAATCTCGGTAACACATTACTCCTCAAAACACACATAGATCGTGAAAAATCAGCCTCATTGGGAATTGGTCAATGTTTTTATTGATTAAAAGGTAATTGTGGGTTTTACCTAACGATCTGAAAAATCGGTCCTTATTAATAGAAGTAAAGTTTCATAATTCATAAACTAATGTTTTTACGTTATTTAATTTGGGATCGGGAAGGAGAAGAATTTCATGATAATTTGTTATCCTCATTTACGATTCTAAAACAACGGCAATCAGAATTGTAATATAATTTTGAAGAAAACTTCTCGTTTATGTCTTCGATGGATGACCCGATTAGCTTTAGTGGATTTTTATACCCGACAGTGATCAATTCATCTATAGGTAGGAAATCAAGACCGGCCAGGTGGTTGATGCATTGAAGCATGGTTGCCGACGAGCCGACGAGGCATTGTTTTTCGAAGTTATAAATGCGGCCGGACGGTTCTAAAACAACGTTATTTCCCATAGTATTATATT
>JAJFLU010000058.1 GCA_021772515.1 Opitutales bacterium
GTTGTATATAAAGAAATACAACGAAAGATGTGGCCCCTTCGCATGGACAAAAGGACCTGAAACGCTAAAGCATATAATTAAGCTAACAGAAGAATTTCAAAACAATAGTATTAACTAAACTTTCAAGACGATGTACTAGTGATTCCCCGCCCAAGACGCCCGGAATTACCAGATAGTATTTCCTGCCCTCTTTAAGTGGACCCAAAATCTCATTTGCTAGTTCCACTGACGCCTGCATATGCCAATCGAGCAGAAACTCTTCATCCTTCCACAACGTTTCCATCGCAGCCCGATTTTCGGCGACTATCTTGCAGTAAACTTCTTCGGGGCATAACCGCCAATATTTATCCTGATGATCCCGAATGATTAGATTACCAAAATCGTTATCCGCGACTACCTTGTAAGGGTCAATTCCGGCCCAACCCCATGATTCCTTGATTACCTCAATTAAATTCATTGGAGCAAACTGCTAAATTTGGAAAACAGGCGCGACTGTAAATCGCTGTTTTAATCGAATCGTCAGGAATTTTTGCCGAGTGATCCGGTTCGTCCTTCCCTGAAATCGATTGTCTCAAAACTTGTATTGATACTTGGGTCTAGTCCCTCCTCCTCCATCAACTTGATCCTGACCCGCGTAACGTAATCATTCCAACCTAGTTTTCGTGAGAATTCGTTCCAGATTTTAATCTGCCTTTTACTTGGTTTACGGGTTTTTGAATAACACCACTCCAGAATCTCCTCATCCGTCCCGCCTTGAGAGACTCGATCCTTCAATTCCTCAAAATCGACGTCGAGAAACGCGCAACAAAAGCCATCCAGCCCAACGCTTAAACCAAAATTCTCATGGTATTCCTCCGGCAGTTCGTTTTTTTGAAATAAACGGATTTTATCCAGCATTCTCCCAAAATGGTAGAGGCCGCCTGTTTTTCCCCGTGGACTTCTCATCGGTGGATTTATCATAGTGTTGTCAATATATGGTTAGGATATGGAATTTTGTTAAAAAATGAAATTAGGCTCCCCCTCCAAGTAAGCCAATCGCAGCAATGATAGCTCCAACGATTAGGATCGCTAGAATTACTCCGCTGGCTAAGAGAATTCCGAATAATGAAATAACCGCCGCCGTATTTACTCCGATAGCCAATGTGTAGAAACGGCGGTCTTCACGTCGGAGATATGAAATCGCGCCGAGAATCAAACCGATTATTGAAGTTCCAACTATCGCCGGCGGCAATATGGATGATAGCGACGCGGATTTTTCTACAGGTTTGGGAGTTTCCTCTGGTTCGCCTATTTTCTCCTTTAAGCGGTTTATTATTCCTGTCGCTTTTTCAGCAACGACTTCTTCTATCGGTGGGGATGGATCGAATGCCGCCACGAGCCACGGAGACATTAATGCGGTAGTCAGCGTAACCAACCCGATGATTACAGCCGGAAGCCCAAATCGGTGCCTTGATTTACGGTTTGTCATTTTAGCCTCTCAATCAATTTGACATGTCGCATTAAAGCTAACTGAATTTTGTAATGAATTTGTAATATATTGATAGAAATAATCCATCCAGTATTACGCAAGTAATGTAGCTCGCTACTTCTTGTCACCATTATGGTTGGTAGGTGCTTAAGTAATCAAGGTAAGCATCCGAGAAATCAATTTCCAACTCAACCCAGAGCGGGAGATGATCGCTCATTTGGAAAGTGCGCCACTCGTCATAGTAATCTTCCAGAGACTCGTCTGACACTCCTGCAGCAGTAAGGCTTGTAATTTGATTCTTAGCCTTCCTCCTTTTATCCTTCGTTGTAGCAGCAGTAAAGTCTTCATTGGCCTTCTTCAGTTTCGACTCCAGGCTTTTTTTGATAATCGATTTGTAGATTAAGAAATCCGTTGATCGAAAGACACTGTCAAAATATTGGATTACTCTGTCTTTCCGGTTGGGGTCCATTAGGGTGAGTTCGTTCCTACGTGAGCGAAATGAAATCTGATCGTAGTATTTCGTCTGGTCTCGGTTGCTGCCCGAATTGTTACACGCTACTGTGAAACCATTATCTTCCAGCGCGTTGAAGCCAGCACTCCCGCGTTTTAAGATGTTAAAGTCGCCCACTAATATCTGGTTCGTTTCGCTCCCCTTAGCCGCCTTGGCAAGATACTTTGCTACAGCCTCAATTTCCTTCACCCTTCGTGCGTATTGTTCACTACGTAGAGAATTTTTTCCAAAATAAATGTGTACCGTCGAAAACAGGAATTTGAACCAGCCCGATTGAAATTCCGCACCGAAAGGAGTTCGTGAGAATTGACGATGTCGATCAGTCTCTTCGCTAATCAGCATATTCTTAGGTAGCACTATTTCCCCTGCCACTCCTTTGAACCTGACCTTGCTCTTGTCGTAGATGAATCCCAAACGCTCCTCGTTTCCACCCAAACTGCTGTGAGTCACATCCGTTACAATGTAGTCGTACTGTTGGCCCAACAGCACCATCAAGTAATCGAGTGGTGCGAGATCAGCACAAACTTCCTGTACCGCTATTATCCCAAAGTGCGAGATGATCTCCGCAATATAGTAAAATGACTCTATCATTCGGGGACCGTAGTTAAACCGGTCGTCATCAAAATTGCGGATATTCCATGTGCCGAGGATTAGAGATTCCGACGTTTTCTTACTGGGAAAATTCATGTCTGCAAACTGCTTCCGCAGTCGCTTAATGCCCGCGATTATCCGTTTGCGATCTACATTGGATAAGTTCTTGAGTGGTTTATAGTATGGCATGGCGTTCCTTATAATATTGGATTGTTTACATAATCGTTAAATTATTGTTACCTAAAGTTTGTTTCATTCGACTACAAAAAAATCGGGTGGAGCTGACAGCTAACCCAAAGTTTCTCCTGCCAACGGTAAGGCTCAACCATCATTGTTTGGGTAATCAGTAAATATGGTTCGAATTCGTTATCTTATTCTTTGTACGTAAGGGTTCGGCTGAAATTTGTCAATTTATTTTTTTTGAGTCTACATAATTTGTGATTAGACAAGATGACACTTGAACTTAACATTGCAGTAAACTTGATGATCCTAGGAATCGAAGAGAATTTACAAGTTTCTCTTAAAATTTAACACTGCTTAGAGAAGAATGAACATCACCACCTAATGCCTGTTCGCCCTTGTCAGGAGGGCTAGGCCGAGGGCTTGGAATAGGAGGTTGGGGAGCCAGATGAGGAGGTCGGGGCGCAGGTTGGGTTCGTTTTCGAGCCAGCCTACTGCGATGATGAGGAAATAGTAGATCATTGCCAAAACCAGGGCGAGGGCGATGTTGGCGTAGGTTTCCCGGCGGCCCACCCGCACCCCGAGCGGTATGCCGATCAGGGCCAGCGATAATACGGAAAAGGCCATCGCGAAGTTCTTTTGGATGCGGAGTTGAATTTTCATTTTCTCCTCCCGCTTCTTTTGGAGTATTTGGGGACTGGTTCCGGGTATTTTGCCCAGTTGATCCAATTCTGCGGTGAGCTTTTTTTTACGGTCGAGCAGGGTGGTCAGGTTGAGGGAGGAAAGGCTCACGTATTGGCGTTTGGTGCCCAACAGGCGGTCGAGGGGCAGGCGGAGGCGGGTTTCTTTGAAAAATGCCGTCGGGCGGATGGTTTGGAGGTCGTCGGGATGGTTTTCACTGCGTAATTCGGCGGAAGCGTTTTGGAGGGTGAGAATCAGTGTGTCGTTGGCCTCCTCGTAATCGAAACGACCGGTTTCGGCCCGGAGGACGCGGAGGGCGCGGTATTCGTCATCCAATTCCCAAATCCAGAAATCGCCGAGTTGACTGCCTTTTTTCGACTCCACATAGAGGACGTAGCCGGGAAAATCCTTGATGAAGGTTCGCTCGACGATAAACCGGAGGGGATCTTCGCGCACGAGGTTGCCGAGGATGCTTTTGTAGCGCGATTTGGCCTCCGGGGCGTAGCGGTTGTTAATGACGAGGGAGAGGAAAACTCCGATCAATGCGACGGCAAAAAGGGAGGCCGAGAGTCGCCAGAGGGATAGGCCGGCGGATTTGAAGGCCACTATCTCACGGCCCGCCGAGAGCCGCCCGAGGACCATCAGAATACCCGTCAATATGCCCAAAGGAAGGGCATAGGAAACAACATAGGGGATGAGCAAAAGCAGGAGGTCGGCAAACATCGGGCCGGTCAACTGCCCGGCAGCGAGGAGGCCGATGATCTCCTTGAGGGCATTTCCGGCGAGCAAAATAAATACAAACAGCCCCACCGCCGCAGCCGAGGATAAAAATACGGACTTGAAAATATAGCGGTGAAACAGTTTCAATCTTGAAGCCGGGGACGGTTAATCATTAGAACTCAACTTTGAATCATTCCATTTTGCGAACGGGATAAATGTTTAGAATCAATCGCCCGACAAAACAAGCCTTCAACACAGATCGCCATGAAAATCTCAATCGGTTCCGACCACGCCGGATACGAATATAAAGAAGCCATCAAGGAAATGCTGACCAATCTCAGCCATGAGGTGGTGGATTTCGGGACCGGAAGCGCCGAATCCGTGGACTACCCACGATTTATCCGTCCGGCGGCGGAGGCGGTGGCCGATGGCCGCTGCGAGCGGGGAATCGTCCTGGGCGGTTCGGGAAACGGGGAGGCGATATGCGCCAATCGTCTGCGGGGTATCCGCTGTGCGCTATGCTGGAGTGTGGAATCGGCAAAGCTGGCCCGTTTGCACAACGACGCCAACATGATTTCACTCGGCCAACGCATGATGGACCGCGAAACCGCCCTTGCAATCGTCCGCATGTGGCTCGACACGGCATTTGAAGGCGGGCGACATATCGGCCGCATCGCCCAACTCGACGAGGATTAGAGGGCGGTCAATTGACGAACGCAGGGCAGGTCAGCCGGAACTAAGGTTCCGCTGTTAATACGCCCTGGCTGAGCCAACCCTTATTCCCCGCCCACTTCGAATACCAGATCAAAAACGCAGCCATTACGAGCGGCATCCAGACAGCCAAGACGATCTCGAAGGGACTAAAGTTGACTGCTGAACTGGAAATGAAAAAGGCATGGATCATTGTCACAATCATGCAAAGCAGCGACGCGATAAACAGATAAAAGGCAATCGACTTCCTGAGCAGAAGCAGAATGCAGCCGAGCGCGCCGCCAAACACGGATATGGCAAAACTTCCGGTGGCCCATGCGGGTCGGCTTTCGGCTATCGCGCGATGTGTTTCGGGCATTGTTGCGAGTAAGTCGGGATTCATCTGCATGATGAAATTCAGGCAGCCCATAGCATTCCAGATCAGTGCAAAAGCGCCAATTACCCAGAAACTCCAGTGAACACCGGAAACGGCCTTATCCTTCACCGTTTCCCCCTTTCTCCGCCTGCAATTCCACAAACATCTCATCCATAATTGCGTATCCACTTTCCCATCCTCTGCCCATACCATCTACCGCGCCAGCAAAACAGGCGATCTCGGCGTCGGTCGCTTCAAAAGGCGCCCAAACCAGCCGCACCTTGGTCTTGGCCCCGTCATCCTCAAATGTCACGGTTGTCAGAAGCACACGGGGCCAGTCCGGCATCTGGGGATTTGATACCGTGTTCCACTCTGAATCCGTGTTGGAATAGTGATGCCAAACGAGCCGCTCCAGGAGCGCTACCTCTTTGAAAACCACTTTACTTAACATGGAGTTATCCCCCCATTTCATTTCGTTGAGCCAGACCCCGCCGGGCTTCAAATCAAATTTATGTATGATCGTTTCTATGTTGGGGCCATACCAGCGCTGCAGCAGTTCAGGATCGGTCCAGGCCCTCCAAACCATTTCGCGGGGCGCATCGAACACTCGATCAAGTATATATTCAGGTAATTCAGTCATTTTTTTCTTTCTGGTTATCGTTTCGTTTCAATTGGATAAGGACGTCATCTAGTTGGTCAAAACTCGTCCCCCAAAACTCTTTAAATTTCGTAAGCCAATCAACGGCTGCGGCCATCTTTTCAGCCTTCAGTCTCGCTGGGCGGCGTTGTTCATCAATACCTCTCTCAATCAACCCGGCCCGCTCAAGCACCTTCAAATGCCTGGATACCGCTGGTTGACTTATATCAAATGGCGCTGCGATCTCATTCACAGAAGCCTGCCCGTCTGCCAGCCGCGAAAGTATCGCCCGCCTTGTCGAGTCAGCCAGCGCCGCAAAGATGGCATCGAGGTTTGGCTGTATATTAATATAACCAATATGTTCCATAACAACTGAGTTATATTAATTTGAGATCGTGTCAACATATTATTAGGCCAAAACTTTGAGGAGGGTTCATTCCCTATTGAGGGTCAGCGAGGGGTTGATTGAGAGGGAGTGATTGCTGTTGGGGTGGACTCCTCCGGGGTCGGCGTAGGCGGCGAATGCGATCATTCCGGCGTTGTCACCGGTGTGTTCGGGCCGCGCGAGGAAAAAAGGCAGCCCCGATTTCTGGGCCAACTGGCCAAAGGCGGTGCGGAGGCGGTTGTTGTTGGCCACTCCTCCCGACAATCCGATGCTGGCAAACCCGCCTCTCCCCAAAACCTGGCCCGTTTTTCGCACGAGGGCATCCACCACCGCCTCCTGATAACTGGCGCAAATATCGGGCATTGAGGATGCCAGTTCCGGGTCGCTCATTTTTTCAAGACGGTAGCGCAGACTCGTTTTCAAGCCCGAAAAACTGAATTTGTTTTCACGGCTGCCGGGAAATGCCTTGGGAAATTGAACCGCGCGCGGATTTCCCTGCCGGGCCTGCTCCTCGATTGCGGGTCCACCCGGAAAACCGAGGCCCAGCAACTTCGCTCCCTTGTCGAGGGCTTCCCCGGCAGCATCGTCAACCGTTCGGGCGAGCACCGTGAATTTTTTGTCGGGGCGGATGGCGAAAAGCAGGGTATTTCCACCGGAAACGATGAGGCCGAGGTGGGGGAGGAGTTTTTCCAGGTTGGTCTCGAAATTATCGGGATCTTCCGCGTGCAGGTCGATGAAGGGCGAAAAAGCGTGCCCTCTCAGGTGGTTGACGCCGACGAGGGGAACCTTCCAGGCCAATGCCAGGCTCTTGGCCAGAGCCACCCCGATGGCGAGGCAGCCCGCCAGGCCCGGCCCACAGGTCACGGCCACCTGGTCCGCTTTTTGGTTGTCCAGCGCGGCCATCGTTTTTTCGAGCAGGATTGGGAAATTGGTCAGGTGTTCGCGGCTGGCAAGATCGGGGACGACCCCGCCATATTCGCCGTGGAGGGCGATCTGCGTGTGCACCCATTCACCGCAGAGACCGCAGTGGGGGTCGAAAAGAGCCAGGGCCGACTCGTCGCAGGAACTTTCGATTGCGAGGATCACGGGGTCACTCAAGGGTATATGACAGGAAAAATCAAAACATCAGGCGGGAAAATGCTCTGTGGTCTTGCGGTTGGGGAAAAGGGAGTAAATGTTACGAATATGCAAGCCATCATGAAAAAAGAGGCGGGGCCGGGTCTGGTTCTGAAACGCGCGCGCATTCCCAAGCCAGATAACAACGATGTCCTCATCAAGGTCTTGAAGACTTCCATTTGCGGAACCGATTTGCATATCTATAATTGGGATGCGTGGGCGGCCAAAACAATTAAAGCGCCCATGATTATCGGGCATGAATTCGTGGGCCGCATCCATTCACTGGGGGCAAATGTACAGGGGTTTCAGGAAGGGGATTTGGTCACGGGCGAGGGACATCTGGTCTGTGGGCATTGCCGGAATTGCCTGGCCGGACGCCGCCACCTTTGCAAAGACACCGTGGGGGTGGGGGTGCATCGAGATGGCGCTTTTGCCGAGTATGTGAGCATTCCGGCGAGTAATGTCTGGCATGCCGATTCCACAATCCCGACCAATGTGCTCTCCTGTTTCGACCCCCTGGGAAATGCCGTCCATACCGCCCTGACCTACGATTTGGTCGGCGAGGATGTCCTCATCACCGGCGCGGGGCCCATTGGTTGTATGGCGGCAGCGATCGCCAAACACGCGGGGGCGCGCCATGTGGTGGTCACGGATATCAATCCGTATCGTTTGGACCTTGCCCGGCAAATGGGGGCGACGTTGGCCGTCGACGTGCGCACGGAGTCACTAAAAGACGCCGAAAAACTGCTCGATATGAAGGAAGGCTTCGATGTGGGGCTGGAGATGTCGGGCAGTCCCCTGGCGCTGCAAGGGATGATCGAGGCCATGTTTCACGGGGGCAAAATCGCCCTCCTCGGGCTGCCCTCAAAGGACATCACGATCGACTTGAACACCATTATATTTAACGGCCTAACCCTAAAGGGTATTTACGGACGCAAAATGTACGAAACCTGGTACAAAACCGCCGTTATGCTCAAGGCCGGACTCGATATCGAGCCGGTCATCACTCACCGTTTCCACTACACCGAATTCGAGAAAGGCTTCGAACTAATGAAAAAAGGCCAATGTGGCAAAGTAATCCTGGTCTGGTCAAAGTGATAGTGTGAGCTCTAACGAATAACTGCAAATACCAATAAGATCAAAATGAGGTCACGAAAATTCCTGATTTATCTGTCTCAGCCTATGTTTGGTTTTACATTGGCGTTTCCGGTTCCTCGACCGTTTGGGGTATTGGCGGGTTCCTTGCGGCATAGGTGAACAATTCTTGTTTATAGCTATGTTTCTTGGGCATCCTGTCAATTTCGCCTTTGAGTAATGCGAGCGGATCACTGTCAGGATTCCATTCGGGGAAACTGAAAGCTCCTTGTTCTATCAGCTTAGTATTGCCGGGCGGAACGGAACCAGATAGGTGAACAAATACGGGCCGTGCCTTTTTGCGCTTCAGTTCCTCTACGGCGCCCGCCCAAGTCCCGCCTTTGTTATGTTCTGCACTGATAACCAGGCCGTAATCTGCCATTGCATAGATGAGTTTGTTCCGCCCCATGGCGGAGCCTATCATGAAATGGGCTTCGGGATGATATGGGGAGAACAGTAGCAACCGTTCCTCAGAGATTGCATATCGTACATCTCTACTCACACTCTTTTTCAAAAGATTGTCGGCCAGAATCCCGATTACGCAGCCGCCTGCGTCCAATGCTGATTTCATGGCAATTTGGTCAACCCCGCGAGCGCCACCTGACACCACTGGCAATCCACCATGCGCACACCAGGCTGAAACCTGTTTGGTAAACTCCTCTCCATCGTTGTCCACATTTCGAGATCCGACGATGGCCAATCCGCCGCCCTGAAGGAGCGATCGCTCGCCCACACAGAATAGAATAGGCGGAGATTTATCCTTGAGGTGCTTTTTTAGACGTGTGGGATATTCCGGATCGCTTCTACAGATCACCCATATACCGCCTTGGTTCCACTTCTCAATAGCGAAGCCGAGTTGCACCCCACGATTTAGCAATTCGGTTAATCGTGTTTCAGGAAGTCGGGTACCTTTGGCAGCCTCTATAACGATGTCGGGAACAAGCATATCCGCTGGTCGAAGCCCTTGCTCTAGTAGCCATTGAACCAACTGATTGTATTCTCTTTGCTGTAGAGGTTTGGCTTCTGAATCGCCACCTAATCGACCACAGAGCAGTAGAATCGTTTTTGCGTCATCACTTATTTTATACATCGTTACTTCTATCCGTTTAGGGAGAGTTTAGGGCCAGGGCCAAAGGGATGACCGCTTCGCATCCCGCTTTCCGTAGTAGTGCCGCAGCCACTGTAAATGTCCAACGGGAATCCACTAAATCATCCACAAGAAGACAGGGTCCTTTCCGCATATTTTCCTCTATGACAGTAAAGATACCATCCAGGTTTTTTGCCTGCTGATAGCTATTTTGCATTTTTTTTTGCTGAGGGTTATCAATAGTCTTCAATAACGTGGTCGAGAATGGGAGTCCAAGTGCTATGGCCAGGCGTGAAGCGAAATCAGGCACCAATTCTCTGTGTTTCAAAGATGGAATACAGGTTACCCAGAGCGGTTCGATTTCCGGATTCCATTTATGGAGCATATCTACGCAAGCTGTCACCAATTCGTCATCAAATAGGTTTGTTTCGTACTTACCCGCCGCAACCAGTTGACCCCAGCCCGCATCGCGCCAGAGACAAAGCGCTCGACCCTCTTCAGCTTTGAGGGCGTCGCCGATTAGGCCGCTAAATTTGTAGGATTTCAATGATCCTTTTACAGGCCATATTTTACGCGGCAGCAATGATTGGTAGCTCCTTTTCAGAAAAATCCCGGCACGGTTGGCCAAATCGTGGTCGAAGCCGTTTTTTAGAAGTGGTTCGCCCTTGCAACTCTGACATTTACCGCAAGGCCGCGCATCGGGATCGTCCAAAGCCTTGCCAAGAAACTCCATAAGGCACTCTCGATGAGCCATGTATCTATCCATTTCTGCTTGCTCTTCGCGCCTGATGGATGTGATGGAATCGATGTGTTGCTTATCAATTCGATAAGCAACGGCAGCCGCAGTGGCGTTCCATTTTGAGCCAATTTTCGTTACCGGCGCGGGCGACTCCAACGAGAGATACTTCAGGGATTTTTCCAAATCCTTTTTTCTGAGGTTCAGACTTTTTTCCAAATTGGGAATAGAAAGCCCGGTCTCTGCGTTATCCAAAACACTGAGGATTGCTTTTACATGCTTTTGTGGCGGGAATGCATGGCGGAAAAAGTAATCGGAAATCCGATCGTCTTCTTCCCCATGCATAAGTATACCGTAGGCTTCAGAAATAGCTCGGCCAGCCCTACCAACCTGCTGATAGTAATGCACTACTGAGGCTGGTCGCTGAAAGTGAATGACGAACCCAAGGTCAGGTTTGTCGAAGCCCATGCCTAGAGCAACCGTAGCCACAAGCGTCTTTATTTCGTTATTGATGAGCTGCTGCTCCAGTTGTTCGCGAAGGGGCGGGCCGTCATCCGGGTTATTTAGTCCGGCATGGTAGGCCGCGGCTGAGATTTCGTTGAGGCGCAGCCATTGGGCTACTCGCTCCGCATCCCGCTTTGTCAGTGTATATATGATGCCGCTTTTGGGTAACGACGGAATCATTTCGGCCAGCCAAGCCATCCGCGCAGCCGGGCTTGGCAAGGAAATATTTTGTAGCTTGAGGCTTTTCCTTACGAGCGGCCCCCTTACCAATTCAATGTTGTCGCCAATTTGCGTAAGGATGTCCTTCACCACTCTATCGTTGGCTGTCGCGGTTGTAGCCAAAACAGCCACATTTCGAGGGAGAGCTTTAATGATCCGTACGATTCGACGGTAGTCCGGTCTGAAATCATGTCCCCAATCGGATATGCAATGGGCCTCGTCGACTACAAACAAACCTACTTTCACTGCGAGTTTGGACAAAACTTTTGTGTGGAAATGTTCATTTGCCAACCGTTCGGGTGAGATTAATAGGATGTCGATAGCATTGTTTTGAAGCTCCTGTTCGGTTTTGCCCCAATAATCGGTGTTCGAACTGTTGATTGACTCGGCGCGTAAGCCTATTCGAGCGGCGGCTTCAATTTGGTTACGCATCAAGGACAATAACGGCGAAATAAGTAGGCTTGGACCTACCCCCTTGTCACGTAATAATCGGGTGGCAAGAAAGTAGACCATGCTCTTACCCCAGCCTGTGCGTTCGACAAGGAGGAGACGCCGTCGGTTGAATAGAGACTCAATACTCTCCCACTGGCCGGGACGAAACTCTGCATCCAATTTATCCAGTGCCACTCTCAAGTACCTAAGCGCCCGTTTTCGCACAAAAGAAGCTGTTGTAAAACATAGATATTATGCAAGTGATTTTTGTTCACACTTGTTATGTGATCCCTTTTTTCTTAGAACCTTGGATTTCGAGTGATCAAAGTTTCTGCAAAAGGGTATTGATTTCTGGTAGTTGGTCCATCTGCTGTTGAAAAAAAGACATTTTAATTTATCAAGAGATTATTTGAACATACTTTTGGAGGGAATTTATGAGGGACGCATTTCGGGTTTATTTGGAGGGGGAGCTTCGGGGGATTTTGGGGGCTGGGCTTTTTAAGGAGGAGCGGTTGATTGCCAGTTCGCAGGGTTCTCATATTTCTGTAGTGGTGGGCGGCGATGGTGGGGTTGATACCGGGCGTGAGGTGATCAATCTTTGCGCCAATAACTACCTGGGCCTGGCCGACCATCCGGCGGTCGTGGGGGCGGCTCGTGAGAGTCTGGACCGGCGCGGATTTGGGATGGCTTCGGTTCGGTTTATTTGCGGAACCCAGGATATTCACAAGGAACTGGAGGCAAAGATTACCGATTTTCTGGGAACCGAGGATACCATCCTTTATCCGTCCTGTTTCGATGCCAATGGGGGGCTTTTTGAGACGCTTTTGAGCAAGGAGGATGCCGTTATCAGCGACGCCCTCAACCATGCCAGCATCATCGACGGGGTTCGCCTGTGCAAGGCGGCGCGGTATCGTTATGCAAACAACGACATGGCCGATCTGGAGGCGAAATTGCAGGAGGCGCAAGAGCAGCGTTTCCGGCTCGTCGCGACGGATGGGGTTTTCTCGATGGACGGCACCATTGCCAATTTGCGGGGCGTCTGCGATCTGGCCGACAAATACGATGCCCTGGTCATGATCGACGATTGTCATGCGGCGGGTTTTCTGGGACCCAATGGCAGGGGGACGCATGAGCATTGCGAGGTCATGGGGCGGATCGATGTGATCACCGGCACCTTGGGAAAGGCCCTCGGCGGAGCCAGCGGCGGCTATACAAGCGGGCGGAAGGAAATCGTCGAGATGCTGCGTCAGCGGTCGCGTCCGTATCTGTTTTCCAACTCGGTGGCCCCCCCCATCGTGGCGGCATCGATCAAAGTTTTTGAATTGCTGGAGACCTCCGCCGACCTCCGGGAGAGGTTGATGGAGAATACCCGGTTTTTCCGCAAAGGGCTGACCGATATCGGGTTTCAGATAAAACCGGGAATCCATCCCATCGTGCCGATCATGCTGGGGGAGGCCGAATTGGCCCAGAAAATGGCGGCCCGGATGCTCGAAAAAGGGGTTTATGTGGTGGGATTCTTTTACCCGGTTGTGCCAAAAGGAACGGCCCGCATCCGCACCCAATTGTCGGCCGCCCACAGTCGTGAGGATCTCGAGTTTGCCCTCGAAAAATTCGCCGAAACCAAGAGGGAATTCGGACTTTGAGCAAGGAGATGAGCTTGCTGTCCGAGTCTTTCCTGCAAAGGGCGAATAACGCCGACGCGGTCGATCCACTGGCCCCGTTGGCCGAAAAATTTTACCGGAGGGAGGGCGTTAATTACCTGCTCGGAAATTCGCTTGGCCCCTTGTCGAAGGCCTCCGAGAGCAGCCTGTTGCGCGTCATCGAAGAGTGGAAAACTCTCGGTGTTCGCGGATGGGAGGCGGGGGCCGAACCGTGGTTTATCTGGACGGAAAAACTGAGCGCACAGATCGCGCAAATTGTAGGGGCAGCGCCTGAGGAGGCCGTTTTGGCGAACTCGTTGACCGTAAATTTGCATCAACTGCTGGGGACTCTGTTTAAACCGGCCGGTGGGCGGCAGAAGATTCTCACCCATGAGCTGACATTTCCTTCCGACCGTTATGCTTTGCAGGGCCATCTTGGGATGAGGGGGCTCGATCCGGTCAAAAATCTGGTTACGGTTTCGAGCGAGGATGGGCTCACTTTAGATGAGGATGTGATTATCGAAAGCATGAGCGATCGTGAGGTGCAAATGGCGGTTCTGCCCTCGGTGCTCTACCGAAGCGGCCAATTGCTGGACCTGCCTCTGTTGACGGAGGCCGCCCATGAGCGGGGCATTCTCATTGGGTTTGATCTGGCTCATTCCGTGGGGGTGATGCCGCATCAACTGTCGGAATGGGGGGTCGATTTCGCATTTTTCTGCACCTATAAATTTCTCAATGGAGGGCCGGGCTCGGTGGGGGGAATTTATTTGAATAAACGGCATTTTGGGAAAGCTCCGGGGCTGGCGGGGTGGTTCAGCGCCGCCCCCGAGAAGCGTTTTACCGGGCATGAGTTTTTGCCCGATTGCGGAAATGCCCTGGCATTGCAGACGGGCACTCCGGCGATCCTGAGCCTTGCCCCACTGGAAGGTGCGCTAGGTATCACTTTGGAGGCTGGTTTGGAAGGCATCCGTGAAAAGTCTCTAAAAATGACCCAATTTTTGATCGATGGTCTGCAAAATGAGATGAAAGGGTTGGGAGTCGCCATCGCGACGCCGTTGGAGCCCGAGCGCAGGGGAGGGCATGTCGCTATTTTGCACGATGATGCTGCCAACCTCGCCAAGGTGTTGCGGGAATCCGGAGTGATAGTCGATTTCCGCGCCCCGAACCTCATCCGAATCGCCCCGAGTCCACTGTTTAACCGCTTTGTTGATTGCGCCTCCGCTCTCGGGCAAATTAAGAAAATTTTGACTACCGAAGGTTGTCTTGGTTTGCAGGGAGAAACTGCGTTGGTCCCATGATTATCGATATCACTCTAAAAGTTGACAAGCAACTCGCCGTGTGGCCGGGGGACACCCCGTTTGCCTTCCAATGGAAATGGAAAATGGCCAAGGGTGACCCCGTGAATGTGGGTTCAGTCGAGATGAGTATCCACACCGGCACCCATGTGGATGCGCCCTATCATTTTCTGGAAAAAGGGGAACGGATCGATGAGGTGGAGCCGGAGGTTTATGTTGGCCCAGCGCTGGTGGTGGATGTGCGGGGGGATGAGGTCATCGGGTTGGGATCACTGAAAGACGCCGATCTCAGCGAGACGCCGAGGGTGCTTTTTCGGACCGGGGCGTGGGAGGATCACAGTCAGTTTCCGGAGTCCTTTCCGGTTATGGAGGAAGCGCTTATCGATTATCTGGCTGAACAAGGCGTGCGGCTCGTCGGACTGGATGTGCCCTCGGTCGATCCTCCAGAAAGCAAGAACCTGGCGAACCACCATCGACTGGCCGCAAACGGAATTTACATCCTCGAAAGTCTGGATCTCCGCAAAGCAGACCCGGGGCTTTATGAATTGATAGCCCTACCGTTGAAAATTGGCGGTGCAGATGGTTCACCGGTCCGTGCGGTTCTGCGGTCGGTCGATTGATTGATTGAATGGGTGAATGAATGCTCATTAAAATTATTTTCTCATGATCGATATCGCTGCACTCGCCCGCATTCAGGCTGATCGCACCGGTTGCGATTATGCTGATTGGCTGGGGGTTTTGAAGGAAATTCAGTCCGGTTTTGTGCAGGGAGAAGCGGGCGAGAAAGCGATCCAACAACTGGCCGAGGCCAGTGAGGATCCTGTGCAATTCTGCCTTTTGACAGAGGCTTTGATTTCACATGATGCACATAATCCGGGGGGAGAGAAAGAAGCTTGTTCCCTGTTGGTAGAGAGTGTGGACGAATCGCCCTATTCGTTGAAAGAGTGGGTAGCCGCATGGGTGGATTTTTCAATTTGGCTGGAGAGCCGGGAGCGCGAGGCGGGGTTTGCGTCGATGCTCGGTTACCTGGATTGCTGTAGCCAGTATATCGAGGGCAAGGGGGTGCTGCCTCCTTTTACCGATTTGGTCGAGGAGATGCTGGATGCCTATGGTTTCGTGGGAGAAGAAGGCGACGGGGCATGATGGCTAAGAATCTTCCTCTTCGTCTCCCTCTTCGTCTCCATCCACAAATCTTTCAATAACAACACCAACACAAAAACTGACGAAGACGAGGAGAAAGAGGAAAAGGAAGATTTTCGTAGAACGGCCTCTTGTTTGGGCATTAGGTTTTGGAAGCAGGTCACCCGCCGGGGGTGGTTGTGAGTGTCGCCTGTGGCGTGGAACCTCTCGTATCGCTAAATTTCGCGTTGGTATTTGTCAAACCCCAGAGTTTGCCCAATCGCAGGAAGATGACTTTAAGATCGTCGAGAACGAGGTAGAGGGAGGGAATCAGAACGAGGGTGATGACGGTGGCAAAGAGTATGCCGAAGGCCAGGGAGACCGCCATTGGTATGAGAAAACGGGCCTGGAGGCTGCGCTCCAAAAGCATCGGGGTGAGGCCGAGAAAGGTCGTCAATGAGGTCAGAATGATGGGCCTGAAGCGCCGGATCCCGGCCGAGCGAATGGCCTCGAAACGGGGCATGCCCTCGTTTTCACGGCGGGTAATAAAGTCCACCATGACGAGGCTGTCGTTTACGACCACTCCGGAAAGCGCGATGATTCCGCAGAGGGAAAGAATACTCATGGGCAACCCCATTATCATATGCCCAACAATCGCCCCGACGATGCCAAATGGAATAACCATCATGATGATTATCGGCTTGACATAGGAGCGCAGCGGCACGGCCATCAACGCGTAGATAATGATGAGGGCAAGGTAGAAGCCCTGCATGAGACCGGCCATGGATTCTGCCGCATCGCGGCTTTCTCCTTCGAGGGCGTAGGTGACTCCCGGATATTTGGCCAAAAGGGCTGGCATGTATTCGTCGGACACCTCCTCAATGACCTCCTGCGGTTCTCTGGTTTCCTTGTCCACATCCGCCCTGATATTGACCACCCGCTTGCGGTCGATTCTGGTGATTCTTGAAAAACCGCGTGCCATTGTAGCTTCGGCGACCGATGAAAAAGGGACCTCCTCACCGGTCGGGGTGCGCACCCGCATGTTTTCGAGGTCGCCGAGAGAGCGGCGTTCCTCCTTGGGATAGCGGACCATGACGCGGACCTCGTCCTTACCCCGCTGGATACGCTGGGCCTCGGCTCCGTAAAAGCCCTGGCGGACCTGCAGGGCGAGATCGCTCAAGGTGAGCCCGAGCACTTCGGCTTCCGGTTTGATGGCGAGCTGCACCTCCTGTTTTCCGCCGCTAAAAGTATCTTTTATGTCAAAAACACCGCTATATTTTGCCAATTCTACTTTAAGCTCCTCGGCGGCGGCATCCAGTTGCTCGAAGTTATCCCCCTCGAGTTGAAAATCGATGGCCGAGCCACTTTGGCCGGTGGTGCCGGAAAAGCTCAGGTCGGTGGCTCCGGCGATGGGCCCGACTTTTTCGCGCCAGCGTTTGACCACCTCGACCGAATCGATGTTTCGGTTTTCGCTGGGTGTTAGTTCGACGAATAATCGGCCCAAGGTATCGGTGGAAGACCAGGAGATGGATTGCTCGAGAATTGCGCCCTCTTCATGGCCGAACTCCTCCCTCATTTCACGGTCAAGCTCGATAAGAGCCCTTTCCACTTTATAGGTGGCCGCCTCGGTTACAGAGATCGGTGTGCCCTCCGCCATTTCCACCGATGCGCGAATAAAATCACTCGGAATATCGGGAAAAAATACACCGCGCACCAATCCGCTTTTGACCGCGCCGATACTCAATACGATGCCCGCGATAAATATGGACAAAGTCGTGTAACGATGCCGTAGGGACAACTCCAGCATCGGACGATAGACCTTTTCCACAAAATTCTCCATTCCGTGGCTAAAGCCTCGCTGGATCCTCATAAAAGGCCCCCAACCCTCTTTTGGCTTGTCCTTTATTTTCATATGAGCCAGGTGGGCGGGAAGAATAAGCTTGGACTCAATGAGCGAAAAAACCAGACAGAGAATTACCACCAATGCGATGCCAGACCAAATTTTACCATTGGGCCCGGGAACCATGAGCATGGGCAGAAATGCGGCAATGGTGGTGAGAACGCCAAAAGTGGCCGGCAGGGCGACTTCCTGAGCGCCCCTGATCACATTATCGATGCCCTCGCCGTCTCGCCGTATCGTGGTATATACATTTTCACCGATGACGATGGCATCGTCCACCACAATGCCCAACACGAGGATAAATCCGAAGAGGGTGATCATGTTGACCGAAATGCCCACCAGAGAAGTCGGCATGAGCCAGAGTGTGCCCAGAAAGCAGACCGGCAAACCGACCATTACCCAGAAGGCCACTTTGAAGCGCAAAAAGAGGGCGAGCGAAATAAATACGAGGATGCCACCGAGAGCCATATTTCTGAGCATCAGGTTGAGGCGGCCCTTGAGCAGGCGGGAGGCGTCAGCCCAGTATGCCAGAGAAACCCCGGCGGGAAGTTCCTTGTTTTTCTCCTCGATGTATTCCTTGACCGTGTCGGCCACGGTGATGGCATTTTGCTCTCCAACCCGATAAACTCGGATGCCGAGGCTGGGGCTGCCATTGTATTTGAAAAATCCCTCCGAGTCGTCAAAACCATCGATCACCGTGGCGATATCGCCAAGCAGCAAACGAGTGCCATCCTCGCGGGTCAGGAGGACGAGTTTCTCAAATTCCTGGCCCACATAAGCCTGCCCCTTGGTGCGCAGCAGGATTTCCCCTCCGACGGTTTTTATGGAGCCCGCCGGGAGGTCGAGGGAGGAATTGCGGACTGCGGCGACCATCTGGTTAAAAGTCAGCCCGTATTGGCGCAGGGTTGCCTCGGAGACTTCGATGGAAATTTCATAGTCGTTTGCGCCCACCAATTCTACCTGAGAAACATTGGGCAGGGCGATAATCTCGTCGCGAATGAGTTTGCCATATTCTTTCATGGTGCGCTCATCCACATCGCCATACACCTGCACCCAAAGCACTTCTCCCTTGGTCGTCTGGTCGTAAATGATGGGTTTTTCAGTCTCCGCCGGAAAGGTAGAAATGGCGTCCACCCGCAGTTTGATCTTGTCGAGTAAATCAAGGACATCGTAGTCATTTTGGATTTCCACATCCACCCTGCCACTGCCCTCATAGGCGCGTGAGGTGATCTTTTTTATCCCCTCGATATCCTGAATGGCCTCTTCGACCTTGATGCAGACACCCTCCTCGACTTCCTGTGGAGCGGCCCCCCGATAGGGAATCCGTATGGTGATCTGGTTGAGGGAAAACTCTGGGAAAAACTCCTTTTTGATGTTAACCGCAGAGATCACCCCCATGACCATGATGCCGACCATGAGGAGGTTGGCGGCCACGCTGTTGCGGGCAAACCAGGCGATGATTCCTCTATGGATGTCCTCCTTCATATCTCTTCACCGCCATCTGGTTTATCTGCCGAAACCATCTTTTCATCGAAAGAAGATTTTTCGGTGGGCAATTCTTCAGTCATTTGGGCGGTAACCTTCATCCCGTCGACAACAAATTCCAGCGCTGTCAGGCAAACATTATCGCCGGTCTCGATTCCTGCTCCGATGATGACGCTTTCTGTATCGGTGCGAATCACTTCGACGTTGCGCGCCTCGAGTTTGTTGCTGCCATCGACGACGAGCACACGGTTGTTTTGGCGCAGGGCATGTCGCGGCAGCAGGACGGCCTCCTCGATTGTTTTCCCCTTGATCTCGGCTTCAACGTACATGCCGATCTGGAGTGGAGGGCGATCACTGCCGGGAGCCGGTCGGTAGGGATCCTGCACTTGGGCAACGGCGTAAATTACTCGGCTTCGCGGGTCGACGGTGCCCTCGGTCCGCACGATATGCCCTCTCCATGTGTGTTTACTGCCCCCGAAATCGGCGTGCAGAAAAACATCGAGGCTGGCGGCCTTTTCTCCACTTCTTCCCTGATAGGCGTAGGGCAGGTCAACGAAGGAGAGGTCGTTGCTTGGGATGGGCAGGCGCACCTCGACATAGTTGATTGCGAAAATGTTGGCCAGCATCGTTCCGGGTGAAACAAATTGCCCGAGATCGGCGAATTTTTCTTTTACCATGCCGGCGTAGGGAGCGCGGATGCGGGTGCGTTCGAGGTCGCGCCGGGCTTTTTCCAGATCGGCCTCGGCGGATTTCACGCCGATCTCCGCATCGATCAATTGCGGCTTGCGCATCATCAGGGCCGTTGCTTCACCCTCACCGAGATTTTCCCAATCCCGGCGGGCCTGCTCGGATTGGGCGATTTCCTGTGAGAGGTTCAACTGGGCTTTGGCCAGGAGGGAATCGGCGCGCACGACGGCCACCTCGTAGTCGCTGGGGTCGATTTCCACCAAGACATCCCCTTCATCGAAAAAACCCCCCGCATAAAGGGAGGGAGAAATGGCGGTGATCTTCCCCGATACCTGTGGGATCAAATCGGTTTCCGTGCGGGCGGTGACGGTGCCCTGGCTCTTTACGGTAAAGGTGACCGGCCTTTTTACAGCCCGCATGACATCCACCACAGTGGGCAGCACATTGCGGGCTTCCTTTTCCGGTTTGTCGCGAAATTCTATCAGGTTAAATGTGCCCAAAGCCGCGAACGCAATGATCACGAGGGGCAATGAAATTCGGTAATACATTTTCATAAATGAGGTTTCCTCCACGCAAGGCGATAGTGGTTATTCCTTTTAAGACGCAGAAAAACGAAAAAAAGTTTCACGGAAAACAATTAATTTTATGAATTCCTTCGCATTCTCAGGGCAGATTCTCTGCCGGAACAAAGAATCCTACCCTTTTTCGGGTTTATTTAAAGCTCTAAATAGCGCCGACTCAAGCGGATTGGGAATTGATCCAGCGGGTGGGGCAAAAGGGCGAAAGATCGAATCGGGTGGCGCCGGTGGTCGCGAGATCGGCCAGGATTTCTCCGATCACCGGGCAAAATTTATAGCCGTGACCGGAAAAGCCGATTCCGAGCACCAAATCCTCGGATTCGGAATGGGGATGCGGGCCGAGGATAAAGTCCCCCTCCGGGCTCTGCGAGTAGAGGCAGACCACCGAGTGCAGGCACTTGCCCGCCAAGGAGGGAATATGTCCTGCGAGGAGGGTTCGCATCTGGTCGATATCGGCTTCGGACACCTCGCGGTCGGGGGAATCGGGGTCACAGGGCGTGCCACGATTGTGGATCGCTACCTTGACGCCGTTTTCCACCTCACCGTCGTAGGGGAAGCCGTAAAACTCGGTGCCATCCTCGACTTTCCAGATATGGACCGGAAATCGATCGGGCAAAAAAGGATCGGTGCCGCCGTCGGGTTGAAACCAGTGAAGCACGAGACGCTCGATTTTTATGGGCAGGCGGAGATCGGGGAAGAGCTTGGCGGCCCAGGGTCCGGCGGTGATGATCAATTTTTCCGCCTGATACCGGCCCTTGTCGGTGAGGACTTCGATGCCGGAGCCGCCGGGGCATTTTTTCCATTCGAGAAAGGTTTCCTCGAAGCCGAGGTGGGCGTTGTGTCGGCTGGCATTTTCCAAGTGGGCGCGGATGGCCTCCTCGGGGTTTACGGTGCCTCCTTTTTTCTCGAAAATGCCTGTCAGGTTATCGGCGGGTTGGAAAGGCGGATATCGATCACGAATTTCCGCCGCCGTTAGTATTTCGTGGGGGATGCCATAGGTCTCGGCGCTCAGTTTACTGCCTGCGATAACCCTGCCATCGGGTTCGCCGACCATCAGGCAGCCGGTTTCGTTAAATAGTTGTTTACCGTGGTCTTGGGAGAGTTTTTCCCAGAGTTGGTAGGCCCGGAATAACATCGGCACATAGGCGGGGCTCTCGAAATAGGCCTGGCGGATGATTCGGGATTGGCCGTGGCTGGAACCGAGGGTGTGGGGAGGGTGAAAGCGGTCGAAACCGAAAACCTTGATGCCCCGCTCGGCCAAGTGGCTTACCGTGGCGCTGCCCATGCCCCCGAGACCACAAACGATGATGTCGTATTTATTGACGTTGGGCATTGTTTGGAAGAGAAGGGAGGGGGAGGATGCGGGATGTGGGTATTGTTATTTAATGTGGATTTCTTGTTGGGCCAGGTTTTGCAGGGTTTCTCCGGTTAGCTGGTTGACGATCCACTCTTTTTTTAACTTTGCCCCTAGGCTGACGTAGAAATCGATGGAGGGTTGGTTCCAGTCGAGCACGGCCCACTCGAAGCGTCCGCAATTATGGTCTTGAGCGTACTGGGCGAGGTAGATGAGGAGGGCCTTGCCGATGCCTTTGCCGCGAAATTCGGGTTTTACAAAGAGGTCTTCAAGGTAAATTCCGGGGCGTCCCATAAAGGTTGAGAAATTATGAAAAAAAAGCGCGAAGCCTGCCGGATTTTGGTTGTAGTAGGCAATGACAGCGCGGGCGGCAGGGTTTTTGCCAAAGAGGTTTTCCCGCAGCAATTCCTCGGTGGCGACGACTTCATGGAGCAGCTTTTCATAAACCGCCAAGTCCTTGATAAAGGCCAAAATAAGGGGAACATCCTCAACGGACGCCTGTTCAATTCTAAAATCTGCAGTGCTCATGGTATTTTGTGTTTTGCCTGAGGAAGGATTTCCTTTTTTCCGAGATCACCCCACAGGATAGTTAAAAAGGCCATGGGAGAGTCGAGCCCTTCCAAGATGCCCGGCGGATCGAGATCACCGGTGGGATTTGCCGCGATAATTTCATCGAAATTTTTCCCTTCGTCAATGAGCGCTTTATATCGTCCGCTGACTATTTTCAATTTTTCAACATAAGCAACCAATTCGGTTTTATTGCTAAGCGGACCCTGTCCAGGGATTATGCGCGTATCGTCGTCGATTTCGGCTAAGATCTGGTTAACCGCCCGGATGATTTCTTCGACCGAGCCAACAGCAACTGAATCAATGTAAGGAAAGCCTTCGACGTTGAAATAGAGGCTTCCCATGTGGACTACGTTGGCCGACTTGAAAAAAACAACGGAACCCCCATCTTTATTAGCATAGGGGAAATAGATAGTCTTGATAGCCATGCCGTTGAAACCAAGCTCCAAATTTTCTGAAAAGGTGATCATGGGCTGATCAAATCCAGCGAATACGGGTGTAGCGTGACTAATAAATTCTTTGAAGTTGCTCACAGTCACGCGCTTTTGCGCGTTGTAATCTTCCACGAAGACGGATCTGTCTTGTCCGGGGTTATCATTCCCGTCGGTTTGATAACCAGGCCAGTGAGTATTGATGGTAAATCGAATAGGGCTGTCCTGAATTTCCTCAATAGCTGCGCGGATATTTTTTGTTAAACGGGTATATTGGTAATCAAAGAGAATCACCCCGTCCTTGCCGGTGGAAACGGTGATATTTCCACCTTCCGCGATCAGTAAGTGAAGGCCTTCTTCCAATTGAATGGATTTAATTTCCGCCTCCGGCACCCTTGTCGAAGCAGCAAGAAAAGATTGCTCTAGGATGAGAACAAACAAGAAGCAGGTGATTCGGGAAAATATCGCGCTCATCGAGTAGGTATTGTAGTAGGTCAAAAGTTAACCGCCGAAATTAAACGCAGATTTCACAGATAGACACGGATAAATTGTCGTTTTGTATTAAAAAGCGCCCGAAATGTTTTTCAAACGGACTCGCCGCTAAAAATAACGTTATATATCAATAAGATTAATATGACCCTTTTTGAATATTCCATCATGTCTTATTGTCTGATTTTCTTGGTGGAAGAAAGGCTAATATAAATTCTTTGTTAGTAAATACTGTTCCAGGTTTATCACCATCTCTAACTAGTTTCATTTTCTTGAGAATATCAATATCTCTTAATATAGTTCGCCGTTGTTTATTAGCGTACTGAACGGCTATTCGCGGTGTTATTAAGTGCAGCTTAGATATTTCAATCTCTTCTCCGTGTCTTGATAAATCAATAGATAATTGTCTTTGTCTAATTTCTGGCAATTTAATTTTATTTTTAAAAAGGTCATGGATATATCCCTCCCATGATATTTTCCATTGGAAATTTTTTATAAAATTGATTTGGATTTTAAGTTGATCGACAAATCCTTGTACAGCATATTTCAAGAAATCATTTTTCTGGCCTCTGGTGTTACCAGCCAAATCTAACTGACGATAATATTCTGTGCGCGTCTCATTGTAATGATTACTTAACAGATGTGATGCAGGGGCAGGAATATTTGCATTTAACAGAATTGATAATTCAATTAATCTGGCTGTGCGTCCATTTCCATCTCCAAAGGGATGAATCCATACGAAATATAAATGCGATGCAATCGATATTATAATTGAATACACTATTTTGTTTTCATTTTTTTCAATCATTTCCAAGGACTGATTCAGCCATTTACAAAATTCCTTAAGTAAATATTCACAGTCTTCAGCAGGCACTGCCCTGTAGGTTCCTACCCCAATAGAGTATTCTCTTATAAGTCCGGGGATCACATCATCTTTTAAGGGCAGATTAGCTAGGATTTCTTTATTAAAATTCTTAAGTTTATTAACATTAAACCGAAATTTACCGCTGAATATTTCATCTCTTATTTGTTTATAAGCACTAACAATATTCGCTATTTCTGTGCCTAAATATTCTTTTGATGGAGGTAATTCTAATAATCCATCAAGTTCTCTGATCGCGTCATCCTCAGTTAACGTGTTTCCCTCGATCGCAGTTGTTGCAAGAGCACCCTTGGCTAAGTAAACTCTATATAACTGTTGAGCCAATTCAGGATTTAGTGGAACGCCTGCAATATGCTCACATTTTGATTGAGCCTCGCCCAATAGTAGCCAGATTTGATGGGGAAGTGTCTCAGTATTTACCGTGAAGTCGTTTAACCACGGATGTGTTTTTAAAAATTTCCGTTTTTTTGACGATATATGTTTCATCATAACAAACTCTATATTAACAGATTAAGAAATTAAACTACTAATTATGTCACGTATCATGTCAGCAACCATGACACATGTTATGGCAAATATATTGTCAAGTCAAAAAAAAACTTAAATGAATTTTTCTTTCGCTAGGAATTTGAATAGGGTCAAGAATTTAAAAAACGTCATGTCGATCTTTTTTAAAATTGGTTTTATTGTTTAGGCGAGGGTGAAGTTGGGGAGATTTTTGGCTACTGATTTGTCGATGGTTAGGGTGGTGGTGCAGCCGTATTTGTTTCCTACTTGGCCGATGAGGGCGTCGGTGAAATCTACTTTCGTGGAGGTGCGATAGGCTTTTAATGCGGACCAGACGCATTCTTTGTGCTCCACTTTTAGCTCGGGGGCTGTGAGTATGGCGTTTAATCTGCGAACCGAGCCTTTGAGGGGAATGGGAGGAATATTTGACCACAAATTACACGGATTATCACGGATGGGGGAGTCGCTTCGCTAGATGCTGGATGGAGAGAAGAATATTATCCGCAGATTTCGCAGATTTGCGCAGATATGGGAGTTTGGGGAGTGAATATTTCGGGATTGGGACGAAGAGGAAGCAATTGTGTCATGATGCAAGTGCTAATTGGTGTTTTTTTAGCAGTGATTGCAGGTGTATGAGAATTTTTCTCATGGCCGCTACCAGGGCGCATTTGTATGGCTTGCCGCGTTCCATCAGCCCTTCGACGTAGG
>JAJFLU010000059.1 GCA_021772515.1 Opitutales bacterium
GCAAATGCGCAAAGAAGTGGCAGCTTGGCAATTGGATCGCAACAACCGAACGGCAAAGATTGAATGGCAGTTTACGACTCAGGATGCACGTATTAAACTAAAACGATTATATCCGAAATTATAGAAGATACAAGATACTAGGTGGAAGAAGGATTGCGTGGCGGGAATCAGTGGAAGACGGGGCCGGATACAGACAATGGCAGAGGTGGAAGTGATCGCCCTTGAAAATCGCCCGAAAAAACAAGCGTAAATCGGGAAATAATCCAAGGGACCATAATAACACTCCCAATTACAGGATGTCGGCCCAGCTTGATTCTGTTTGACAGGTAAGTAGGAGCGGAGCGGCTGAAGCTAAAATTTTTCTTCCCCTATCCGAGTCATTATCTGACTCACTTTAGTCAATATGCGTGATGGAGCCGTCTCTAATCCCTTGGCGAGTAGATAAAGTCAGCGCATAAATTTAAAATTTTATACCGCGTCCACACATCATGAAAAATGTGCTTTTAATTGCTGGAGCTGATAAATCCTCTTCTCCATCACGGAATTACAAACTTGCTTGCAAAATTCGGCAAAAATTTTATCGTACCTAATCACGGGTTGCGTAGACGCTACCTACAATATCTTAGGCGTTCTTGACTAGATGCATTTGATGAATAAAACCGGTACATGTCAAAGATCTTCAAGAAAGAATTGTAAATGAGTACTCTCACCGAAAGTGAAATCGCTCAGCAGAATCCCGATCTTTATAATTCCTTGCATCGGCTTCTTCGCGCAAATCCATTGCAGCTACAGGCATATCTTGAAAAGGTTGCTTGTAAGGTAGCCATTTTGAAAACCCAAACCCAGGCGCATTGTTACTTCGTAGCCCTCGACGGTAGTCGGCGCCCAAGAGTAAAGGACTTTGCGCGGTTTATTGCTCAACGGATTACAGACTTTGCAATTCCACGTAGAGAAATCATACGAGCACTCAACGAGGATATTATTACTGGCTCCTCGGCTGAGACATCCAAACTCAATATGAAAGCCAGAGGCTTGTTTACAAAACTTCCTAAGTCCGGTGAGGGCGGAGAGGTTCTTCTTTCACTTTTGGCCGAAGCGTTCCTAGAAATACCTCAGTTATTCACAAAAATGGTTTTGAAGACAGCCTCAGAGATGCATGTCCATGGTAGTGATGGAATCCACGCAGGCGTGAATGGCTATGGTAATTTAGCGGTGTACTGGGGAGAATCAAAATTATATAAGGACTCGACTTCAGCGATTCGAGATTGCTTAAAAAAACTTTCACCGTTCCTACTCAATGATGGGGGTAGTGATGGAACTCAAGAGCGAGACCTTCAGCTGATGAGAGATGGCCTATCTATAGATGATCCGCAGTTGCTATCTGCGCTCAAACGATTCCTTGATCCAGATGATTCAATGTTCAACAAAATGGAATATCGAGGACTCTGCCTCGTGGGTTTTGATTCAGACTCCTATCCCACTTCTCCAAACTCAATTGAAGCGCAGAACCTCAAGCAAGAGATTGAAACAGCTTTTGAAGAAATTAAGAAACAGATATCAAAAAGAGTGGTGAACGAATCTCTCAAGAGTTTTACAATAGAGATATTCTGCCTACCGTTTCCAAGTGTAGAGGAATTTCGAAGGGCTTTCAGGAACGAATTGGGTTTAAGTAATGAGCAAAACTGATTTACAAAATTGGCTCATAGAAAATCATGGGTTTCAAGAGCAATATCGCCGACTTGTGATTGATTCAGTTGCAAACCAATTTTCCGCTCTAAATCGCCCACTTTCTAATAATACAGAAAACGGACATGACTGGGGATATCTTCTTATGTGCGCAAGCCTTCTTGCGCAATCTGAGGATGGTATTTGTCAGGACGTCTCTTTGCGCATTGCCCAGTTCTGCCTTCAACAGGATGACATTAAAACAACGTATAATGATGCGGCCGCGGTTATTCTTGATACTCTCGCCAATCAACCGGCTATAAGTCTTGCACAGAAGCGCAACCTCATTGAGAAAAGTTTCGCAGATCGGCTTCCGTTTCCTATGTTTCAGGACTGGACAAGGCGCTCCATTGAAAACGTTGTTACTTTAGCCGATTCGCGTACTCTAAAAGTCAATCATTTTCAGCGTCGTTTCTGGGAGCAGACCAAGAAGAAGAATTGGATTAGCATGTCCGCTCCGACATCTTCGGGAAAATCCTTCATTCTCGGTCAATGGCTTGCGGATTACCTTCGTTTATCTCCCAATACTACGATTGTCTACCTTGTTCCCACTCGCGCGCTTATCCAACAGGTTCAACAAGATATTGGGCATCTCCTGAAGACGGAACACATCGAATCCGTTTCTATCACCACACTGCCTTTGCAATCTGCCTACAAATCGGGAGTAGCGAATGTATTTGTGTTTACTCAGGAACGCTTTCATATTCTCCTCGGAGAGCGAAGCACTAATCTGCATGTGGATCTTTTGGTTGTAGACGAAGCCCAGAAGATTGGCGACGATTACAGAGGGGTTCTCCTTCAGCAGGCTATTGAGACCACCGTGCATAGGAATCCGCATTGCCGCATCGTGTTCGCAAGCCCTATGACTGAAAATCCCGGCGTTTTGCTTGATGATGCCCCAGACGGTGTTATCTCAGGCGATATTGTGAGTGAAGACACGGTGGTCAACCAGAACCTTCTCTGGATATCTCAAGTTACCCGAAGACCCATGGAATGGGATGTTGAACTGATTTTTGAGGGAAATCTCAAACACATTGGCCAGATAAAGTTGCTATCACGGCCATCGCCTATGAGCAAACGGTTACCATTTGTGGCTTTCTCACTTGGTAGTCGGAAGGGCGGAAATGTCATTTATGTTAACGGAGCGGCCGACGCTGAGAAAGCAGCAAAACAGTAGTACGATTTGCTTGGGGACGACGCAGATATATCAGCTGATCAGGAGATAAAAGACCTTGTTGATCTGATCCGGAAGACAATCCATCCCAAATACTCTCTGGCAAATGTTCTCCAGCGTGGTGTGGCCTTTCATTATGGGAATATACCTCTTCTGGTTCGGACCGAAATTGAGCATCTCTTCCGGTCAAACAAAATTAAATATCTGGTCTGCACATCCACCCTCATAGAGGGCATCAACATGCCTTGCCAAAGTATCTTCGTCCGTGGTCCGACAAAGGGTTTGGGAAAGCCGATGACTCCGAGTGACTTCTGGAACCTTGCGGGCAGAGCCGGAAGATGGGGCAAGGAGTTCCAAGGAAATGTCATTTGCGTAGACGCCAAACGCAACAATGTATGGAAGAATGGCGCCCCGACGCATAAAGCCAAATTCCGGATCACAAGAACAACTGACGATGTGTTATCTGATGTTAATGCGTTATTGGAGTATATTGAAAATGGGACACCAAGAGATGAACTGGGACAAAAACTCCATCTTGAATATGTTTTCTCGTATCTCATGTCTTCCAAAATTCTGAATGGGAGTATTTTAGATGCGCTTTGGGCACGCCGTTTCCCAGCGGAAGTCGTTCAGCGAATCAATCTACTCTTAGAAAAAAGATCGCAGACCCTCTCCACACCAAACGATGTCATCCTTCGAAATCCTGGGATCAGTCCCCTTGCGATGGATGGGCTACTCGACTACTTTCAAAATCGAACAAAGAATAGGGCCGAGCCCATTGAGGGGTTGCTTCCAGTACACCCTGAAAGTGAAGAGGTCGTCAACGAATATGCGAAAATACTTCACCGAATCAACAAGCATCTCGGGGATGTATTCGGTCGTGGCAAACGAGTCCGAAAACTGGCGCTACTCATTGTTAATTGGATGCAGGGATATCCTCTTGCTCGGATCATCTCCAGTCGGGAGAAATACTATGGAAGTGACAACCTTGCGGATTTGATCAGGGGATCGATGAAGGATGTCGAGGAAATTGCCCGCTTCCAGGCGCCGAAATTCTTGGCATGTTACGTCGATCTTCTTAGAGTCTATATGGAGCGCATCGACAGACAGGACTTAATTGATCGATTGTTCGAAATAAATGTTCTTCTTGAGTTCGGGGTGTCGCAGAAAACACAGTTGTCATTGATGGGGATTGGCTTAGGCCGCTCTAGCGCGATTGCTTTATCTGAACTCATTTCAGATGATTCTATGGCTGAGGAAGCCTGCTTGACTTGGCTCCAGGATAATGACTGGATGACGCATGATATGCCCGCATTGATCCAACGAGAAATCCGTTTAGTCTTGGATGGGAAACGCGGCAAATAAGTGTTCGTTCAGACCTATTCGGCGAAGCGGACGTATTACAATAGCGTGCAGACGGACGGCGCTTTGCGCCGCCGCTGATGCCAGCTGTTGGGCGAAAAAGAATGATCCCAGAATACTTTGATAAGATAGCCTGTAGTATTTCCGCACCAGGCAGCATCACCATAGGGGCCGCGATTGGGATATGAAACTATGCTTTTCATTCAAAAATCTCCTTGGAATTGAATTTTTCCTTCATCGATCATCTCTTCCAAAAGAGCGACGATTGATCGGTGGTTCATGTCGTAGAGATCATCGAGAAGTTTTCGGAAATTTCTCTTGTTTACCTCTGGAATCTCGACTTCTTTGGCAACTTCGTTCCAATAGGAGTCTGGAAATTCACGCATATCGGTAGGTTCCCTATCGTCATCGAAGTATGCTAGATCATAGATGTCGAAATAGTTGAGGTTGATACTCTCAAGGAAATGCTTTGCTAGAAAGTGTGCACAGCCATCTCTCGTTCCGTCGCAACCATCGCTGAGTCGATAAGGTCTGACGGACCACTGTATGTATCCCCAAGCATGTTCGGGGTATCCATCTTCACGGTCCCAGATAATTTTCAGTATCTTACGATTAGACTTTACCGCTTCGTTTCTAACGTAATCAGGACATCCGATCAGGCGCTTGTATTCTGTATGAGAAATCACTAGTGTCCAGTTAAAAGTCTTTGAATACCAATTGTTTATGTAATGCTAAGTCTGGTTTTCTTGTTTCGAACTTTGTAAGTAGTTGATAAATAGGGTCTTTCTGAAATACGTTCACACTTAAAACTTGCAGAATCCGGCTCAGATTTTCAGTGATTCCATGCATCTTCTTGAGACAGGCGATCATGAGATAAACGCAGATGGCGATCCAAATCTGGGTCTTCACGGCGTTCTCGGTGTTGCCAAAAAAGGCCTTGATACGGAGGTTCTGCTTAATCCACTTGAAGAACAGTTCGATTTGCCAGCGGCTTTTGTAAATGGCCGCGATAGTCAAGGCGGGCAAGGTGAAGTTGTTGGTCAGAAAGACCAGCCACTGTCCGGTTGCGCCATCACGGTAGCGAATGCGCCGGAGCTTGTCGGGGTATTGGCTTTTGCTTTTGGCGACTGTCAACCTAATGGTCTGGTCGCAACTGATTCCGCTGGAGCGATCCACAGGCTGGGAGGCACTAACGTAAAAACTCATGTTGCGTTTGGCACGGGTTACGAAGAAGGCCGTAGCCAATTGGATGCGAAACAATCGCTCAAAATCGAGGTAACCACGATCCATCACGTAAATGCTGGCCGGTTCAAATGCCAATTCGTCAAGGATGTTCACCTCATGCACACTTCCGTCTGTAATGCTGATGAATACTGGGATGGAGCCGCGCAGATCAATCATCGTATGCAATTTGATAGCAGCCTTGGCACGACGAAATGTAGCCCACCCAAACAACGACAAGCACAGATCGATGGTCGAGGAGGCATCAAGGGCGTAAACTATCTCCTCGATATCCAATCCTATGGTGTCTTCGGCATACAAACGGCGCGCCTTGGCGATGAGTACTTGAGCAAAGGCTCCGTAAACACGCCAGTTACGGTGCTCGTTGGCGTAGGCCAAGTTCGTGCGCGTCACGTTGCCCCGAATACCCATAGCATACAAATGTGGACTTCCCCGCAGGCACGCCTCGATATCGCGCAAACTCTCACGGAAAGTTACTTGGGCGAAAGCCATACTCAAGAATTGGTCGCGGGCAGAAAATCCGCGACTGGCCCGTGCCATCGGATAACGGGCAACGCAGCGGCTGAGTTGAGTGGGATCAAGAATGCTCATGACTTGACTGAAAACGAGGTTACCAATATGCATGTTTTATTGAGACAGGTCGTCGATAAATCTTCCACCAATTTCAAATGCAGGACACCCAAATAATCACCGTTCCAACTGAAAAACATTAACTTACAAAATTAAAATCCGCCCTTAACTGGACACTAGTGATAGATTCAATTTGATCGGTTCATCTCGAACCGTCCTGCTTTTCGGGGAAGGAATCCCAGCTTACCTCGTAAATATTTTTAGGGTTCCGGCGAGTATTTTTCATTTATGAGCTATATGATCGACTTGGAAAAAATGCTTTCTGACCTTATTTCGATTCCCAGTGTGAATCCGATGGGAAAGACTGTATCGGGGTCCATTTATTACGAAGCTGAATTAACGAATTATCTGGAGGATTTTTTTACAAAACTTGGATTGCCTTGGGCGCGACAAACAATTGAACCCAAGAGTGATAATATTTTCGCCCGGCTTGACGGTGATATTCCTCCAGAGGCGGGTGGCCAAATTATCCTATTCGAAGCGCATCAGGACACAGTTCAGGTCGATGGCATGACGATTCCGCCATGGACCCCGACCATAAAAGAGGGGCGCATTTATGGCCGCGGCTCTTGCGACACGAAAGGCGGGATGTGCGCCATGCTCGGAGCTTTCGCCCGTCTAGCAGAGGAGCGCCCAGCAAATATGCCTACCATTATTATGGCTTGTTCGGTGAACGAGGAATTCGGCGCAACTGGTGCAGCGGCGTTTGAAGAATTCTGGAAATCCGACTCACAGTTCATCTTTCCACAAGCACCTGATGCGGCGATTGTGGCCGAACCTACAAGCCTCGATATAGTGGTCGCTCACAAAGGAACGGTTCGCTGGAGGTGCCAGACTTCGGGCCGAGCAGCGCACAGCTCACAGCCGGAATTGGGGACGAGCGCCATTTACAGAATGGGGTATGTAATCAAGGCTCTGGAAAATTACGTAAAAGAAGTATGCGTGGACCTACCCTCTCACCATTTGTGTGGTCGCCCAACATTGAGCATTGGGTCAATTGCAGGGGGTCGCGGTATTAACACAGTGCCTGACGAATGCACAATTGCTATCGATCGGCGTTTCCTTCCAACGGAAAAATTGGATGCCGTCTATAAACAAGTAATCGATCATATCAATTCTTTCCCCGGGATAGATTTTGAGGTGCATCACGAAGCCCCCTTTTCGGTCTTTGAGCCACTCTCTGATCATTTGAACGGTTTACTTGCCGAGTCCCTGCATTTCCATGCTAGCAAAGTTAAACCCGGCTGCAATATTACTGGAACTCCCTATGCAACCAACGCGGGTAAATTTGGATCGTTCAACGTTCCTTGTGTTGTTTTTGGCCCAGGTTCGATAGAACAAGCGCACACCAGCGACGAATGGCTTCCACTGGATGAACTCCACAAGGTCAGCGAAGTTTATTACCAATTCGGAAAAAAAGGAATAGCGAAATAAGATAGCAAATTGCCAGAACTGATGTCGAAGATTATCGTAAGTTGATCAAGAAATTAAATAAACTCATTGATAAGGTTTTCCAGCATTTCCTGTCGGGCAGAGACATTGACCGGCTCGTCGTTCTCATAAGTATAGGTTGCTAGTTCCTCGAATCCCACCTCATTTGATTCGATTAGAGAACCAATTCCAGAATCCCAGGAGGAATAACGCTGCTTTAAATGTTCGTCCAATCGACCATTTTTACGAATCGCATGAGCTATTTTAAGTCCTCGAGCAAAAGCATCCATACCAGCTATGTGGGCGTAGAAAAGGTCAATTGGCTCAAAAGACTCTCGCCTCCGTTTAGCGTCAAAATTCAGACCACCGGTAGAAAACCCGCCCATAGATAAAACGATTAACATTATTTGAGTTGTCTGATAGATATCGGTGGGGAATTGATCCGTGTCCCATCCAAGAAATAAATTTCCCCTGTTGGCATCGATACTTCCTAACGCTCCGGTATTGGAGGCAACAGTTAAATCATGCTCAACGGTATGCCCGGCAAGAGTCGCGTGATTTGCTTCAATATTCAGTTTAAAATGGTCCCGAAGGTCGTATTCTCTCAGAAAATTCAAGCAAGCTGCGGCATCAGAATCATATTGATGCGCGACAGGTTCTTTAGGCTTGGGCTCAATGTAGAATTGGCCGGTGAAGCCGATCTGCTTTTTCCAATCCACAGCCATATGCAGAAATTTTGCCAAATGATCTAACTCCCGCTTCATATTGGTATTGAGTAAGGTGCTGTAACCTTCTCTCCCTCCCCAAAAAGTGTATCCTTGACCACCAAGCTCATGGGTGACCTCTATTGCCTTTTTTACCTGAGCCGCAGCAAAGGCAAAGACGTTAGCATTACAACTTGTGGCCGCTCCATGAACATATCGGGGATGCGTGAATAGGTTTGCGGTTCCCCATAGTAATTTTTTTTCCCTGCGCATTTGCTCTTCTTTCAAAGTTTTTACAATTGCGTCCAGATTTTTATTGGATTCAGCGAGACTTGATCCTTCGGGAGCCAAATCACGATCGTGAAAGCAAAAATACTCCAAATCCAATTTCTCCAAAAATTCGAAAAACACCTTAACGCGCCGGCGGGCATTATCCAATGATTCCGAGCCATCATCCCAAGGCATCTGCGCAGTCCCCATTCCAAAGGGATCGGATAGTGAATTACGCATAGTATGCCAATAAGCAGCCGCAAACCGAAGATGGTCCCTCATTTTCTTACCATCAATTACTTCCTCCGCATCGTAATGCTTGAAGGCAAGAGGGTCCTTCGATTCAGGTCCCTCATAAGCAATTTTTCCAATTTCTGCAAATGCCTGGCTCATAATTCCATGCTTCAAGAAGCTTATTTTTTCTCAATCATAATATACTGTGGCCACCTCATGGGCGCAATGGGAAACATCGTTGCCTAATCAACCAAATCCTAATCTTTGGTAGACGCTTTCTACAATTCTCAGCGAAAACAATACTAACTGACACTATACTATTTTATTCGAGCAAAAATTAAATACCGAGTCTTATGCTTGAAGGTTCGAGATTTGAGAGACAAGAATAGTCGGAGATGGAATCATCGGAATGGGTTTTGGGTAAAATTGGCCTTCAAAGGTCGCACAATCGATGATATCTTTCTCCCGCATAGGAACGGCCCAAGGGACATTTAACTCAGCAAAAGACCGTTTCTCATAATATGACCGCAACGCGTTGTATTCAATGTCTTTGATTGTGTCGTGAACCTCCTCACCGTCATCAACAATGCGCTGGCGATACTGTTCTGGAATATCGTAAATGGGGGTAATATCGTGGACCGCGTTGACCCACTGAACTGGTCCTGAGGCAACTTCCGTTGTACACATTCGGGCCGGTTTTCCCTCTATCACATCAATCATTGATTTGAACATGATTTCCCGCATTTTGATATGCCCCGGAGTCGTCATCGAATAGGAGTTGGAGCCAACGGTAAACGTGTGGAAGTTGGAAAAGCGCCACAGTAAACTACCCCGGGATCCAGTGATTAAGATTTCGGGATCGAGGGTATGGTAAGAACTATGACTAAGGACAACGGCTGCTTCGACACCGTTATCCATTTCTGCCACCGTGCGTATAGTATCAAAGCTTTCGATTGGCTTGGAACGATATATCTCAGCGCCAACTTTTATCAGTTTAGCACGGCTTTTGATATCTCTACCCAACCAGAACATTATCAAGTTAATGAGATGGGAAAGCGCGTTGTGCAAAGGTGAATCGAGAATCCAAGACTGACCGTCGTGCAATTTTCCGCTCCAGACATTACGCTGGAAATAGCTCTCGGGGCGCGGCCACAGGCAAATGCAGTCAACTCGCTCCAATTCACCTATTTCCCCTGTCAAGAGCCGTTTTTTGATATCCCAGGTCTCCTCCTGATACATGTGCTGGAATCCTACGCCCACAAGCATCCCGGTTTCACGTTCAGCCTCCTGTATGATAGCGACATCCTGCAGAGTGGGCGCCAGTGGTTTCTCAACCAATACCTGAAGTCCAATTCGGAGGCAATCAACCGTCATTTGTCTGTGCCACCCAATACCGGTTGGAATACAGACCCAATCCATGTTTTGCCTCTCTTTGGCCAGCATTTCCCTATAGTCGGAATATATTGGTATCCCCAGGCGTTTGAAATATTTTACCTGTTCAGCCGCCTCATCGGGGTTAATTATGGTAACCGCAGCCCATTGAACCCGGCCTTCTTTTACAAAATTTCCAAGACCCTCGTAATAAGAAATGGCATAACCAGTGACACCGATAAGACCTATCCGAAGAGGTCGCTGGTTCTTAAATGGCATCACATTCTTGCTGGTTTGCTGAGGTGCAGAAGAAAGGCTATTTGTTTTCATTCGTTGATTGGATCAGCGTTGACCACAGGAACAAACAAGATATGCCGCACCCGAGTTACTGAACCAAATTAATCAAGCGTCACGCTAGGGAATGGGAAGTATTCTGTCATGGTGAAATTACTTTTTCAGTAAAGCAGAGGCCGGATGAGGGGCGGGTTATATGGCGTCCTGAAATCGATCACTTCCCCTATTCGCCCTCGGGGCGTGTGTATTCCTCAAAAGTGGGTTCCTCACCCGCCATTTTTAAAAAAACGTCGAGAGGAACGACTTCAAATGCAGGCCCAAGGCCATCAAGAATGTTTTTGACCCGCTTAATATCGCTCCATTGACGCACGTGCATGAGCATAAAGTAAGGTCGTTTCTCGTTAATAGCCGCCAATTCCAGTAAATCGGCACGCACTTCATCTATCGGACGCCCTGGGGCCATGTAGTAGTCATATGAGAGCATAGGCCGACCATCGCGATTGGTAAAAGTGTATGCTGGGGCATAGCCGTTGAGAAACCCTATCACTTCCGGCATGCCATCATAATAGATATCGATCACTGATTTCGGAAGATCCGGATTTCCCTCGACTGAAGCACCTTCAGAGTAATCCATGATTTCAAAGATATTGAGGTCGAGTTCCTCCATCATTTCCCTGGATTTATCAACAACCATGGGAAGATGCTCCAGCGGAATCGCTTTGGAATACATGTATCCGGGGCCGGAAAGTCCTCCAATGAACAAATCGTTGGGAGTAGCCTGGGAGTAAAACATCTCAAGCATGGAGGGCCCCATCCAAAGCCAGTTTTGCGTTACCTGCCAGGCGTAGGGGATTTCACCACGGCCCGGTCGGGTCCAAGCGCCTATACCGAGAGAATCCGTCTGCACCGCTGTGATATAGACCTTATTTTCCGGTTTATAGGTTTTGCCCGGCTCAATATTATGATTGTTCTTAAATTCGAAGCCCGGAGTGAGTGGGACTTGAGTGTTGAAACTCATATTGGGAAGCGTGTGCAGTCCCGAAACTCGGATGACATGCGATGAGGCGAGTTTCACATGGTCGCGCTCGCGGTCTTTTTTGTAGGAATGCCAGCCAAAGCACATGCCCATTTGATTCATTTCTGAAAACAGCCGGTCAGCCAGGTGGTATTCATCCGTTTCATCGGGGTCATCCGAATCGGTTGAGAGGTCAGTGAAGAAACATTCATGATACATCCCGAAATCAGCCACTCCGGGTTTCATACGATTCCCGTGTTCCCCGCCCATCCAAACGATATAATCTTTATTACAGCGATCCCAATACTCTTCGTAGGCCCATTGGTAGATTTCAAAATCGCTTTGCCCTGTAAAGCGGCCCCGGAAATCTTCAACCTTCTGCAATCCAAATTCTTCGACGAGAGGAATCAAATCCTCTGAGACCACGATGGCGTCTTCCAGGCCAGCCACCGTAAATGCCACAATCAGCGAGGTTCTCACCTCTTTGTCCCACACTACATATTTCTCGACTTTGTCTCCGAGCAATTGCAGGGCGCGGCGTAGCGTATTTATCTTTGTGAAAGTAAATTGTTTGTGCTCTTCGTAATATTCAAAAATTTCATCCGTAAAGCGAAAATCCCAAGTCTCGGGGTAGATGAAATACAGGAGAGGCCCCTGCTCATTGACTACTCCCTGCAATGTGATGAGCGCCGCCTGTTCGGGGAGCAGTCCATCGATTTCCCAATCTGGTTTCATATCCATGTAATAAGCCTCCCGGTAACCTTCCCGCTTTAGTTGAAATACCAGTGGCTGGTCCACGGGACGCGTCGGGCGTTGGATAGACCAGGTCAATCTTGTCCCTGTATCATCCAAAGCGATGGTCGAGGAGCTCACGAAATCGCTCCTGCCCTGCGAAGATAAAATGCCATACTGCTCTTCCAGTTGTAAAACCCGGTAAGGCACAACCCATTGGGCGGAGATTTTACGAACTTCGCCCACTGGTCGGCGCAGGCCCATAAAAACGTTGCTGGCAAACACTTTATGATCAATGGAAAATTCGTTAACCTCGCCACTCATCGTCAGGTCGAGTTTTTCTTCGTGATGCCGCCTACGCCCCCAGCGTTCCGTCAATACCACCCGATCATTGGAGACCTCCTCAAACTCAAGAGACACTGTTTTGAACAAATCGACATCGCTGCTTTCCTTGGGAATTAAAATCCATTTGCCGAGCAAATCGGCAGCGTTGGGTTCTCCGAAGGTTTCTGCTCCCGAGAGCAGTGCGAGTAAAACACTCCATAGCGTTACCTTGACCCAGGTAATGTTGTAGAAAATTTTCATAAGATCGAATACAGTTCCGTGAATAATCAGACTTTAAGTTTATTGATTAAGAAAGAGGGTAAACTAGACAGGGCTATTGGGTAAGAAACTATGACAAACATAAAACCACAACCGGGGTTTTGTTTTACCGAAAAGCTTTCTGGCGTTTGAAATTTGTCTGTCTGATTTCATAACCTATTGAGGCAGAAATAATAACTAGCATTCGCCTATTAAATTTCGTGCCCATAGCGCCATAATTTCAAACTCAATTTTCTTAGAACCCCGTAATCCGTGGAACTCGCCATCATTACCGATGAAATCTCGCTTGACCTCGAAGAAGCGCTCAGTGAGGGCAAGGCATTGGGGTTTCGCAAATACGAACTTCGCTGTATTGATAACTACAAAATGCGCGTCCCATTTTTTAATCAGGGAAGGGAAGCGCGTCTTTTAGAAGAAATCGCCAAAAAGGAAATAGAGATTTCCGCGCTGACTCCAGGTGTGTTTAAAAATTCACTATCGGACAGATCTCGCCTCCAAACCGAATTGGATGATATACTACCGAAAACCTGCGAAATGGCAGTCCGCTTAGGGGCACCTATGATTATCGTATTTGCGTTTTTGGAGCAAAAGGCAAGCGATAGGGCCGAAGTGATAGCACGGCTCCGGGAGGCGGGGCAAATTGCCAAGGCATTCGGCCTTCAGATTTCGGTTGAAAACGAGCCGGGCCATTTCTGCGACACAGGAGTTAAAACTGCCAAAATAGTCAGCGAAGTATCAATGGACAACGTGGGCATCAACTGGGATCCGGGCAATGCCCTTGGCGCCGGAGAGATCGCCTACCCCATAGGTTACGAAGCGATTAGACCACATCTCTTCAATATGCACGTTAAAGATAATATTCCCCTTCCAAATTCTAAATGGGAGAACCGTTTGATTGGGGACGGCGGCATGAACTGGTTGGGGCAGCTAAAAGCTGTAAAAAAAGACGCTATTATTCCCCATTTGACCCTGGAAACTCATGTTTTCCCAGTTCTCGAATCCACACGTGAAAACCTCAGACGTCTCAGGATTCTCATTGAAACGATAGACGATTTTTATAAGCCGTAACTTGCCAGACTTCTTACTCTTTGGCTCTTCAAGTCAATGAGATGGAGATTTCCTTCTTATTGGTAAGATTGGAGACCCGCAGGTTCTTTCCGTTCAGGTGAACTCGACCCTCGCCCTGAGTTGTTGTGATCTGCCAAGTTTGGCCTTCCCTGCTCCACTCCGCAGGATTTGACGTATCGGAAAGTAGTGCGAAAAGTGTCAGGATGCGGCATTTGGCCCCTATCAAAAGGGTTTCTACATAGGGTTCCTGCCGCTGGTCCAAAGGATCGCCGGACCGATCGAGATCAAAAGGCGGCACGTATTTATGGCGACGCATGAGAAATATCGGTTTTCCGCCCTCAATAACATTGATACTGGCAGCCAGCCCAACTCCATTGCTTTCAGCCATAAAAATCCCTTCCGGGCCGGGGTTTACCTCGTTGATGGTATGCCAGCGCAGGGAAATTTCTTCCGGTTTTTCCAATACCGCTTCATCCAATATTGCCACGAATCCCGGAAACAAATGAACAACGGTACGTTGCACATTTGATACTCCATCGTAAACCCGCGTCAGATCCATTTGCCAATAGCCGCCCAACTCATCATCGAATTTGGCCTCGGTGATGCGGCCACTCATGGAGGCGAAATCAATTTGCTTCTTAACACCGCGTGTTTGAGGCGGATATCGCGGCTCGCGATTACCGAACATGAACACATTGTGTCCCTGAACGGAGGCATTGTAGTAATTCCATCGAGGTTCATCGAAGAAATCCGGGGGATAGCTGGAGGGAGAGCCCAGATCGACGATCATTCGCTCACCGTAAACATCCACGCAAACCTGTCCGCAATCGTTGTGGGCATGATTATGATCCCGCTTCACCTTGCCATAAACGACCATGGCTGTCTTGTCCGAATTCCAATCCGTCCGGCTGAAAATATGGGCTCCATTGTCATAGAATGCACGACCCCTCGGCAAATACCCCTCAGGACTTACGCCTTGGAGGGAAGGATCATACCAGAGTAGTTGAAGCGGATCCGAGATGGCCTCCAGGTGCTGGTTGACAAAGCCTTGCAAAACCTGACTGCGAGACGCTGCCGCAATCGCCGACATATATTCAACTTTGGGAATCGCTCCAACCCAACCATCTCCGAAAGCGGCATGAACTCCGGGTGGAATTGTCGAATAAACCGTCCATTCACCGGTTTGAGGGAAGGGAGGCTCAGTCAACGGATTTTTTCCGCCCGACATGTGATAATAATAGGCTAAAAAATAGGTGACAGGCACTCTGGTTACACCCGAGTATGCCACCGATTCGTTAAATTCGCCTCCCGCGCCATAAATCGACAAGTAATCTCGCATTTTGGGGAGAGAAATACCTATCAGGCGATTAGAAAGGGGGTAAGAATCGCCAAGAGCCATACCGGCTATCCCCAGCCCACCGATAATTACGGAAAGCCAGTTGTTCGAATCGTGGGACCACCAGGGATCCTGCTCCATACTGGTCAGAAATGGCCGTATGCCGCGACGCTCCAGTCCTTCCACAATCCGCTCACGTTCCCCTTTTGTCAGATGAGGATACATCCAGTCAAAACCTAGAGCAACGTCGAGGGAAAGCTGCCCAGTTCGCAGGCCAGCCGGATGCCCGAAGCGCAAGCTGGACTGGTCAATCCAGTCGGGCCAGATATCTTCATCAAATAGTGCCCACATTTGCTCGAGGGCCACTTTTCGATAGCGATCCTCTTCGGTCAGCAGAAGCGCCAGGGCGTTTCGAAGGATTCGCTGCCCGGAGGCTTTGCATATCGTATAATCGGGGTTGTTCAGCTTTGCCCCTGCGAGGTATCTTCCGGGAAAAATCGATTTGGCATTTAGAGCCTCGGAATTTTGCTCTTTCTCACATTCCTCCCGGATTTTTTCCCAGATCTTTCGCGGATAACCATGCTTAATCGACTCTCTGATCTCTGCAATCGACCTAAGCCCCTCCTTCTCTTCGGATGTAAGAAATATATGCGGATGGCGGGTCGGTGAATAGGTTTCAGATCCACTCAACCATGTGGGTGAAAGGAGGCTCCCCAGAGAAAATATGCCAACCCGATTTATGGCCTCCCGTCGGGTCAGGGTTTTGACTTTATTTGTATTCACGAATGGGAGAACTTCGGGAGCTAGGGGCGAATCATCCAGACATCGAATTCCTCCGGCTGTTTTTCGATAACCCGGTCCCGTATCGACAGGGTTTCAAAATCGAGCACACGCTCCAACTGGCCATGAGTTAAGCGGAGCTGGCGTGAATTGGGTTCCGCATGCATGTAACGGCTCCCAAAGAGAGGCCAACTCGCATAGTCAACGGGGTTCCCGTCCACCTTGGGAATTTCTCCGTAAATGCAGACTACCTGCCTTCCCCGTAAGGTCGTCAAGTGTACTTCAGGAACCGGCTTTGTAATCGTTTCCAAGGGCAATTTCTTAATCGCATTCTTAAACTCCACCCAGCTTTCAAACTCATCTGCTGAGGCGGCCTGGACAACGGTTCCGTTTTTTCGGTGTGGACTATAGAGTCGCTTTCCGCCATTTTCAAGGGGCTTCCACTCATAGGGAGCCAGCGGGAAATAGGCAATGTAGGCATTTCCACCCTGGACAAATATCCAGCCGCTCTCGTCCTCCTCAAGACGGGCCAGATCCTTTGAAAAAAATCCGTTGATATGCTCGTGTTTAGTACCCTCAATTATATCATAGAGCGCGATGATGGTATCGTCCTGCTGGTAAATTTGCTCGTAGGGAGACCCACCAAGAAAGGTGTCCTCAGCCATGTATGATGGCTTGCCTTGTTTGGTCACCGCTTCCGGCATGAAGTCGGGATATTCAGTGAAATACATCTGCATTTCTTCGGTTGACCAATGGGGATTAAGGGAAAATATTGTGTTGTGGACCCCACGGGGATCGTCCACTGCCCAGGTGACATCCCATGAATGTTGCTGAATGGGTTGGAGCAATCCGCCCTGGTCCGACCCGACCGCGTAGTCCCTGGCCATATAAGTAGTTTTGTAAACGCGGGTGAACCGCTCCGGGCTGTTGCGCCAGCGCTCTCGGGTACGCTTTAATTCTTTATGCAAATAGGGGCCGTCCCTTTCGGTGGCGATTCGGTAGATGACCTCCGGCAATTCGTAATGCTCGGCGGCGACTGCAAAGGCAGAACCCCAGCCACCGTAGTTCCGGGGCGGCGGAGTGTTGCCGAAAAACAGCCAGCTGAAAAATGAGGAAAGGCCGTTCCATTTTTCAAGAACCTGCCCATCACTGGTGCGGGCATGTGCCCCGATATAGATACCGTCAAGGGTGTCTATGGCGAAGTCGGCCATGATATAGTCCACCATCATCTGGCCGCGAATACGCATCTCTGGATCTTTTGCCCATACAGATAAATAGAGCATGGGTATCATGTATTCGCCGATATAGTGGGTGCAGTCGTATTCACCTTGACCACGAGATGTGGTTAAATTCATCCACCAAATAAGGTAATCCCGCGCTTCCTCCCTATTTTCCTGAGAGCTTTTTCCCGAGTACCACTCCTCGCCGCCCAGATCCGGCCAGAATTCCGACATGAGGAAAAGAGAGGTGTAATACATCGCCCAATGGTTCTCGGTGTCACCGCGCATTGGCATGTAGTCGCGCCAGGCATTTCGCAGAGCCTGCTTTGCCTCATTTGATAACTGATCCTTTCCGAGATAGGCGATGCTCGTCATGGGAAACATCCAGAACATGTCTCCACGGGGTTCTTCGAGGATGTTGATTAACCGTTGAGATGCCCAATCGATATGCTGGCCAAGAGCCAGGCTGGCCGAGATTTCGCCATGGTTTCCCGTTTCCAGATCCGCAGGATCAACCCGGCCCGCCCGCCATTCAAGAACTTCATTGATCCTGTCCAGATAAGCCTCGTGTCGATTGGCGAGAACTTCCGACGCGGCAAAAGTGTAAAGGGAAGCGCCAACGAAAAAAATAGTGTAAAAAAGTATCCTCATGTTAGCAATAAAAGGGTTGGTTACTCCTCGGGGATGAAGACATAATCGAAAACCAGGGTGCCATCGAAAAGGAATGGCCTCCAACTGCGCCCGAAATCATCCGATACATAAACCGCTTCCTGATAGGGATTTGCATAGATGCGGTTGGGGAAATCGGGATCTATCGCAAGGCTCCAGATATTTTTACTTGGCAAACCCTCACTACGATGCTTCCAGGTTATTCCTCCATCTTCGGTAGTTAGTACGCCTGCTCCCCAACCACAAATCGCCATCTTTTCAGAATCCTTTGGGTGAAATGCGGCCTGATGAAGCGTATGGCTGTTTCCTATGCTGGAAATAGGTTTCCAACTCGAACCGCAATCCGAGGAAATCCAGGCACCATCGCTTTGCGTGACAGCAATAAATACGTCGCTCTGGTGGGGAGACTGAACAATGTCATTAACCGTCGCTTGGGTGGGCAAAACAGGTTTCCATCTCTCGGCGGCATCCTCGCTGAGGTAGATACCAAGCTCGGTGCCGGCTATTATGCGGTCGGGGTGTGTCCGGTCAACAGCGATGACCTGAGTGTATTTTCGTTTTATTCCTTTGTCCTTATAAGCCCAGGTTTTCCCCTGATCTTGTGAGAGAATAATGCCATCAGGCAAGGCGGCGTAAATGCGGTCGGGGCGATGTGGGTCCACCGCCACGTCCTTTGGTTCGGTCATATTCCACCCGGTGAGAATGCGCCAACTCTGACCTCTATCCCGAGTTCCCAAAATGCCATTGAGCGCGGCCAGATAAAAGACGCTTGAATCGCGGGGATCGAATGCTGCACCATCGATTCGAGGATGATGAAACCCCACGTGCTCAAGGGTTTGGCGATCATTGCTTCGAAAAACTCCGCTTTTATGAAGCGTCCTTCGCCCAATGGTGAAGTCCTTGGTTAAACTGGCCATCATATAGAGTGTATGCTTTGCCTCTCCGGGGTTTCCTATGGCTGTGCTCTGGAAGATGAAAACCCCGAGCAAAATTTGCTGTAATAAACGGACAAATGCGGATATTCTCATTGGGAACAGAAAGAATTGAAGAAAAGAGCGGATCAATTTATTAGGGTATTTATCGTAAAGCCAAAAGAGTTTCGTTATGGCTACCCGTGTTAGCTAAATAATTTTGAGTTTAATTTCACTACTATAATCCAATCATGGTCATTGCTCAGTTACTAGAGAAAATAGAGGAAGTCACCTGTCTTCATCCAGACATTGCGGTAGAAAAGACTGTGTGCGATTACCTGCGTTCTTCACTCCCGGGCTTGGCTGTCCGCCTCTTTGGAAAAAAAGAGGAATGGACCGGGCCCAATTTGTACATGGGTGTATTGTCGGAGGAAGAAGCGGCGAGAATAGATAGCCGCTTGAAAGGTTTGAAGGAGTGGCAGTATCTACGCGCAACCGAGGAAAATGGCATCGAAATGTATGTTTCGCATACCTGGTTTCTCTATCGCCTGGCCTGCCAATTGGTAGAGGACTGGCAGGCGCGGGATATTGCAGATCTGGCCGAGGGTAAAATTCTTCAACCGGCGTTTTCCCATCTCCGCCCCGCATATGATTCCCTGCTTAATAATCACGCTCGCACGGCCTATAAATTTGATCCCGAAGAGCATATACGGGAAATGGCCCGCCTGGGATTCACTCATGTTGAAGTCAATGGCTTGGCAGCTCATTTTCCCTATGAAAAAGCGGCTCCCGACGAATTGCTCTATCGATTTTACACCTACTGCGCCGCTCTTGATCAATTTGTTTACAGCCGCCTCAACAAAGGCATTTACCCATTCGAATATCTCCGGGCCAATCTCAACAAACTCAAGAGTTCAGCCCAATTGGCGGAAAAATATGGACTCCGCGCCGGCATACTCTCCTTCGAGCCTCGCTCGGTTCCTGATGAATTGCTCGAACGCTACCCCATGCTTCGGGGTGCCAGGGTGGACCATCCCTTACGCAGTTTTCGTCCGCGATATAACCTCACCACGGCCCACCCGGTAGTGTTGGAGCACTATGGGGAGATGCTCGAGAAAATTCTCCGCGAAGCGCCCAACATTGACTACATGACCGTTTGGTCCAACGATAGCGGCGCAGGGTTTGAGTACACCAGCTCACTCTACGTGGGCCGAAACGGGGGTGGTTATGTAATTAGAGAATTCAAGGGCGAGAACGAAATCGTCAGGGCCGCCGCTGATAATATCGTCCGGTTCATGAAAAACCTCCGCGATGCTGGTCGGAGGGTTAACCCCAACTTTCGGTCAATCCTGCGCAGTGAAATGTTTTACGATGAACAGGATGATATCTGGGATCAGGCCGAAGAGGGTTTCGAAATGGAGGCAAATACCTTGAAATCCAAGGGCTTTGATCTCGGTTACAAACACCCAAGGTATGATTGGGCCACCGACTTCAATTTCTCAGGTCTTTTTAACCAATTTGCAGACGAAGAGAAACCTATCAAGGAGCGGCTCGAAGACAAAGGCTCGAATGCGCACATCTACTTCAACTCCGGTGCGTTCTGGAATCAGGAACCGATTCTCGCTCCGATCTATCCGCGTCTTTTATTCGAAAAATTAAGCGCATTGCATAAACAAGAGGTATCCAACGCGGCAAACATGACCGGTGTTATCTCTTCTACAATAGCGCCCTATAACATCAATCAGGAGGTTCTCCGTGCTTTTCAAAACAATCCCGCGATGGATCTGGATGACTTTCTCCTTCAGCAGGCAATAAATTGGGTCAAAGAAGAGGATGCGACTCAATTGGTCGATGCCTGGCTGCATGCCGATGCGGCCTACCGATCTTATCCCCCGCCCGTCAGTGTCCTCTCGATTTGGAGTACATGGTATCGCGTGCTGGTCCGGCCCTTCGTCCCCAATGTCGAAGCCCTCGGTGAAGAAGATCGCGCCTATTACGAAGATTTCCACCTCGGACATGTCAATAATGTCGTGCGCGTTGATTTTCGCAGGGAAATCAACTTCGATTTTTGCACCCCGGATTACGCCCGCAAGTGCCGTAAGGCCATTACCGATAACGTTTTTCCCGAAATTCAGAAAGCGGTTCAAATCGCCAGCGAAGGTCAGGATGCCGCAATGCAGGATTTACCGGCGCACAAGGTGTGGAGCCATCTCTACGACAGGCTTTATGGAATCGGGTGCTGGTATCGCAACCAGAGAAATATAGCTGCCTGGATCGAGGGTGTGCATGGCTATCTCGAAGCGCATGATGAAACGGTAAAGTTCAGATGCCGTGAGCTTGTTCATGATACCGTGCTCGATGAAAAAGAAAACACAGCCAATTTGCTCCACCATGTTGAAACCGCACAAACCGAGTGGATGCTCATGTCCGATGTAGGTGAAACGACTTTTATCTATGACCGAAATTTCGGCGATCTCCTGCGACAAAAAATCGCCTTGATGGAAGGCCGAGAAAACGACGAGCCCTATATAGATCCTAACTTTATGTGGCGCGTTCCGGGCTATAATTGCTGAGTATATGAGGTTAGAAGGTGTCATACCGATTCTCCCTACTCCCTTTGATCAAGAGGAAGCGATCGTTTACGCGGACATCGGTCCTTTGGTCGATTTTGCCGTTGAATCGGGAGCAACCGCTGTGGGAGTGCCAGCTTTTGGCAGTGAATTTTACAAACTTTCGGGTCGCGAAAGAAAACGACTCATCGATGTGGCAACTGAGTCTGCCCAAGGCCGACTCCCAGTTATCGTTCAGTGTAACCACACATCCCCCCAAGTGATTGCCGATATCGTAAAGGAAGCGGAAATAAGCGGCGCAGCGGCGATCAACACCGCCCTACCCCGGGCTTTTGCCCCCTCCGAAGCTGCCATTGTCGAATATGCCCAAACCGTCTGCCAAAGCACTTCACTGCCGGTAATCCTGCAAGACTGGAATCCCGGCGGCCCAACTATCGGCCTCGATTCCATCAAGCAGATTCACGAAGTTTGCGAAAATTTCAGCGGTATCAAATACGAAGAATCTGGCATAGGTCCACTTATCCGCCAAATAGAGACGGCCACGGAAGGCAAGATTCGGGTTTTCACCGGATGGGGTGGCATGTATTTGCTGGAACTTATTCCGGCGGGAGTTAGCGGGGCCATGCCCGGATTTTCCCTCATTGATGTCTTCGATCACATCTGGCAGGCCGCAGTCGACGGAAACATGACAAAGGCTTACGGTCTTTATTCGGGCATCGCCCCCTTCGTTCAATTCAGTCTGCAGAATCTGGAGATGTTTCACCACTGTGAGAAACGTCTGCTCCAGCGCCGTGGACTCCTCTCCAATGGAAAAGTGCGCGCGGTCACGATCACCCTCAACCCCGATCAGGAGAATTACCTGAATCTGCTCATTGATCGGACCCTAGAAGTCATTTCATCACTAAAATGATGGCCAGCACCCAAAACCTGAAAGATGTCACGCGCCGTGTCGCAGACCGGCTTCTGGACCATGACTGGAAGATGTGGTTTTGGGGTGACAGTACCGGAGTGGAAGGGCTTCTCGATGCCTCGGAAATTCTCGGAGATCCAAAATACAGGCATTTTGTCTATGGGCTGCTCAAGGGCTGGATCGGCCGCGATATAGAAAACCGAGCATGGGAATATACCGCCCCCGGCATAGCACTCCTCCGGGTTTACGAAGCTCTCGGCGATCCCGCTCTTTTGCGAAAAGCGCTCTCTCATGCCAATTACCTGGCTGGTTTTCGCCAAACCACCGAGGGGGCTTATGTGCGTTATCATAACGCGCACTTCGATCGACCTCCCAAAATTCCATCGGAGAAAGCGGAGCCCGATAATGATTCCGAGAATCTGCGAGGCTTAGTCGATGGCGGCCCCTGTATCTTTGTCGATAACATGCACTTCGACGGCCCTTTTTATGTGCGTCTTTATCGAAATACCAATGAGTCACACCACAGGGATCTGGCCCTTAAGAATATCCTCTCAAGCATAGGTGTTCTATTCGATGAGAAAGCCGACCTTTTCTACCATTTCTGGATTGAAGCCGAGAAACGGCCAAACGGCATTTTTTGGGGCCGGGGGCAAATCTGGGCCATCCTCGGTATTGTTCAAACGCTCTCGGGTCTCCCTGAGGATGATACAAACCGTTCAAAGCTGCTTGGCGTTTTACAGCGCCTGGCAAAACGGTTGATCGAAACCCAGGATCCATCCGGTCATTGGCATACCGTTATCGACAATCCTTCCACCTACCTTGAGACCTCCATCGCTGCCGGAGTGACCGCTGCCTTTTACACCGCATTACAGCATGGTTTCCTCGACGAGCAAGTCATACCAACCGCTGATAAGGCTCTGGAAGCAGCCCTATCCAAGGTGTTGCCGGATGGCTTGGTCGACGGGGTATCTTACGAAACCTACCCCAGCCTCCGTACTGAGCACTACGCCCGAATGCCGAGGGGCGCGAGGGTTCCCTGGGGGCAGGGCCCGCTCCTAACCGCCATCGCCGCGTATTTAGACTTCAAACGAATTATTTAACAATCAATCATCCTCTACAGAAAATAAAAGCTATGAAAATTACAGATATTAAATTATTCCTCCTCAAAACGGGCACCGGTGGAGAAACAGGCGCAGACGCAGGTGAATCACAATACTGCGGGGGCGGTTGGGCGGCCAATTCGCTCATTGCCAATCCAATGACTGTCTATCCAAAGTACGCAAAGCTTCGCACCCATTGGTTCGGTCCGGGACAAGACCCTTATGCCATCGAAATTCATACCGACGAGGGCATCAAGGGCGTTTGTGCCAATTATGGCGGTGGTCCCTATGCCTGTGCCGTCATCGAAAAACATCTCAAACGATTCCTCGTTGGTGAAAGCCCCTTCAATATCGAAAAACTCTGGGATCAGATGCACCGTGCAACAATGCCCTACGGATTGGGCGGCATACTCGGTATGGCCATCAGCGGTGTGGACCTCGCGCTCTACGACTTGATTGGAAAAGCGGTTGGACAACCAGTTTACAACCTTATTGGAGGTAAAGTAAGAGAAGAGATTCCCTGTTATGTAACGATACACCCAGATGATGTTGAGCATTGGGCGAACAGCGGATTTCTAGGAGTAAAAATCGCCGCGCCCTGGGGAGAAGCCGATGGGCGCCAGGGTCTCAAGAAAATGGAACAGTGCATTGCCAAATGCCGCGATGTTCTCGGCAGTGATATGGATCTGATGATCGATTGCTACCTCTCGTGGAGTCCAGAATTCACCGTCCGCCTGGCAGATATGGTACGCGATTATGATGTTCGCTGGTTCGAGGATCCGCTGCAAAACGGTTGGGAGATTCAGAGCAACGCCGATCTACGCCGCAAAATAAGCCCCATCATGGTGGCGATCGGGAATCTGGAGTTTCATTACAAAGCTTTCCACCAAATTATCGTCAATGAGGCGGCCGATATTATTCAGCCGGAACTTCAATGGATCGGTGGCTTGACCTCCGCACGCAAGATCGCAGCCATGGCGAAGCCTTACAATATGCCTGTCATACCTCACAGCTCGGGAGTTTACAACTATCACTTTGTGATATCGAACAGCAACTCGCCATTCGCGGAATACTTGGTGAATGGTGTGGGCAACGAAATCGTGCCCGCTTTCGAGGCAGTCATCGGTGAACCAATGCCAGTAGATGGAAGAATCACACTTTCTGATAAACCTGGATTTGGTGTTGAATTGAACTATGATATACTTGAGCCCTACAAGGGCTAACATTCTCCAACCTATGTCGAAAATCAAATGCGCCATTATGGGTGCCGGCTGGTGGTCAACCTTTGCCCACCTGCCAGCCCTTCAGAAACATGAAGATGCCGAGGTAGTAGCGGTCCAAAAACGGAACCGCAACGCCGCCGAGAAAGTGGCCCGAGACTTCGGCGTACCGCACGCCTGCTCTACGCTGGAAGAGGTTCTCGAATTGGACCTGGACGTTATGATCATTGGAACAACTCCCAATGTTCACTACGCGCAGGCCAAGGCCGCCCTTGAACGTGGGCTACATGTGTTGATCGAAAAACCGATGACCTTGCGTGTGGATGAGGCGAGCGAGCTTGTCGAGATTGCTAACCAAAGGAATCTCCAGTTTATCATCAGTTGTCCCTGGCATTATACCCGGCATTCCCTAGAGGCCCGCCAACAAATTCTCACCGGAAAACTCGGCCACATTCGCCTCATCAACATTCTGATGACAAATTTTGTCGAGGACTTCATTCGGGGGACTTCCACTGCGGATACCCACTCGGGCGAGAAGAGTTATCTCGAACCAAACAAGGCCTCTTACAGCGACCCCTCGGTAGCCGGAGGTGGTCAGATTTACACTCAGGTCTCACATGTGGCAGCCTATCTGAGCTACCTCACGGGCCAGAGACCGTACAGTGTATTCGCCGAATTCGATAACGCTGACGCACCCAGTGATTTATTCAACGCCCTCACCATTCGCCTGGAGAAAGGTTCATTGGTCTCCCTGGGCTCAGCAGGTGCCCCCATGACCACGGAGCGTAACTACGAGGTAAGAATTTTCGGGGATGACGGCATGATTCTACTCGAACTCTGGAAGGGAACCATGAGTGTTCATAACCGCAAGGGCGAAGTTATTGACCTACCCCCTCTAGGCGAGGATGAGATTTACCCGCATGAAGCGCCCGCCCGGAACCTCATCGATACCATCTTAGGGAAATCTGAAAACCTCTCCCCGGCTACACACGGGCTTGCGGCAATGGAGATCATCGAAGCAGCGTGTCAATCGGTTGCTTCGGGCAACAAAATTCTTATCCGGTGATCACTAAAAATGTCCGTGACCCAAAACCTGTTAGACACCCCTGATTTGGATGCCCCAATGGGGGATCTTTTCTCCTGGCGAACTTTATCAGAATGTCGATCTGTCTGGACAAAGCCCCTGCCTCAGGAGAAGGGAGCGCCCGAGAATCGAATTGTTCACCAACGCGTTTTCAAACCTCACGGGGCGGCCCGATTATCCAGAATTGGCATCCGTAATGCGATGGGCTATCATAAATGCGGTAGTCGGCAGGACAGTGACTGGATCGTTGATTTGCGAATTCTTTCCATTAATTCGCCAATGGATGATTGGAGGGAATTGCAATACGAGCGGAACTTGGAGGAACAATCACAAGACATCGTAACATGGTTCGAATTCCCCGAGTTGCAAACCTGGGGACTAATTTTGGAAATCCGCCGGTGCGGCATAGATGGCTGGTGGACCCCGTGGAATCTGGCAGAGAGCGCCTTTATCGCAGAGGGGCGATTTGAGGAAACATCTGCCCCTAGAAAAGAGATTCTTTTAACACGAAATGAATCGTCATTGGGTACTCTGCCCGATGGGCTTTCCGCAGAGATAAGGGACGGGGAGGTGCGTTACCGATCTTCCATGATCGAAGTTGGATTCTACCTTAACCGCACAGGGTTTTCTTACTTGGCGATCGACCAGGAAGGCAAAGGTAATACCAGTCGTAACTTGTTGAAGATCGGCCCAGGTTCTTTTCATCAAGGCTTGATGCTGGCACCCACTGGTAGGGGTCCCGTGGCGGATCGCGCGGTTCGATTTCGATTCAGGGGCCAACTCACGATAAAGGAGAACAAAGTGTGCTATTTGGCCGAGCATTCTGAATTGGGACAGTGTTATGAATTGGAGTGGACGATTTTTCCGGACCGGCTCGAATTATCGGCCATCCGCAAAGGCTCCATGGAAATCCGCGCCTGGCATAGCGCTGCCTGGGCAGTGGGCCTGAGCCCCGCCGTTACACCAGTCCACTCATTGGGAAGCTTGTCTCAAAATGGTCAAACGGGGCAATTAGCTCTCCCTGTCTGTTTGCATGCGCCCAAGAGCGGCAGCCTCGTTCTTGAGAGTGAAGGGTTGGCATCCTTTCGTACGGAAATTTTTCGCCCACAAGATCGTATCGACTGGGAACTTAAAATTGGGGAGGAACCAACTGCTGAGGGCGATTGGATTCTTCCTCCGGGTGAGTATCGAACTAAATGGGTGTTTCGTGTGACCCAACCTAATTTCAATCTGGTGAACGAAACTCCCGAACCCGTCAGAAAAGCCCTTACCCGCGCTGGGCATACCGCCCTCACTTTTCGCCCCGATACAGGAACACTGAGCAATAACGGGGCCTCCATACATTGTCCGATATCGATGGATACCTGGTCCGCCCAAACGGTCCGCATGGGTGAAATCATTCCCGGGTTTTCGTCCAAAGAATTAACTCGTTATTCTTTGGAACGGTGGCTGGATGAAGGCCCCGGTTATGCGAGTGGCAATCTCAAATTTGAAGGTGAAATTCATCCAGCCGAGGACGAATATTTGATGACGGGCACGGCGGCTCTCATGGGTCTGGCGGAATACCTCGACAACGATCCTCCGTCCGATTGGGTACCCCGTTTTGAGCGTCAGATTCGTAAGAAACTCAGCGAGATGAAGGAAAGAGATTCTGATGGTGACGGTTTGATCGAAAGCCACCACCGGACGGGAATCTCAGGCAGTGGCCAGTGGAGTACCTGCTGGTTCGACGTGATCTCCTACGGCTGGAAGGATGCCTTTACCAATGCCGTTCTCTACGAGGCGCTCCGCATTCTGGAAAAGGTTTTCGCCGGAGGTTCTTTGCAAGATTGGGTCCCAATTTTGTCCGATTGGTCCAATAAACTGAAACTCTCCTATTGGGAAATTTTCTATCATGCAGAAAATAATCGTTTTGTCGGATGGGTCTGCAAAGAAGGAAAAATGCACGACTACGCCTTTCTCCCCGTTAACGGTTCGGCAGTTGCGGCGGGTTTAGTCGATGCTGAAAAGGGAAGAGGCATACTTTCCGGCATGCTCGAAGAGATGATGCGAGTCAAGATGCCGAGCGCATATTTAGGTCTTCCCGGAAACTTGTACTTAATTCCCGATGAAGACCTTTCCGACATCATTCAGGGATATCCTTTCGGTTACTATCAAAATGGTGGTCGAACCCATGCTCAGGCCCGACATTTTCTAAGAGGCCTCTACGCTGTGGGTCTGTCCGATGAAGCGGATAAGCTCCTGGAAGAGTTAAGCGCTGGAGTGGCTGATGGCGTGGTTTATGGAGGATGTAAAAGCGGTGTGGATTGGCGGTTTTGGGATGGTCGCCCCTGTGGTTACGAGGGGTTATTGACCGATCAGTTTGGATTTTTAGCAGTCGCTTTGGAACGATATGGCGAGACAGTCCCGAAACTCCGCTAAATAGTCAGGATGATCAGAAGGGAGCGCTTATGTCCGTAACGGGCTCCCCTCGAACTTTGGAGAGGTGGGCTTTAACCTCATCCAGAATGTCATTCAAGTCTCTGTGATCGCCTTCCAGCAAATATTCAGTCCAACGCTTACCGTAGCGAACATGGTTGATTTCATCGGACCAATCCTGATCCGCGAAGAGCAAACTGCGCTTATCACCAGACTTACTATATTCTTGCCAGCGCTTGCTTTTGCGAGGCATGAAGTACGCTTCAAGGCCAGTAGTCAGGTAGGCGATTCGGTGCAGGATGGGGAGTCCTTGCGATTGATCAAAGAGGATTGGATTGACGCGGTCGGGCTCATGTCCGAGTTCCCGTAATCGAACGCATCCAAACTCGCTGTGGCGTGCTTCATCCCAGAAATGGCGGCTAAAGTCCGCCAACATCGCCCAGGGATAACTCCCATCGGAGGCATCGTAGAGGACGCTCGCCACTAATGCGGCGGCAAAAAATTCGTTGAAAAATACCTTAAATTGTTCGATGACTGCCTCGTTGATATCCAGTGCCTGCCTCTGTTCATAGGACTGCAATGGGCCGACTTGAATACGCTCATCGAAGAGGATTCGGTTGGGACGTTCAAATGGTGTATCTATGGGCGACAAGGGGCGCTCTCCACGCTCTTCGTGCCCGTGAATACCGCCAATGTAGCCCATGAAGTTTTTCAGGTAGGTTATCCAGCCCAGATTCTCCCATTCCATACCAAGTGAATCGAACCAGGCCTGCTGGATCTTCAGATCGTTCAAAACCCGCGTGAAAAGGCGTGCTTCGTTGGCGTTTCCAGAGGCATCTATTTTCTCCAGATCTTCCTTCATGGCTTCGATCAGTTTTCGTTGAAAGACTCCATAATAACCCGCAAGAAAAGTTCCGTCTGAGGGAGCTGACAATACCGCCTCGCAAATTTCGCTTAATTCCGGCCGGATGCTTGCATGGGCATTGCCTCCCCGCATTTCTCCAAGCCGGGAATAATACCAACTGACATGCTCCGATGTCTCATAGAGATGATAAGCCAGTTTATACTTATATTCATAATTCTCCAATCGGAGAAACCAGCCTGAAAGGATTTTAATGCTTCGACACCCCAAGTAGCTGTAATTACGAAGACGTTCCGCAGTTTCTTGAATACCGATTCCTTTAATCATATCAGTAATACGGGTTTGAGGTTAAATGGAACGATGAAAAATCCTTAGCCCTGTAAGATCAGATAAAAGAACCGGCCCCTTTTAATAGGAGCCGGTTCGAATTAAGAACTTGAAAAGCTAACGACTTAAAAGTTGATGCTAGCCGATAGTGAGAATAGTCGGCCCTCAGTGATGCGAAATGTCCGGCTATTGTCCGGATTGGCATATACTGGGACCAAACCTTTGTGGTTGGTAATGTCGCGCACATAAACCTGGAATGAGGTATTGCGACCGAATATCTTGGTATCCCAACTGACAAATATATCGGCGTAGGTCTCTTTGCCCCCGAAGTAGGGATTATCGATATCGAAGACAGTGTCGCCGAATTCATTTTGTATAACGGGAAATCCAACCCCAACTTTGCCTTCATGGCGTAAACTGCCACCTAGTGCGAAGTGACTGATCCAATCAGAGTTTTGGAAGAGGTTTGGGAATTCATATCTGGAGGTAGCGGTAAAACGCCATTCACGCTGCTCTATGGATGGAGAGCCATCCTGTGATTGGGCCCGTGTTAAATTGTCACCAATGAGGCTTTGAGCTCTTTCGGCAAGTGTTTCCAGTGTAATTGGGTCAATGACGTAAGCCTGTGCCAAGGAGCTATCGATCCAGTTGGGTTTGACAAAATCGGTGAAAAATTCTTCCACTGCGCTATAGGTGTTATCGGTCACAGTTTGCTGGCGTGTAATTTTAATCAAGTTAGTCCAATTTCGGGTAGGATTAAACAAAATTTCGATTTCCACGCCCTTGGAGACGAAGTCTTGGGTACCCACACGGCTGGGATTTGGACTGGACGTGGCTTCTCCGTTAGCGAAGTCGAATATCACACCGTGAAGATCAATTACAGCCTGAGAAGGCAAAACGGCTCTCACTTCGGCCTCGGTGAATCCTGCGTTTTCCGGAATATCAAATTGCCTTGCAAGGTTGAGCATGATACCTTCGGGGGCAGCTATAGCACCATTTTGGATTGAATTATTGAGGACACCGGTTTCAAACCAATTTACGTTGGCAATGAGTTTTTGATTTAAAGCGACTACAGTAAAACCGACTTCTTCCGTCGACCCTGTCACTGCGGCGATGGGTCGGTTGAGGGAATCTACGCGCCCTGAAGTGGGGGAAAAGTTCTGTGCCTTGCCGTAATGGAAGTCAAACTCAAGGCCAGCGGGAAGCCTTTCTTTAATGAAATTCGGTGTGTGGACAACAATTCCCCAAGTTGTGTTTTCACTGTCAAAAACCGAATTTGGGGCAGCGCTTGAATCAATTAGGAAATTAGGATCATTAAGATTCTCCCGTCGTGTGAATTCCGATAGAGAGGGTGCACTTGAACTCCAGGACTGTTGATTGTCCTTTCTCCAGGCCCCTTGAAAAACAACCATTTCATCCCAAAAGTAGAATATGCCGTTCAATACAGTAGACTCGATTTCTTGTCTTGACTTGCTGGCGAAGAAAGTCGCTGGCACACCATTATTATCGAGAATAGTATTCAGACCCAAGACTTGTTCCTGATACATATTCTCTGCCATATTCCACAATACAAAATTGAAAGAATCCGGAACCACTTGAGACCCGTTGACGGGCTGGATATCGGCACCTCTCAGATCATCGAGGCTATTGAGATCGGTAATCAAAGTGCCGGCGGGAAGCCCCGGCGCGGCCAAAACATGATATTGTCCAATGCGGAATGCATTCACATTTATTTGAGCGGCAGTTCCACCGGGATTTAGGTTGTCCACTACATCGGAAATGGTTGGAGTATCCCGGGAAAATAGCTGATACCCGGACGAGTTCCTGCGCTGATATACACCTGTAAATTCGAGACGACCCAAAAGCTTCTCTAAGAAAGAATCCTCAGAAAATATATCCGAAGCCCGTAATTCTGCGAAACCGGTGATGCGCCAGGAATCGCGTCGGTTGAAGCTGATGCCGTTTTCCGCACGGCTGGCCACGACGATCTGGCCAAACCCCGGGTTCGGAATGACTTCTCCGCCGAGGGTGGGCTCAGTCGTGCCGAGAAATGTATTGAAGTCCAGAATGAGCGCTTCGCCAGCCGGATCACCGCGTAGCTGGTTTAATTGTCCTTCATCGAACGACTCGTCGTGATAGGCAAATTCTATGCCCATGCGGTCATTAAAGAAAGTCTTCTCAACAGAAAAAACTATATCGTTAAAATTGGAAAACTGGGTGCTAGTCCCGCCATCCAGCAGGTGCTCACGATAGTCATAAATACTACGGTCGAGAATCTGTGGTCCAGTGTTCTGATCATAAAAGCCACCGCTGCCCGGAAAGAGTGGCGTTCCATCTGGATCGATACCTTCTAATCGACGGATCACATTTTCCGGGCGAAGGCCGACCATGTGTCGGTTTATATTACCACTGGGAAGTGAATCGTCCACATCGGAGGCTGGTAAAAAAGTGCGGTATGAAGGATTACTGGGTTCGCTGCTGTTTGGGTCTAACCACATAAGAGTGGGACCGGCCGTGCCGCCGATAATCTGTGACAAACGGGAATTAGGGTAATCTACACCTTGCAGCGTTGTCGTGCCACTTCGCCATATGCCTGCCTGTAGTGGGTCCGTCAAGATAGGTTTGCCCACATCAAACCAAACCGAAATCAAGTCGGCAGGGGGCAGAGTTCGTGGTTTGGCCGACATAGCATCGCCTTTTTCCCAGCCGAGGCGAACCCTGAAGGACTTGATCGGCTCCCACAGAACATTGGCATAAATTCTTTGCTCGTCGGCAAAAGCCTCTTTTTGCTCAAAACCCTCATCATTGCGCATGGCAGCAATAACAACGGACAGCTTGTCTTTGATTATCTCCTTGTTGTAGCGGACTTCTACCCGGTGACTACCATATTGCTCATAGCGATATTTCAAACGACCATAATCCCTCATTTGAGCCTTGAGCAGGTTGTTGTTAACCACCCCACCAGGGCTGCCCAGACCAAAAAGGACGGAATTGGCACCTCGTGAAACCGTGACACGGTCGCTGTTAAAGGTGTCGAAGGGAATCAAGGTGATGAAGAAGTCACGGGTTAAATCAGCATCGGCAAGACCACGCACACGGGTTATACCACCCGTATTATTGTCACGGGCCAGTTCGCCAATGACGGTGCCAGCTCCAAATCCCTGACTACCGGAAAAGTTACCAGTCAGACCGCTGACCTCGGTGTTTCCCTGATAAAGAAGGACATCGGAAAGTTGGGTCGAATTAGTATCCTTCATAAATGCCTCGGTAATGATAGATATCGAAGCGGAAAGATCGCGAATATTGGTTTTGATCTTCGAGCCGGCCAAAGTACTGGTCGCACTATAGCCGGTATCTTCACTGCCAAGTACTACGAAGGGAGATAGAGAAATAATATCTTCCTCTTCATTTTCTTCGTCTTCGGGCAGCACGACTTCGGTTTCCTGTGAATAGAGATTCGAAACCGCAAACAAGCAGCAGGGTAGCAGAGCCAGTCTAATTAGGTTTTTAAGTTTCATGGATCGTATTTAATTATAGGGTTAGGGAAGTAGGTTGGCATTCATTCTGCATGAAAATGTGCGACAGGGGGTGACGCCCATAGCATGTCCAATGAATTGAGGGTTGGCAGCGGTAGGATTCATCTTCAACCTTCGCCCATTGATCGACACGAAGGGATGAAACTTACCATCGTTAAGTTCTTTTTTTTGCACGACCACCATTGAAATGGTATTTAGCCGATTCAATCTACTCCATTCCTGTCTTACAGTAAAGACCAACGCTTTTGCACCTACATTGAGAATTATGCTTCTAGCCCTTCCACCACGCAATATTCCCACTAAAACCCTGTATATATAATAGTATGCAGCAGTAGTGGTTTACGGTATACTTTCATAATCTTTCATCAACCGACTGTAATCCTTATAGATACCAGCAATGCTAGAACTCCCAACTACTCCTCGCATCCTCACTACAACGGTGGGTTCTTACCCAGTGCCAGACTGGCTGGCTGCCCTCCCGAGTGAGCAGGCTATTATCGACGCCACTCAAGTAATTTTCTCAACCCAGCGCCTATCCGGCATAGATCTTCCCACCGATGGTGAGCTGTATCGATTTGACGTCAATCATCCTGACACCAACGGGATGATCGATTATTTTACGAGCAGGCTAGGCGGTATTTCCCACAAGGTCGGCAGGTCGTTGAGCGAGGCTTTTTCCGTCGAGAAGCATATGCAGTTTCGCGCGAAACCAGCCGGAGTCGTCGATACCGCAATTGGAGAAGGTTCTCTCAATTTGATGGAGGACTGCGCTCGGGCCGCCTCTGTAGCCGGAGGCCAATTTAAATTCACCCTTACCAGTCCCTATATGCTGGCCCGCACTCTATTGGATCGCCATTATGGGAACTTCGAGGAATTGACGCTGGCGATAGCCGATGTACTGGCCGAGCAGGTTGTCGATCTGCCGTGTAATTGCGTGCAAGTGGACGAGGCTAACATACCTGGAAAGCCGGAACACGGACCTCTCGCTCAAGAAGCGATTAACCGAATTTTGGATAAAATTTCCGATAGAGAAAGGGCAGTGCATCTGTGCTTTGGAAATTATGGCGGCCAGACCATTCAAAAGGGCCTGTGGCAAACATTAATCGATTTTTTAAATGGCTTGAGAGTTGATCATTTGGTGCTGGAGATGGCCCACAGGCCCGAAGAGGATCTTGCGGCTTTAAAAGAAATCGATCCCTCGATCAAGCTTGGTATCGGGGTAGTCGATGTTAAAATAAACCATGTTGAAACTGCCGAGGAAATCGCCCGACGCCTGGAATTAATAGAGAAAACGGTCGGTGAAGGTCGCGTGCGATTTATCCACCCGGATTGCGGATTTTGGATGCTGAAGCGCTCCATCGCCGATCGTAAAATCGCCGCCCTTGCCGCAGGGAGAAATCTCTACCTGGGAATAGACGATAAATAATGGGATTTTGATGGAATCACCAAAAAAACTTATTCGGACCGCCATTATCGGCTATGGTGAAAGTGGGCGCTTATCCCATGCCTACGGACTTGGCACCATTCCGGAATTCGAGATTACAGCCGTCTGCGATGTTTCCGAGGAGAGAGGCCAAGAGGCGTCAAAAGAGCATGGGTGTGCAATCTACACCGATCACCATGAAATGCTTCAGGCAGAAGAACTCGATCTGGTCAGTATCGTCACCCGTTCGGACACCCATTGCGCCATGACCTGTGATTGCCTGCAAGCCGGTGTCCACACTTTGGTGACCAAGCCGTGGGCCCTCAATACCGCGGAAGCTGATAAAATCATGGCGGCGTATCGTTCCAGCGGGAAACATCTTTTCCCCTGGGTGCCAATGTATTGGGCTCCCGACTTTGTGCGAATTAGTCAGTTGATTGAAGCCAATTCAATAGGCGAAGTTTTTCTTATTCGTCGCTACATTACAGATTTTTGGCGACGGGATAGCTGGCAAACTGAACGGTGCTACGGCGGAGGCTATTTACTCAATTGGGGAATGCATATCGTGCAGCCAGTTCTCGCATTGGCGGGTAGTAGAGTTCGAAGGGTCTATGGCCAACTTCAGAGGGTGATCAATCCTGGGGATGCCGATGATAATTTTATCGCTGTGCTGGAGTTCGACAACGGCGTGCGTGGTGTGGCCGAATTTACCGAGGCAATCGAAGGGCTTCCGATGTTTATGGTGCAAGGCAAGCTAGGGTTGATTCGTTCCGACGAAAATGAAGTCGTTCTCGTCCAAAAAGATCCGTCCGGTTCTGAGGAAGCCAAACGCACCGTATATCCAATTCAGGGAAAAATTTTTGGGGATGAGGCCGATATTTATAGGGATGTTGCCCGAACCATGTTAAAAAACGAACCGTTTCGAGTGTCCCCTGAAACCGCCTATTATGGTACTCAAGTGCTGGATGCCGTGCTGGCTTCACACAAAACCCGACAATGCATCAACATTCCCAAATCGTCCTAGGGGAAAGCTGAAAAATGGCAGAAAATATACCTCATAAATATGTTTATGATAACAATGACCGCTGTATTGCCGAATTTCATATAATGAAGCCAAGGGCCAAGGAATTTCTACATTTTTCAGTGTACCTGTATCTTTCTCTATTCGCACCGGTTTCCTCAGCCCTTGACATAGCGGGGAGAATGGAAAATACTGATATGTCCCACAATGGTTTCAAATTACTTTAATTTATTGAGTTTCACCTAGGATACTCCAAAAATTATGAATGATAAACGCCCCTCATGTAAAACCATAGCACAGGTTGCGGGAGTCAGTCGCATGACAGTATCCATGGCGCTTCGGGATCACCCCAGAGTTGCGGAGGAAACCAAAAAACGAATCAAAGAGATCGCGATAAAACAAGGCTATACCCCGGATCCAAATCTCATTGAGTTGATGCGGTATCTTCGAAAACGAGATATCAGCAAAGATGAGCCTGTTATCGCCCTGTTGAATGGGAAGCACCGACCCCTCAAAGATTTGGACACAGATTCACTATTGGTCCGCAAAGGGGCCATCGAACGGGCTGAAATGCTGGGCTTCAAAACAGAAGACTTTTGGCTCTGCGAACCGGGTATGCGGCTTGAGCGCACCGTCCAGATTTTGCAGGCACGGGGCATAAATGGCATCGTCGTACTCCCGGTAGAAAAGCTAAAAAATGTCTTCTCTCTTCCGCAGGAAAACTTTGTCGGAGTGGCGACCTGCGCGGTGGCGGCCAAACTTGGTTTCAATCAGGTGCATCCGCATTTCTACCAGTCGATGCATATAGGTATTCACAATCTGGTTAAAAAAGGATTCAAGCGGATCGGGTTTTGTGTTACCGCTGTAGAGGATGAGCGATCAAACCATCTCTACGAGTGCTATCTTGATTGGTATCAGAAAAGCATTCCCGAGGAGGATAGAATTCCTCCATTGACCAAGGCAGTAATCACTCGCGACGATTTTAAGACATGGGTTGAGAAGCATCGACCCGATGTGGTTTACAGCCCAAATGTGAATCATTATTACTTCCTTCAGGATATGGGTATGCGGATTCCTGCGGACATCAGTTTTGCGGCATTGGCCCCTGCCATCGAGGAGGTGGGAGAAATCGCCCAAGTGCAAGTGGGTTACCGAAAAATAGGCGCGACTGCCATTGATATCCTCAAAACAAAGTTGGCGCATGAACAGCTCGGGCCCACGGACAATCCAGCCATCACTCTTATCAGGGGTGAATGGCAAGATGGCTCCAGCGTTGGAAGCCCTGTAAAGAGTAAACTCGGGGTGGCATAATATAGGTTTCAGCGAATTGTTGAGTTTCTATTTTATCGAAACCAACAACCACAACAGAAGGATAACAACTCCTACCATAAGCCAACTGCCGCCAATTCCGAGGTAGTCAAGCCGATCGGGCTTGGCAATTTCCCAGTTGGTGCGGGGAAACATCTTTTTCTTCTTGAATATGTCCGGGTTTGCTGCTGCATAAGCCACCGCTTTTTTGTCTTCTTCCGGGGTTGGTTGAATCGCAGTGTAAATTTTACCGAAGAAATAATCCAGATGCTTCTTCCCTACGGGCCGGGTTAGATAAGATAGCACGAACAAGAGTAAAAAGGGTAGAAATGCATCCACGAAAAATCGGACAGCCACCAGTTGGGATTTTTTATATTTAGTGAAATCAATCCCAAACCAGCTCAAGACCCACAATTCGGCCTCGAAGCGGCCAATGCCGATGAGCGGGGAATCGGGATCCTCCGGGTTTTGGCGCGCGACTTTTTCAAAGAATATTCCCTTGGGCTCAATCCGAACCTCCTTTTCGATGGTATCACCTACTTTATCGGCTCGCCCGAGTTCGACATCTTCCTTCAAGGCAGGCGCTTTGTAGATATGCGTATTTAGTTCGGTTTGGACCAGGAAGGCCGGGTTGGTCTGCGCCCAATCGAGTCCTTGGAAAACGTTTGGAATCACCGCGATGAGCACAAAGCAGATCACAATTTCGATAATTACGGCCGTTTTCGTCAATCTACGCCAAATAAAACCTAGCCATATAGGTGCACCGAAAATGGCTGGAATAGAAATGAAGTATTTGAACAACTCCAATAGATTATCGATATATAGAGCCGCACCGATACCGCCGAGGAGGGTTACGCCAATGGCCACGCGGCCAAGCATGATATAATGCTTCTCCGAATGGTTGGGGCACAGCGGTTGATACAGATTTCGGATAAAAAGGGCAGAGTTCGCAACTGACATAGCATCCAGGGTGGACATGTTGGCGGCAAGAATCCCAACCAGCATGAGGCCAAGTGCTCCAGGTGCCAGGAGTTCACGGCTCATGAAGCCCCAAGCCAGGTCGGGATCATGCAATTGGCCAGCGTAGAGGCCGAGAGCGATCAACCCGGCCAGCATCCAAAAGAGCATCAGTAAACGCTTGAAAAACATCCCGCCGATCATGCCGAAGCGGGCCGTGTTTTCGTTGGTGGCTGAGCCCGCCGTCTGCATGCCGCCAGCAACGGCCACAATTGCCACGAGGTTGGAGCAAAACATGGCAAAGATAGTGTACCAGCCATATTCACTTAGGGAAACCGATCCGAAGAGTTCAAAGTTGAAATCCGGCACGGCGGCATGCAGCCCGGAAAACCCTCCCAGTTTTGCTAGACCGAGAGGTATCAATATAAGGGAAAATATTACAATCAGAAACCCCTGTATAACGTCAGTAATCGCCGCTGCCCGGAATCCACCCAACATCGTATACATCGCCACGATGAGCCCGTAGGAGAAATAAAATACCACAGGGTCGGTGTAGGAATAGAAGGAGCGCAATTCTCCTTTGATGCTCTTTTGATGAAGCACTTCGTAACGTTCGAGCTGTTCTTGAGTGAGCTCGCTGAAGGTAAATCCTTTCAATTCGTGTAATTCTTTAAATTCTTCCACCACCACACGTTGCTCGACGGACAATGCCTCCATCGGTTTTGGCGTGATGGCCATCATGGTCTTGCCGGCCACCATGTAGCCTACCCCACCGCCGACGAAGGCCATGAGGAGGGCAAATATGGCGTAGCTACCGCCCAGAAATTTGCTTTGGAAACGTTCCGTGAAAAAATCGCCAATCGTGGTCAATCGAACCCGCCTGAAAAATAGCGCCGTGAACCAGTAAAAGGGAGTGATGAAAAGAACGAGAAACTGTATCCACATTCCACCGACGCCCTGACGGTAGGTTTCACGGGTAACGGCGACCGCTTGGTCCGCATTGGTCGAAGCTCCGAAATTGAGAAAAAACTGATAGAATTTACCCAGCGATCGTCCCGCCAAAAAGAAGTCTGAAATATCGTTATTTTTTTCACCAGCTTTTTTACCGATCCAAAGTATAACGATGAAGTAAATACTGATGACAATCGCATCCAGGATATGAAGGCCAAAAAATTCCATGCTAAACGGGGGTAGGAGGAGGGACAAACGACTCGGTAACCGATCGATCTCGAATTGCTATAAAAAGTTACAGGCTAAACGAAATTGCAATTGTTTATGATTTGATGCATTGATTAATGCCAGATTTAGTTGCTTGGACGTCTTATCTATCAGAGTGATCGAAAACAATCATGGAGAGCGATATACCGTAAAATGGTGACTGGATTGGGTGATTGAAATCAGGACTTTAACTTGTCGAGTATCTTTAACCTCAACCGACGCACGCCATTTCTGATCTGACATACATAAAAACCGGCAGGCCCGAATTCGATGAGCTTTTTCCACGGGTTCGCGCCTTTCTGGAGCAGGACCGCATGGATATGGTTATCGATGGCCAAGATGTGCGTGGTTACCGGTCGCCGGACGCGCCTTCTGTCTGGATACGTGACCATAGCGATATGATGCGGGGGGTTCGCTTCTTCGAGCGCGATTTGACTTCGGCGGTAACGCACTTTGCTGAAACTCAGGCTGCCAATGGCCGTATTTTCGACTATTTCACGAACCGCCCGGAGAAAATTCCTTGTGAGCGGGAAAACTGGACAAAATATGTGCGGGTTCCGGTTGAAGCGGATGTGGAATACCGGTTTGTGAAAGGAGCGTTTCTGGCCTGGCAAGCAACCGGAGACGATGCCTGGATCGCTTCACTACTTCCCAGTCTTGAAAAAGCATTGGCCTACTCCTTTTCCCATCCGTGGAGGTGGGATTCGGAACGCCAGCTTGTCAAACGAGCATATACCATCGATTCGTGGGATTTTGCCTACACAGCAGGACAGCATGATTGGCTGCAATTTCAAATTGATGAAAATACGTTCTGGGGAATCCTTCACGGCGATAATAGTGGTTATTACGAGGCCTGTTCTAAGCTCTCGCTGATTTACAGCCATCTTGGTAATGCCGAACGGGCCGGGTACTGGCGGCAATTTGCTGAGGGACTGAAACAGCGATTAAATGATGTTTGCTGGAACGGAAGATTCTACACTCATTTTGTTAAATCGACGCCCGTGACCATTGCCGGTGTGGACGAAAGTGAACAATTGAGCTTCAGCAACCCAATGAACATCAATCGCGGCGTCAGCAATCAGAAACAAGCGGCCTCGATATTGCGGGAATACCGGAAACGAGGGGCTTCGACGAAGGCGTTTGTGGAATGGTTCTCCATCGACCCGCCGTTCCCCGATGGTGTCTTTGGGGACGAAAAACTGGTCGGTGGAGCTTATTGCAATGGCGGGATCATGCCTCTTGTTGGTGGGGAATTAGCCCGGGCCTATTTCCATCATGGTTTTGAATCTGAAGGTGTCGAAACCCTGCTCAAATATTACTCTCTAATCTCGAAAAGCAACGAAACATTTCTCTGGTATTTTCCCGATGGCAGGCCTTCATCCCTTGACAGCAGCACCAGTCCGGAGGCAATGCCCACGGATGGTTGGGGCTCCAGTGCAATGCTATATGGTTTTCTCGAGGGATTGGCCGGTGTGCAAGATAACTCCAAACTTTTAAAAAACGTGTCCCTGTGCCCCCGTTGGCATGCCGCCGGCGTGACTGAGGCTGAAGTCCGAGTGGGTTATGAAATCTCGGGGGCTTCGGTTGCCTATAGTTATCGAGAAACTGCCAGCGGGTTTTCTATATCCGTCGAAGCAGGGCAAACCCAAGCCCGAGTGCATCTCCTCCTCCCGAAAGACGCCAAGGTGCAAAGTGTGGCGGGTGGGAAAGGGGGGATTGCATTTACCGAATCACAGGTCGAACAAAGCTGTTATGTTGATTTTGCAACAGAGGTCGTAGACGGGATCGAATTATCCATTTCATTCAGGTGATCTATCCTCTTCGAATCGGTTATCGCGCAGGATTGAAGTCTTTGGGGTCTTTGGGCTGCATAAAACGTGTTTTATAGGTTTTGTTTGCAGCGGCCAACTTGAGAAAGACATCCAGCGGCACCACTTCCACCTCATCCGGCAAGGCTTCGATGATGTTGGCCACACGTTCGATGCTGGTGGATTCGCGTACATGGACGAGTAGGAAATACGGGCGCTTCGAGTTTAGCGCCATCAATTCTTCAAGGTCAGCAATGGCTTCCTCAGGCGGTCGGTGGCGGCCCATGTAATAGTCGTAGGAAATCATTGGCCGATCCTTTCGGAGGTCAAATGTTCTGGCAGATCCATATCCATTGATGAACCCGATGGCATCTGGAAATGCTTCGTAGTATCTGTCGACAAGCTCTTTCGGCAAATCGGTATTACCGACATGGCGGTTACCTTCCGAGTAGTCCATGATCTCCATCACCCTGATGTCGAGTAAATCCATGAGCCGATTTGCCTCTTTCATCAGCGGGGCAAAACTTTCCCTGCGAATCGCCTTGGGATACATGTAACCGGGGCCGGACAGCCCTCCGATGAAATAGTCGTTGGGTGTGGCAGCCTCAGCGAAATATTGAATACTGGCCGGGGCGATCCATGTCCAGTTCATGGAAACCTGCCAGGCGTAGGGAATGCGTCCGCGACCGGGCTTGGTCCAGGCACCAATTCCCATACTGTCGGTTTGGATTAAGGAGATATAGACTTTTTTTTCTGATTCCAGAACCTCGTCTGGTTCGACATTATGATGGTTTTTGAAGACAAAATCATCAGTGAACGGCACCTGAGTATTAAAACTGATATTGGGAAGGCTGTTTAAGCCCTCCATTTTCAATCCGTAGCTGGAAACCAGGCTGACGTGCTGCCCTTCGGTATCCTTGCCATACGAATGCCAGCCCATGACTACACTCTGTGGATTCAGTCCACCGAGGATTTCTTTTGCCAGAGCTAATTCTTCAGGATCATTTGGGTTAGCAGAGAGGTCCGTAAAAAAAGCATTGCGGTAAATTCCGTAGTCGGCGAGGCCGGGCTCCATCCGGCGGCCATGGTGCCCACCCATCCACAATACGATGTCCTTGCTGGTTTTTTCCCAATACCGATCATAAGCGATTTTGTAAATCTCCACATCGGACATGCCGCGAAAATCGCCGCGTAGGTCAGTTACCATTTTCAAACCGGCTGCTTCCGCGAGCGGAATAAGGTCTTCATTCACAACGATGGCATCTTCCAAACCGGCCACGGTAAATGCTACAATAAGCGAGGTTCGCACCTCTTTGTCCCATACCACGTAGCCTTTGGCATGATGGCCCAGATTCAAAAGCGCCTCCTGCGGGGTAACAAGGGTGGTAAATTTAAAACCGTGGCGTTCTTTGTAAAAGTCGCGCAGGGGTTTAGTGATCTTCCAAGGCCAGGAATCGGGGTATATAAAGTAGAGGTTAGGCGCTCCCTCATTGGCGACTCCCTGCAGGCTGATGAGCATAGCATACATGGGAAGATCTTCATCGAGAAACCATTTTTCCCCGAATTCCATCAGGTAGACCTCCTTTGCATCCACCTCATGGGAATTCCCATACGTCCCGGTGCTCAAGAGGTGAGTGAAGAAGAAGGCAAGCGCGATTCTCAAGATATACCTCATTATAATTGTGCGGGAATCGTTTTTATTGGAGGGAAAATACATGCAAAATCGGGCGATTGCGTGTGGAGCGAAGTGTCACCCTTGTCAGTCGTTTCCCATCGCGGGAGAGCCGGTATTCCGTATAGGTTCGAACTGGGGTATCGCCTTGGGAGGTTTGTAAAATAAAGGAGGATTTCAAATTCAGTGTTTGGCCATCGTCCAGCCATTTTGCGTGAATTTTCATTGCCCCATCTCCACCAATGTAAGCACCAATGTGTCGATTGCCCGTCCACCATGCAATGGGCACCACATTTTGCTTTTTCGATACATCAATCTCGTAGGTTTGAGAGTTTTTCCGTCGTCCAGCCGAAACCATTTCACGTATGATAATCCGATTGCCCTCTAGCGATATATCGAGGGAAATCCGACTCCATGGATCAATTGCGGAGCTCAATTTTGGCTCGATTTGCCACTTCCCGGAAAAGCCGGAATTCGCACAAACACAGACGGTCGAAAACAGAAAAGCTATACCAGCGGCCAAAATAGCTAGGTTCTTACGCATGTGAGTGAGTTTGTTGTAAATTCAATGAAGATATGTCGGTATAGAAGAGCCAAACCCATCGGAAGTCATCCTCAAAAGCGTTTTACGGTCAGATCGACCTATTTATCAGCCGCAGGTTGGCAAAATGTCCTATCACCCCAATATTTTACCATAAACTGACTCCCGCATCCCGTGAGTGGGAGCTTTTCGGTTAAAAAATAACTGCTATCAATGCGGCCGGCCGTGAATCCTCACTAAAAATATCTTCCTCGCCTCATGCCTGAACTCCATTATCTAAATTCTCTGGATTATTCTGTAGTGGGTCTCTACATGCTCATGATCCTCGGGGTTGGCTTTTACGTTTCCCGATTTAACAGAAAGACGATAGACTATTTTAAAGGCGGAGGCCACATCCCATGGCATCTTTCCGCTGTCTCGCTTTTTATCTCCGGGTTTTCGGCGTTCATGTTTGTGGGCGCGGCGGGGATTACTTACGCCAATGGCGGAGGCGCGATCGTTTTATTTACTTTGGCTTTATTCGCCTATCTTCTGGGTTACTTCATCTACGGCCCGCTCTGGCGACGCACACGCCTGGATACGCCACTGCAATTTTTAACAAGAAGATTTTCTCAGGGAACCACCTATATTTACACATTACTGGCGGTCGTGCCCAACACCCTTGTGCTCGGCATTATGATTTACACCCTTTGTATTTTTTCCTCCACGGCCTTGGGTATCAATAAACTTTCTTTCGACCTCATTTTCTTTACTATCAACGGATTCGAGTTAAGCCTGCTCATTACCGGATTGGTAATTGTTACCTATACGACACTGGGAGGACTTTGGGCGGTGATGGTGACCGATGCCATCCAGTTCCTTATCGTTTTTCTGGTTTCGCTGATCATGCTGCCTCTGGCTTTTTCCCTCCTTGGGGATGGCAGTATTGTAGAGGGGATCGGGCGTCTTGCGAGAGAGGCTCCCGAGGGTTATTTCAAAGTGGAACTCGAGGGCAAACCGCTTATTTTCTGGCCCACTTGGTTTATATACATCATGCTGGGCTACAATGTAAATTGGCACATCGCGCAGCGGTACTACAGTGTCGCGGACGAGCGTGATACCAAGAAAATGGCGCTTTGGTGTGCAGGCCTCTCAGTGGCCCTGCCCTTACTTTGGATTTTGCCTGTGCTGACGACTCCGATTCTCTTCCCAAACATCGAAAGTCTCTGGCCGGAGCTGGCGAAACCTTCGGAAGCTTCGTTCGTTACACTGGCCCTTGCGGTGCTTCCTCATGGGATGCTCGGCCTTCTGGTAGCCGCTATTTTTGCCGCTACCATGAGTTCTACCGACACCCTCTTCAATTGGCTTGGGGCGGTTCTGACGAAAGACATATACGTGCCCCTGAGCAAATCGATTTCGGGCAAAGAGCCCTCTGAAAAAACCCAATTAAGGGTGGGCAAATTTTTCGTCGGGCTTCTGGGCATCACCGCTATCTGGATCGCCTTTAACGTCCAACGATTTGGAGGCGCATTCGATGTCTATATTCGAGCTGAATCGCTCTATAAAACTGCTCTGTTTATTCCAGTGATGATCGGTTTGGTTTACACAAAAACGCCCTGGTGGTCGGCCATCGCATCCGTTGGCGCAGGGGTAGCCGGCGTGATCGGCGTCGGAATAGCGGCAACGATGGCCAATGGAGTAGACATGACTACCATGAATATCCTTTTATCCGACCTCAGGGTTACCTGGATGGGCATTGACATGACCCGATTTGAAATCAACTCATTGGTCGGAATTTTCTTCAGCGGAATAGTTTTCATAGCATCTGCCTTTTTCAATAAGCGCAAGGGTTCGTTTGAGAAACGCATCGAAGCGCTTGAACTGGATTTGCAGACCCCGGCTTATGCCGACAAGGGAACCAAGGTCGGCCCGGAAGGATTGAAAGCCTACCGTCTGATGGGTCAACTGGCAATGGTTCTGGGAGCATTTTTAATTATTCTCACCATTTTTACTCTCGACCGTGGCGGCTGGCTTAATGCGGTCGCGGGCCTCCTATCACTCGGGATAGGAACAGCTGTGATAAAAGCTGTCCGTGCCTATGAGCTTAAATACCACCTCAACTCAACCTTGACCGAAATCGAACAATGACTCGACGTGAACTCCTCCGGCTTGGCGGCTCTTCCCTCCTTTGGATGGGCCTTCCTTCTTCTCTCAAAAGTGCCCATCATGAAATGAGCGGGTCAAAAAATCCCCGTCTATTCTTTAACCTGGAAGATATTCCAAATATACGGGCCAATACTATAACCGCCTTGATGGGACCTCTTTTTCAAGAGTGGTCGGCCAAACAGCCAGAGGAGTTGGCGGCCGCTTTTGACAAATTCGACGAAACAGGCGATATCATTTACGATTTTCGCAACGTCATTGGAGATATGACGAATAGTGCGTTGGTGCAATTGGTGCAGCCAACCGCCAAAAGGCGCGATTCGCTATTGCAAACCGTCCGGCGTATGCTGGAGGTTCCCGAATGGGATTATTTTATGGATGGACCGGACGCCCTCGGCATTCAACGGGCCTCCGTTGCCACCGTTCGATTGCTCTTCGTGAGAGAAGTCCTTGAGGAGGATTTTGACGAAGAACTGAATAAGCAGTTCCTAAGCGCTATCGCGGAGAAAGGCTGCCTGCCGTGTTACCGTACGATCTACGATATGGAGAACCCGGAACAGGTCGGGGGTTGGGGGTTTAATGAAAGACATGCGGGATTTTATGACATAAATATGGATCGATGGCCAATGATTCTGGGGGCCAATAATTTGCGATCCGCCCCGACCAGCGCTCTGGGAATCGGGGCACTGGCTTTGCTGGGACATGATACGCGCGCGGATATCTGGCTTGAGACTGCCATAGCCAGCACCCGCCGGGTCCTCAAATTATTCACCAAGGATGGAAGCTATTTCGAAGGCATAAGTTATGTGGGATACACCATGCGTACCAGTTTCAATTTCATGGATGCCCATCAACGGATCAAAGGGGATATCGATTGGCCAAAGGAGGCCAATCTCGACGGTATGATTGATTACATCGTGACCATGCAGGCAGGACGTAAAGCGAATGGCACACCCGATATTATTAACTTCAGCGACGCCAAAGGAAGTGTTTTCCCTTGCGCACCGGCATGGATCGGTCGGCAGACGGGTAATCCATTGGCTCAATACGCCGCCGAGCATGCCTCGGAGCCCCATTATTTTCTTGATTTTCTTTGGTACGACCCCAAACGCCGGACGATAAAACCTCCGGCCGCTTTAATGAATTATCACAACGATCTGGACTGGATTATCTGCCGTAGTGGATGGGAGCCCAATGATGCGGTTTTGGGGTTTCGCAGCGGAGGGCCTGCCAATCATGAACATGCGGACCGCAATAGCTTCATTTACAAAATCCACGGGGAACGACTCCTCAACGACCATACGGGCGCTCCCTACGACAGGCGCAGTCCGGGCTGGCCCATGCGTCTGAGCCGGGGCCATAATTGCGTATTAATCGATGGAAAGGGGCATCATTACCACGATGGTATAGAGGGAACCAACGATAGCCTATCTTATGCTAATCTAGTTCAGTACGAAGACGAAGCCGACACGGTTTGGTGGACGAGTGATGCCACTGCGGCTTACCGGGTGGAGAATTACTCCGTTTTTAAAGTCCTGCGGACGGTGATCTTTGCCAAACCGAATATCATCGTTGTCCTCGATCAAGTCCAGATGCGATACAGAGAGCAACGCGTAGATATGCGGTTTTTTCCGAATAACCATGACGGGGCAGCGAGCCTGGACACCGACGGCAAGGCAAAGTTCACATTAGAGCGACCCCATGCTCGATTACATGGCCTTGTGGCTGCGCGTTCGGATATCACAATTTCCGAAACACAACTGGAAGTTCCCGCCGATATCGGGAATTTCCCATGTGTGGAAATAGGTTCGGAAAAAGCTCTTGATCATGAAATAGTAACTCTTATGGCGGCTACGCCTTCCTCTCGGAAAGAAAGTCCGACTCTAACGGTTGAAGCGATCAAAGAAGGATGGCGGGTGGAAGCTGGCCATTTTGAGGCTCTCGTTCTAACTAATGGATCGCATCCGCTGGTGCAAATTTCATAAAATCAGAGAATATTATCCGCAAATTACTTAGATTAACGCAGATGATACTTTGTAAAAACAGTTAAGAGAGGATGAGGGAAACTATGACAACGGGCATGTCGGCTAGTCATGAAGCGCTTTATCATCGGGCACTGAAGAGTATCCCATGGGCAACACAAACGAACGCGAAGCGTTATGACGCGGATAAGATTGCGGCCCGACCTCCTTTTATTGAACGGGCCAAGGGCTGCCGCATGTGGGATCTCGACGACAAGGAATATATTGATTTTCGCTGCTCTCTCGGTCCCATTATTCTGGGTTATCAATATGCGGAGGTCGATGACGCCGTCCGTGAGCAGTTAAATAAGGGGGTGCTCTTCAGCATGGCGAGTCCGCTTGAAATAGAGGCTGCGGAATCAATTCTGGAAACAGTTGGTTGGGCCGATAAAATTCGTTTTATGAAAACCGGAGCCGATGCCTGCTCTTGCTCTTTGCGTCTGGCGCGAAGCTTTACGGGCCGTGACCACCTGTTGACCAGCGGCTATCACGGCTATCATGATTGGTTCGCCTTGGGCTGGCCCAATCCCGGCGTGCCAAAGAGTTTGAATGAATTTATTCATTCCATTGATTACGGCGACCTGGAGGCAATTGACCGTATATTCGAAAAACATGGGGATCAGTTGGCGGCAGCGCTTGTTGTTCCGGTGGAGTGGTCTCAGGAACCATCGAAGGAGTATTTGCAAAAACTGAGATCAAAATGCGATGAATATGGGACTGTCCTGATTTTCGACGAAGTTCTGACGGGGTTCCGTTTGGGAAAAGGCGGCGCACCGGAGTATTTCGGCGTGACACCGGATTTGTCAGCCTATGCCAAGGGAATGGCTAACGGGTATCCCCTTTCTGCCTACATGGGGAAAGCTCGCTATATGGATACCCTGAACCAAACGATCATCACCACGACCTATGCCGGAGAAACACTCTCGCTGGCCGCTTCGAAAGCAGTCATGGAGGTATTTCAACGTGAGCCGGTTTTCGATCATATTTTCGCAATGGGCCAGCGGCTCCGTGAGGGATTTGACGCTATTTTCGATGATTTTGATTTCCCGGCCCGAACGGTGGGACTGGCCCCGGCAGTAACAATCGCTTTCGAGGGCGATGAGAATCAAAATTCCACCCGGCGGTGCGAACTTTTTAATAAATTGTATCAAAAAGGGATATTCGCCAATAACGAATGGTTCATCAGTTACTCGCATCAGAAGAGTGACATCGACGAGGCATTGGATAAAATGCAGGAATCAGTAAAGGAAATGATTTAAGATGGGAAAAGGAACGATTTACTTCGATAGTTTCGCAGCGGTTGGCCGCCGGGCTGGGAAAGACATCCTGGCACCCTGGAAAACGGAAACACTTCTCGGCGAAATGGAGCGCTGCGCCATTCACGGAGCCTTGGTGTTTTCCCATGGAGCCAAGGAAACTCATCCCGATGTTGGCAATCTCGTCGTTTCGGAATTGTGCCGACAACACGAACGCCTCCACCCCTGCTGGGTCGGGCTCCCGCATCATACCGGTGAATTTCCACCACCGGCGGAATTACCCGCAATCCTGAAGACCGAAGGTGTGCGCGCACTCAAGATTTATCCGCGAATTCACCATTACAATGTGAATCATGCGACACTCGGAGCGCTCTTTAAGGTTCTGGAGGAAGAGCAGCTGTTGGTGATCGTAGATTGCGGGCAGGAGGCCCAAATCGAATGGGAAGAGATTCAGTGGATTTGCGAAACTTTCCCGCGACTGCCGCTTCTTCTCCACGGTGTTCGGTGGGATGCAACGCGCCGGTTGGCACCTCTGGCTCAGTGTTTCGATAATCTTTATTTCGAGTTTTCCAGCTATCAGGGCAACCGCATGCTCGAATACTGGTGTGAAACCATCGGCCATGAAAGGCTTCTTTTTGGAACCGAAGCTTTGGAGAAATCTCTGGGGGCGGCACGTGCCTATGTGGACTACTCGGATTTAACTGAGGAACAGCGCCAAGCTATCGCGGGGGGAAACCTTGCACAACTGCTGAGCGTAGACCTTCCCGCCCCTTACTCTAATTCACGCAATGATGATGCCATCCTTGCCAGAGCCCTGGCAGGGTTGCCCATTGAAGATATGCAGGTCATCGACGGCCACGCTCATATGACTCAAAAAGGTTCCCGGGGCGCAGAGCGGGTTGCCATGATTCAGGGCGATACAGAGGCGGTTGTAACTCGAAACCGTATGTTGGGGGTCAACCAAACCTGCGTCAGTGCGTGGACAGCGATCTGGACCGATTACCGGCTTGGTAACGAGGACACGATTCAGGCCATGCAGGATTTTCCAGACGAAATTGTGGGCTATGCGGCCCTCGATCCGAATTATGTCGAGGATTGGGATGCGGAACTTCGTTACTACTATGAAGAAAAGGGGTTTCGCGGGATGAAGCCTTACTTTCCGCGAATGGGCATTCCCTATAACGATTCGCGTTTCACGCCTTGGTGGGAGTATGGAAACGAGCATCACCTGTTCGCGCTCATGCACCCTTCAGACAATTTCATCGAGGAAATGCACGACCTGGCAAAACGGTGCCCCAATGTAAATTTCCTCCTCGCGCACTCGGGTTGGTCGTGGAAAATTGCCCGAGAACATGTCGCCCTGGCCAAGGAGTATCCGAATTGTTTCCTGGAAATTACATTTACCTCGGTCACCAATGGCTCCATCGAATACATGGTCGAACAAGTTGGCTCCAAAAGGGTGATCTATGGTTCGGATGCACCCATGCGTGATCCTTTTCCTCAATTTGGATGGGTGGTTTACGCCGATATAACGGAAGAGGATAAGCGCAATATCCTGGGGCGGAATATGCAGCGAATCTTCAACGCAGTAAAGCTGCCTTAGCCAGATTCTGTCAACTCAGCCAGCGGTCGAGATTTTCTTTCACAAAATTATCGTCATTTAATCCTGGATAGGCCCGGTAAACCCGATCGATTGCTTCCATCTGTCCGGGCGATAATTCCTCGTTGGGATTCAGGGTCCATCGACCCTCAAGAAGCCCCTGTCGGCGAAGAATTTCGTGGATACCGGGAATGCATCCGGCGAATTGATTGGTTGAGTCGAAGATTGCCGCATTGGCATCTGTGAGTTGTTGCGCCAAGGTTAATAGCGGAGCCGGGATCGATAGACTGTTCTCCCGAATTTCGCGAATCGCTTCAAAATCGAGAACCGCCCGACGCGTCCAAATCGCCCATTGCCCCAATAAGCCTCCTCGAAAAGAAATCGTCGAACCCTCTCCCTCATGGAAACTGTATGTCGCCAACAAATCCAGAATGATGTTATCGTCGTTTCCGGTGTAGAGCGCGAGGTCGCCACCCCGTCCTGAATCCGAAACCGCCCGAATGACATCCAGAGTTTCATACCGGTCAAAGGGAGCAACTTTTATCGCGACGAGGTTCTCGATTTCCATGGCCATTCGCCAGAATGAGTAATCCAATTTGCGCCCACCAGCGGATGGCTGTAGATAAAAACCAAAGAGGGAAATGACCTCCGATACGGCTTCGAGATGTGCGATGAGTTCAGCGTTACCCACCTCCTTAAAATACCCTAGATTGACCAGCCCGAACTGATAACCAAAGCCCACAGCGAGCTCTGCCTCCTTGACAGCCTGACGTGTATCGCCAGCGATACCTGCGACTTTAATCATGGTTTCGCCGCCCACTGCTTCCATCGACTTTATTGTGTCTGCTGCGAGACTCAGCACTGGTTCGTATAATCCGATTTCAGGGTTACGGATTTCAAACTGGGTAGTATGCACGCCCACTGCCAAACCACCTGCCCCGGTCTCACAGTAATATCGAGTCAGCGCACGCTGACGTCTTTCGTCAAAACGACGTTCGCTGGTGAGCGCAAGAGGGTGAGCAGGAATGACCGCACCGTGCATTAACTGGCGTAAAATGGAGTCGCTGGGATAGGGTTTTTTCACGGATTAATAATTCATCAGGATAGATGTTGATCAAATGCGCTAGAAACGGCCGTCTCTTCGCTCAAATCCGGTGGGTTTGCCATGCGTTATTCCGCCCTGATTTAACCAGGCAGCAGTCCACTCGATCATGGTTTGGAGAGAAACGGATGGCTTGCCAAAAAGGACATGGGAGCGGGATGCGTCGCTCAACCACGTGGTAGGCGCCTCTTTTCCTATGAATAGCGGCTTTTTCCCAAACTGGCTTCCAAATCGCTCGGCAAGATCACGGATGCTAACGATATCCGGCCCAGTGATATTTATGGACAAAGCAGGAGACTGCGCGATTTCGAGTGTCTGCACAATCTGGTTCAAAGCATCGTTTTGCCAAATCAGGTTAAAGTGGCCCATTGTTATATCCACAGGTTTGCCATTCATCACCTTTTCCCCGACATCGAGAAGAACCCCGTAGCGAAATTCCACCGAATAGTTCAAGCGGATGAGCGCCACCGGCGTCCCTGACTTGGCGGAGGCTTCCTCGAAACGTTTTTCCCTTTCCAGACAGGAGATGGCATACTCGCCCACAGGATCCGTTGGCGAAGCTTCATGCGAACCACGGGATTCGGGTGTAACGTAGGAATAAACGCAGCCGGTGGAAAAGGCCACAATCTTCGAATCTCGAAATTGTGAAGCGAGCTGCGCGGCCAACTCGACATTGATTTCGTGGAGCAATTCGGGGTTATCCTTCGTTCCAAATTTGGCCCCAATCAGATAAAATACCGTGGGACATTTCGGAAGTGAACCCGAAAATGAGGAATCCCGAAAATCACCTGCGAGCGTCTCGACTCCATGCCTCTCATACGCCTCTTTGCCGTTGAGACTATGGAAGCGGGAAGCTGCCCAAATTCGATTGTTTTGACCCAATTTTTGCACCGCGTACTTTAAAAGCAGACTAAGGTGCAGGCCCATCTTTCCTCCCGCCCCCAACACCAGTATATCGCCTTCCAGGTTTCGCAGTGTATCGATTGCTCCCTCCTGTGGTGCGGAGAGAAACCTGTCGATTTCCTCCATTTGGCACGGGAGCTTCAGTTGGGATAAAGGGGAATTCATAATTGGTTCATTTCGGCCACCCAATGTTTCAGGGTCTTTGCATCCCCGGCAAAATTCTCAACTGCATGGTTCTTCACATGCTCGATACTGACCCAACGCTCCGTCCCGCTTTTCTGGAGAATATTTAAGTAATCCATCCATTCGGATTTCCCTTCCTCAAGCACATGCATGTGCGGCCAGGGATCTTGGGCAAAATAGTTGCAATGGATGTTTGAGATCGCGTCCAGGAGCATCCTGATACCCTCCAATCGATAAACGTGTGAAACACTGAGATACGGCTGCCAGAGGGTTTTGACCTCTGGATGGTTGATGTCTGCCAGGAGCTTCTTTGTAGACTCATTGGTATCGGTCAAGGTATCGGAGTGAAACTCAAAATCGATTCGAATGCCGCGTCTGGACGCATGGTCGGCAAATTCCTTTGTCTTTTCTACAATCGTTCTCCACCATGAATCGCTGGCATCTGCGGCACTGGTTTCGCCAGCCCATATTCGGATCGCCGGAGCACCTAAAGCTTCGGCTGTGTTAAGGACGGCCTCCATCTCTGGTCCTTTCGTCCTGGAATCGGGATTGTATTCCTGGAATTTGTAATAGGAACCATAAGCTGAAACCTTCAGGCCAGAATCAAAGGTCATCCGTTTAACCTGCTCGGCTCTTTTTACATCGCCGTGGGGCACATGGACATCACCTCCCCACTCTATCCCTTCCAAACCCACCTCTGAAACGAGTTTTACGAGATTCTCAACAGATTGTTGACGAAAGGAGATAGAAACGAGTCCGGTTTTAATTTTGGCATCCATAGTTTCAACTGGTAGGTCTGGAATTTCGGAACTTGAGGCAAACTGAAACTATAGTTACGATAAAATCTCTTTAGCTGGTGTCCAGATATAGAATAAATTACGAATCTAATCAATTTTTATGAATGATTCAATTCAACTCACCGGAATTGCCTGGGATCACAGCCGGGCGCTCCCACCGTTGGTGGCCGCTTCCCAACGCTATGAGGAACTCAACCCCGGCAGACGAATTTGCTGGGACAAGCGTTCCCTCAATGAATTCGGTCACATGCCCATTGATGTTCTGGCCGATCATTTCGATTTCATAGTCATCGATCACCCCTGGGCAGGATTTTGCTTTGCCCGAGACTTAGTCCACGATCTGCGCCCCATAATATCTATGGAAAATTGGGAAAGGCTGCGCTCAAGTTTCATCGGCTCCTCATTCGAGAGCTATCTATACGAGGAAAAACTTCTGGCAATCCCTATTGATGCGGCGACACCGACACCGAGCTGGAGACCCGATTTGATGCGGAAACACAACCAGGAACCACCCCAGAATTGGGATGAACTGTTGTCCTTGGCAGATAGGGGGCTTGCCACGATGCCGGGTTTTCCGCCTGACCTTTTTCTCAACTGGTCCATGCTCCTGGAAGCTTTGCAGGCACGACCATTCACCAGGCGAGATCAAATCGCCGATACAGACCCCGCTCATGAGGCCATGGATCTGCTGAAGCGATTGTCTGAAAAAATGCCGGAATCGATTTACGAATCAAACCCGATTCGGTTGGCAGAACAGATGACGCAAACAGACGAAATCGCCTACTGCGCCTTCGCTTACAGCTACGGGAACTATAGTAGGCCTTCATTTGTTGAACATCCGCTGTCCTACGGCGGACTTGTGAGTCTTAATGCTGATACGGCGCTACGTAGCATTATTGGTGGAACCGGTCTCTCGATTACCAAGCATTGCACGGATATCGAAACCGCTTTGGATTTTGCCTTGTTTTGCGCCTCCGCCGAGGTGCAAAAAGGTGTCTATGCCTACTCCGGAGGTCAGCCCGCCCACCGCGAGGCATGGGATGATCCCGCGCTCGACTCATTAAGCAATCAATTTTTCTCTGGCAGTCGTGTCGCGCATGAGCAGGCTATCGTGAGACCCCGCTACGATGGTTACGTTCCTCACCAGGAGGCGGCGGGAAAGTCCTTGCAAAGCTATCTGCGAAACGAAATTACGCGTGGTGCAGCATGGGAGGATATCAATGATAATTACCGTCGAAGTTTATCGGTCGCGTTGTAATCCTGATTCCCTCAAATTATTCGCGTAGGATTCGATTTGCTGCCGCAATAAAAGTGTCTCTGCGATATTATCCGTACGGTTGCAGCCTTCCCAATCCACCCAGACGTATTCCAGGCAAAGAAAACCTTGATAATCACACTTGGCCATTCCCTCGACCACCGCCTTAAAATCTATTGTGTTTTCCTTGACCGTTGACTGAAGTTGGCCTTTCGCTCCTCCACGGGCATGAAAATGGGAGGCGTACTTTAATAGCGGGTGGGCGGATTCATTACTCATCCCCTGGTAAATGAAGTGTCCATAATCCAGAGTTAATGTCAGGTCGGGAACCTCTTGCAAAAATCGCAGCGTTGATTCCGGATCTGGTAAAATGGACCCCACATGAGCCTCGATTGAGTAGGCAATCCCCGCTTGCTTGGCGCGCTGCACCCGCCAATGGGCCTCCCCCACCGCTAGATTCCAATCCGTATTCAGTGGAATACTCGTGTGGTTGACACCGGGCAAGCCTGTAAGGTGGCGGCAGTTCAATTCTTCCGTAAATGTCAACATGGCTTCAAACCATTGCCGGTTACGTTCACGAGCTGTCGAATCAGGATCGTTTGCGGCCGAGATCGAAGGCTCCTCCCCGGTCTGTAAAAAAACATCCGATACAGTCAAATGGTTGGCGTCCAGATTCGCCTTTATTGTTTTCGCTAAACCGCGCGGATCCTCATTCACCTGGCTTGGCGAATAGTGCGAACGACCTTCAAAAACCCCCAGATCCACCGCCTCGAATCCCAACAAATTTAGCAGGACTAGCACTTTATCGTGTGATAGTAGGGGGAACGTAAAGTCAGCGCAGGAAAAACGAGGTTTCATAGCAATTAAAAAACGGCGCGGCCACCGGTCATGTCGAAGGTAAATCCGGTATTGAAACTGGCTTCTGGAGAAACTATCCAAGCTGCAAGATTTGAAATTTCCTCCAAAGTTCCGCAGCGCTTCATCGGTATTTTGTCAGTCATATATTTTACCTGAGCGGGTGCCATACCTGCAACCATTCGCGTGTTAATTGTGGCTGGCGCTACTGCGTTGATGGTAATTCCATCTTCGGCATACTCCTTGCCCGCCGCTTTAACCAAGCCGATCACACCAGCCTTGGATGCGGAATAAGAACACATTCCGGCGTTGCCCTCCTTGCCCGCAATAGACGCAATCAAAAGTATTCGCCCATATTTCTGAGGAAGCATGGCTTTTAACCCATATTTGAGCATGAGAAACGATCCCGTTAAGTTTACCCGACAGGTCTGCTCGAAATCCTCCAAAGAAACTGCCTCTGTCTTGATGCCATTGGGGCCGACAACCCCTGCGCTATTGACCACTATCGAGCAAGTCTCTCCGGCATCTGCAATATGTGAAAATCCCGATCGGACACTGTCTTCGTCGGATACATCAACCTTGCAAAAGGATGCAAGAAAACCTTGTTCCTCGAGTTTTGAAATCGCTTCTTGGGCCAATCCTTCAACCCGGTCAAATATCCAAATTTTGGCCCCTTCCGAGACCAGTTTTTTGCAGATAGCGAAACCTATACCCTGAGCGCCACCTGTGACAATTGCAGTTTGTCCGAAAAATCGTTTCATAATTCGTATGTATTTCGCGGATAAATAAACCAATTTCCAACTCAATTGATTACCTACCAGCTACCTCTCGTTTCCATAAGGTAATGTCTAGCTTACTGTAAACTGGACATGTGTTGCATCCACCGCGTAACAGACTATGTCTTTCAAAGGTTTATCTCTTCCAGGGCATTGCAACCCAGTAATTCCTTAGCTATGCCATCACACTTCAATTATTACCGGCATAGTAACGGGTGTAGTCTGCTCTGCGGTATGGTTTTGGATTGCGGTCACGAGCGGTTGGCTAAGCAGCCTGTATGCCCTTGGGGTTGGAGCGATAATTGGCTATTCAATGTGGATAGTAGGACGAGGGCGAAATCGAAAGTTTGGTGCCGCGGCGGCCACAATAGCATTCTTCTCTATACTACTTGGAAACATGCTTATCGTATTTCATGTGGTGTCTTTACAGTACGGATCTTATTTGGATACACTGAAAAATATCGACATGCGGACCTACGGTTATGGTTTACTGGGGTATCTGCACTATCTTGATGCGGTTTTTACGATCATTGCTATGGGTATGGCTCACAGGTTCTCCTACAAGACAGTTGAGGAAGAATTGGGTAGGGTCTAGGATCATTATTTTCTTGTTGTCAGACCGGATGAAAACCTAAAACTAATCGCTCCGCCGAACGAGGAATTGCCGTGTCAACGAGCTGAATCGCAATACGTTTTGGGTTCTCTATTTTTTGACGACTTTGCTCGCCTAGGTCGTGTTTGAAAAGTCAGTGAAGAAGATATAAGAGGCAAGCAGTGATGCAAACGAAAGCGGCGTATGAGGAAGCGAGTTTATCGTATCGTGTAGCTAATCTCCGAAACTGCTTTAATTTGCCTATGGTGTTTTCA
>JAJFLU010000060.1 GCA_021772515.1 Opitutales bacterium
TGAAAACACCATAGGCAAATTAAAGCAGTTTCGGAGATTAGCTACACGATACGATAAACTCGCTTCCTCATACGCCGCTTTCGTTTGCATCACTGCTTGCCTCTTATATCTTCTTCACTGACTTTTCAAACACGACCTAGGTGTTAGCTAAAAAAACTTACGTTATCATCTACTTTTGATGGAGAGTTTTTACCATGCCGTCAACGAATTTGGCACCGCAGACCACATTTACCATTTGCTGAAGGTCATTTACAATTAACTACCTTCCCAGACTGATCGAAAACCTCAACAAAATTCGTCTGTTCTTCCTTCATAAAGTCGGTTACCTCGAACTCTCCAAAGCCCTGGCCAAATCTGTTTATTCAGATTATCAACCTTCGTTACGAGGCAATCGCAATTGGATTGTTTTGCTTAAACCTTTCCTTACTTGTTGTTTTTGCTTTTAAAATGAGAGTTGATTATTTGTGGAAACCAAATAAATGTGAATAAATCAAGTAAAATAGGTAGAAACTGCACTTCCTTTTGCACCACATTTCATTGAGTCGCTAGTTGTGGAGAAATTAACACTTTTCGATTTTCTATCCGTCTGGTATTTGTATCCGTGATTAAACTAAACGTATCTACCCATAAGGAGCCGTCTCGTGACGATTCCTTGGAGGCTGATGAAAGGTACAAGCAATCTCTTTTGGAGTGACAGGATTGCGCCATAATTGTGGGAAAATCGATTTGATTGGGGGGAGCTTTTTCAACCACTCTAGCATGTTCCAGAGTTTGTTTGTAGCTTCTTGACGGAAAACTGCTTCACGTTTTCCCAAGGACTGCATTCGATACTCACCTCCCCTTCTTGCCCTCAATCTTGCGGATTGCGAAACGTGCCTCAAGGGATTCGTGGCCCTTCTAATTAAATAGGGGATTTTTGTGGACCGTTACCCTCTTTTTTAAATCTGAGCCTGTGGTAACCTTCTCGGTAAATCTTACCTTAGCCTGCTAAGGAGTCAAGCGTGTAACCACCAAAGGAACGTGAACACGTTTCGCAAAAATCACAGTAACAGACCCGGTAGAACAGAGAAAAAGATCATGATTACAATGGTGCCAGTAACATCCCTAGCCAATGCCAGAAAGTATTTTCGGGAGAACCTGCAAGTAGGCGATTACTACGCAGAGAACCACTCTATCGAGGGAGAATGGTTTGGTAAAGGAGCGGAGAAACTGGGATTGAAAGGCGCGGTCAATGAGAAGACATTCCTGAGCCTCGTAGAGGGAAACGATCCGAATACAGGCCAGTTCCTGACGCAACGAAAGAACCGGAACCGCATGGCAAACGGTGAGAAGAAGTCAAACCGGCGAATCTATCACGATCTGGTACTGAGTCCTCCGAAAAGCGTTTCCATAGTAGCCCTGAATAAAGACAGCCGCATCGTGGACCTGCACAATGAATCCGTAAAAAAAGCGATGACGGAGTTGGAAAAATGGGCACGAACACGGGTGCGCAAAAACGGACGGAACACGGATCGGATTACCGGCAATGTGGTCGGAGCCATGTTCCGTCACGATACGAGCCGGGAGCTAGACCCACACCTGCACACACACTGTATTCTATTCAATGCAACCTACGATCCGGTGGAAGAACGCTGGAAAGCCCTCGAAACGAAGGAAATGTTTCAGGCCAAGAAGTTCACTGAAAACTACTATTATCACGAACTGAGTAAGGGATTAAAACGGATGTTTTACGGTATTGAGAACAATGCGGGTTCCTTCGAAATATCCGGTGTGCCCAAAGAACTCATAACGACTTTTTCTAAGAGACATCAACAGATCGATGAAGAGACTCAGAGACGGATCGAGACAGAGAGGTTGGCCTCCGTCAGTTAATCGGGAGTATGAACCAGTCGCCTGTTTCGACGTAAGAGCGGCATCTGCATGCAGGTGGAGGCCAACGGCACGACCTTGCCCGGATGGCAGAATGGAGGAGGACGGCGACGCATTTTCGCGCGTACACCAAAATCCGGCCGAAGCCGGATTCTGGTTGAACGTTAGAGATGGATTCAACTCTTCTTTGTAGAGGAGCGGCGGGTGGTCTTCTTCTTGCCGTTCTTCAAGTCGAGGAACTCGATCTCGTCGGCCACGATGGTGGTCTTGAACTGACGGCCTTCGTCGTTGTCCCACTGGTCCATCTTGATGCGGCCCCGGATGAGGACTTTGCTGCCCTTGCCGATATACTTGGCGGCATTCTGGGCGAGCCTGTTCCAGGCTTCCACGTTGAAGAAGTTGGTGTGGTCGCGGCGTTTTTCGTTTTCGGCGAGGCCAAAGACACTGACGGTGTGCTCTCCGACTTCGCGGGTTTCGATGTCCTTAGTGAGGTTTCCTGAGATGATGATGAGGTTCATAGTGAACTTCCTTTCGTTATTTGAGTTGAGGTTGTAGGACCGTATCGCGATCCCGTTTTCACCCAACCCGAAGGGCCAAGCCGTATAGGGCGGCTGAATCCGAACGCTGAGCTCAGGGCGGACGCTTTAGCACCCTCCGCACGAAGGGGAAGAGAGGACCTTTCCAGGGTGGCGCTCCTTTGGGGAGCGACGGGTTCCGAGCAGTCCCGGTCCAGTGAAACGGGTCGGGAGAAGGGCCGAGACCGGCTCGAACGGGGAAAGAGCCAGAGCCGCTCATCACGGAAACCACAGGGCATAGACGCATGAGGAGTCCACACCGTCAGCGCTTGCCCGGACAGAAATGCCGCACCTCACTACGGGAGCCTGAAGAGATGTGGGTTAATGCCTCGAAAACAAGGCAGCAATGTCCGGGTCAAGATGTAGCGGGTACCGTGAACTCAGAAAGGCCGGTTCAAGACCTTGGCGCAATCGGGCGCGTTTCTGGAAACCAGGGAGAAGACTTCCCCCTGCGGGCTCCTTTCGAATCAGGACTCGACGTTCAACCCGAATCCGGGCAGCCAATTTGAACGAAGTAGCTGGATTCGAACCTACCGCAGATTTGACGCAGTGAGCGTAGCGAACGAAGATGGCGTTGTAAGCCTGCCCGAGTAGCTTTTGAAGAGCAATTTGTAGTTTCACAATTTGTTCCTTACTTGGGAGCCCAACCTTCCTTCGGCGACCATTCCATTCGGTCGATCTGGGCATTATCGATAACAGGCAATAAAAATCCTTTGATTTCCTCGACCACGGCATAGAGGTCGATCTGAATTTTGAGGTGATTCTTTCGCAGGAACGCGTTCCATTGCACCTGCTTCTGTTCATCACCCCAGTATTTTTCACTTAAGCCAACGGGCAAACTCATAGGCATCGTCGTTTTTCGTCTATGAAAAGTCTGATTTATGGCTTCCTGGAGATCACATCCCGAGAATTCGAATTTTCGCTGAAGATATAGCAAGTCGAAGTAGTCCTTCATGCGGCTGTTCCTATCTTGTAGTTCGACCATAGCCTGAAACTTCTCCGCTACCACCGTGTAGATGGGATAAGCGCGTATTCGTGGCGGAGGAAAATTAAGCAACGTAGGAAACTCTGACCAATCGGGTTCTGGATAGACGGCATCACCCAGGCCGATATCGACTTGCAGCGGTATCCTGCCACTGCCAATGTATCCGTTCAGCTTGATCCGGACACCACCGTAAGCATTTTCGTCACGAATCTCCTCCGCCTCAACTGAATCGGGATCGAATAACAAGCCGTCATCCTCGACCTTCAACGAGGCGACCTGACGGAATGCCTTTTCGATTTCCTGACGGTCATGTTGCATGTTGAAGAGTAAGTCCATATCTTTTGTTGGGCGATGCGGGTTTTCCTTCCACAAGACGAACAACATGGCGCCCTTCAAAAAGAAATCACTGGCAAAAGGCGATACCGAGAGCCGGAAGAGCAGACGTTCGGTCGCATATCGGACTAACAGTAGATTGAAATCCACTCGATCCTGCTGTGCACGGTTCAAGAGTCTTTGTTTTACCGAAGCAGCAAGGGTGTTTGTCTCTCGTTCGCTCACAGAATCGCCTCCAGATATGGGGTGATGACTTTCTCCACGCGACAGATTCGGGTATAGTGGTTCAATTCGTCGATGGAGAATCTGCGGTTGCGCCAACCCTCGCGTAGTGCTTCGATTGCTATATCCAATCCAAATTTATTTCGATACTTGAAGCAGTCAGCGATGGTCTTGGCGGGGTTGTAGATGCGGATGGGGAAACTTCCATCCGAAGACTCCACTCCCTCTGTCCGCGCAGTGCCTGAAAATCGCACCACCCTCAGCGGAGGAAAATCCACTTTGGGTATCCTCGCTTTTCGGTCGATTGCCATCCAGACCTCGTGCGGGTTTTGTGTGCCGATTCCGTGATAGGACAGCGCGGACAGCAGACAAATGACACCGTCCGGCACTTTTTTGCAAGCCAGCGCAAGGCTGTAATGCAGCGGGATGTCCGTATCAGGGTGCATGTAGACACCACGAGTCTGCTTGATGGCCTTCCCTCGCTTTTGCAGTTCTCCGAGGTAAGACCTCGGATAGCCGAAGGTTTCGAGGTCGCCCACCCTCAGGACGCCTTTTTGCTTGAGGAGTTGCTCCAGTTGTTCCAGTCGATTGCTCATTTAACTAAAGTCGGCTCTATATCCAATAATGCCGACTATAGTTAAATTATTGATAAGGGCAAGGAAATCTGCAATTCTTCCATGGCGAAAGCATCCAATCCATTGACAACCAGATTCCATGAGCGAATTCGACCCAATCAATACCATTGAAGCACGACTACGGGAGATCGACTCCCAACGTTTGCAGCTCTTGGCGGAATTGTAGGCAAAGACGGCATTGCCTTTAGGTGAATTGCCGAATTTCCTGTATGGAGACGGGAAATAAACCATTATTAAACAATAGATATGGAACAGGACGGCCCACAGATCGAATATGCCGAAGGTTTCGAGAATTTGGTTACAGTGCTGAAAAGCGTCAAGCAGCCAGGTTCCTACTGCACATCGGGGGTGATGCCCGCGCCCATGCCACTTTTACTGGTAGCGGGCGTAGGCGCCGTATCATTTCCGGTTCCAGTGGAACAATGCAGGTGTTTGATACACGAAGCAGCCGCCAAAGCGCCTTATGGCAGGGGTAGCGAAACGCTGCTGGACGAGTCCGTGCGCAAGGTCTGGCAGGTGGACGCGGGCAAGATTTCCCTCGGTGGAAGCTCGTGGGAGAACACTCTCTCGGATTTGTTAGCCAAGGTGGCCTCAGGGCTTGGTTGTCCGCTATCCGAAATCACCGCCGAGTTTTACAAGCTGTTGATCTATGAGCAAGGGGGTTTCTTCAGTGCTCATCGGGATTCCGAGAAAGCGGGTGGCATGTTCGGCACGCTGGTGGTTTCATTGCCCTCGGCGCACAAGGGCGGTCGCTTGCATATCCGTCACCTGGGGCAGGATACCGCTGTGGATCTTATCAATGATGATCCCGGGCTTCTTTCATTCGCAGCCTTTTATGCCGACTGCGAACACGAAATCCTGCCCGTCGAGTCCGGCTATCGCGTCTGCCTGGTGTTCAATCTGATCCAGAAGCGCCGCAACAAAAAAAAGCGCCTTCGCCCGCCTCATCATCAAACTCAGATCGAAAAGACGCGCAATATCCTGAAGAAATGGCTCAGCAAGGTTGGCAAGGGGGCGGATAAACTCGTCTGGATGCTCAATCACCATTACACGCCTGCTGGATTGTCCTTTGCGGGGCTGAAGAACCGGGATGCCGCCGTGGCGCAAGTTTTAAGCGAAGCAGCCAGAACGGCGGGCTGTTCTATTCATCTGGGCATCGTGCATCTGGAAGAGTCGGGCTGGGCTCAGTGGGAGGGAGATTACCACCAACGCCGTCGCTATTGGGATGACGAGGAGGATGAAGATGATTACAGCATCGGCGAAGTCTGTGAATGGCGTTATTACATAGACAGCTGGCGGGATCAGGACGACGCTTTGGAGAATTATGGTGAAATTCCGTTAGAGAACGGCGAAGCTCTGCCCCCCGGCGCATTGGAGGGTGAGGACGCCGATGAAAAACATTTCTATGAAGCCACCGGCAATGAAGGCGCGTCGTTTGAGCGCACCTACCTGCGGGCAGCCTGCGTACTCTGGGCGCATGAACGAACGGACGACATCTGTCTCAGTGCAGGTCTGGATGCGGCTCTGGGTTTACTGGAACAACGCATCGCCACATATCTGAATGATTGCGCAGGCACAATTTCCGGACTGGCTCAACTGACACACAAAATCGTTGCCCGCTGGGAGCGGGGCGACAAACCGGGTCTCCGGCTGAAGCGTTTTTACAAGGCGATAAATCAACTGGACGATGCCGCTATTATCAAGGCGTTGCCTGCGCACTTTCTGACAGATCACTACACTGGCGCACAGAACGAAGAAATCATCAGATCGTTTTCGATCATCGGCCATAAGTCGGCGCTGAAACGGATCAACGCATTACTTAAGGTCAACGCGCATCAACACCCTGCAGCGTGTATTGATTTGTGGACACTACTGGCTGCCAGCGATCATACGCCGATTCTTGAGGACACGCTCGGCGCATTGCTGGATGGCTTGCTGCTCAGAACGACCAAACCGCAAAGTCAATCGACGCGGTGGGTTAGCCCGGAAGATGACAATGAGCCGGATATAATCCTGGATCTATTATGGAATTGTAACCAGGAGGATGAGGAGGACGCCAAAGCGCCGGATATCACCCCGGATCTATTGCGGAAATTTCTCGAAGCGATCCAGACCTCTCCCGCCGGGCCAATGATTGATCGCGCCGTAGCGTTGATCGCCAAAGATAATCGTTTTTTCGACCCGGAGACTATCTTACTGCCCGCTCTGCAATCTCTAACCGCCGCAACTGACAGCCTTCCGCCCGCCATTGTTTTCTATCTCTGGCGCGAAACCGCAAAATACTTTCTGGAGCGAGCTGAGCAGCCCCCAATCCCTCCATCGGACTGGGCCATGCCCGTTGACTTCGCGGCAAACTCCAACCTGCTGCGCGAACTGGCTACATTCGTCCGCGACCCCAACAGCCGGGAGCATCGATTTCGCGCGCGCAAAGATCTTCGGAAAACCATTCACCAGACCCTGGACGGGAAACATCTCGACATCACGCACGTCACTGAGCGGCGGGGAAGCCCTTACACACTTGTATGCAAGAAAACCCTCGGCGCCTACAAAAGAGCCTGCAAAGCCTACCGCGGGCACATCGCGGCAATCGAGAAACTTTGCGCCATGCCAATCGGGCAAATTGACGAAGGCAGAGACTGGAGACAACGCTTGATGGCGGCACAATGTAATTTCGCGAATTGGAAGCCCGCAAGAACACCCAAAAATGTGAAACCCTCATGATGATTGAAGTCATGCAGCAAAATCACCTTGTGAGGGGCTATCCCGGCCACCCTTGAATCCCCGCAATTTCGGTCATTGTGTTCGGTGGTTAGTTTCTCCACACACCACATCCAATGTCGTTCAAGTCATGCAATCAACCCGGGAAACAACCGTTCCAAACATTGTCCTTGCAAATACCAGATTTGGGAAACAGGCTCCAAGCAGTTTGCATTTTAAAGAAATGTAGCAATAATGCAAAACACAGTCCATTTCTCCCGGATTTTCCACTCATCCACTGAACACGAACCTTACCCTTGGCAGAGCCGTCTCGCCTCGGTCTGGAACCGCGTCAACATCTTATATAGGTGAGACCGTTTCATCAAAGCAAAAACTGGCCCTACCGCCCGGTCTATAGCCTGCCTATGCGAGAAGTTTTTAACCTCAAATCAACATAATAGTCCATGAACAACACACTCGATCTAAGCCTCCTCCAGTCGGCAGTCTCCGGGACTGCCGCCGCCTTCCGTTGCCGTACCGTCCTCCAACCCGCAGGCGGTGAAGGCGACAAAGTTTTCCCACCAACATACGCAGGCGCCGTTTACGCCGTGGAAAAACGCCGTCTGCAAAACAAAAACGAACCGGTTACCTGCGTCCTGCTCGACAGCGTCCAAAGCCAAGCCAATCGTATGGAGGAAGCGCTCCAGCAGGCCATCGATGGAGGTGAACTTAAACTACCGCTCATCGCTGTCGATTTTTCGGATCAGGCACCCACGGGTGACATTGAAGCCGATCGCGAGGCCGGACGCCTGCTCGACGAACTGGGCCGCATCACCAGCCTCCAGGTGCCTCATCGTCTGGCCGATGCGATTCTCCGTGACAGCGAGTTGAATGGAATCCCCTTCCGTCAATCCGAAGCCGGGATCGGAATCAACAAGACCAGTATTCAGAACGCCACGCCGGTTTACCAATACTGCCCTACCGCGCTTGTTTTCGGCATGTGGGATTCCACCGGGCCAAAGGGTGGACTCGGAGCAAAGTTTGAGCGAGCCATGGTGTCAGAGGTTGTGGGGATCGGAGCAGAAGTCGGGGATTTGTTGCGAGGGGTTCGTCGTGATCCTCTTGAAATCAGAGCCCAGACAAAAGTTCTGAAAGGTTCGCCAAGCGAAACTTGGCAGGTGGCGAAAGATGCTAAAACTAAAGGTGCTGTTTCACCGTCAGAAATCAACCATAGTAGCGTTCCTTTTCCAAAGCAGAGGGAGCAAAAAACCGATGATAATAACTATTCGGGTGCCACTATTGAATACGCCGAGCAATTGACCACACTTTCTCTAATTGCCTTGCGCCGTCTCAAATTCCCAATCAACGGGGTCAGTTCCGCTGAACAAAATTCCGCCGGGCAGACCGTACTTGCCGCACTTGGATTGTGCGCTGCTACTCTCGCCTTTGAATCCGGCATGGGGCTGCGATCGCGCTGCCTGCTTTGGCCGGAGAAATCACTCGAATGGGAACTCCTCTCTAAACCGGGTGCCGAACCCGAACGCTTCAGTCTCGAACGCGAAGACGCGCTCAAGCTCCTCGCCACGGCCATTTCTGCCGCCAAGACTGTCGGCCTTGATTGGCACGAAGAACCGCTTACGCTGAAGCCTTCCAAACAGCTCCTCGAACTCGTGCGCAAGAGCCAGGAGCTTGCTGCCAAGGAAGGCGGGGAGGGTGAGGATGCCTGAGATGTTCGCCCTCGGCATCCGCTACCTCAACGGTTGGGCCACCGCCAGCGACGTGGCTAACCGCGACCAAGTCGAATGGCCGCCTCATCCGGGCCGCATTTTTATGGCAATGGCGGCAGCCTATTTTCATAACGAAAAAAATCCCGGAGAACAGGCAGCTCTAGAGTGGCTCGAAAAACTTGATCCTCCCGAAGTTTACGCCGGGGGTTGCGAAGCACGCAGGGTCGTCACACATTTTGTGCCGGTCAATGACAAGCCCGGTCCCGCAAAAGCCGTTCTTCAATCCGCACCCGGTCTGACTCGCACCCGCCAGCCCCGCACCTTCGCCCGGGCATGGTTGAGCAGCGACACTGTTTATTTAGTTTGGCCCGAGGTCACAGCCAAATCCTCAATTGCGGAGAACCTTGCTAAATTAACTCAGCGGGTCAGCCGTATCGGGCACAGTTCGTCACTGGTGCAGATGTGGATGGAATCCGAACCTCCGGCGAACCAATCCGCGCTCGTGCCGGACGATTCCCGGGCAGATCGACGCTTCCGTGTTCCCACTCCGGGCACCCTCCGCTACCTCGAAGAGCGTTACAACGGGGGTGCCCTCGAAGCCTACGGTGCCCTCAAGGTTGCCGAACTCGAAGCGCTCGACAAAAAAACACGGGCCAAAATCCGCAAAGAGCTGCGTGAAACATATCAAAATCAACCCCCAGTGAGCCTCCGCCCCGAGCTTTCCCAGTGGCAGGGTTACGCTCTCGCCAAACCCGAATCCCCATCTAAAATGCCCGGCACCTTCTTTGATCCGAACCTCCTCATATACCGGCTCATCCGGGAATCCGGCTCCTATCGTTCCCTCGAACTCGCCACCACCCTCCGGCTCACCACCCTGCTCCGCAAAGCCATGGTCCGGGTGGCATCCGGGCAGGGACGTCCGTTACCCGAATCAATCATCGGCCATAGGCCCAACGGATTACCCTCCGAATCGCCCCACATGGCCATGCTCCCTCTGGGTTTCGTCGGAAGCGAGTATGCCGACGGCAAACTCATGGGGATCGCCCTCGCCCTTCCACGTGATTTGACAACCGTCGAGCGCAAGGCATTGCTCGTCACCTTGGCTGCAATCAAGCAACTGAAGTTGGGAAGCCTCGGAGTCTGGCGTCTTGAAGCCCCGTCCGAAGATCGCCCTCCTTACAGTCTGTTGTCATCCGCCTGGACCGCCGCAACGGCTGGCGCAACCGAATGGGGCTCGATCACGCCCATCGTCCTCGACCGTCATGCCAAGGCAAAGGACCCTGCCGCTTATCGCGACGAAGTCACTGGCATTATCCGCCGCTCCTGCCAGCGAGTGACAGATCAGGAGCCCGCTCACATCATCATTGGTTCAGTCAGTCCGCATCTTGGGACCCCCCCTGCCCACGCCTTTCCACGCCTCCAGCGAAAAGACGGAAGCGACCTTTGTCACACCCATGCTACCTTGATTTTCAATCGTCCCATCATTGGTCCCCTCTTTCTCGGCGCCGGACGCTACCGGGGCTATGGATTTTGCCGCCCAACATTGAAGGTAGGCTCTGAATAACTCCCAAAGCAGTTGCTGCTGAAACCCTTAATATCTGAGAACATTTTCCAGTTTCAAAGGATACCCAGTGAGCTTTCCCACCTTCTCCGAATTCTTCCGCACCCTCTGGGGCTATGACCCCTTTCCCTGGCAGACTTTGCTGGCTGAGCGTGTTTCCTCATCCGAATGGCCGGTAGCAATCGATCTACCCACCTCCAGCGGCAAAACGTCTTGCCTGGATGCTGCACTCTATGCCTTGGCCATACAGGCAGAAATGCCCCTGGATGAACGCACCGCTCCCCGGCGCATTTGGTTCGTGGTGGATCGGCGAATTGTTGTGGATGAAGCCTTCAATCGTGCTGAAAAAATTGCCTATGCCCTCCGTAAAGCCACAGACGGCCCCTTAATGGCGATTGCCGACCGGCTCCGCCTCCTCAGCGGTTTTAAAGAAAGTTCCCCCCCGCTAGCGGTAGGTCGTCTCCGCGGCGGTGTACTACGCGATGATGGCTGGGCTCGCCTTCCTTCCCAACCCGCCATTTTGACATCCACTGTAGACCAGATTGGCTCCCGCCTCCTCTTCCGTGGCTACGGATTCAGCAATTCCCTCGCGCCAATGCATGCCGGGCTCGCCGCCAATGACAGCCTTATCATCCTTGACGAGGCTCATTGCTCGGTTCCTTTTCTCCAAACCCTGCGTTCCATCCAGCGGTTTAGGAGTCCAGAGTGGGCTCAAGAATCTATTCCATCTCCGTTTGCGTTCGCAGTGATGTCCGCAACCCTCAAAAACGCCAAGGCCTCGCCCCCGTTTCCACACCCCGACGAACGCGAAGCCGCACTAGATCACCCCTTGCTACACGAACGCGGCAGTGCAGCCAAACGGGCGGAGATTGCCATCGCCAAGGCTCCCGGCAAACCGAAGAAAGGACAGCCCGGCATCGGTAAACCGGTTGACAAAGATGCGGATCCGCTCGTGCTCGCCGCCGCTCAACGCGCCCTTGAATATGTCCAGGCCGCAGACAAACAACGCGTCGCGGTTATGGTCAATCGCGTGGACACAGCCGCTTCCATTCACGCCCAACTCACCAAGGATTGTGGCGAAACAACCGACGTCATCCTGCTCACGGGCCGTATGCGTTCCTTTGATCGTGATGCATTAGTTAAGGAATGGGATCCCTTCCTTAGAGCATCGAACCCTGAAACGCCGGAAAAGCCAATCATCATAGTCACGACCCAGTGCCTCGAAGTAGGCGCTGATTACAGTTTCGACGCTCTCATAACCGAATGCGCCAGCCTCGATGCCTTGCGCCAACGTTTCGGTCGGTTGGACCGTCTCGGAAAGCTGCGTGAGAGCCCGGCCCTGATTTTGATTCGCCCCCAAGACATCAAAAGGAAGGAAGATCCCATCTACGGCTACGCTATGGTCGATACCTGGAAATGGCTCCAAACTGTGAATCAAGGAGAATCCGTCGATTTCGGAATCAAGGCCCTCGACGCACTGCTGAAAGACGATCTCGAAGGAACGGAGGAACACCTTTTTGCTATATCCGAGGATGCCCCTATTCTCCTCCCAGCCCATCTCGACGCCCTCTGCCAGACCTCGCCTGAACCGGAGCACCAACCGGATATTGATCTTTTCCTCCATGGAAAACGTCGCAGTTCGGCCGAAGTCCATGTCATTTGGCGTGCCGACCTTGTGCCTCCAACGGACAATATTGACGACTTTTCAGTCACTTGGGTAGAGACGGTTTCCCTATTGCCACCCACCTCTCAAGAGTCACTACGAGTCCCCTTACACCGTCTGTGCCAATGGCTCGCCAAACAAGACAACGCCTCTGTAGTTGGAGACATCGAAGGGATTCTCGATCTCGAGGAATCTAAGCCACTATGCCATGCGGCACATAGGCCATTCCTCCTTTGGAGAGGAAGCGCCCATTCCATTGTCACGCGGGATCTCAACAAAATTCGTCCCGGTGACCGCATTGTCCTGCCAGAATCTCTCGGCATGAAAGGTTTGGGCTATGCCCTGCCCAATACTGGCCTCGGTAATACGCACCTCGATCTGGCCGAACTGGCGGGTGTGGATGTCCGGCGGCATTCATTCCTTCGCCTGACTCCATCTTTACTTACATCTTGGCACGATCATCCGGGCATCAAGGCATTTTTTTTATGGCTCGCCGAAACTGACGGGCTTTTTGAGAAGGACGAACTGCATGAGCAACTCCTAACGCTTAATGAGCCAATCAATGATAGTGCTCCAGAGACCATACAGCCTTTGCCGGATTGGTTTCAGGAACGCCTTGCCGAAATGGTCGCGGCAGAAAACCTCCTGCGATTCGCGCATCATCCAGATGGCAAGGGACTCATCCTGATCGGCCCGAAGCCGGATACTCAGAAAGCTAAATTGACTGAAGACGTCACCTTTGCCGATGAAGATGATATCACGTCACGTTCTGTTGAGAATAGTGAACTTTCTCTCAAGCAACATACATGCGACGTGCTCTTTGCAGTCGAACAATTCGCCTCCCGCTGTCTGCCTTCAGATTTGACTGAATCTCTCCGGGAAGCCGCCTGCGTGCATGACCTTGGCAAACTTGATCCCCGTTTCCAGTTGCTCCTTCGCAATGGTGATGAAGTGGCTGCTTTCACCAGTGAACCTCTGGCTAAATCGCGCAACCTCTCTCATTCCCGGGCTCAACGGCGACGCTTACGTGAACAATCAAAACTTCCCGAAGGTTTTCGTCATGAAGCCTTGTCCTGGCAATTCGTCCAACATTTGAAATTTGTTCCCCCCGCCGAACCAGCCCTTATTGCACACTTGGTAGCCACTCACCACGGTCATGCCCGGCCGCTACATCCAGTTGTAATAGACAAAGCATCTACCGAGATTGACCTGAATCTGGTCGGGATACCAACGATCTGGAACGTAGATGAAAGAAGTGTCGCCACCGCCGCTCATCGCCTCGACTCAGGTATAGCCGAAACATTTTGGTTGCTCAATCGCCGCTTTGGCTGGTGGGGTCTTGCTTACGTTGAATCCGTCTTCCGCTTTGCCGACTGGTATGCCAGCCAACATCCCGGTTGTAGTAAAGAAGATAACTCGCCTTTTGCATCCCTCGAATGGGAACACGCTCCGGAAAAGAAAACAACAGCGCCGACATCCAGCAAAATTACCTTCACCGGTCTCGACGGTGCCAATCCACTCGGCTATCTCGCCGCACTGGGCGTGTTGCATGTGCTCACATATGCACACAAAAACAAGGGAATCCGTATGGTTTGGATCGCTGAGAGTGGTGGTTGGCGGCCGCAGATCCATGCTAAAACCAGGTTGTCCGAAGACAACATCATCGAAACCCTTCAAGCCCGCGCTGTACCTCTCGATCATATGTTTTCGCCGAAGCTTCTTGAAAAAGCGCCCAAGCATGGCCCGAAGAACAAAAAGGGAGAAGCCAGTTGGGCAGACAAGCTGAAATTTCCGCTCGATTGCTTTCGCGATTACCTCGCCGAAGCCATCGCCAACAGCTCCATCGAAAATCCTATCCAAGCTGAGTGGGCGGCCGCATGGGCGGGAGAAACGTGTACTCGTGAAAGTAGCAAGGCGCTTATCGTCACCCGCACCCGATTCGACTTCACTGCCGGGCAACAGTGCTTTATCTCCATGTTGCATGAACTGCGAAACACCGTAACACCGGAAGACATCCGTTCTGCTCTTTTCGGCCCGTGGCGATATTCTACCTCTGCTACTTCCTTGCGTTGGGATCCCCTTGATGAAAAACGTCAATATGCTCTCCAAGCCTTTGATCCCACCAATGCATCGGCCAACCCATCCCTGGCCGAACCAGGAGCCAACTTTCTCGCCATCGAAGGGCTTCCTTTTTTTTCATTTGCTCCTGACCGCCATGCCAGTCAGCCCGGTTTTATCGGAAGCGGAGATAAGCGCTGTTTCCACTGGCGCATATGGGAGTCCTTACTCCCCTTGGATGTCGTTCGCTCTGTCATAACCCTCTCCGACCAGTCAAGCGACACGTTCGCCCCGCTCGGCATCCGCCAAATTCTGCAATCTGCCATTGTCATGCCCTCTGGGCGCTACCGCAATTTCACCCCCGCAAAAGCTGTTTGAAGATACTTGCCATGACAGTTTCCTCTCACTTCGACCTCGGCCTCTTTGCGCCGGTATTTGAAAAAGAGCGCTGAATCTCCATGCCCGCCGAAACCGATACAATTCTCCCGACGCGGATGCTCAATGAGTATGTGTATTGTCCGCGATTATTTTACCTGGAATTTGTCGAGGGTATTTTTGTGCACAATGCGGACACCCTCAAAGGGGCTGCGCAGCACAAGCGGGTGGATGCGGGGAAGGGCGCTTTGCCGTCTGCCAGAAAGAAGAGGGCGCAAACTGAAGTAACAGAAAGGTCTGAAACGATCCACAGCCGCTCGGTTTCTCTCTATTCTGAGCGTCTCGGAGTGACGGCAAAGCTCGATCTAGTCGAATTGCGGGAATCGGGCAAGGGCCATGCGCCACAGGTGTGTCCCGTCGAGTACAAGAAAGGAGCGCCCAAGGAAGGAGATGAGGGTTATGAAATCTGGGACGCCGACCGCATGCAGCTAGGCTTGCAAATGCTCCTCTTGCGCGAAAACGGCTATACTTGCGAGGAGGGCGTGATCTATTACCGCGAGACACGGCAGCGCGTGCGTTTGGCATATGACGTGGAATTGGAGCGGTGGATCGAGGCCACGGTTGTAGCCGTTCGTCAGACCATACAAGGCCCGCGACCGTCTCCGCTGGAAGACTCCCCCAAGTGCCCGCGTTGCTCGCTGGTCTCCGTCTGCCTGCCGGATGAGACCAACTTTCTGCAGGAAACCGTCGTATGGCGCAAGACCGACCCTCCCTCGCAACTCACCCTGAACATGGAACTGCCAACTAAAATTGACCGGCTCAGCCAAGGGCCATTCGTCGAGATCCCAGAAGTCCGACTCCCGGCCCTCAAGCCCGGAAAGGATGTGCGCCGCCTCATCGCACCGGCAGCGGATACCCGTCCCCTCTACCTTAACACGCCCGGCCTCTACCTTAGTAAAAAAGCTGATTGCATCATCGCCAAGGAAAAAGGCAAGCCCGTCGGCGAATTCCGTATTATGGACCTACAACTCCTTGCGCTTTTCGGTCCCGTCACGGTATCGCCTGCATTGGTTCACACATTATGCGAGCGCGATATTCCTATCACTTACTTTTCGATGGGCGGCTGGTTTTACGGGATGACGCGCGGCCACGGACTCACCAATGTCTTCACCCGCATAGAACAATTCAGGCACGCTGCCGACCCGGAGTTGTGCCTATCCCACGCACGCCTGTTCACACACGGTAAAATCCGCAACCAGCGGACGCTGCTCATGCGCAATCACATGGAATCACCCCGTCATGCATTAGGTTTACTCAAATATTTAGCGCGCTCTACGCTTGTTGCGTCCTCGCTGCCTACACTGCTCGGAATCGAAGGAGCAGCGGCTCGTGTCTACTTTGAACACTTCAGCGGGATGATTAAGTCCGCTCGCGAATCACCTGATTTCAAAGACGAAACCAACACGCAGCAGGAATTTCCCTTTCATTTTGAGCAACGAAACCGACGTCCACCCAAAGATCCAGTAAATGCGTTGCTATCCCTGGCTTACAGCCTGCTCGCACGCGATTGCACGCTGGCGGCCTGGTCGGCCGGATTTGATCCCTATGTTGGCTTTTACCACCGACCCCGGTATGGGCGCCCCGCTTTGGCTCTCGATGTGATGGAGGAGTTTCGCCCCATTATCGCCGACTCTGTTGCTCTCACCCTCATTAATAACCGGATGCTCGGCTCCAGCGATTTCGCCAACGCGGGAGACTCGGTCAGCCTGACGCCCAGAGGCCGCAAAACATTTTTTCTGGCCTATGAAAAGCGTCTGCAAACTCCGGTTACGCACCCTGTATTCAATTACAAGGTCAGCTACCGGCGCGCCCTTGAGTTACAGTTTCGCCTCCTGGGCAAAGTGCTCACTGGAGAGATTGAGCAATACTTTCCTTTCACGACACGCTAACCCTTTTACGAGCGATCAACCCATGCGCGACAATTACTTCGTCACCTATGACATCTGCAACCCGAAACGGTTGCGGAAAGTCTTCAAACTGTGCAAAGGCTACGGTGTGCACCTACAGCTTTCTGTCTTTGAATGCGACCTTAATAACCGGGAAAAACTGGAATTTGAAGAACGACTAAAGAGTGTCATCAATGGGTCTGAGGACCAAGTGCTTTTTATCGGTCTCGGCCCCAGTCACGCCCGCGGGGAACGCACCGTGACCTCGCTCGGCCTGAACTATTCCAAGGCTGACATCCCTTGTTTTGTAGTGTAGCATTTTTACCTACACAAGTTCTTTGACAGGCGAATCGCAGGACACGAGAGGCTCAGTGCTGCGCGAAACACGGCAAGCCCTCGCGCCCATTCGCTAACAAAGACTTGGGAAATAAAAATCGAAAAAATACGTGACTTGATTTCGTAAAATGTACAAATTACATCGACCCCTCGCAAACCACCGCCTAGTACTTTGGCTCAACGGCCCTTACAAAAGGGCTATTTCCGCGCCCTAAAAAGCGCGGCCCCATTGAAGCCCTTTGCAGTCTGATTTAGGCAAATGTATGTCTATTAGATTTCCGCGCCCTAAAAAGCGCGGCCCCATTGAAGCCGGTAGCGGTTTCCGGCCAAGCATAATACCCATAGATGATTTCCGCGCCCTAAAAAGCGCGGCCCCATTGAAGCGTCGTGGTAAACTTTGCCTTGTGCGGATAAGCGTAATCATTTCCGCGCCCTAAAAAGCGCGGCCCCATTGAAGCAATCACTTTTTCCATTTTCTCGACTGGAAATTGCCCATTTCCGCGCCCTAAAAAGCGCGGCCCCATTGAAGCTTTCCCTTGGCTCTCTGGGGAGGTAGGTTGCCGAGGCATTTCCGCGCCCTAAAAAGCGCGGCCCCATTGAAGCATTTCTAAATGAGAGGATATACCCCCATAGATTTATTAATTTCCGCGCCCTAAAAAGCGCGGCCCCATTGAAGCCCCCACTATGTTCATGTAATCTCATGCCTCGACCGGTATTTCCGCGCCCTAAAAAGCGCGGCCCCATTGAAGCTTGTTTTCGCCGGTTTTTTTGTCGGTGTATTCATCCAATTTCCGCGCCCTAAAAAGCGCGGCCCCATTGAAGCATCGAGGGTTGCTTGCCATTGAATAGAATTTATGACTATTTCCGCGCCCTAAAAAGCGCGGCCCCATTGAAGCTAGTGTAGTTTCTGTAGTAGCGTCTATCGCATCTATGTATTTCCGCGCCCTAAAAAGCGCGGCCCCATTGAAGCACATTATCAACCGCGAAAATAACCCAAAAAACAAGGAATTTCCGCGCCCTAAAAAGCGCGGCCCCATTGAAGCTTGAGACCAGTGAATTAAACCTATGTATTGATAGTGATATTTCCGCGCCCTAAAAAGCGCGGCCCCATTGAAGCTGGTCTTCCGATTCTTTTTGTTCTTTTGGCTCTTCATTTCCGCGCCCTAAAAAGCGCGGCCCCATTGAAGCATTATCGCGATACACCTTGAATCTTCCGGTAGGGGACATTTCCGCGCCCTAAAAAGCGCGGCCCCATTGAAGCCTTTCGCTTGCGTTTACAATTCGCATCGAGGAGAGGATTTCCGCGCCCTAAAAAGCGCGGCCCCATTGAAGCTACCTCTGCGAAACCGCTAACACATGGGCCGTGATTGGCATTTCCGCGCCCTAAAAAGCGCGGCCCCATTGAAGCAGTTACCGAAAAAGTAATGGAGAGAAAACCAAGCGCAATTTCCGCGCCCTAAAAAGCGCGGCCCCATTGAAGCTTTGATGCCGCCGATGTGCCACCATGCCCCGAATGATTTCCGCGCCCTAAAAAGCGCGGCCCCATTGAAGCCCAATCAGGAATATGCTCTGATCCTTGAAGGCCACCAAATTTCCGCGCCCTAAAAAGCGCGGCCCCATTGAAGCCCGATCCTTTTGTCCATTTCCACTGCAATGTCCGCTATTTCCGCGCCCTAAAAAGCGCGGCCCCATTGAAGCCTCTCGCAAAACAAGTAAGCCTCGCGC
>JAJFLU010000007.1 GCA_021772515.1 Opitutales bacterium
GAATCCTTCCGCACGAACGACGGACTCCTGCCCGGAATCAACCTCTGGGAAATCGCCCACATTCTGACGAAAACCCCGGTAATCATCGAACCCGTAGCCTTCAACGACTACACCATCGAATACGCCCCCGAAGAAAACAACATCCACCTCCTGATCCCCCCAACATCCTGACAGAAGACCCGGTAATCCATCTCCTAAAACAATAACGTGTCAAACTTCATGAAATATCCGGGCTAGACCTATGGAGCTTTCGAGTGTATTATCTCTTTCCATAGTTGCGTTGGGATAATGTGCTTATAAATCTTGAATCACTACAATTGATCAAATATTCTCTTTGAGAAAAGTCTCAATTTGTTCGTAAAGTGCAATTCGATTCTTGGCTTGCTGAAACCCATGTCTTTCCCTTTCCTCGTAGAGAGTTTTAACCTTCTTTCCGGCAGATCGCATTGCACGTGCCAATTTTCGGGATTGACGATCATCAACAACCATGTCCCGGCCGCCGTGAACAATGAGGAGAGGATCTTCAATACTTTCTACCTTATCTATTAACGATATGCTTTTTAAAAATTCGGGATCAATTTTAGGGTCGCCATAAATATTGGTAACATAATAGTAGGAATCCCAACCATATTTCGACTTAACTTTTTTCATTTGAGCAACCCAATCGTAAACACCCGATAGAGCGATGCCGCAACTGTAAAGGTCCGCGTTGTTCACAAGGCCATGAACAGTTGAATATCCTCCGAAACTCCAACCCATAATCGCTATATGATTTGGATCGGCGAGACCCTTTTTTATTGCCCATCGAGCACCGTCGGTAACATCATTCTGCATCATTGTCCCCATTTTTAAAGCAGCGCCATCAAGGTATTTTTTTCCGTAACCTAAGGATCCCCGGTAATTGACTTGTAGAACCGAATAGCCTCGATTGGCTAAAAATTGTGCCTCCCTATCAAAACCGAAGGAATCACGCGCCCAAGGGCCTCCGTGAACAAGCATTACCAATGGTCCGGCCTTGTCTTTGGCCATATCGCGTGGGCGGGTCAGATAGCCCTCAACAATTGCTCCATCCCTGGTTTCGTATGAAATGGGAATTCGAAACGCCATTTTTTCCGGATCGATCGAATCGTTAATCTTGCCCACAATATCGATCTTGCCGGTATCCAATGATAACAGGTAGTAAGCGCCAGGTTCCCTATCACTAAAGCTGAATATAATAAAGCGTTTGAAATTATCATCTAAAGAATAGATACGATTAATAGTTGTCGATAAAGTATCATCGACTAATTTTTGAATGGTTTTAAAATCATCATTGAGCCATACTTTTTGAGGTATTTGTGTTTCAAAAGAAACACCGATAAGACCCTTGTATTTATGTCCTGAGTGGAGCCCTTGCCACGAGGTGGAACTATTTATTACATAAGGAGAAACGATATCGTATTTCGGATGATATATTACACGTTCCCCTAATTCCCATTTTTCGATGTCAAAAAGATAAATACCCGTAGTTTCAGTATTTAGACTGCTCGCTACATAAAGATAATTGCCGGAATAGTCGAACTCTAGCGGGGTTGTCTCTTCTGGGAATTCCACGATCCTCCAAGGAGCACGTTTATCCTCACGATACATATAGTAATTTTCGTTGTTTTCAAAACACAGAAGCAGCCTGATAACCTCGTCGTAGTCATCGAAAAATCTTATGGCGGAACCTGGATTTGAGAAATAAGTCGCGGGATTCCCATGTTTAATCGATACTCGGCTAATGGTAGGATATAAATCACTCCGATCGTAATATTTGATAAGAAATCGTTTCGGATCTCCGGGAAGAGTATCGAAAATGCTGTGTGTATATTCGCTCAGTAAATTCTGCATTCGGGTTCGTATGTTTACAGTGTGAAGACCCCGTGCCCAATATCTTTCCTCGGAAGCGGAAAAAACAATGTCTTCATTATTGAGCCAAAAAAATCTTAAAATATCTGTTTGCAAGCCTCCCCCGAAACCACGAAGGGAGTCCGGATTATTCAAATCCATTATCGCCAGCACATAATTTCCTTTTTCCGGCCGCAAATAAGCAATGCATTTCCCGTCCGGAGCGATTTTTACGGACTTGATTCCCGAATCACGAAAGAAATGTTCCGCTGGAATTAATTCCGCAATAGCACTCGCTACAAAACAAATTACAGATAACGCTATAAGGGGAAGTCCAATATTGATCCACAGTCGATTTTGCATTTGTCGAGATTTACAATTTGGCTGGTATGAATCGTTTAAATTATCATACTCTGGCAGATGTTACTAACATTATGTCCACTTCAATACGCTTTGTCAAGTGTCTCTAATTGATATCCGTCGGTTAAATAAGCTGCAATTACTATTCGCTGAGGAATTGGCCGTCGTTCAACGATAGGTGTCCTTCTCTTTGTTCTCACAGCATTGGATGACAATTCATCTCGTTTCCAACGATAGCATGCCGAATACGGACTCGTTGCCCTCATATTAGCCCGGATATTTCTCAAAAAAAGTATCGCTGAAGTGAAGAAAAAGGGGTCATAACATGATTCTTGACTGATAGAGGTATAGTTATTGTATATTCTTGTTATGGCAAGAAGTTTGCGATTCGAGCGTCCGGGGGCTGTCTATCATTTCCTCAACCGAGAGTTCAAATCAAGCCATGTTGATCTTTTTGGCATTCATCCGTGAAAATCCGTGCAATCCGCAGTCAAAACAAACATTCTTTCTTTTCGAAAAATAATCTGCGCTTATCTGCGGTTAATCCCCCATTGGACAGCACAAGCACATGGAGGAGAGAATCACCATGTTTGTGTTGGCATTTACTTTGCTACGGCGTGCCCGCTATTAATTTGAACATAACTTCGATAGTATATGTTCAGCATCAATTTTCTTGTACAAAGCATCCTTACCTGTCGCGCCGTATATAGTCGTTCCAATGTCGATTAATTTCACAAAATCGGTAAACTTCTTGGACAGCACATTAACGCTAGCATGTACCCCGCTTTTCCCAATAAAAGTAACAGAACCTGGAAAACATTTCACAGATTCAAGCTCTGACCATTTTATTTCATTAGGAAATTCATTATCCAAAATTATAAGCTCTTTAGTAAACAGGATTGAAGAATCGAGACTTTTCTTTAGTAGGAATGCATGCAAAATAAGTCCGAACCCCATCCCGACAAGAATGAGCCCCAGTCCAAAATTACGAATCAGTGCTTTATTGGGATTAGTCGCAACTAAATAAAGCAATCCCCCTCCTGTCATCAACAGTAACACCCCAAGTGTTACATGAGCAAGGAAACGCTTATAAGCATTCGATTCGTAATTTATCGCAAAACTATTCCCTTCAAGCAATGAGAAAACCGTTTTAATACCTTCGATTCGATTAGAATTCATTGACTCTTCTTCTAACAAGATTTGTGTATATATTCATCAGGTTCCGAGACGGAGAAAACGTTAACCTCTTTGTATTTCATTTAAAGAAGTGTTCGAAACTTCAAAATCAAGATTCAAGGAATGGCACCTTTTTAACTCCCTCTATGTTTCTCTATGGAAAAAATCTCTAACCATTTTAAAGGCTTGTAGACTATATATTATTAAAATCATTGGAAAAATTTCAGTACAAAATAGATAAAATAGTGTTTCAAAACTAGGGTCGCGAAATATTACAAACAAAGAATGTAAGATAATAATGAAACAAAAACCAAGATTGATCGTGATATAAGTGTATACAATCTTGGGGGTTTTTTTCTCTTTTTTAGCAAATTTATGTTCAATAAAACCAGTTGTTAAGAAAAAGTAGATGAAAATCATGATAACGAATATACCATCGAATTTGGTTAAGTGCTGCATCAGGGTTTTTAGTATAGCTTTAGCGCTTTTTACACTGGAGTAAAAGAAAAGATGTCATTACTTGATTCTTGATTAAGGCTGGTATAGTGATTGCAATTTTCCAGTTATGGCAAGGAGTTTGCGATCCGAGCGTCCGGGAGCTTTCTATCATGTCCGCAACCGAGAGTCCACATCAAGTAGTATTGAACTCTTTGATACTCATCCGTGGAAATCCGAGCAATCCGTGGTCGAAATCTCATTCTTTCACTCACTCAAAAATAATCTGCGCTTATCTGCGGAATCTGCGGTTAAATCATAGATTTTTTTGCGCCTTTTTGCGGCCACTCCATTCTCTCCGTGTTTTCCATGCCTTTGTGAGATCAAATTTATATATCGGCATGAGCGAAATGTCAGAAGTGACCCAACAACAGAAAAGATAAGCGATCATTCGCCGATTCTCGACTAGAAATAAACACGAAAATCCCAGGGTCGACCCATTCTCTGCTCCCCTTCCCCAGAGCCAGAGCCAAGTTTATATTTTCAGGACTTGAACCTTGGTCGATTTTCAGTTGTCGTCAGGAAACCAGAGAAAACCGGAGAGGTGGCAGAGTGGCCGAATGTGCCTGACTCGAAATCAGGTGTACCGGCAACGGTACCGGGGGTTCGAATCCCTCCCTCTCCGCCATTTTTTTATTTATTCGAGATGGGTTTTTGGCCCAACCAAATCCAACCCAACCCACATGCTGGGCTCCGTCCTCGTCGTCCGGCCTTTAGTGCAAAACGTAGGTGCAGCGGGTCGTGTTGGCGGTAAAATTTCCGGCGTTGAGGTCACCGTCGTCCACTTCTTCGTCGATGCTCTTTAGCATATCCTCGGATAAATCGTGATCCTGCACGGCGATGCCACCCGATACCGTCTCATCGTTCTGCCAATCCCATTGCCCGCCAATACAGGTGGTCAGACCCCAGGGAAAGTCCCGCAAATAACCGGTCATGCCGACGGGCATCTCACCTGCGCTGGCTTCGGGAGGGTAAAAACCTTTTTCAAAGCTGAAGTATTCGAAGGCGTTTGAAACGACTTTCAGGTCGCTGATAAACCGCGTGACCGTGGATTTTCCAAAGACCTTGACCACGGCGGGAACTGCCAATGATAAAAGTAATCCGATGATCACGACAGCGATCATTATTTCGACAAGTGTAAACCCTTTTTTTCGTAACATTCGCCCCCCCGGGTGTATAAATTTGACTGTGGTAGTAGTATAGTAGGTAGTTTTACCTATTCGGAAATAGGGTGTTTGCCCTATAATGCAAATAAAATATTAAGATTAAGGGGATTTTTTATTCACATTGGATTCCGTGCTGAATTCCAGCATGACGGGGAGATGGTCCGACAGGTAGGTTTTTATGACGGCGCAGCTCACTAGCTCGCAGGGGGCAGGGAGAAAGATGAAATCTATGGTTTTGTAGGGGAAATAGGTGGGAAAAGTGCTGGATTGTTGTGGGTAGAGGGTGTAGTCACCATAGGCCAGGATGTGTCTGAACAGGTGCTGTGTGGCGTCGCTCAGGTTTTCCGAACGGCTGTTGAGATCGCCACAAATGATGGGGGGAAATGAGAGCGCCGGGCCGCCCTCGCCACCGTGTTTGTCATGCAGGTAATCGAGGACTTTCTCGATCTGTCCGATGCGGCTCATTTTGGAGCGAAAGTCGAGGTGGAGGTTTACCAATGCGATGACAAGGGAGCCCACCTCGATCTCCGCGTAGAGAAAGCCCTTTTCACCCAAACTGGATTCCCCGAAGGGGTTGCTTTCCCAGTGGTGTACCGGATACCGGGAGAGCACGGCATTACCATAGGCAAGCTGTTTACGCCCTTCGCGCCGGTTATGAATACCATGCATCCCATGTGGAAAACGGGTGTGTTCGCGGATGGCCTCGAACAAATTTATGCGTTTGTTCCAGTGGGAATCCTCATCCACCTCCTGCAGGGCGACGATGTCGGGATCGGTGGCATTCAGGAATTCCGAGAGGCGAAGGATATTTTTATGAATACGCCGAAAGGAATTGAAACCTTGGTAAAATGACAGGCCCCGCCCATGGGCGATGTTAAATGTCATGAGCTTAATCAATGGCATTTTATAAATAATATACTCATCCTACGCCGTCCGGACCGTATCAAGATGAATGATTCCCTTTTAAAATCTTAAACTCGTAGTATCTTACGGTAGCCGCAAATTGACAGATGTTAAAGTTCTTTCCGGGTAATTTGTCACAATTCCTCCAGGATTTACTGGAGGCGCTGCCCTCTTTTTTACCAGCCAACCTGTTTTCACTCCTCGGCTTCGTGCTGGCCCTTCTGATTATCGGGCGGATGCTCAACGAAAAACGGCTGCCGAGCAACATGTTCGCCTGGTCACTCCTGGTGCTCGTTTTTCCCGTTGTCGGGGTGCCGCTGTATTTTCTGGTCGGCGGGCGCAAAAGCCGGTGGCTGGTAAAGAAAAAACGCGCCATCCAGCAGCTAGCGTTAAAAGCCGCCGATGAGGCCCGACCCCATGAACATGCCCGTGAGACCTTGAGCAACAGATTCGAGGGCAATGACATTTCGCTTCTCGGCAATGGAAAGGAAACTTTCGACACGCTCTGCCGGGAAATCGAAAATACCCAGCGCAGCATCCACATAATGACCTATATTTTGGGGAAGGACGCAGCCGGAACGAGGGTTCGGGATCTATTGGCAAAAAAGGCGTCTGAGGGTATCGATGTGCGGCTGCTGATCGACGCCTTTGGCAGCTTCTTTACCCGAAGCGGTTTTCTTAGGCCAATCCAACAGGCGGGTGGCGAGGCCGTCCGGTTTATTCCGGTCCTGCCATTGCATACCCATACCTCAGCCCATTTACGCAATCACCGGAAAATCGCCGTTTTTGACAACAACAAGGCCATCGTAGGGGGGCAAAACATCGAAAAGCGATTTATGGGCACAGAGCCCGATCCAACAAGGTTCCTCGATTTCAGCGTGCTTCTGCAAGGCCCCATCGTGGCAACCTTGAACCGCATTTTTTTAACCGATTGGGCCTATGCGGCAAAAACTTCTCCGCTTGATTTCAAAAATCTCTTTGCCCACCGGCCCGGCCCTTGCGGAAACAGCGCCCTGGAAGTGATCGCCAGCGGCCCCGATGTGGAGGGCGACCTTTTATGGGATCGCATTATCACCTTGGTGCAGGAATGTCGGCGCAAAGTCACCATCGTAACCCCCTACTTCATTCCCGATGAGGTGCTTTTTCGTTCCCTCATTGTCAAAGCACATATGGGCAAGCGTATTCGCATTATCTTGCCCGAGAAGTCGAATCACACTTTGGCCGATGTGGCTCGCAATCATTACCTGCGTCAATTGCATCGCTCAGGCGCGGAGATTCTTCTGCACCCCGGAAAAATGATCCACGGCAAAATTATGCTCATCGACAATTCCTGCGCCCTCATCGGTTCGGCAAACATCGATATCCGCAGCCTCTTCGTTAATTTCGAGATTGGCCTGATCCATACAACTCCATCGGATATTGCCCTCCTGCAAGGTTGGGTTGATGATATTCTGGAAAAATGCCGCCGTTTTGAGGATTATCCTGAAGGCCGATTTGGCAATGCCCGCAAGGTATCCGAGCAATTTGCCCGACTGCTCGTTCCTTTGTTGTAAAAGCCGATTAATCCGTTAACTTTTTCCGTATGATTACCCATAATATAACCAAACTGCGGCGGAGAATATCATTTGGTGCAGCGTTGTTGGTGACGGCTGGATTGGCCTTTGCCGGAAACCTTCAAGGGCAGGAGCGGGAAAATCTCGTCCGCGAGCGAGTCATGGCTGAATACTCCAGCCTGGAAATGCTCTACAAACATTTTCACACCAATCCCGAGCTATCCCTGCAGGAGACTGAATCGGCCAAAAGGGTCGCCAGTGAGCTACGGGAGGTCGGTTATGAGGTAACCGAGGGCTTCGGCGCCACTGGCATAGTCGCGGTAATGGAAAACGGCGACGGCCCGACCATTCTCCTGCGGGCGGATATGGATGCGTTGCCCGTCCACGAGCAAACCGGCCTCGACTACGCCAGTAATGCCCAAAGGATGGACCCCGCTGGAAACGAAGTCTATGCCATGCACGCCTGTGGGCACGATATGCACATGACGGTGCTTGTGGGAGCGGCACGGGTGCTTTCGTCTTTAAAAGATCAATGGCGGGGCACACTCGTCTTGATCGGGCAGCCGGCGGAGGAAATCGGGCAGGGAGCCAAAGCCATGCTCAAGGCGGGTCTGTTTGAAAAGTTTCCCCTCCCCGATTACGCATTTGCCTTCCATGTGAATGCCAACCTGCCAGCGGGTAAAATCGGATATGTGGGAGGCTACGCCCTCGCCAATGTCGATGCCATGGATATTTACGTCAAAGGTGTCGGTGGGCACGGGGCTTACCCTCACACGACGAAAGATCCCATCGTGCTGGCCAGTCAAATAGTCAATTCGCTGCAAACCATTGTCAGCCGGGAAACCTCCCCTCTGGATTCAGTGGTGGTGACGGTGGGAGCCATCCACGGGGGCACCAAACACAATATCATCCCGAACGAAGTGCATCTGCAATTAACCATACGCTCGTATTCGGACGAGTCCAGAGATCGCACCATTGGGGCCATTCGCCGCATCGTCAAGGGGCAGGCCATAGCCGCTGGTTTACCGGAGGAACTTTATCCCGAAGCGATCCTGGCCGACGAATACACCCCCGCCCTCTACAATGATCCCGATTTGGCCAATCGCCTCGCAAATTCTTTGAAAAACTGGATCGGGCCCGACAATGTGGTCAAAACCGACCCGGTTATGGGCGGCGAGGATTTTGGCCGCTATGGAAGAACGGAACACAAAGTGCCCATCAGTATATTTTGGCTGGGTGCGGTCGATCCCGAAAAATGGCAAAATAGTCACGATGCAGGAGTTCCTCTTCCCTCCCTCCATTCGTCCCTTTTTGCGCCACTCCCCGAGCCGACAATCCGCACCGGAGTCACCGGCATGGCAGCGGTTGTCCTGGAATTGGCGCCTGCCCAGTAGGCATTGTTGAAGCGAAATTTTAGCACCTGCCGTCAAAGACCCGCATGAGCTTCCGGCTGTTTTGAAGCGCATCGAAATTATGCTCAACCCAAGTCCGGTTCTTGGTCCTGCTTCCAAAGGGGGTAAAAAAAGTGCATCGCATTGATCGCGAGGGCGTGGTTGATCCTGCCGTCACGGGTTTGTTTCATGATCTCCTCGACTGGCAGCAGCGAGGTCTCAATCTGCTCGTGCTCATCCCATTCGGTATTCGCTCCGGAAATCGCCCCCTCGGCCAAAACATAGTGGCAGGTATTGTTTTGCAATGCGGGATTGGGGTGAACACTGCCGATCAGCCGGGCCTTCTCCGCCACAAAACCCGTTTCCTCCCGCAATTCGCGTAAACCAGCGGTGACCGGATCCTCTCCGGGGTCGATTACTCCGGCGGGAAATTCCAGAAAATAATCCTCACAACCAAATCGATACTGCCGCACCATAACCAATTTTCCACCGGACGTAACCGCGATTACCACAACCCAATCAGGGGCATCGATGACATAAAAATCATCCTCCCGACTACCGTTTTCAATCCGGCAACGGTGGCGCATAACCTTGAAAACCCGACAATCCGCCACTTCCTCGCGAGATAAAATATTCCAGGGCTCAAGACCCGCATCCCTGTCGTCACCCGGCGGATATTGCATTCTCACTCGGGGATTTTAATCCGCTGGCCGATTTGCAGTCCACGGGGGTTCACGCCCGGATTGCTTTGCATAAAAGCCTCGATCGTGGATCCATACAGCTTTGCCAATTTGTCGAAATTATCTCCCGAAACGATGATGTGGTAACCATCCTCCGGTTTTTCGGCCACACGGGCGAGCTCTGCACTACTACCGCTGGAAACCGGCTTGACCTTCACCGGCTTCACATTTTCAAAGGCGGCAATACGCTTGCCGGTCTCACCGAGTAATTTCGCGCTTTTATTGATCTCTTCCCGGTTCGCCTTAATTTCCCGCGTGATATCCTCGAAGGCTCGTTTTGTCTGATTGACGACTGAACCAAGCTGGGAATTGCTGTTTGCCAATTTTTCATCCAAGGCCGTGAGTTCTCGACGAAGGGCATCCATTTCCGCCTGCACTGTGGGTAACGGGTCTGGCCGCGATTTCACTTCCTCGCGAAATTCGGCCAATTCACTTTTGGCCGACATGGCCATGAAAATGCCTCCGGAGCCCAAAACCAGCCCGATTACACCGACCGCAACCGCCACTGCCAAAAGCTTCGACCCGCCGCCACTACCACCACTATCGCTATCCTCGGCGGTGGATTCCTCAGGTGCCTCCGGTTCTGCCTCAAACGCTAACTCTTCCTCGACCTCGTCCATGGGGAGACCAGCGTAAGCACTTTTGGGCTCAGGGCAAGCCGCATTAATTAGCAGCATCTTAAAAAAAGAACTTGGCTTGACCAACCGATAAAAGTAAGAAAGAAAGAGCGCGACTAAACGCAAAGGCACGGGTTTTCGGGGAAAATATCCCAACCCGGTGACCGCGCAACGGGGCGTAGCTCAGCCTGGCAGAGTGCTTGCTTTGGGAGCAAGATGTCGCTGGTTCGAATCCAGTCGCCCCGACCATTTTTTAAACTATCTCATTCTAGCTGAGAAATTTAGTGGCTGCCAGATCCTCCATTTGCCAAGGTCGCTAAGGCTTGGTCATTCTAATTCACAGATTGGGTGTTTTAAGCTTTTGTGGATGGATTGTTTACTCTCCAAAGACCGTTTTCCATCGAGTAACGCCTGGATAGAAATATCCTCATCTACATCCGGCCAATGAATGTCCAAAATATTGATTTCGTAGTTTTTACGCTGCTCGGGGGTCGCCAATTCGAGTCGGGGATACCACTCGAGAGGGACTGAAAGCACACGCCCATCTTTAAGGGTGACAGAAAAAAACTTGGCTTTGCACTCAACTGAAATCGCGGGGCTGGGGATGATGGTTTTGGGGTATTTTCGCCTTTTCTTCACACTCCGTTTTTCCGCCACCCCATCGGTGTCGATCACCCTGGTTTGCTTTTTTTTACGTGTTCTGGTTTTCAATGTGTTCATTCCATCTCTTTCTAATCTCTGCGGTGTTTTCTGCAACCATTTTTTTTATTTTGGTTAATTCGTGTTTTGGAAAATATGAATGGGCAACAGACAAATCATCCAACCATATTTTGCATTGCCTTCCTTGTTTACTAACGTGAATATGAACCGGTTCATTTACTTCGTGGCTCCAGAAATAAAATCTGTATCCCTTTATGTTTTTAATTGTTGGCATCTTGTGTCTTAACTAGAACCTATCTCAAATTCGCGGATGAATCATCAACATCGCTGGGGCTTGCCAACTACCCCAACAGCGATTCGAAGGCGGCGGCGTCTTCTGGGGTATCTACTCCTACGCTTTTGTCTTGGGTGATGCCTACTGCTATGGTGAATCCGTTTTCTAAGGCCCGTAGTTGCTCGAGCTTTTCGATTTTTTCGAGCCGTCCGGGGGTGAGGTTTCTGAAATTTTCGAGAAAATCGGCGCTGTAGGCGTAGAGCCCGAGATGCCAGAATGCGGGGTTTTCCTCGAACCAGGCGGCGTCCACAAACCCCTTGCGATCCCTCGCGAAGGGTATGGGCGATCTCGAAAAATAAAGCGCCCTGCCCTTTTCGTCGAGGACCACCTTTACTTTGTTGGAATCGTGAAAGTCCTCCTCCCTGCGAAAGGGCGTGGCGAGTGTGGCCATATCGGCGCCACTGCGGATCAGGTCCGCCAACGCCCTGATCTGCCGCCCGGTGACCATCGGCTCGTCAGCCTGGACATTGATCACGAAATCGGCCCCTATTTTCTCGTTGGCCTCGGCGATACGGTCGGTCCCGCTGGGGTGGCTCTTGGATGTAATAATCGATTCATAGCCGTGGGCCGAGAGCAGATTGCCGAGGGTCAGTTCATCGACGGCGAAATAAAGCGGCAGGTCGGGGGCCTCGGCCGCAATCCGCTGGGCGGTCCACAACAGAAGTGGTTTGCCCTTGATCTCGTAAAGCAGCTTGCGCGGAAATCGCGTCGAGGCGAGTCGGGCGGGGACCACTATGGCAATCTCTGGCATTGTTGAGAGCGCTTACTTCAAAAGGTTTTGGTTTAAAAGAGGAGAAAATAAAAATTTGGCAAAAGAATCAATTCCCATCTAAGTAAGCGTAAACAAATCCCAATAAACCATGATGGAGAAAAAAGAAGAGGTAAATTTGCACATATTCGTCCCGGCTGACTACGTGGAGGCCATTCAGGCGGCTTTACATGAGGTCGGCGCCGGTGTGGTGGGAAATTACGACCATTGCATGTCGGTCGTAGATACCCGTGGAACCTGGAGGCCCCTCGCGGGCACCGATCCACACACGGGCACGGTGGGGGAAGTCTTTAAGGGCGAGGAATGCCGGATCGAGGTCCGTTGCCCAAAGGAGAAAATACCCGAAGCCCTCGCAAAGGTGCAGCAGGCCCATCCCTACGAGGAACCTCTGATCAATGTGATTCCTCTCCTGAACCACCAATATAAAGTTTCCAAAACCGGCAATTATTAGCAGGATACCACCTCATTGACCCAAAACATTGATATTTTTGCCTAGAACCTATCTCAAATTCGATGATGATGATGCAGAGAGCAATTATATATTTTGAGCAAGGCGCGACGGGGCTAACCGGGCTAGAAGCCCTGTGGCCCGGGCGTAACGCCGCTCAAAACCATAATTGCCGCTGTCCGAAGGATTTGTGCGGCACGGGGGCACCTGCGGCGTTGGTTTGCGCCCGAAGGGCTTCCAGCCCATCGTGGTGCAAATCCGCCTGGCATCTGCCCCCGTGGCGCTACAAACATCATTCATCCGCAAATTTGAGATAGGTTCTATTAAAAAATGCTTTTGACCTGGATTCTAGTTTTCAGCCTTTCCGGCACCGTGGCGACAGTGGCGGGCAGCTCCCTTCTGTTGGCTTGCTCGCCCTTGACGAGGAATAAATTCCTCTCCGCCATGGTGAGTTATGCTGCGGGCACGCTCTTGGCGGTTTCCTTTCTGAGACTGCTGCCCGAGGCGCTCGAAATGGCAAAACCCGCTCCGGTCATGGCCACGGTTTTGATCGGTGTCGTCCTGTTTTTCCTGCTCGAGAAGATGCTCCTCTGGAGGCATTGCCATGACCACGATTGCGAGGTCCACAGCGCGGGCGGCCCCCTCATCATCATCGGCGATTCCGTTCACAACCTCGTCGATGGGGTCCTTATCGCGGCGGCCTTTCTCACCTCGATCTCCTTGGGTATCGCCACGGCCATCGCCATCATCATCCACGAAGTGCCTCAGGAAGTGGGCGATTTTTCCATCCTGCTCGATCACGGTTACAAAAAAGCCAAGGCCATGACCCTGAACATTTTATCGAGCCTGGCAACGGTCCTCGGCGCAGTGATCGGGTATGCCGCCCTCGACTACCTGCGCCCGGCGATCCCGTATGTTCTCGCCCTCTCGGCGGCCAGTTTCATCTATATCGCCACCGTGGACCTGATCGCAAACATGCACCGCCAAAGTCAACGGCAGCAGCCCCAATGGGCCCAAATCGCCCTGCTATTCGCCGGTATAGCCACCATCATGCTAGCCTCAGGACTAGGAAACAGCCACTAAGGATTTCTTCCTCACGTGGGGCGGAGGCGGAGGTATATCAGGTAGAGGCAGAATATCGTTACTCCGGTGGCGGTTAGCCATAGGAAAATATCCACTCGCCCGAAGAGGGTTAGGAGGAAGATGAGGTGGATGAAATCGCGGTTGGCCATTTTTTCCGCTAAACTTTGGCCCGATTTGCTGGCCGATCCTTTGCCCACCGTTGATTTGCTCGCGGTTACCACTGCATTGAGCATGAAAAAGGAGAGCAGACTGCCGACGGCCGCGATTATTCCCAACAGCGTGTAGAGTTCCCGCCCTGTCGATCCCGACAACCCAAGCCCTATGGCCAGAAATAGGAAAAAATGGACCACATTGTCGCAGTAGATGTCGAGCTTGGCCCCAAGTCTGGATTCCATGAATTTGATTCTGGCCAACTCCCCATCAACGCCATCGACCCATGTGGATAGCACGAGGAGGGCGCCCCCGATCACCCCCGGCCAATAGCCTCCTTTGAAAAAGAGGGCCGCCGAAACGAGGCCGAGGATAAAACTGAACACGGTAACCTGGTTGGGCGTGAAGGAGGTATCGATTATCAACCGCGTGAGCCGGGTGGAAACCGTGCGTGACAGATAGCGGGTTATCAGGCTGTCGTTGCCCAAACCACCACCGGTACGAAGAAGCCTATCGTGCTGTATCAGAAAATCTTTCTCCTCGCGAAGCCGGTTTCCGGGCAATCCTTGAAGAATTTCCACAACCGCATTTTCACCAACTCCGCCGCCGGAAAGCGCTTCCAATGCTCGCCCAACCTCTGATTTTTCATGCAGGGCATCGCCTTCGAGGACGAGAACCCGTTTGTCAAGTTTCTCGGTTTCTTCCGCAGAAAAATTACGGCCAATCAGTTCCCATTTCAACCTGAGGCGGGGTTCACCCAACAGTTTTTGGCGCAAATCCTCAATCGCCCGGGGATTTTCGCCCAAATAGATTTCGAGGCAATCGGCCCCGCTCCGCTGAATTGTGAGCATATTCCGCAATACGAAAGGCACCCCGGCGATCTTCCGCCAATGCCATTGGGCAGCATCGTCATCCGTAGCAGGCGGCGTCTCCGAGAGATTCAACACCACAAGGGGGGGTTCGCGGGTGGAGGAGGATTCAGGCATGGGCGTGTAAAAGGTATCGAACGCCCCCGAGGCGGGGGGGTGGACGGAAATATTAGTGGTCAGGACTATTGACTTGGCAAAGGGAAGGTTTAATACAACCTTAATCATTGATAATAACTGAAATCAATCGGAAGAATATCTCAGATACAGCGGTAAAATAGACCCGCGACGTTAAAAATCGAGCACCGTGAGCAATATAAAAATCGCCATTACAGGAGTAGGTAATTGTGTCAGCTCCTTAATTCAAGGCATCCATTATTATACGGATGACAAACTGGAATCCGCCGTGGGGCTCATGCACACTGAAATCGGTCCCTATAAACCCGCCGACATCGAGGTGGTGGCCGCTTTCGACATCGATAAGCGCAAAGTGGGCCAGGATGTCAATGAGGCCATTTTCGCCAAGCCCAATTGCACCCACGTTTTTTGCGATAACCTCCCGCCCTCCGGCGTAATTGTGAAAATGGGCAAGCTGCTCGATGGTTTCGCCCCGCACATGGAGAATTACCGCGATAACTTGACCTTTGTTAAATCGGACGCCCCGGAGCCGACAATGGACGAGGTCGTCAGGGATATTAAGGAGTCCGGGGCGGAAATCCTTTGCAATTACCTGCCCGTCGGTTCGGAGGAAGCAACCCGTTTTTACGCCGAATGCGCCCTCGAAGCCGAAGTCGCCTTCGTCAACAACATCCCCGTATTTATCGCCAGCGATCCGGCTTGGGCAAAGCGTTTCGAGGAAAAAAATCTGCCCATTATCGGTGATGACATTAAAGCCCAATTGGGAGCCACCATCACCCACCGCACCCTGACCGACCTCTTCAACAAGCGGGGGGTCAAACTGGAGCGCACCTACCAATTGAACACCGGCGGAAACACCGATTTTCTCAATATGCTCAGTCGAAAGCGCCTGGCCTCCAAAAAGATTTCCAAAACGGAGGCCGTGCAATCGGTTACGGCCAGCCGGATGGATGAGGATAGCATCCACATCGGGCCGAGCGACCATGTGCCTTGGCAAAAGGATAACAAGGTCTGCTTCCTGCGTATGGAAGGGCTGCTGTTCGGAAATGTGCCCATGGACCTCGAACTGCGGCTCTCTGTCGAGGATTCTCCGAATTCGGCGGGGGTGGCCATCGATGCCATCCGCTGCGCCAAGTTGGCATTGGATCGGGGTCAGGGGGGCATTCTATACGCGCCGGCCGCTTATTTTTGCAAACATCCGCCCCGTCAATATACCGATGACGAGGCTTTTCACATGATGGAATATTTTATTCTGGATAAAGAAAAAAGTGAGGAATAGGCCATGAAATGCCTGATAATCGCCGCTGGAAAAGGTAGCCGCCTGCAAATGCGGGGGGAGAGCAAGCCGCTCATTCCCATCTTCGGTGTGCCCCTGATCGAGCGGGTCATCACCACTGCTCAAAACGCCGGGGTCGATGAGTTTATTGTCGTGACCGGATACCGGGCCGCCGAATTGGACGCATTTTTGACGGATTTGGCCAGTCGGCTGAGCGTTGATATCAAAACCATTTTTAACGACGATTGGGAAAAGGAAAACGGTATCTCCGTGCTCAAGGGTAAGGAATTCCTGGACGAGCCTTTTCTGCTTCTCATGTCCGACCACATCTTCCAATCCTCGGCGGCCCGCCGGGTAATCCACCACCCCCTGCCAGAGGGTGAGGTCAACTTGGGGGTGGATCGCGACTTATCGAATCCCTCCGTTGATCTGGAGGATGTCACCCGTGTTTGGGTCGAAGGAACGAAAATACTCAAATTGGGCAAAGGGATCGACGACTACAACGGGTTCGATACCGGTATTTTCACCTGCTCCCCGGCCATTTTTGAAGCCATCGAGCAAAGCATCGCGGATTCCGGTGATACCAGCCTGAGTGGCGGGGTGCGTGTGTTGGCCGCGCAGGGGCGTGTGAATGTCGTCGATGTGGGTCAGCAAACTTGGGTGGATGTGGACGATCCCACCACGATTCGGCACGCGGAGAGCGTCCTCCTCGATCGGTTGCAGGACGAAAGCAGCTAACCAAGGGTTTTAAGCCGGTGGATTGCGGCGTGCCAGGTGGTAAATGGCTCTTACAAAGTGAACCGCCACCGTGAACAGCGCCCAGACCAAAATTCCCTGAAATCCCAAGTAAGGCTCTCCCGCCAATAGAAAACCCAGGAAGATGGGCAGATAAATGCTCCTGCGACCCCCGATGAGCCGAAAAAAGCGGTCGAAGTCGGACATTTCATCAAGGGTAATTCCTTTAATCTTACCGAAAATCGCTCCCAGTATCTTGTCCAGCGTGTCGCAGGTGGTGATGGAAAGCCCGACAACCCAGGCCACAGAGCCTTCCGTTTGGGCAAAAAAGGCGGCCAGCGCCAGATACCAGGAATTCTCGAAAAAGAAATCGAGAACATGCTCGATCTCGCCAAGGGGGGAAGTCATCAGCTTGATGCGGGCCAGTTTGCCGTCAACGCCATCCAGAATGATGGCAATCCAGGCGGCCAAAAGACCCCAGTAAAACGACCCTTGATAAAAAAAATAAGCGCCCACAAACCCGATTACCAGTGAAAACAGGGTCACCTGATTGGGGGTCACGGGGGTGTCGCAGAGGACTTGCACGATCCTGTCTTCGATTGGCGGATCCACATATTTTTCCACAAAATCGGCAGGTCGCTTGGCGGAGCGATCATGAAGAAGTCGCCAACCGTCTCGCATGTTCTGTTTATCGCTCAACTTTCGGCAATAGGGGACCACTTCTCCTCGAAGTTCCTCTTCGTAATATTTTCGATTCATTCCCAAAGAAATTCGATTTACGTCGTGAATTTCTCCGCTTTCATGGTCGAAATCTTTCAATTTCAACCATGCGGCAAGCCAATCGGTCCCGGAGCTTTGGCCTTTTTCGTCCGTAAGCAGACACGGGGCGGGCTCCTTGGTCAGAATTTTCATCACATGAGGCTCAATGAGCAGATTGGCATCGAAAACCAGCACGGGATCCCCGATTTTGAGGTCGATATCGTGCAGATGATCAAGGATTTTCGAATCTGGCAAATCAACCGCATGAAAAGCGGGCTCAATCCCCAGAGGTCGCGGTATTTCAATTGGGGGCGGAATCTCCTCGGGAGAATGGACAATCCAGGCAGCTTTCACCCCTGCGGCGTCCAAATAGCGCAAATTTCGCTCAAACAAAGACATCCCGCCAATTCGGGTCCATCCCTCACCGGGCCTTTTGAAGATTACCGTCTGCATAACAAAATCAGGCAGTTTGCCTTTGTCCTTTCACAAGTCAAGGGAAGCCGCTCAAGGGCCTCGCGGGCCAATAAGCTCGAACTCAACGCATAAACCTCTTCGTCTTCCTTTTCCTCTTTGTCTTCCTCCATTCGGGGGCAAGATGAAGAGCATGAGCAAGACGAAGACGAAGATTTTCAAGTGCCTGTTTTAGCTCGCTCCATTCGCCTCGCGGGCCAATAGCTCTTGACTTAATTTGCCGATGGGAGTTTTTTTTACCCATCAAAATAAAGTGCATACCAGCTAATTAACCGGGTTCGGAATGGCGTATTATCATCATAGAAAATTATTTACGCCGGGGCCGGTTCCAATTGAAAAGCATATTCTTGCGATTGGCTCCGAGCAACCGCCTTACAATCGGACGGAGGAATTCTCACAGTTTACCCGCGAGATAATCGGCGGTCTGCAACAGGTTTTTCAGACCGATGGATCGGTCGCGCTTTTAACGGGCTCCGGGACTGCGGCAATGGAAGCGGCGGTCCTTAATTTTCTGGATGCCTCGGATAAGGTTTTAATAGTAAACGGCGGCGCTTTTGGTCAACGGTGGTGCGATCTTTGCAAAATTCACTCCATCCCCTATGAAGCGCTCAGTATGGAGGCGGGTAAAGATCTCGATTTATTGCAGTTAGAGGAACAGATTTCCCGCAATAAATATTCAGCAATTTTAATCAACGCCCACGAAACCTCGACCGGATATCTTTATGATATCGAATCCATTGGGCGTATTGCCAAGGAATTCAATCTTCTAACTATCGTGGACGCGATTGGCACGATTTGCGCCGATCCTTTTTTTATGGATAAGTGGAATGTTGATGTGGCTATACTGAGTTCGCAGAAGGGCCTCGCACTACCGCCGGGTCTTTCATTCGTCGCCATGAGCGCCCGCGCGGTTTCTCGATTAAATAGAATAAATCCTAAAACTTGTTATTTAAATCTTAAGGATTACCTCGCCAACCAGGAACGGGGGCAACTACCCTATACACCCGCAATTGGAATTCTTGTGCAACTTCATCAACGTCTGCTGGATATTAAGAGAATCACTTTACCGATTTTAATTGAGCAGCACCGAAAAATAGCAACGGAGTTTCGCGACGCCATAGCCGATCTTCCTTTCAGCCAATTACCGGAACGGCAATCCAATGCCCTAACGGCCCTCGTTTGCGAAGACATGAACGCCTTGAGCATAGTTCATCATCTTCGCCATCATCACGATATTGAAATCACTCCAAATGGCGGGGATCTAAAAGACCGTGTCTTTCGTATTAGTCATATGGGAGCGCAGCGGAAGGCAGATATTTTGACTCTAATCAAAGGCCTGAAAGAGGTCGTTTTTTCAGGGCAGCTTATTTAATATTTAGATTGATTTTAAGGAGACTAATTTATGAAAGCAATCATTATGGCAGCCGGTGTCGGATCCCGCATTAACGGGGCGATGGGCGACATACCCAAGTGCTTGATAAAAGCCGATGGCCAAACACTCATTGGTAAAGTTGTGAAGACACTTAACGATAGTAATATCGATGACGTTACTGTCATTACTGGCTACAAAAGCGATCTCGTTGAGCAAGAACTGGGCGAAGGGGTTGATTATATACATAACCCATTTTATAGAGTTACCAATAGCATCGCCTCTCTATGGTTAGCCAGGGATTTGCTTTCCGAGGAAGTTATACTTATGAACGCCGATTTATTTTTTGAAAAAAAGGTTCTCGATATCATGTTGGCTCAAACCAAAGATGCCGTTATGCTGTCCGACAAAACCCGGATCGAAGATGCGGATTTTCGCTTTGGCGTAAATGGCAATAGAATTATTAAATCGGGAAACACGCTTACGAATTACGAAACCGATTGCGAGTATGTCGGAATTTCCCGAATCGGTGCCGACTTCGTAACCAGATTTAAAACCCGGCTCGAGCATATGGTTAAATGCGGAGATTTCAAAAATTGGTGGGAGGGAGTTTTATACTCTTTCATCGAGGATGGATTAAACATTTACCATAAAGATGTCGATGGCGCTTTCTGGATTGAAATCGATCACATGGAAGATTATCAACGCCTAAACCGGTGGATTTCTGAAAATGCAGCCATCACGCCATGAGCGAAAATAAGTCTTCAGGGGAAAGAAAAACGACCCGGTTACGGCGAATGTTGAATTCTCCTCGACTGGAGTTTCTCATGGAGGCCCATAACGGGATCAGCGCGAGGATAGTCGAGGCGGCGGGGTTTCAGGGGATATGGGCCAGTGGATTAGCATTATCGGCGCAGTTCGCCGTTCGAGATAATAACGAGCTTAGTTGGACCCAAATTGTGGACATGCTGGAGTTTATGTCCGATGCCACCACCATCCCAATCCTGCTGGATGGCGATACCGGTTACGGAAATTTTAACAACATGCGGCGTCTGGTAAAAAAACTGGAGCAGCGGGGCATCGCAGGAGTTTGCATCGAGGATAAAATCTTTCCTAAAACCAACAGTTTCCTCACGGGTAAAAAGCAGCCCCTCTGTGGCATCGAGGAATTTTCAGCCAAAATCAAGGCCGGCACGGACTCCCGAAAAGATGAGGATTTCTGCATCGTCGCCCGAATCGAGGCGCTCATTGCGGATTGGGGCATGGAGGAGGCCCTCCGGCGGGCCGAGGCGTATCACGAGGCCGGGGCCGACGCCATATTGATCCACAGCAAGAAACCCGACCCCGACGAGGTGCTTGCCTTTGCCGAGCGGTGGGCCGGTCGTCTCCCGCTCATCATTGTCCCCACCAAATATTACCGCACCCCGACCGAGGTTTTTAAACGGGCAGACATTGGCATGGTCATCTGGGCAAATCATTTATTGCGCGCCTCGGTGGCGAAAATGTCAGCGATCGCACGGGAAATCCAGAGAAGCGAAACCCTGGCAGACATTGAAAGTCAGATTGCTCCGCTGGAGGAAATTTTTCGCCTCCAGAACGCCGAAGAGCTTGCCGAAGCCGAGAAGCGCTATTTTTCAGATTCTTGACCTGATCGAGTCGAAGACGGGCGTGGCGACCCCTTCGCCATTGTTAAGAGGAAATTAATTAACTCTTGAATATTAAGCGGAAAGGTTTTTAATACCCGAAAAATAAGACTGGTTAATATATTTCAATTTAGAACCGCTCCCTAGCCTGAGAGGACTTTAAATCCGGAAACCCGATACCTTTTTTAAGGTCTTAGCGGATTCACGTGATCGGGGGCGGACCTATTACAACATAGTAAATGGCAATCCTTAAAACGATTAAGAGTCCAGCCGATGTCAAAGCTCTCTCCATGGAGGAGTTGACAAAGCTGGCCGAGGAAATCCGTACCCGAATTATCGAGGTAACCTCTAAAAATGGAGGGCACATCGGCCCAAATCTGGGCGTCGTGGAGCTTACCCTGGCTCTGCACCGTGTCTTCGAAAGCCCGAATGACCAGTTTGTATTCGATGTTTCCCATCAGGGCTATGTCCATAAACTTCTCACCGGTAGAAATGGTCAGGATTTCGATAAACTCCGCAAAAGTGGCGGCGTCAGCGGTTTTCTGAGCCGTTCCGAAAGCGAGCACGACTGCTATGGCGCGGGCCATGCGGGGACGGCGCTTTCCGCCGCGTTGGGCATGGCGGTGGCGCGGGATTTGCGCGAGGGCGACGAGCATGTGGTGGCGGTCATCGGCGATGCCGCGCTGACTTGCGGGATCACCATGGAGGCATTGAACAACGCCGCATCACAGGCCAAGCGACTGGTGGTCGTCCTCAACGACAACAAATGGTCCATCTCGCGAAATGTGGGGGCGATGGCAAAGTATCTCAACGAACTCATCACCAATCCGCTCTACAACCGTCTGCATGACGACTTGGAATCATTTCTGCACAAAATACCGGGGGGCGACTCACTCATTCGCATCGGCTCCAAAGCCAAAAAGGAAGCCAAGGACTTCATTGTCCCCTCCTGTCTGTTTGAAAAATATGGTCTGCGCTATATCGGGCCGATAGACGGTCATGACATCGAGTTGGTCACCCAATACCTGAATTTTTGCAAAAATTTCGACGAACCGATCGTCCTCCATCTGCTCACAACCAAGGGCAAGGGTTACGATATCGCCCTTGATCACCCGGAAAAATTTCACGGAACCAGCCCCTTCGCAATTCCCACCGGCAAGGGAAAACCGAAAAAAGCGGGCACGCCACCGAACTATCAGGATGTTTTTGGAGAGGCCATGGTGCGATTCACCCGGAAGGATCCCAAAGTTGTCGGCATAACGGGCGCCATGTCCACCGGCACGGGGCTGACCCATCTGCGGAAGGCCGTCCCGGAGAAGTTTTTCGATGTCGGGATTGCCGAGGAACACGCGGTTCTTTTTGCAGCCGGAATGGCCACCAAGGGATATAAACCGGTTGCAGCCATTTACTCCACTTTTCTTCAAAGAGCCTACGATCCCATCATTCACGATGTCTGCCTGCAAAACCTCCCCGTCGTTTTCTGTATGGACAGGGCGGGGCTCTCGCCCAATGACGGCCCCACCCACCATGGTCTTTTCGACCTCTCCTATCTTCGTTGCGTGCCGAGGGCCGACGTTATGCAGCCCAAGGACGAAGATGAATTGGTCGATATGCTATGGACCTCCTTGCAATCGCGTAGCCCGTCTTTTATCCGCTACCCGAGAGGCGCCGGGATGGGCGTGCCGATCAAAAAACGGCCCGCCCGCCTTCCCATCGGCAAAGCCGAGGTTATTCAGGAGGGGGACGATATTCACCTCTGGGCGCTCGGTCCCTGGGTCTGCGATGCCCTCGATTTGGCAGAAAGACTGAGGGTGGAGGAGGGTTTGAGTGTATGTGTAGTCAACGCCCGTTTTGTCAAACCGCTCGATCAAGCCCTGCTCACGGCCCACGCAAAAAGCAGTCGGCTTATCGTCACTTTCGAGGACAATGTGGTTCAGGGCGGTTTCGGGAGCGCTGTTCTGGAAACGCTCAACCTTTCCGGAAGCGCAGCGCCTGTGCATCGCGTCGGCTGGCCGGACAATTTTGTCGATCATGGCACCTCGGTGGAAGAATTGAGGGCCGCCAATGGTCTCGACCCACAGACGATCTATTCGGACATCCTGGAAAAATTGCGGCAGGCTCAAACACAAAGTCCCGGGGCCCGTGCCGCCGCCTTTCAGGTTAAATAACCTAAGAACGTATGCCAGACGCTTCCGCAGTCAATGGGAGGGCCCTGGATATCCGGCAGTGGATGCTCTACGGCCCATTCCTCGCCCAATTGGTGATCACCCGCCGCTGCAATTTATCCTGCGGCTACTGTTCCGAATTTGATAAAACCTCCGATCCGGTCCCTTTTGACGACCTGGCTTCGCGACTTCGTAAATTGCGCGAATTAAAAACCTGGGCCGTCTGCCTGACGGGCGGTGAACCCTGCCTGCATCCCCGCCTTCCCGATCTCATCGGAGAAATGCGCGCCCTGGGCTTCCGCCGACGCCAAATGATTACCAATGGCTACAAATTGACTAAAGACCTTATCGAGGCCTTTAATGAAAACGGCCTCACCGATATGCAAATCAGTGTGGATGGAGTAGTTCCCAATGAGACGACGGTGAAAACTTTGCAGCCGCTCCGTAAAAAGCTCTCCCTGTTGGCCGAACACGCGCGTTTCAAGGTGGTCATGAGCGGGGTGATCGGGAGCGCTCCCCCGGCGGAAGCCATCGAGGTGATCGACTTCGCCCGAGAAAATGGGTTCATTCCCCGCATCCTGCTCATCCACGATGAAAACGGCCAACTCAAGCTGAACCCAGAGGAATTGGCAGCCTACCGGGAGGCAAAACGCAAGATCGGTTCCCGTTTTGAAGATGCCGACGGCTATCGTGAGCAACTGATCCAAGAGGGCACGGCACCATTTAAATGCAGGGCGGGTTCCCGCTATCTGTATGTGGATGAATTTGGGCAGGTCCACTGGTGTTCGCAAACCCGTGGTGTTTTTACCAAAAATCTCCAGCAATACAGTTTCGATGATCTCAAAACCCAGTTTTACACCCCAAAAGACTGCCATGCCACCTGCACCGTCGGCTGCGTGCGAACCGCCTCAATCTACGATCAATGGCGAGGGCAAAAAAACGGGGCGCCCACCCCCGGGATACCGGCCGCATGATCGCTACTGGGCCTTTATGGTGATGGTTTTTTGCTCGCCGCGTAGAAAAATCCTGGCCATTTCGAAATCCGGCGGCCCCTTCATGCTTGGCTTGGCATCATTGGAAAATCCATATTTTTCCATGAAAATCAGATAAAACCCCTTATTGAATTTGTTGTTCAGGTTTTCATCATGATACATGGCCACGGCATACTCCCCCAAGGGCAAATCACGAATCTCGACCACGGCCTCTTTCTCGTCGGGCTTTACATTGAGTTTTCGAAATTCTTTTCCGCCTTTCGGGAAACTCTCCTTGCTATTAAAAAGGGCCACCCGGACCAGACCGCGGTCGTTTCGCAATCCGGTAATATTTATGCTGAGAGTGCCGTTTTCAATTTTGGGAGGCTCGACATCGTCGGCTGAAATAGCCGCAGTGGAGAGGATAAATCCCGCCAAAATAAAGACTGTAGAATAAATGCGAATCATGGAGGTTCGTGTTTAATGAGGATTGCTCTCGGGGGAAAATTCCGTGCAATCTTCACCTTTCAACAGAAAGGAGGGGCATAGAAGTTTGGAATGAAGTTGGTGGCAATACTTTTTTGGACCGGGGGCATGGCCCTCCTGATCGGTCTTTTGGCCTGGCAGGGGTTCACCAAAATGGGGTCTGCGGTTGCCGCCACGGGTTGGGGGTTCCTGGCCGTGGGGGTTTTTTATATTGTGCCACTGACCACCGGCACCCTGTGCTGGCGCTCCCTGCAACACCCCAAGCACCGCCTGTCTTTTACCACTTTGTTGAGAATCCGGTGGATCAGCGGGGCCGTCAATAAGCTGGTGCCGGCGGGACAGATCGGGGCGGAATTCGTGCGCGCGCGACTGGCCTTACTGCGAGGAGTTCCCGGATCCGAAGCGGGGGCAAGTGTGGTCGTTGATGTAACGGTGGGAGTGGCCACGCAGGTGATTTTTACTTTATTGGGCATCCTCTTGCTATTTTTGATCGATGGCTATGGGGACACCCTTTTTGCCGCCATTTTGGGGGTCGCCATTTTTGGGTTCCTGATTTTCACCTTCTATCTCACCCAGCGTGGAGGGCTTTTTCTTAAATTGACCCGCACTTTCGAGCGACTGGTCAATGTGGACAAATGGGGATCCGCCCTCGGCGGGGCGGGTGCGCTTGACGAAGCGGTGGCCGCGACCTACCGGCGAAGGGGCGATTTTGCGCGGGCTTTTTCCTGGCGTCTGCTCGGCTGGATCCTCGGCTCGGGAGAAATCTGGATCGCCCTTTACTTTCTGGGTCACCCGATAAGCCTGTTCGAGGCGATCATGCTGGAAAGCCTGGGCTTGGCCGTGCGCAACGCCGCTTTTATGGTGCCGGGGGCGCTCGGTGTGCAGGAGGGGGGGTTCATGCTGCTGGGCACGCTGGCGGGCCTGCCCCCGGATATGGGCCTGGCTCTTTCTCTGGTCCTCAGGGTGCGTGAACTATTGATCGGCATCCCGGCGCTCCTGGCCTGGCATTACACCGAGGGAATCCGCATCCTGGCCCGCGAATCCTGACAACGCCCTAGGGCGTGTTAACACTTCGAGAAACGAAGATAAAAGATGGATTTTCGAGCCAAAAATGAGGTGAAAAGACGAGGCGAATGGGCATTCGTCGAGTTGATGAACACCTTTTTTGACCGAAAAGACGCTTTTAAGCTGATTTGAGTCGTAGTGTTAACACGCCCTAGCAGGTCATGCTTTCGAGGACGTCTTCCACTTCATATTTTTTCAGCTTGCGTCGCATCCAGTCCAGGGCGGCATAAACCGCCCGTGATTTAACCGCTTGGCGGTTGCCCGGATAAACGAGCCGATGGGACCAAACGCCGAGGGGTGAATGATAGCCCAAATAAACGGTTCCCACCGGGTTTTCAGGGGTGCCCCCATCGGGCCCGGCGAAACCGGTCACGCTGATGGCATAATCGGCGGAGAATTTTTCGGCGGCTCCCGTGGCCATGGCTGCGGCGCATTCGGCGCTGACCGACCCGTGCTGCTGGATGATGACATCGGGAACATCGAGTATCTCCACCTTGGCCTGGTTGTTGTAGGTGACGGCCCCTCCGACAAATACTTTCGAGGCTCCGGGAACATCTGTAAAGGCATTGGATAGGAGCCCTCCGGTGCAGGATTCGGCTACCGCAAGGTGCTTACCAAGACCCCGCAGATGGTTGAGAAGAAGAAACGCGAGGGATTCGTCTCCGAAGGTGACAAAATCATCGCCGATTACCTCCTGGCAAATCTCTCCAAGGGTCTGGATTTTTGACCATTCGAGGGGGTTCTCGGATCCACCGCTCAACCGAACATCGACCATCCCGTCGTGGGCGCAATAGGCCACAGACAGGCGATTGCCGTAGGAATCGAAGAGGGGTTTTAACCTGGTTTCAAGCGATGACTCACCGGCGCCACAGGTTCTCAATTGCAAATACGCCTGCTTTTCATCAATGAGACCTTCTGCCATCAGGCGCGGAAGCACTTGCCTCTCGAACATCGGGTAGAGTTCCATGGGCGGTCCGGGGAGCATGATGAGCCGTTTTCCGTCTTTCTCGAACCACAGCCCGGGCGCAGTCCCATAGCTGTTGGGAAGCGCCTCGAACCCTTCGATGACCTTCGCCTGACGGAAGTTGTTATCGGTCACGGGGCGCTCGAATTTTGCGAAACGCGCCCTTATTGCCTCCTCCACACTGGTATCATGCACCAGATTCAGGCCGAGCACCCGTGCAATTGTCTCACGTGTAATATCATCGACGGTGGGGCCGAGCCCCCCGGTGGTTATCAGGATATCCGCATTATTCCAGGCATCGAGAAAGGCGCGTTCGATTTCATCCTCATCATCGCGGATGACGATATTGCGCCGCATGGTAAGCCCGTAGCGGGCGAGGCAGCCGCCCAAATAGGTGAGGTGGCTGTTTTCGCGCAACCCGAGGAGCAGCTCATCACCCAGGGTAATGGTTTCAAGACGCAGGTTATTCTTCATGGCGAGCAACAGTGTTAGATCATAATGTCGAGGTGGAACAGCGCGGATTCAAGGAGGTTCTTAAAAATCATCCTCTTCGTATTACTCTTCCTCTCTATCTTCATCCGATTTTCTTTTATTAGCAAATTCTTACCTACTAATAGAGAAATACCAAGAGGATGACGAGGAGAAAGAGTTTAAGGGTAAGTTTGGATCATCGAGGTCGAGGTGGACTTGTCTTGGAGTTTGTTATTCCTTTATTAGAACCTATCTCAACTTCGATGATGATGATGCAGAGAGCAATTATATATTTTGAGCAAGGCGCGACTGGGCTAACCGGGCTGGAAGCCCTGTGGCCCCGTCGGAACGCCGCTCAAAACCATAATTGCCTCTGTCCGCAGGATTTGTGCGGCACGCAGGCACCTGCGGCGTTGGCTTGCACCCGAAGGGCATCTAGCCCATCGTGATGCAAATCCGCCTGGCATCTGCCCCCGTGGCGCTACAAACATCATTCATCCGCGAATTTGAGATAGGTTCTATAAACGAACAGGATAAAAAATGCCAACCCCGGATTCCAATAATTTAAAAGAAAAAGTGCGACGGCTCCCCCACGACCCCGGTGTTTACTTGATGAAGGACCGATTGGGGCGAATTATTTATGTGGGCAAGGCGAAGGATTTGAAAAAACGGGTTTCGAGTTATTTTCAGCCCTCCCGCCGTTTCGCAGCCCAACAGCCAAAAGTGGCGGCGATGGTCGATCTCATTTACAGCTTTGAGACCATCGATGTAAAATCCGAGGCCGAGGCCCTTTTGCTCGAAGGCAAACTGATCAAACAATGGAAGCCCAAATACAATACGGACTTTACCGACGATAAACGCTTTCTGCTCGTGCGGGTGGATTTGCAAAACGAAATGCCCCGTTTTCGGCTCACCCGATTCCGCAAAGAGGACGCCTCGACCTACTATGGACCCTTCGCCCACTCCGGCTTCCTCCGCAAAACACTGGCCCAATTGCGACTCCGGTTTGGCATCCTGCTCGGTGATGCCAGCCCCATCCGCCAAGCCGACGGCTCATGGATGCTCTACGACGATGTCCGCAGTGAAATTTACGGCCACCCAAATCATCTTTCGGGCGAGGAATATCGAAGCCGGGTGGAAAATGCCTGCATCTTTCTCGAAGGGAAATCCCGCGATTGGCTGGTCGAACTGAAAGCCGATATGATGGCTGCGTCCGAAAAAAAGCATTACGAAAAAGCGGCCCTGTTGCGGAATATCGTCTTTGCGCTGGAAAAAACCATCCTCAAAACCCGCAAGTTCGAGCGCGATCACGGTGTTTTCAATGGTGAGAAGGCTCGTGACGCTCTCAGGGAGTTGCAGGAAAAACTCAATCTTCCCGCCCCACCTCGGGTCATGGAGTGTTTCGACATCAGCCATATTTCGGGAACCTTCGTGGTGGCATCGATGGTCCAATTCTCCGAAGGCCGCCCGGACCGGCAGAAATACCGGCATTACAAAATCAAGAGCTTTATTGGAAATGATGATTACCGCGCCATGGAGGAGGTTGTCGGCCGTCGCTATCGTCGCCTCGACAAGGAGGGAAAACCACTGCCCGATCTCGTCGTAATCGATGGCGGCAGAGGTCAACTCACCTCGGCATTGAAAGCCTTTTTGGCGCTTGGTATGGAACCTCCGCCGATGGTCGGGTTGGCCAAGAAACTGGAGACCCTGGTTTTCTGCGATGAACGGGAGCCACTCAATTTACCGGAACGCAGCGAGGGCCTGAAAATGCTCCAGCGGCTCAGGGATGAAGCCCACCGGTTCGCCAATACCTTTAATGCCCAACTCCGATCGCGGCGCATGAAAGAAACCGTGCTGGATGATTTTCCAGGGCTCGGCCCGGTCCGGCGAAAAGCGCTTCTCGACCATTTTAAAAGCATCAGTCATATGAAAAAGGCCACCCCCGAGGAACTTCGCGCAGTCAAAGGAGTCGGAGATAAAAACAGTCGGCGGCTGCATACTTTTTTGCAAAATTTATAGCGTGTAAATGCGCTTGCCAACCACAGATAGCGAACTTAACTATTACCCAGAACTACTATTTAATCATATTCGTGGGGAATTTTTTATGCAAAAAGAAATGGATGTATCAGCGGGGAAGAATGTAATTCAGCAGGACGAAGTCGGCCAGGGATTTTTTATTCTCAAGTCCGGTTCACTCGAAGTTCTGAAGGACGATGTTCTACTGAGTGTGCTCATGTTTCCGGGAACAATTTTTGGAGAAATGGGGGATATTTTGGGAAAACCACGCACTTGCACGGTACGCGCTAAAACCGACACCAAGGTTCTCCATGTGTCCGATGGCGACTTGGAGAGTCTGATTCGGGAGAGCCCGGAAATCGCTCTTAAAATAATCAAAACCCTGGCTACGAGGCTCGATCGCACGACTCAGAAACTGGCCAGCGCGACCAAGGAATCGACCATTTGGTCCGTTAAGGGTTAATGGCCCTCTCGTTCCTTTTGGGGAGAAACTTAGAATTCCATGAAAGTGGTAATTTTGGCGTGCTCACTTCTTCTTGGGGGACTCGTGATGCTGATGGCCGAACCGATTGAAGTGGGTGAGGACGCCCCCAAGGTCAAAGGGATTTCAGAAACGGGCGCCAAGGTCCGGTTTGATGATTATTACAAAAAGGGGGCCGTGCTCGTCTATTTTTACCCCAAGGCCGACACTCCCGGCTGCACCACTCAAGCCTGCAATCTTCGCGATGCCTATACCACTTTGGAAGAGGCCGGGGTTTTCGTCCTTGGAGTGAGCATGGACACCCCGGAGGCGCAGTTGGCTTTTAAGGAGAAATATCACCTGCCGTTCACTCTCATAGCCGATCCAAAGGGAAAAGTCGTCAAGGCGTTCGGCGTACCCTATGTGGAAACCTACGCCCGCCGCCAGGCGTTTTTGATAAAAGACGGCAAGATTGTCTGGCGAGACCTCCAGGCCACACCGGCGACCCAGGCCCAGGACGCCCTGGCCGCTCTGGAACAAGCGCAATAGGCTCCCTCTTCCCCGGGCATATCCTCCGGGAGCCCAAATTATTTGCTCATCGCGCAACAAGAATCGTCGCTTTCTATTTTGATTACTCAAAATAATCTTGACTATCTCTCAAATTAACCGTTTAGAGTCGTGATAATTAAGCCAATTTTCGGCGCATAATCCAATGATCTTATCGCTCAAAACTTTACGTAAATACGAGATACACTCTTTTCGTGGTCGTTGGCTTATTCAATTTTTCCGGGTTTCTGCCGTGCTGCTGATTTATTCCTTTCAGGGCGGCGGCCCGGCTCTGGCCCATATAATACCCAAGGAAAACCTCCACCCGGTGACGGAGGCCTACCGTCGTTCCGTTTTTGTTCTCAACCTCAACCCGATTGCATGGGACGTTGTGCATCGGGACGCGAAAACGATTGCCGGTTACCGTTCCAGTATTGGATTTGGCGAAAAAAAGGCGTTGGGGGAAAACTACGATGCGCGGGCGGTATTCCGGGAACTGACAAGGGATGTCTCCGCCATTTGCCTGCATCATCTAAGCAATGCCGTGGCGCTTTTCGAGGAACCTGAGCAAGCGATCGAGGAAGTGAAAAAAGCCCAAGCGGTCTGGATGGCTTTCAGCGAATTTCTTCAAAAAACCGACCCCGACGGCTATTTTCGACTGGGGCAAAGCTGGCTCGGCATGGCCAATGCGCTCGGTTCCCGCGGCTTGCTCGGCATCGGGGCTGTGGAGGCCGACCGCGAGGGTTTTAACCGGGCCGCCAAGGGGGTTATCGATTATTTGGAGTCGAATTTCGGTAAAAATTATGAACCGCCGAAAAATGGAAAATTGGCGCCTTTTCCGGTCAATAGCCCGACCTACAAACCCAAGGCACGATTTGCGCTGAGGCTTCCTCCGGGCAACAATATCAACAAACAAATACCCCGCCCGCGCCAAATTCTCAACATGGCCTCCCGAGGCGTGGACGAGAGCGATACGCCCCTCATTGCCGTCGGCGATATGGCATTTGACAGCGCTTTTATCTATGGCGAACCCATGCGCTCGATTGGGATGTCCTGCAATTCCTGCCACAACAAAAGCATCACCAACCCGAATTTTTTCATACCCGGTCTATCCCAAAGAGAGGGCGGCATGGATGTTTCCAACAGTTTTTTTGCCCCCCATGCCAACAACGGCCATTTCGACCCAATCGATATTCCCGACCTGCGGGGAATCCGGTTCACGGCTCCCTACGGGCGCAACGGGCGATTCGCTTCCCTGCGGGAGTTTGCCCGCAATGTGATTGTAAACGAGTTTAACGGTCCCGAGCCGGAGCCGGTGATACTGGATGGATTAGTCGCCTATATGAACGAATTCGATTTTCTCCCCAACAGGTATTTGGAAAAAGATGGACGGCTGGCCAATGAAACCACGCCGGAAGCCCGTCTAGGGGAAAAGCTGTTCAACAAACCTTTTTCCCAAATGGGCGGAATGAGCTGCGCGAGCTGTCACATACCTTCGGCAAATTTCGTGGATCACAAACGCCACGACATCGGCAGCATTGAGGGTGCCGGATCGACGGGGAAGGACGGCGCTTTGGATACTCCGACTCTGCTCGGCATCCTCTGGTCCCCACCCTATTTTCACGATGGCAGCCAACCCACCCTTCGCTCGGTCGTCAATTGGTTTGACCAAACCTACCGGCTCAACCTGAAAACGGGTGAAATCGAGAATTTGACCGCATATCTGGAAACCGTGGGCGGCGGGACGGACCCCTATGAGGACACCCCTTACTACCTCGATGCCGAAATGGAGGAGTTTTACTTTTTCATCTCCGCCTACGAATTTTTGGCGGAAAAAAACCTCCTGAACGCCATCGACATCACTTTCCAGACAATTGCCCTGGAAATCCGCAATCACAAATGGGAATTACAGGATCTGCAATACCTTCCCGTAATGGAAAAAATGGCTGATGTTATGGATGAAGCCCACGCCGCCAATCAATCGGGGAATTTCGAGCAGGTGAGGGAAAAGGTCGCCGAATACCGGGCGCTTTATGCCGAAAATAAAGAGGTTTTAAAATGAGTATGAGCATAAATATGAAAATAATTTCGGTTATTCTGGCGGCGATTCTAACCGGTGCCGCAGCATTTGGGGAGGAAACCAAGGACCAAACACTCAACATTGCCTTCATCTCCTATGCCAATCCCCAACAGGTGGCCTACGACAGCGAAGCCATTCTGAAATACCTGGAGCCCCGGTTGGGAATTCCGGTGAAAGGATTTATCACGCTGGATTACGGCTCGTCCATTGAGGCGATGCGCTCCGATAAAGCAGACCTCGCCTTCGTCGATCCTCTGGCCTTCATGATGGCCCATGAGCAGATCGGAGCCGTTCCTCTGCTGCTCGAAGTTTACCAAAACGGCCCCTCCTACCATGCCTCCGTCTGGGTCCGGCGGGACGGTTCGGCGGCCAAGCTGGAAGACTTGAAGGGCAAAACAATTGCCTATGCGGATCAGGTTGACATGTCGGGTCATCTTTTGCCGAGGAACGTTTTCAACCGGGCCGGACTTTTGCGGGGAAACCGACCGGAGGGGAATTTTTTCAAGCAGGTGTATTTCGCGGGAGGCGACGAGCAGGCCATCCGGGCGGTTCTCAATGGCTTTGTCGAAGCCGCCGGAATCAGCCAATACGCGTATTTGCTTCTCCGGCCCGAGGAGCGCGATCTGGTCATGCCCATCGCTAATTCGATCGAAAGCCCCTCCCACCTGATTATGGCCCGAAAGGGACTCCCCGAAGAGGTGCGTGAAAAATTAAAGGACGCGCTTTTGGCTCTGGATTGGAAAAAACCGGAAGATAAAGTCATTCTGGACAAACTCTATGGGGTTCGCGGGTTTTCGGCAGCCAGCCTTTCCGATTTTTCGGAAGTTGCCAAAATCGCCGCCCGGCACGGGTTCGTGAAAAACCCCGATTTATTTTCCGAGTAATTTTACTTTATGGTCACCATCGAGCATCTGGAGGTCCGCTACGGGAAAAACAAATCCCCTGCGTTAGCCATCGACAGCCTCCGCATCGAAGCGGGGGAGAGGGTCGCCGTGATCGGGCCGAGCGGGGCGGGCAAAAGCACTCTGCTTCGCTCGCTTAAAGGTTACGTGCAGCCGGTGCAGGGAAAAATCGAAATTTTGGGCTGTAATCTGCTTCTGGCCTCGCGCAGCCAGCGAAACCGGGTTAATCGGCGCATGGGGCTCATTTACCAGCAGTTTCACCTGGCGCCACGCATGACCGTTTGGCAAAATGTGCTCTGTGGGCGGCTGGGCGAGGCGAGGTCATTGCCTTCGCTGTTTGGCTATTTTCCGAAAAGGGATAGGCGAATCGCGTGGGAGGCGGTTTGCGAGGTGGGCCTGGCCGATTTAGCACATCAAAGAGCGGGGACTCTCAGCGGGGGCGAGCAGCAGCGCGTCGCGGTGGCCCGTGCCCTCGCGCAGCGGCCTTCACTCATCCTGGCGGACGAACCGGTATCGAGCCTCGATCCTTTGCGGGCGGGCGAAGTCCTGGAACTTTTAAGCGAGGTGCAAACCCATCATGATACCACGCTTTTTATGAGCCTGCATCAACCGCGACTGGCAAAAGCGTATGCCAAAAGAATAATCGGGCTGAGAAATGGCCGCGTGGTGTTCGACGGCCCTCCCGACGCGCTCACAACCTCAACAATGGAAGGAATCTATGGTGGAAAAAACCTCCTCCAATTCGACGGCGACGATGCCGTCACCGGTTCCCGGTAAGGGAAAACGCCTGCTGGCCCAAGTGGCATTCCTCGCGGCGCTGATGGCTTTTTTGGGCTGGTCCTGGACAGGCACCGAGATGAATCTGTCCGAACTCGCCAATTCCGGGCCGAGATTGAGTAATTTCCTCTCCCGCATGTTCCCTCCGGATTTGACTTGGACCCCGACGGAAGCCCGGCCCTTCGTTCCCCCCCTTCGACTGGCCGGAGAAACGGTGGCCGTGACCCTGCAAATTTCCTTATTGGGCACTTTTCTGGGGACTCTGGCCGCTTTTGGGCTTGGTTTTCTGGCAGCGGAAAACCTCACGCCCCGTTGGGTTCACCATTCGGTAAAAACCTTTTTGGCGTTGCTGCGATCGATTCCCGTGCTCGTGCTGGCCCTGCTTTTTGTTGCGGCGGTTGGCCTTGGCCCATTTCCCGGAGTGCTGGCCATCGCCATCCACTCGATTGGGATGCTGGGCAAACTCTTTGCCGAACAATGCGAGAGCGCGGAATGGGGCGTTTGGGAAGCGCTCGACAGCGCCGGGGCCGGATGGCTGCAAAAAATTCGCTTCGCCATCTGGCCGCAGGTGGCGCCGCAGTTCGCCTCTCTCATCCTTTTCCGAATCGATATGAATATACGCGATTCGGCCGTACTCGGGTTCGTTGGAGTGGGGGGTCTTGGGCTTTGGATAGAAAACTATCGCCGGGCCTTCGACTACCAAAGCGTGGCCACGATGGTTATTGTGACCATGCTGGTCGTGCTGGCGGTCGAGCAAACGAGCATACAAATACGGCGCAGGTTGCGATGAATCGGCGAGAGAAACGGGTTTTTCATTGTTCGATATCGATAATTCTGTAAGCTATTTGGAGGGATGGAATCATGGCAACCAGCACGGTAGAAAATTATGTAAAGCAAATCCTTTTGGAGCAGGAGCAATCCGAAGGATCTCCCGTTCCTATGGGCAAAGTGGCCTCGGCGCTCGGGGTTGTGCCCGGAACGACCACCACGATGGCGAAATCCCTGGCCGACTCGGGTTTGGTCGATTATGCTCCACGAATTGGGGTTCGGTTGACCGAAGAGGGAGAAAAACTGGCTTTACACGTCCTTCGCCGTCACAGGCTGATCGAACTTTTTTTGGTCAAGGTTCTCGGTCTCGGCTGGTCGGAAATTCACGAAGAGGCCGAAAAACTCGAGCATGTCATATCGGAACCGGTATTGGAACGAATCGACGCCCTCCTCGGATACCCGACCGTGGATCCCCACGGAGATCCCATACCGTCAGCCAAGGGCAAGATGGATATTCGGCGCCTCGAGAATCTATCAAGCAGCCCGATTGGCAAGCGGTTGCGCATCGCCCGGATAACGGATCAGGAGCCCGAGTTCCTTCGATTCATCGAAAAAAACGGTCTGCAACCGGGGGCGGAAATCAAAGTATTGGAGCTGAACCAGATCGCCGATACCATCAGTCTTAGCCTGAGCGATGACGAAGCGGTGATGACTATCGGTGTGAGCGCCGCCAAAAAAATATTGGTGGAGTGAGGGAGCAAGTACGTTCGCCAGTGGTTGGTTAACCGTCCAAATTCATGCCCTTTTTCAGAAGCATGTCATTGGCATTGGCAAAACTGCTGGTGGTCGCTACGAGCCGCTCGGCCAATTCCTGCATAATCAGTTTGGTCAACCGTGGGCTTGTATCGATGATTTCATTGATACTGTTTCCAACCAGGACCAAGCTGCAATCGGTTTGGGCAACCACGCTGCAAGAGCGCCTTTCCTCCAGCACTACGCTGATCTCACCAATAATGCTATTGGGGGTATCGATCTCACAAACAAGCTTGTCCCCTTTTCGGATTTCCAAGGTTCCGCTTTCCAGGACAAAAAGCCGAGTGTCGCTCGCCCCTTCATTGATGAGCACTTCCCCTGCTGGGCAACTAACGGGTCTGTTCATTGATAATTTTTTTCAATTCCTAGCTCTGATCAAGAGAATTCAATACATCTATCAGGAAAATTTGCAATATTCAAGTACAGACTAGGGGTTAAAAAATATTTCCGTGAGGGTATTGGATCCAAGGCGATTATCCTGTCATCTCTCTTCGAGTAGATGCCATTGAATATTTTTTAGGGGCGCTCGTCGACCACTTTTTTCAGGTGCGTAATTTTTTTCGAGATAATCCAGAATCGCGTCCTCGTTACTCCCCAAGTCCCATAATTTTTGGGTTTTTTGCATCCAGCGAATCAGATTCTTCCATCCCTCGCGAGAGGCCCGGTTTTGGGCTATCAATTTTCCGGAATGGCAGCCGAGGCAATTGGCCGCCACAAGTTCAAAGCCCTCATCTATTATTAGCCCCGTGGTTTCATGGACCTTGACCTTGGTCTCAACACTAACCGAAGAATCCTGGCCGTTGCTTTCAGAAAAGATGTAACCCAGATAAAGTCCACCCACGATCAATGGGCAGAGGATTGCTTTAACGGGCGGCATGGCTCTGGTCAACTTATACTATTTTAACGGCAATCCGGTGCGATGCGTTATTGAGGTAGCCCTTGGGGTTCCAGCCGGGAACCACCATTGGCTGGGATTTACCACGGCTATCGGAGGCGCGCGCCCAGACTTCGTAATAGCCTTTTCCTGGAAAATCGAGCGTTGTCCGCCAGCGCTGCCAGGCCAGGCGGTTTGCCGGTGACGCCAGTTGGCAGGCCTGCCAGGTTGCGCCAAAATCGATCGAGGTGTCCATGGCGGAAACCTCAAAATCGCCCGCCCAGGCATGTCCTCTGACCGCCAGTGGCCTTCCCTCCCCAATGACCGCTCCCGTTTGCGGATAGGTGATAAGGGATTTGACCGGCATGGATTCGATGATGCACATGTCCTCCTCGGCCACTTTGGAACCCGGCGCCACCGGCTCACAGGGAACCCGATAGGATTTACCGCCCATTTTCTGGCCGTCATGGATTTTGTTGCGAATAACGATTTTTGAAAGCCATTTTCCGCTCGTGGATGCCGGCCAACCGCCGAAGACCAGGCGCAAGGGATACCCGTTCATGGCGGGCAAGTCCTTTCCGTTCATGGCCCAAACGATCAGCGATTCGGCCTCGAGAGCCTTATTCATGGGAACGCCTCTGGAAATGGAATTTTTTTCGGGATCTCCGCTTAGGTGGCGATCTTCACCGTAGTAGCCAATGTAAACCGCATCGTCCTTGATTCCCGCGTTTTCAAGCACATCCCGAAGCCGCACTCCGGTCCACTCCGGGCAGCCGACCGCCCCGGTTGTCCATTGATTTCCGCTTGCGGGAGGGTTAAACTCGCTTCTTCCGTTGCCACCACACTCGATGGTGAGCCGCATGGTATGGTGGGGGAATTTCGATTTCAACTCCGCCAGGGAAAACGTTTTTTCGCGAACGGCCGACTCTCCGCCAACCGTCAGCGTCCATTTGGTCACGTCCGGCCGACTTGGAGGAATGCCATTGTTGCGGATAAAAAGTCGCTCGGCGGAGGTAATTTCCTCGTCAAGCAGGTGGGCGGGAGTTTCCACATTCCAGGGCCGGTCATTTAAAATGGTCAGCCCAGAGTGTTTTCCGATGATGTCATAAGGATCATTGGCCGCACCGAGAAAACTCGGCCCAAATGACGATCCCAAGGCGGCAAGGGCGCTTTTTTTCAAGAATCCCCGGCGGGATAAAAAACCGCGAATCCTTAATTCCTTAAACGAATCTTCGGTATGTGGAAAATTTTCCATATTTCCCGGGATGAGGTTATTTTCGTTCGTAATGGATATGCCAGGCAACCTTCCAGGTGGCCCCCTGGTCGTCCGAACGCTCCCAATTCCAATCGAATTGGTTTTCCTTGATATTATGCCAAACCATTCGCTGGAGAAACTTTTTCCCTTCCTTGCCGGCTTCGCGGGATAGAATCATGCGACCATCTTCTTCCAAACCTCCGGTGAAATCGAGGTAACCGCTTTCGTTGTCCACCCAGGTTTGTTTCCAGATTTTCAGGGGTTTTACGAAAACGGTATAGCTTTGCCCAACCAGGTGGATCGACGGCTTGCCGTTGAAAGATTCCTTTATGACCTGATCTTCGAGAATTTTGGTGATGGTATTGGTTCCTTTGCCGCCATCTTTCCAGGTCAGGTTCCATTCTCCGAGCCAGAAATCGAATTGCTTCTGCATTTCCTGGAGTTCTTCCGCCTCGGCAGAAGCCTTTTCGGGGGGTTTGGCGGAATCGGCATCCTCCGCGCGAATTGCCCCCGGCAAAAGGAGGCAGGTTACAATCAATGATAAGAGCGAGATGACAACGAGTGGGTGGGGGTGGGATTTTTTCATAATGACCACTTTTTAATAAAATAAAAGGTGGTGGCAATTGAAAACCCGTTTCTCAGGCTCAGAGACCCGTCAGCTCACCTTTTTGCAGGATATTGGATTTGTATAATTTATCTCCCAAAACGAGAAGGGCCGGGGTCAACACCAGTGTAAGTAGCGTTGCGAAAGCCAGACCGAAGGCCACGGTCGTCGCCAATTGAGTCCACCATTGAGTCGAGGGGGCATCATAGGTGATGTTGCGGGTGAAAAAATCGATGTTGACCTTAAAGACCATCGGCAGAAGCCCCAGAATCGTGGTGACAGTGGTGAGCAAAACGGGCCGCAAACGCTGGGAGGCGGTTCGCAAAACGGCGTCGAAGGTAGGCGCGCCATTAAGTATATGATAGTCGAATGTGTCGATGAGCACGATGTTGTTGTTTACCACTATCCCGGCCAGGGAAATAACCCCGATCCCGGCCATGACAATACCAAAGGGCTGCCCCGTGATGAGAAGCCCCAAAAATACCCCGACGGTGGAAAATACCACGGCGGTAAGAATCAGAAAAGCCTGGTAAAAACTATTGAATTGGGTAACGAGGATGATCCCCATCATAAAGAGCGCCACGAGGAATGCCTTCATCAAAAATGCTTTCGATTTTTCCTGCTCCTCGTCCTCTCCCCTGAATTTCCAGTTGACGTCGGGATTCAGGTTGGCTTCCTCCTCCATCCACTTTCGAAGCTCTTTTACCTTTTCATCCGGTAAAACACCGGGTTCCACCTCTGCCGATATTTCCAGAACGCGGTGGGAATCGGTCCGGTCGATTTTACCCACTTTGGGAGCCGCTTTTCGTTGAATAAAGTTTTTTATCGGCACCAGCCCAGCGGCGGTGGCCACCCGTAATTGTTCAATCTGATCCAGATGACGGCTGTTCTGCGGATAACGCACTTTGATATCAATTTCGTCATCAGCCCCATCCGGTCGGTAGGTGCCCACATTCAATCCGTTGGTGACAAATTGGACGGCATTTCCAACGAGCGCAATATCCGCTCCATAGCGGCTGGATTCAGCGCGATCGACATTGATCTGCCATTCGATGCCGGGGACAGCGCGGGCATCCTCGATATCCTTGAGTCCCTTCATCGATTCCATTTTTCCCAGGGTCTTGACCAGAGCCGGTTCAATCAATTGGGGAAATTTTGAGCTAAATTCTATTTGGATGGCCTTTCCCGTGGGGGGACCCGCCTCCTGTTTTCGCTCGGTGATAATCAATCCATCGAGTTCCTGCGTCCGCTCGCGGATCCTTTCGAGAATTTTGTCGGCCTTGTCGCGAACCTGCCAATCCTCGAATTCCAACTGAATGATACCATGCACATCGTCGGCAAAATTCCCGCCGCGAAAGCTGGCTTTGCTACGGGCGTAAACCGATTTTACCCCATCTGCCCGCAACACCTCTTCCTCCACTTCACGGACTAATTTATCGATCTCCCAGACGGAGAGATTCCCCCTCATGCGTACAAGGAGACTGGCGGAGGGAGGTTCCACATCGGGGAAAAACTCCACCCCTTTGCCGAACTTTCCGTAGAGGAAGGCAACGGAAAAGAGCGAGACGATCGCAACAATTACAACAATAACAGGATGATGCAGAATACGACGCAGTATCCTCACATACCACCCGGTGAATCCGGTCAAATCGTCCAGGCTTCCACCCTCGGCAGCGTCCAGACTACGCATGGTTTCGGGGCTGGCAGGCCCCGGTTTGCCAAATATGCCACCCAAGGTGGGGACAAAGACCAGAGCCATAAAGAGGGAGGCCGTTAAAGTGGCAATGAGAGTAATGGGCAAAAACTTCATGAATTCGCCTATGATTCCGGGCCAGAAAAGAAGCGGCATAAATGCGGCTAAGGTAGTAACGGTGGAGGCAATGATCGGCAGGGACATCCGCACCGAAGCCTGCAAATAGGCATTTTTTCGGGGAATGCCCTCGGACATCTTGCGATCGGCGAATTCCGTTACCACGATCGCCCCATCGACGAGCATTCCCACCGACAGAATGAGGCTGAAAAGGACCACCACATTGACGGTTAACCCGAGAGCGGAGAGGACCAAAATCCCCGCCAAAAAGGAGCCCGGTATTGCGATGCCGACAAGCAGCCCGGTTCGCCAACCGAGAGCCGCCACCACCACGATCATAACCAATATGATGGCGCTGATGACATTGTTTTGCAGATCCGTGAGCATCTCCTTGATGTCTTTGGATTGGTCATTGGAATAGGAAACCGATAACCCCTCCGGCCAATTTTGCCGCTCGACCTCGATGAGCGCCTTGGTTTTGTCCACCGCGTCGATGACGTTTTCACCGACCCGTTTTTTAACTTCCAGGGTGACTGCGGGCAGGCCATCTACGCGCGCGAACCCTCCGGGATCCTTAAAGGTTCTGCGCACCACTCCGATATCCTGCAGGGTCACTACGCTGTCGCCAATTACCTTGACGGGCAGTTCCAGAATATCGTTAACCGACTCGAAAAGACCGGGCACTTTGATGGGGATGCGGCCCGCGCCGGAGTCGAGAGTTCCCGCCGCGACGAGCTTGTTATTGCGCTCGGCGGTGGCAAAAATCTCCACCTGTTTGAGGTCGTAGGTGTCCAGAACTACGGGATCGACCAATATCTCGACCACTTCTTCGCGGTCGCCTCCGATATCCACTTCGAGAACCTCGCCGATCCCCTCGAGCTCATCTTTGAGATTACGCGCAAGGCGCACCAGTTGCCGCTCGGGCACATCACCGGACAGGCTGATCGTGATTACCGGCTCGAGGGCCAGGTTGATTTCATTGACGATGGGCTCCTCGGTCTCATCGGGCAACTCGGGTTTAGCCAAATCTACGGCTTCACGAACGTCGTTGAGGGCTTCGTCGATATCGAATCCGGCCTCGAATTCGAGAGTCACACTGGCGCTGCCCTCGGTGGCCCGCGCGGTCATTTCTTTAACTCCTTCGATGCTGCGCAACTCCTTTTCCATGGGCCGCACAAGCAGGCGCTCACCGTCTTCGGGCGAAATCCCCTCATGAACCATGGCCACATAAATCCAGGGCACCGTAATGTCGGGATTGGATTCCTTGGGAATCGTCACATAGGCGTAAACTCCCGAGACAAGAATCAGGGATAGGAACATCAGCCCCGTGCGGGAGTGGGCCAGACAGACTGAGATAAAGCTCTTAATCATCGGTCATTGATTGATAATCGCCTTGGTGGCTTCTTCACTCCTCTAATTGGCCTACCTGATGTCGATCTTCGGCATCGACGGGGAGCTCTTCCGAGCTTTCCAGATTTGCGTGAACCTTATCTCCCTCTCTGGCGAAACCCTGCCCGACGGTGATAATTCTGGCCACATCGGGTAAGCCCGATAACCAGACCCCATCGGTCTCGGCCTTAACCAATTGAGCCGGGATGAATAAAACGGTGTCTTCTTTATCGACGATCTTTATTCCGAGCACACCTTGGTCGTTCAGTGAAAGTAAGGCCGGAGACAGGTAGTGGGCCTGAGTGGTTTCCACCGGCACAAACATGAGGCCGGTAAGACCGGCGGGAATGCGCGAACCGGGGTTATTTACTTCAATTTCGATACTAAAAGTGCGGCTCTCCTCCTCGGAATAAGGGGAAATGTAGCGTAGACGCCCGGAAACAATGTCCCCCGAAGCCAATTCCGCCTTTCCGACCATACCCAATTTCAAATCGTCGATTTCGCGTTCGGTGACTCTTCCTTTAATTATCAATGGATCCAGTTCGAGCAGGAGTCCCACGGGGTCGCCCACCTGTAAGTAATCACCATTTTCAATATACCGTTCCCCCAAAACACCATCGAATGGAGCCAAAATGCTTGTTTTCTCGATGTCGATGGAAATGGTTTCAACACGCAGCCGCGCGTCTTCCAGGCTGGCATAGGATTCGGCCAGTTTGGTCTCGGCCTGATAGCCCTTTTCCGCCAGGTCGCTGGAGGCTTCGTATTCGAGCTGTCGCTGCTCCAAAACGGCTTTGGCCTGCGCAAGTTGTTTATCCCGGTCGCGAATTTCAATTTCGGCGATCAGGTCTCCCTTTTTTACAATAGTGCCCCTCTCGGCGCCCACCGTTACGATGCGGCCAACGGTTTCGGCGCGTAGTTCCACCCGGCGGGCAGCGTCCGTCTTTCCGTGGATAATCACCTCTCGCACCACTGGCTGGGCAGATTGTTTTCTCACCCGCACACCAAACAGAGCGCTCTCCTCCTTTTTCGCTGGCTGCTGCTCAAGCGCCGCTCCTTTTTCCTCTTCATCCTTGGTAAAGAGCCCGGAGCCCAGCCATAATAAGAGGACGGCAAAAATGCTGAGAGCAATAATAACTGATTTATTCATCACTTATGAAAAAAAAATAACTGTGTTATGGCGGAGGGTGTCGGTGAGCAAATCTGTGAACAATCTACATTTTATAGAAATTTCTGCAACTACAGAGGCCTCATAAAATCGGACGCCGGTTTATCATTAGACGACCACCGTTAAAAAAAAGATTCAACATCAAGTCGCTTTTGGTGAGAATTTCAAGTTTGGAAATTGCTATTTTCGCCTCCAGGGGCGTTTGGCAAGGGCAAAACCGGCAGCCATTCCCAAAAGGAGGCAAAGAACCGCCAATGCCAGCATAGGTATTTCAAGATTCCAAAGGAAAAAACGCAGTTGGACGCTCCCGGTGTTCTGAAAGAAGAGCACTATGATGAGAACCAGGGCGATCCCCCCAGCAATCAATTTGATTCGAGAAACAAGATTTCTTTCCATGACGAGCGATAATATGGAATTTTTATGCGAACAGGTCGCAGACGGCGGCAGGGTTGAAGACAGTCAACTCTCGGCCACTTTACAGACCGTGGGCGACATTTGTTTGGCAGCGAATATTTTATCCCGAAACCCGGCCGCATCCTCATAGCGCTCACCCGCGACGGCCTGCTCCATTTTGACTTCCAACTGCCGAATGCGGTCATTGATGAGGCCTTCGGCCATATCCTTGGCCGGAATTTTGCCTATGTGCTTGCTCCCGGAATGCAATCTTTCAAATACCGGCCCGAGAAAGCTGCCAAAGGTCTCGTAGCAGGAAGGGCACCCAAACCGCCCCGTTTTCTCAAAGTCTTTTTGGGTAAAGCCGCATTCTCCACAATGCAGGACATCGCTCAGGTCCTCCGATTGAACGGAATCCGCAGAATCACCGACTTCGAGCAAGCCGAAACCTTCGGATGACAGGTTTTCCGCGTAATCGGCGTGCTCTTGGCAAAGGCTTAATTTGTTCACCTTGCCTCCTTTGACAAAAGACAGAAAAACCGACGCGGGTTCTCCACATTTGGTACATTTGGGCATCTTACTCATCTTCCTCAATCATGTACCTTGTTCCCGATAAAAACAACTCCGTAATTGCCGGTCATGGTAAATTGACAATAAATCCCCGCCCGATGTTCCCGGAAAGCCGTTTCCTCCTGCCGAAAATCGTTATGTTCAACAAATCCTGAAAGGATATGGAAATTCTGCCGACTATAGTAATCTACACACGGGTCATCGAAATATCGATGGTTTCCCGGGTGTTGAGTTTTCCTCGAAAGGGGTTTCGAGGTAAAAACATAGTTAGCAGTATAGTTAAAGAGTGGTGGCGGGCAGCTTAGGGGTAAGCTGCCCGCTTTTTTTTTGAAATTTGGTGGCGAGAAACAGCGGCGACAGTCTTATCGCTCACGCTCGGAAGTTAAATAAGTATAGCTAATGCCCTTTGTAAAAGAATGTTTAAAATACTCTCGTCCTTTGAAATACTTTGAACAAATTCGCATTTCGAGTATCTATTAAGACAGAGAGTAATATAATTTTCTGAATTTCTCCCGCAAGGGAGAATGGGGTAACAATCAGGAGATACATTAGGTAGAAATACTTGGCGGGCAGCTTAGGGGTAGGCTGCCCGCTTTTTTGTACGCCCTTTATCGACTTTGGGGAAAATTTTGGGGAAATTTGCTTTTCCTTCGCAGATACACCACGTAACATTTGGTTGGAATGGAAACGCTAGACTATTTTGGACACACAATTCGCAAGTGGAGCCGGGGCGCTTCCACTTTCCTCGCCTACCCGGAAAATGGCGCCCGCCTCATGAATTGGCATCTTAAAATGGCCGACGGCTCGGTGCGTGATGTTATTTTCTGGCCCGAAATCACAAAATCGGACGACCCCTTACCGTCCAGAGGCGGAAACCCCATTCTTTTTCCTTTTTCGGCCCGCACATTTGACCAGGGTGATATCCATTTCTGGCGTCATGAGAAAATTCGCCGCCCCATGCCCATGCACGGCTTTGCCCGTAACAGTGTTTTTGAAATGACCGAATTCGACGAAAACGGGTTCGCCGCCGTCCTCCAACCGGGAAAAGAGGCCATTGAGGCGTATCCCTTCGATTATGAATTTACCGTCATATACCGCTTTCAGGAACTGTCATTCTGGGTGGAGTTTCGCCTTCTCAACAAAGGCGATGAACCGCTCCCCTGGTCCGCCGGCCATCATTTTTACTTTCAGCTTCCCTGGCATGACGGCGCTTCCAGATCGGATTACCGGATCGATATACCGGCCCGCAAGGCTTTCCGCCACCAATCGGATGGTCGGCTGGAGCCCGCGCCGCCTTTCGAACAATCCACCTCTTTCGACGACCCCGCGCTGGTGGACCGCATCCACACACGCCTCAAGGAAAATGTCGTCCGCTTCGGGCCCAAAAATGGCGAGGAAGACATCGTCATGCGGCTACAAGGGGGCGATAGCTCCGCAACCCAGCCATCCGACCAGACAGTCGTCACATGGAGCGAGTCGGAAACAGCCCCCTACTACTGCGTGGAACCCTGGATGGGGCCGCCCAACAGCCCCGAGCACAAAAAAGGCCTCAACTTCGTCCCCCCCAAAAAAACCGGAGTCTTCTCCGTAGAAGTAAGCCTCGGATAGAAGGCAGGCTTCCCAAAACGCGGCGACGCGGTTCCTGCGGGACCAACTTCAACATAGAGATACGGTCGCGGCGTTTGTTTCACGCTCACAGGCTTACAGTCCACCACACGCGAAACGTAAACTACCGGTGACTACCTTATTGACAGGAGTGTTTTGGTTAGATCGGGAGGTCTTGGCAATCAGGATAAGACGGGCTTCCAATTGGTCGGTGCCGGTTGAGCGATGCCCCGAATCATCAATTCGGGGCAATACAGGACTGTATTGCCTCAATAACCTGTGAACTGTACCTGTAGGGCGACGCGTTTTTTCTTTATAATATTAGGCTCTTCGCTGTTTGTTATGCGTAAATAGAAATGGGGCTGGTCTTATTTCACTGCTTGCCTGTGGTGAAGTTAATTTAAATCAGTTATCCATTTTATAAAACTACGAGGTTTACCTCATGAAACCGAAATTATCCCAACACATCTGTTTTTTATTTCTCCTGATCCTAGCTCAATCTTCATTTCTCACCGCAGCTGATGAGGGGGATGAGCCGGAGATAAAAATAACCACCATTCGAGTGGAGGAGGGTATTTATATGCTGGTCGGACAAGGAGGAAATATCGGTGTTTGTGTCGGCAAGGACGGCGTTTTTATCATCGATGACCAATATGCCCCCCTAACTGATAAAATCCTGGCAGCTATCGCGGAAATCAACGATGGCCCCATTCGCTTTATTTTCAACACTCACTGGCATCACGACCACGTCGGAGGCAATGAAAACCTCAGCCAAGCCGGGGCCGTCATCGTGGCCCATCACAATGTGCGGAAGCGCATGAGCGTGGACAATTTCTATGAAATAATAAACCAATCCATCCCCGCCTTTCCCGAAATAGCCCTGCCCGTTGTTACCTTTTCAGACGATGTTGTATTTCATTTCAACGACATGGAAATCAAGGCCGTCCATCTGCCCAACAGCCATACCGATGGGGACGCAGTCGTCTATTTCAAATCGGCCAACGTTGTCCACACGGGAGACCTCTATTTCAATGTCTCCGGACACCCGTTTATCGACACCAAAACCGGCGGCACCATAGACGGGTTTATAAATGCCGTTCATCAGATCCTGGCCGAAATCGACGACGACACAAAGATCATTCCAGGTCATGGCTCTCTCAGCAACAAAGCGGAGTTAGCGGCCTTTGTCAACCGAGTGGAAATTATTCGAGATCGCGTAAAAGCACTCATCGCAGAAGGGAAAAACCTTGAGGAAATTATCGCGGCAAATCCCACCGGCGATTTCGACACCCCTGAATACTTAAATTGGTTCATCACACCCAAGAAATTTCTCACCATCCTCTGGGACGACCTCGGGAAAGAGGAATAGTCTCCACACCCAAAACAACTCCTGAACAGGCGCTTCCACACCCGGTGAATTGTCTTGTTGGCCGCGGTGTTCTGGTTGGACCGAGAGGCTTGGCAGTCACGACGGGCCGCTGCCTGTTCAACCGCTCCGGTCACGTTTACGCGGATGCGTAATCCACCGTTCAAGAGCATTTCTATAGAACTACCCACAAGGTTATCGACCGCCACCGCTACTTCGGCGAACTTCACACTACTGGCTCTGCTCTTGCCGATGTGATTTTGCCGGTCCTTACTCAGCCAGCCAACAAAAGTCCAGTAATTGATCCCACGTCTCTGAGCGAATGCCCGCTGCGACAGATTTCTGTGGCCGTAGGCACCGATCAACCGTAGGCGTTCACTACAAGGTAGTCACCAATCGTTTACCGCGAAACCGCCCTGCGCTGCTTCGATTCGGCCAAACACAATCGCTCTGCCCAATTTATTAGAACCTGCCGTAAATTCGCAGATGAATGAAGTTTATAGCGCCACAGTGGCAGAGGCAACTATGAGTTTGAGCGACGTTCCAACGGGTCAGCAGGGCTTCCCAGCTTTGCAAGTCACGTCACGCCTTGCTCCAAGCACATCATTGCTCTCTGCATCATCATCGAATTTGAGTTAGGTTCCAGCCCACTATCTCAGCCACAGATGGTATAAGCAGAGCTGGTCAGACCTGTCTGACCAGCTCTGCTAGGTGCTTACATTGTTTCTGGCGAGGTATTGCGTAGGTCGCTTGGGAGATTGGGGGGAGTTTGCGGGGTCTGGAGCTTGCGAGGTTTGGGGAGCTTGCGGGATTTGCGAGGTTTGGGGAGCTTGCGGGATTTGCGGGGTTTGGGGAGCTTGCGGGGTTTGGGGGTCGGCGGGGTCTAGAGGTTTGGAGAGCTTGCGGGGTTAGGGGTTGTGAGTTTGGGGAGCTTGGGGGCCTGCGGGGTTGTGTTCACCATACTTCCTTGCCTTCTTTGGCAATGCGCAAACCATGTCATGAACCTAAAACGTAAACTATGTCCTGAACCTGCACCGGGGCGGGTTAAAAGTGATCCATTTTGGGCGGAACAAAAACATGACCCACTTGAGGAAAGGTTCTTCGTAAATTATTGTGGAAACATTTCCAATTTCCGCCTTGCAATGCTACGGCAAGAGTAGCCGCGTAAAAAATTGACCCTTCGCTATTAACCTTTTTCGGCATATCAGCCAACGACTCCATAGCATCCGTAGACCATACACAACATATTGATAATCAATTCAATATGCAAAAACATCGGCCAGCCCCTCCGGCTGTAGAGGAGAAAAAAAGAACGGTCGCGTTGCCTCTACTTTTGTAAAAAAACATATCACCACTTTTATTAAATGATTCTCTCCCACAAAAATCTGCGAATAGCCTGAGGGAAAAAAAGGCATCAGTCAGGAATGGGTTGATGTTGGTTACGGTTCTCACCCTTCGGTGCGGAGGATTGCCAGTGGGGGGTGGTTGGCGATGCCTCGGCTGTTGATTAGGCCGGTTGCCAGGGTCAGGAGGGTAACGGTGAGCACTGCAATGAAAAATCCTGCCCATGACACGGTGAAGGGGATTTCGAAAACAAAATAGGCGAGCCCCCAAGTGCCACCGACTGCGAGGAGTGAGCCGGTAACCCCGGCCAGTAGGCCCAGGAGGAGGTATTCAATCGTCATGATTCGCCGGATCATTCCGCCGGTGGCCCCGAGAGTGCAGAGAAGCACGCTTTCCTGGATTCGTTGGTAGCGACTCGTGATGACTGCCCCGGCCAGCACCATCAGGCCGGTCGCCACGGTGAATATGGCCATAAACCGAATGACAAAGGCCACGCGGTCGAGAATCGAGGTCAACGTCTCCAAAACCAGAGAGAGATCGATGGCGGAAACATTGGGATGCGCCTCGATGATTTTTTGCTGAAGGGAGGCCAGAGCGGTCCGGTCGGGAACCTTTGTCACCATGGCGTAAAAGGCGGGCGCTTCTTCGAGAACTCCTTCCGGAAAAAGCATGTAAAAATTTGGCCGCAACTGTGCCCAATCCACTTCGCGGACACTATCGATGATGGTGGGCATAAGAACGCCTTGCACATCGAAAACAAGGGAGTCCCCCATGCCCACATGCAATTCCTCGGCAATGGTTTTTTCGATGGAAATGGGGATTGGTTCGGTGCCATCACCATCACCATCGATCCGGGGGGTGTATTCGCCTTCAATTATTTCCTCGGTATCGATCAGCTCTCCCCGGAAGGTCGAGCGGTATTCCCAGCGCAGGGTCCAGCCCTCGATTTTGGAATCGGGATCGCTCTTGATCTCCCGCACGGTGCGCCCGTTGATTTCGGATAACCGCATGACCACCATTGGCACCGTTTCCCAAACAGGGAATCCGGCATTTTCTACAATTTCCTCGACCGACTCGACTTGGTCCGGCTGGATGTCGAATAAAACCATGTTGGGCCGCTTGTCCCCGGAGTCCAGATCGACCTGCTGCAAAAGCATATTTTGCGTCAGGTAAATGGTGTAAACCAAAAAGGTTCCCATGCCCAAAGTGATGGTTAAAAAGAGCGTGCGGTTGTTGGGACGAAAAAGATTGGAGAGCCCCTGCCGCCATAAAAAGGGCCATGTTTTGGGAAAATACCGCTTGATGCCGTGGCGGAGACTCCAGGCGAGGCCGCCGAGCAATAGCAGGCTGCCTGCCAGCGATCCGGCAAAGGCCAACCCGAAAGCGATTTTACTCGTCTGGGATAGACTGAAACCAATTACCAGAGTCGTGATAATACCTAAAACAAGCCAAAACCAGGGGTCTTTGCGCAGCAGATGGTTTTCTTCAAAGGATACCCGCAACGCCCGCAAAGGGGTAACCGAACGAACGGAAAGCAGCGGAATGAAGGCAAAAAGCATGGTTACGCCGAGTCCAAAGAGGAGGCTCAGGGCAACACTGCCCCAGGATACAAAAACCTCGACCTCGAAGGGAAGAAAAGAACCCAACACGGCGGGCAGGAGAAATTGCACGGAAACCCCGAGAACCGCTCCGAGCAGCGAACCGACGAGCCCGATGCAGAGCACTTGGATCAAATATATCAGGAAGGCATGCCGGACAGAGGCCCCCAGGCAGCGGAGCAGCGCCACCGTGCCGAGCTTGCCCTGCAAATATACCTGCACCGCGCCGGCAACCCCAAGTCCGCCCAGAAAAAGGGCAATAAACCCCACCAGATTGAGAAAATCATAGAGGTTATCGAGTGTTCTGCCCAAATTGCGCTTCCGTCGTTCGACTGTATCGACGCGCACACGGCTGTCCGCAAATTGTCCCTTTCGGGCTACCTCTATGGCTGCATCGATCTCCTCCGATAGCCCGTTTGAAAACCGGAAATGCACCCGGTAGGAGGTCAGGCTGCCCCGCTGGACAAGACCGGTTTTTTCCAGAAAACGGGTGTCGATGTAGATTCGCGGAGCAAAAATTCCGCGAATTTCCGTCTCCCCAGGCATCCCTCGAAGCTCCCCGGCGATGATGAACTCCTGTTGCCCCAATTTCACGATGTCGCCCCGCGCGGCGCCAAATTGCCGCATGAGGCCCTCCTCCACTACCGCGAAGGGCTTTTCCGTTGTTTGATAGACAACGCCCGGCGGGTCGGTCTCCATTTCGCCGTAAAATGGGAAGCTGCCCTCCAATGCCCGCACCTGCACGAGGCGGGTGGTTTCCTGAATCGGGAAAAAAGCCATGGAGCGGAAGCGCACTTCGCGTGAAGTCTCGACCGCGTTCAAGGAGGTGATAAACTTTTCGGTATCCTCATCGAAGGGGCGCAGGGAGGAGAGGCGCAGGTCGGAACCGAGAAGCGTTTGGGCATGTTCGTCGATGGTGGCTTCGAGATTATGGCGGAAGGATCGTATGGCCACGAGAGCCGCGATTCCAAAGACGATGCAAAGCGTGAAAAGGAGCAGCTTACGCCGCTGCCCACGGCTGTCCCGCCAGGCCATCAGGGCAATCCAGCGCAGGGACGCGGCCCCGAACAGGCTTTCAGGAGTGGTTTTGGGAGAGTCGGCCATGATCGATTTCGAGAATCCGCTCGGTTTGCGCCGCCAGGGCCAGATCGTGGGTCACCATGACCAGGGTCGTGCCCGCCTCACGGTTGAGTTCAAAAAGGAGCTCGGCCACATGGTCGCTGGTTTCGCCATCGAGATTGCCCGTTGGTTCATCGACGAACAAAATTTTCGGCTCGTTGATAAAGGCCCGTGCGATCGCCACCCGCTGCTGTTCCCCGCCGGACAACTGGATCGGGTAGTGGCTCGCTCTTTCCGCCAATCCCACTTTTTCGAGCAAATCCCGCGCCCGGGGCTCGATGTTTTTTTCGTTCCGCAATTCGAGTGGAACCATCACATTTTCCAGCGCGGTGAGAGTCGGGATGAGTTGAAAATTCTGAAAAACGAAGCCCACCCAGCGATTTCTCACGCCCGCCCGGCGGCTTTCATCCAGTGATTCGAGGGCCAATCCATTGAGCAATACGGAGCCGGAAGTCGGTTCATCCAACCCCGCGCAGAGGCCGAGAAGGGTGGTTTTTCCGCTGCCGGAAGGGCCCACAATGGCCTGGCTGGACCCCGCCTGCACGGAAAACGAGACCTCCTTGAGCACATTCAGGGGCCTCCCGGCGCTGATGAAATCCTTGCTCAGATTGCTGACTTGCAGAATCGGTGTTGAACTCTTGTCGTTATCCATTGTCTCAGGCATTTGTAAATAACGGAGACCATAAAGTCTCCGCGGTGTTGCAACAAATTTTATTTTTCACAGGTTGAGGTTGAGATTGAGCAAATGTTTAAGCATTTAAATTGGAAAATCTTCCGGGGATTGCTGGCCAGCGGTCTGATTTGGCTCATGCCCGAAATATGGGCGGAGGAATCGGCGTCGGCAACCCCGCTGAAAACCATCCTGTTTCTCGGAGATAGCCTGACTGCGGGTTATGGTCTCTATCCAGAGGAGGCCTACCCTGCCCTCATCCAGGAGAAGATTGAAAAAGCCGGTTTGCCCTACCGGGTGGTCAATGCGGGTTTGAGTGGCGATACCACGGCGGGCGGTTTGCGGCGGACGGACTGGCTGCTCCGCCAAAAGGTGGATATACTCGTTTTGGCCCTCGGCGCTAATGATGGGCTGCGGGGGCTGACTGTAGAAAGCACAAGGCAGAACCTAGAGGCCATTATCGAGCGTATGCGGTCAAAAAATCCCGAGGTTAAAATACTCCTCGCCGGGATGCAGATTCCCCCAAATCTGGGCGCGGAACACACCACGGCTTTTCGCGAAATTTATCCGTCACTGGCGGAGAAAAATGATGTCGGCCTGATACCCTTTTTACTCGAAGGAGTGGCCGCCGACCCCGAACTCAACCAGGCGGACCGCATCCATCCTAACGTTCAAGGACAAGAAATCGTAGCGAAAACTGTCTGGCACTACCTCGAGGATTTACTGGTTGACGGCGGGGTGGAATCAAGACGGTAGGGGAAATTATTGGATACTAATTTTTTAACGTCCACGTATCCTTAAAATTAGTTGAATAATTGCTAAGAACTGATATATCTTCTTATTGAACATAGAGTTACATATTTTCTTGCAATATCTAACAAATTTTTTATTGTATGCCACCACGATGATCACGGAGAGAAAAATATCTGAGCCAGACAAGTATAAAACGGAAATTACTACAGATGTATATCTTGGTGATAGCAGGGAGCAATTAAAGCTGCTTCCAGATGACTCAGTTGATCTTATCGTGACATCTCCTCCTTACGCTGACCAACGAAAAAATACCTATGGCGGTATCCATCCCAGCAAATACGTTAGCTGGTTTTTACCTATTTCTGAACAGTTGCTACGTGTCCTGAAGCCAACGGGAACGTTTGTCTTAAACATCAAAGAAAAAGTAGTCGAAGGTGAACGCAGCACTTACGTAATGGAATTGATTCTGGAAATGCGTAAACAAGGGTGGCTATGGACGGAAGAGTTTATTTGGCATAAGAAAAATTGCTATCCTGGAAAATGGCCTAATCGATTTCGGGACGCATGGGAGAGACTACTCCAGTTTAATAAAAACCGAAAATTTCATATGTATCAGGAGGAAGTAATGATACCTATGGGCGATTGGGCTAATTCAAGGTTAAAAAAACTTTCTGAAACCGACAAAATTCGTGACAACTCAAAAGTAGGAAGCGGTTTTGGAAAAAATATCTCAAACTGGATTGACAGAGATAAGGCATACCCGACAAATGTTTTGCACTTGGCTACCGAATGTAACAACAAGAACCATAGTGCGGCATTTCCCGAAGGATTACCTGAATGGTTCATCAAGCTTTTTACAAAAGAACATGATACGGTTCTTGACCCTTTTATGGGTTCTGGAACTACGCTAATTGTCGCAAACCGAATGAAACGAAATTCAAAAGGTATCGAAATCGTCCCTGAGTATTGCGAAATGGTGAAAAAGCAATTGAATCCAGTAGAGTTATATCTATTCGAACCAAAGGCGAAATATGAAAAAGCTAAACCTACAAGACGTAACACTATACGTTGAACAAAACATCGGAACTTTCCACGAAAAGCGCATTCAAAGCCTTGATGATTTAAAGTTGCCCAAAATTCTTAAACGAAAAAATCCATATTTATTTAAGGCGAAATATGTATTGACCGCTGAACAGATTATTAAAGGCTTGGTGGATGCGCACATATCCTCAAATGAAGAAACCATTTTTGGTGACTGGCTGGAAGGACTTGCTATTTTCATAAATGATAAGGTTTACAGTGGACGCAAATCTGGCATTACGGGCATCGATCTCGAATTCGACTCCAATGGTATAAGAAACATTGTGACTATCAAATCAGGGCCGAATTGGTGCAATAAATCGCAAAAGGATAAAATGATAGATGACTTTAAAACTGCCAAAAAATCACTGAGAACCAGTAATTCAAGATTGCACGTAGTCGCTGTAAATGGTTGTTGTTACGGCAGGGACAACAAACCAGATAAGGGAGACTATTTCAAATATTGTGGTCAGCGTTTTTGGGAATTTATATCCGATAATAGCGAACTATTTACAGAAATTATTGAACCACTTGGGCATAAATCTAAAGAAAAAAATGATGCGTTTGTAAAATCGTATTCACGGATGATTAACAAATTCACCAAGGAATTTGCTAATTTATATTGTAATGATAATGGAGACATAGATTGGGACAAATTAGTTCGTTTTAACTCTGCAATAGAACAGCCGAAGACAAGAAAATAATTGCCCAACTCATAATGGCCGATGGACAATGGGGGTAACCCTTGTTCGCTTAGTGATTACGTCGGTATTCTACAGATTCGTATGGCCTGGCACTACCTCGAGGATTTGCTGGCGGTGGTCGAAGAGGAGGAGTGAACGAGCAGGAGGAGGGCGCTGAGGATGAGGCCGGGCCAGATGACTAGGGCGGGGCTGCGGAAGAGGTAGGCCTGGTTTTGCCGTAAAATGGCACCCAGTTCGGGGAAGTCGGGGTCGCCGATGAGACCGAGGAAGGCCAACCCGCTCAAATCGAGCACACAGATGGCAAAGACGAGTTTGAGGAGGCCCACCAAATCGGGTTTGAGATTCGGCCAGAGGGCATAGGTCAACAAATGCCGCCGATCGGCTCCGAGGACTTTGCTCGCCTGCACGTAAAGGGCATTGCGCTGCTCCAGCCAATGAATCCGCATCTGGCGAAAACTAAAGGGAACGGTGCCCAGAGCCGCGGCCAGAACAAGGGAACCGGGGGAGGGTTTGAGAAATACCAGGAGCACAAGGCTGATGAGAATGACGGGGACGGCGACCCAGAGGCCAATCGTCAGGCGAACGATGCGGCTTGCCCAGGAGGGGCCGCCTTGCTCGACCGACAGGAGGAGGGAGGAGAGGGCCAGGTTGAGCAGCATGGCGGCACAGGCCATTGCCACGGTGTTGCCGCTTCCCCTCCAGAGTCTGCTGCCAAAATCGCGCCCCAGCCCATCGATACCGAACCAGTGCTGCCCACTCGATCCGGCAAATGCGATTTCCCTAAAGGCCTGCTCGTGGGGATCATAGGGCGTGAAGAAGATTCCCAAAAAAGCGAGCGCGATTACTCCGAAAACGGATAATTCGATGGTTTTCGAGAATTTCATCAGGATGCTTCGGTGTTTGGAGGAAGAGAAAGGAAAATGGGAGAAAGGGGACGAAGACGATGAGAAAGAGAAAGAGGAAGATTTTATTTCTGCCGGGCTTCGGGGTTTGGGGGAAGAGGAAGGAAAAATGGGGAAAGGGGACGAAGACGATGAGGAAGGGGAAGAGGAAGATTTTATTTCTGTCGGGCTTCGGGGTTGGCGAAAGGGGAAGAAAAATGGGGAAAAGGGACGAAGACGTTGAGGAAGAGGGAGAGGATGATTTTATTTCTGCCGGGCTTCGGGGTTGATAACGAGGGCCAAAAAGTCCGCCAGATTGACTACGAGAAAGGCCAGCAAAATGACCAGGAGGAGGCCGTTTTCGACCACGAACAAATCCCGATTAAGGACCGCCTCGACCAGATAACGCCCCATGCCGGGCCAGGAAAAAACCGTCTCGGTGAGGACCGCCCCTCCCAAAAGCGCTCCAAAATTGGTGCCCACCACGGTGATAATGGGCGCGCCGAGCAAAAAAAGGATGTGCTTGAACCAGATTTGCGCTGGCGACAGGCCCTTGGCCCGCAATGCCCTGACCAATGCCAGAAGTCGCGGATCCTTGAGGCGGGCCCGAAATACTCCACAAACGAGGGCCGCCGGATAAAGCGAAAGGCAGAGCACCGGCAGGGTCAAGTGATGGAGAACCGATAGAAAAATGTCCGCACGGCCCGAACGCAGCCCATCCAGCAAAAGAAATCCCGAGCCATCGGGCACACCGAGGGAATAGTCGAAGCGGCCACCCACCGGGAACCACCCGAGCCATAAACTGCCAATCACGATGAACATCAGCCCGAGCCAGAAAATCGGAACGGTCAACCCGAGCGCCCCCAAAACGACGGCCAATTTCCTCAAAACGATCCCCCTTGACCAGCGAGATGCCAAGGCAACCGCTATTCCGACGAAAATTCCGACGAACAAGGCGGCGAGGGTCAATTCGAGGGTGGCGGGGAAAAATTCCGTCATTTCGTCGATTACCGGGCGGCCTGAAATCAGGCTGTTTCCCCATCGCAGACGGAAAAAGTTCGTCGCGTAATGAAAATATTGCTGAGGCAGCGGGTCGTTCAAGCCCAATTCGGTTCGTATCTGCTCGACGCGAACGGGATCCGGCCTTTTCAGCCGCAACGATACCGGGTCTCCCGGCACCAGCTTGACCGCAGTAAACAAAACCAGGCTCGCCACCAAATACACGAAGGCAAATCGAAGGAGCTTGCCTGAAAGGTTTTTTAACATCCGGTCGAATGGGCCACCACTATGGTCGGGAAGTCAATTCCCCGACCCGGACCAGCCGATTGGCCCGAAGAAATGATTGCCCGTTTTTGAGAGCTTGAAACCGGTCACTTCTTTTCGCAAGACCACAATTTGCACCGCGCTGACGAGGGGCACCAGCGGGAGATCGCGGGCCCACAGGGCGAGGGCTTTTTCGTAGATGCCCTGCCGTTTGGCCGGTTCGGTTTCGGCCCGGGCGGCCAGCAAAAAGCCGTCCATCTCGGGATTGACGTAAAATGAAATGTTATTGGCAGTCCCCTTGTTGGCCGCCCAACTGGAAAAAAAGCTGGCCAAAAAGTTGTCGGTATCGCCGTTATCGTTGGACCAACCGAGGAGGCCGAGTTCGAAATCACCGTTTCGGGTATCGTGGAGGTGACTCTTGAAGTCCTTGGTCACTATTTCGATTTTTAGGCCGACTTTTTCCAGGTCGTTGCGGATGAGCGAGGCCATCATGGCCGGGTCTGGAAAATAGGGACGCGGGGCGTTGATGGTGTGCAGGCGAATGGGTTGGGCCAGGAGTTCGGGGTAGCGGGCGAGGATTTCACGGGCTTGAGCGGGGTCGTAGTGGATCGGCCCCGGCCCCTCGGGCTCACCCAGATAGCCGGGCGGAATCGGGTATTGGGCGACCTGACCGAGGCCATCGAGGGCGAGCTCGACGAGGGCCTGCCGGTCGATGGCCATTGCGATGGCGTGGCGGACTTCCGGTGGCCGCAGCCGCTCGACAAACCCGCAAAAAGACATGTAGCCAACATTCATGCCGGGTTGCTGATGAAGGAGGAATCGCGTGTCGGTGCGCAGCTCGGCCAATTCTGCGGGTTGGAGGCCGTCCAAACCATGGATTTTACCCGCCTTGAGTTCCAGCAGGCGGACCGTGTTTTCAGGCACAGGTCGCAAAATTATTTGCTCGAAACCAGCCGGATTTCCCCAGTAATCAGGATTTTTCTCCAGAACGATGGCCTGATTCGGCTTCCACGCGGAAAAACGATAAGGGCCAGTGCCGACGGGGTGCCGCTGCATGTCGATTCCGTTTTTCTCAAAGGAGGCCGGACTGACCAGCCAAGCGGGAAAACTGGCCACCGAATTGAGGAGGGCGGCATTGGGTTCTCCGAGAGTTATTTGCAGCGTCATCGGCCCGATGGGGCGGACGTCTATGACCTCCTTGAAGAGGTTATCCCAATACTGAAAACTGGCTTCCGGGAAATGGGCCGGGTGGTCGCGGTCGAGTTGCCTTTGAAACGAAAAAGCGGCGGTCTCGGCGGTCAATGGAGTCCCATCGTGAAACCGCACCCCTTCCCTTATCTGAAAGGTGTAGCGGAGGGCGTCCCGAGAAATTTCATAGCCGGATGCCAACCAGGGCTCTATCTCGAAGGTGCCCGGCTTGAAGCGCACCAACCCCTCGAGAATCTGGGCAATTGTATTGACCGATTCGCCGTCGTCGATGTCGGCCGGATCCAGTTTTTGGGCGTCGCTCCCCCGGGCAAAAATAAAGGTATCGGGCTTCGAGGCAGTCGCATCGGTATTTTTGGAACATCCGAAAAATGGCAACAGGGTGATCGCCAAAAAAAGAGCCGTAAAGCAGTTCCGCCAATTCATGGGCTTACCATTCGGGGTAGATTACTGGATGTCACTAAAATTAGCGTCTCTGGCCGCCCCGTCGTTAAAGTTTTAATTTAAGAGCGGAAGTCCGATAAAGTAAAACTATGAGAAAAAAGGTATTTATTGTGGAGGACGAAACACTTCTGCTGGATTTTATCAGTGATTTCATTGAATCACATCCCGATTTTGAGATTGCGGGCGCCTGTTCGGATGGACAGGAGGCCGTCACCCAATGCTTTGAGGCCAACCCCGATCTGGTAATTCTGGACCTGCATTTGCCGGGGCTCAATGGGGTCGAGGTTCTCAAATCCTTGCGGAAACGTATGCCGCAGGTGAAAGTCCTGGTTTTTTCATCAACTTATAATGAGCGCCTGCTACGTCAGGTAATCGAGGCCGGCGCGGACGGATTTATCGATAAGGTAGCAGGGTTAAAGGAGTTTAACAAAGCGATGGAAATCATACTCGAGGGCGGAAAATATTTTAGCGAAAGCGTGCTTACCCAAAAGACCCAAGACGAAGAATTGACGGACGCCGATTTGGAGATACTCGAGCAAATATCGAATCCGATTTCCTGAGCCTGACCAGGAAACTCCGAAGCCAGCCAATCTTTCGTAAAATGGGCAAAATATTATTAGTCGGGCAACCCCATGAAACTCTCGTGGGCTTGAGCCACCACCTGACGGAGGCGGGGCATGTGGTGCAAACCGTCCATGATGCAGAAACGGCGAATAAAGGGTTGGAAGGCGAATTGCTCACAGATCTGGTCATCATCGCAGATTTGGAAGCAGAGGAAGAAAGCAGCGACCTGCTCAAAAAACTGCGGGAGGATTTCATTTTTCAAAACATCCCGGTCATCATTTACAGCGTTCATACGGAGCGGGAAACGGTGATCCGGTTTCTACAGATCGGGATTCAGAATTACCTCCTCTGCCCTTCTCCGAAAGAGAAAATCATTGCCTCCGTCGAGAAAGCCATCGGCGACCACAATTGGCGGGCAAAGCTCTGCCCCTATTTCGATTCCGGCAAGATTCCCGAAAAAACTCCCACGGGGGTTCCCATAAAAAGATACCGAGAGACATTGACGGCTCTAAATTGGTTTCTGCCCAAGTTGGCAAAATCACTGGAAGTTGAAAATTTCCAGCAGGTCAACGCCGCCCTGAAAGTGCTCAGTTTCCTGGCAAGAGAAACCGGTATCACCGTGTTGAAGGATCTCATAATTGATTTTTCCATGTCGAGCCGCCCGGAAACACGAAATGAGGCCCGGCATACTTTGTCTCGCATAGAAATCCTGCGGAATCTGCTGCAAAATACCCTCGGTCATTCAAAACCTGAAGCCCCTGTTGAGCCCGAAGAACAGGAGGATACCACTAAAGAGGCACCACTGCTGAAAAAGCCACCGGCCCTGAAGAAACCGACCATGGAGCAAAGTGGTGAGGAGGTTTTTGAAGCGATATCGCAGCTGGAACATCTTCCGGTAATGGAACCAGTTTTTTCATTTATTCAGGAAGGGGCATTGTTCGGGCAGATTGGGTTGGACGATGCGGTGGACCTCGTAAAAATGGAGGCCGGGTTGTGCTTGCAGGTTTTGGCCCTGGCAAATTCCACCTATGTTGCCCCCCAGCATTCGGTTGACGATCTGGAATCGGCCCTGCAATTGATCGGTCTCGATAATCTCCAGGAATTTCTCAAACGCACCCGCAATATCACCCCGATGGAAAAGCTGTTCACCGCCATTGAGGGCTCGCATCTCTGGGCTCATCAAGTGGGGACGGCGCGCCTTTGCGTACAGGTAAACGATTTGCTGAATTTTCCAAAAATACCCCATGCCTACATGGCGGGCCTGCTCCACGACGTTGGAAAAGTCCTCCTGGCCTACCTTTTCCCCAGGCAATACAACGCTGTTTTAGAGTGGTCCATAAAGGAAAAAATTCCTCTTACGGAAGCTGAATACAGTTGTTTTTCGATGACTCACGAGGAAGCCGGGGCCTCCTTTTTAGAAAGTCACCGCCTACCCGGTCCGGTAAAAGCAGCCGTTCGCTTCCATCGGCATCCGGAAAAAGCGCTTTCCGAGGTTGAACTCGCCGCAATCGTCAATATTTCCAACTTTCTCTGCAAAAATCAGGGAATCGGTTTCAGTGGTTCTCTCGTCGCGGATTCTTCAACCGGTTTAAAGGAGCAGGCGGGTTGGGAAATATTGCGGGAACATATTCATCCGCGATTCGGCGAAAACGATTTTGAAAACGAACTGTTGGAGCGGTCGGAAAACCTCAAACAGGAAGTGCAGTTATCCACGCTGCAACTGGCCTGAACGGATTATCCTTCAAACCGCAGATTGCGGACGGTCGGGATGGGGCCAGTCGATATGATAAAATTCACCCCGTGGGTGGTCGGTGCGCTCATAGCTGTGGGCCCCGAAATAGTCCCGCTGGCCCTGCAGGAGATTTTGCGGCAGTCGGGCGCAGCGATAGCCGTCGTAATAGGCGAGCGAGGAAGATAATGTGGGCGTCGGGATACCGTTTTGAACGGCAGCAGAGACAGCGGACCGCCAGTTGTCCTGAGCGTTTTTAATCGCCTCGTTGAAATAGGGATCGAGCAGCAGATTCGCCAATTCGGAATCCCGTTCGTATGCCTCGGTTATTTTTTGCAGGAAGGCGGCCCGGATGATACAGCCGCCGCGCCAGATTTGGGCGATTTGACCAAAGTTCAGGGTCCAGTTGTATTCATTTTGGGCCTCGCGCATCAATTGAAATCCCTGTGCATAGGAGCAAATTTTTGAGCAATAAAGGGCGTCGTGAATCACCTGGAGAAAAGACTCCCTGTCTCCCGTGAAATCCACGGACGGCCCCGATAGAAGCTGGCTGGCGGCAACGCGTTCCTCTTTCACCGCGCTCAAACAACGGGCAAATACCGCCTCGGCGATGGTGGGGGCGCAAATGCCCATATCGAGCGCATTGGCGCTGGTCCACTTACCGGTGCCCTTTTGGCCGGCGGCATCGAGTACGATATCGACAAACGGGCCGCCCGTTTCGGGGTCGATTTGCTGCAAGATATCGGCGGTTATTTCGATGAGAAAGGAATCGAGCAAACCACGGTTCCATTGCGCAAATACCTCTCCGATTTCCCGTGGTGCCATGCCCAAAAGGCCGTGCATCAGGTGGTAGGCCTCGCAGATCATCTGCATGTCGCCGTATTCGATGCCGTTGTGGACCATTTTAACGTAATGCCCGGCACCATTGGGACCGATATAGGCCGCGCAGGAAACGCCTCCTTCGATTGGTTTGCCGGGTTGAGCGCCCTCGAACTGTTTACCGGTAACGGCATCGACTTTGGCTGCCACGGCATGCCAGATGGGTTCGATTTCCTTCCATGCTTCAAAATCGCCTCCCGGCATGAGGGAGGGACCGAAGCGCGCGCCTTCCTCGCCTCCGGACACGCCCGAACCCACAAAACGAAGCCCCTTTTCGCTCAACTCCCGCTCGCGGCGAATGGTATCCGTCCATCGGGCATTGCCACCATCGATCACAATATCGCCCTTTTCGAGCAACGGAACAAGGCCATTGATAACGGCGTCGGTCGGCCCTCCGGCCTGCACGAGCATGATAATCTTGCGTGGTGTGGCGAGGGATTGCACAAACTGGTCGAGCGTTTCCGCACCGATGAGCCCGCCGGGGGTGTTGGGGTTTTCAGCCACAAACGCCTCGGTTTTCGACACCGTGCGATTGAATACCGATATCTGGAATCCGTGATCGGCTATGTTCAGGGCGAGATTTTGGCCCATAACGGCGAGGCCGATGAGTCCTATGTCAGAATGTTCTTTTGTCATAAATTCGTGGGTTAGTTGGAGGGTTCCCCATCGCCGCCGGTGGCCGGGGCTGACGGGGAGTCGGAGCGTATCCAGCCGGAATCGCCATTGGTGTAATGCTCTTTTTTCCAGATCGGGAGGCGCTGTTTCAATTCATCGATGATATATTTGCAGGCGGCAAAGGCATCCGAACGGTGGACGGATACCACGCCCACCCAAACCGCCAAATCGCCGATTTGCAGGTGGCCTGTGCGGTGAAGGCAGCGGGCTTCCAACACCTCGAATTTTTCCGTGGTCTCCTTGAGGATTTTGGTCCCCTCCTTCTCCGCGAGACCGGCGTAGGCCTGGTATTCGAGGCTGGAAACCTCTTTTCCCTGATTGGCGTCGCGGACCATCCCCCGGAATTCCACACACGCCCCGGCATCCCGCCGAACCAAGGGGCCTTTCAAGTCGATGTTCTCAAGCGGTTCTTCAGAAAGTGCAAACATGGCAAAAAAATCGCAGGATTAGCCACCGGCTACGGGCGGGAGAAATACGATTTCGTCGCCATCGGCAATCGTTTGGGAGAAATCCACAAAATCGCCATTAACGGACACCCGGAGATCGTTTCTCGAAAGACTGAATTCATGCTTTTCCTTTAATTCCGCATAGAGTTCGCCCGCGGTGGCCGCAGTGGTGCTGCAAGATTCCGCACTGAGTCCCCGCTGCTCGCGAAGGAGAGCAAAATAGAGAAGAGAAACCGCTTTTTGATCCGCGTTCATTATTGGTTGATTAAATTCAATCGTTGGATGGCCTCTTTGTAATCATCCGGTGTGTTAATATTGTCAAGTGCACGGGCGTGCGGGCTGGGTAATTGAAGCATTTTGGGATTGGTTTGCATCATAATTTTGCGGGGACAGCGGTTTCCCCGTTTGTGAAAAAAGTCCTGCAGAAGGGGCAAAGCCATTGGCTCATAAATGGCACAAAGGGGTTCGGGAAGGCCGTCGAAATTGCTGTTGAAGGCCGTAAAAGGGCAATCCGCATCGCGATTGTTGATGAGATAGTCCAGGGTATCCGAATTCAGAAAAGGGAGGTCCACAGCGAGAATCAGCCACGGTTTGCCGGGATGCTCCTGCAATGCAGCCAAGATACCCGCTAGGGGGCCGGTGTTTTCAACCGGGTCACGGATAATGGCAATTCCCGCCGTTTTCGCCTCAATCGGGACTGCCTGATCCTGGCGGAGAGAGAGAAAGACTCTCGAACAATGCCGCCCGGCCAAATCGAGGGCAATTTCTAGCTGGCTCCTGTTGCCATAACGAAGTTGAGCTTTGTCTTTCCCCATGCGGACGCTGGATCCCCCGGCCAGGAGAACCCCGTAAAGTTCGTTTTTATCGGAGAGTGCCATCAATCAACAAATCTGGGGATATTTCGGGCAATCAGGATCCGGGGACTGCGTCAAAATCGCTTTTGCCTCCGGTCTTTTTGATCAAACGAACGTTTTCGATGACAATCTCTTTGGACATGGATTTACACATATCGTAGATGGTGAGGGCGGCCACGGTGGCTCCCGTAAGCGCCTCCATCTCGACCCCGGTTTTGTGGGTTGCCTTGGTTTTGCAATTGATGACGACCCGGTTATCCTCTTCGGGAACGATGTGTATTTTGCAATCCTCAATGACCAGAGGGTGGCAAAGCGGAATGAGTTCGTGGGTCTTTTTCGCAGCCATGATTCCGGCAATATAGGCAGTCTGGAAAACGGGCCCTTTCTTGCTCATCAACTCACCGCCGATTAGCTGCTGCATGATTTCCTCGTTCAGCAAAACAACCGCCCGCGCGTGGGCTTGACGATGGGTGATGGATTTCGGGCCAACATCGACCATTTCCGGCTGATTGTCGGGGTTTATGTGGGATAGGGCGCTCATGGTTGGTGGGAAGATATGAGATGCTGGATGCTGGATGCAAGATGGGAAAAATGATTGGCGGCGGATCGGTGGAAGATTTCCGGGATCAATTTATCCAGCATCCAGCATTTTCTCCTACACCCAGGGATAGTATTGGGCGCAATAGCCTTTGGCGAAGGTGGAGCTCTTTTTGATGTTGGGTAATTCCACAAAGCCGGTGGTATTTACCACGGAGGCGTAATCGCCCGAGTTGTTGACGGTCCGGGGATGCGCTTTCAGAATCCCCTCGGGTGATGATTCGGTGTCCACCGGCAAGTAAAATGTTACCGGTGGTTCGAAGTCGAAAGATTCGTCCAAAGCGGCCCATACCGGCTTGGAATTTGGCAGCGCCAGCATTTTTTCGAGGGCGGGAATGACAAATCGGTGAAAGCAAATCAAAGTGGACAGGGGATTTCCGGGGAGAGCGAATACCGAGGCTCCTCCCTTTATACGCCCGAACCAAAACGGTTTGCCCGGTCGCTGGGCGACGCCATGAAAGAGTTTTTCCACCCCCAATTTATCCAGTATGTCGGGAATGAAATCGAATTTGCCCTTGGAAACGCCACCGCTCAGAATTACGACATCGGAGGATTCCAGGTGGCTTGCCAGCTTTTCTTCAATCTCCACGGGGTCGTCGTTGAGGTGGAGCCTTTGGGTATCGGGAATGCGTTGAGCGGAAAGACCGGCGAGCAGCGCATAGACATTGGAGGGGCGGATTTGATACCGTTCAAGGGGCTGACCGATATCCACCAATTCATCGCCGGTGGAAACCAGGGTAACGCGGGGGTTGCGGGTCACTTGCAACGACGCATAGCCGCTGGCGGCAGCCACCGCGATCTGGCGCGATGTCAACCGGCGACCGGTTTGCAAAAGGGTTGAACCGGCTGGGTAATCGGAGCCCATTTGGTGAATAAACTGGCCGGGCACGGGCTCGAAGCCGCTTTTTAAACGGGCTTTTCCATCGGCGATTTCAACCTCCTCATAGGGCGCGATGCAGTCGCAACCGGCGGACAGAACCGAACCGGTCATGATTTCAAAACAGCTTTCGGGATTTTCGAGGGTTTTGGGAGGCGATCCGGCAGGCTGCGTTCCGGCGATGGGGAATGCCCGCAGTCCTTTCTCCCAAGCGCTGTAGGCGAAGGCGATGCCGTCCATCATCACGCGGTCATAGGGTGGCACATCCCGGTCAGCCACTACCGATTGTCGCAAAACACGGCCCGCAGCGGACACCAGGGAAACCTCCTCCTCGGGGAGGATACCGGTGGCCTCGTCGATTATTCGCGACGCCTCATTTACGGTGATCAATGGCATGGGGAATAACCAAAACGCAGAAATCGCTCAGGGCAACGCCATTTTGGCGCGGGCAGGAAGGCCTGGAACGGAACGAACTCTTTATTTAAGGCATGGTGCCTTGCTTCGTCGTCCTCTTGCTCTTCCTCTGTCTCTTGCTTCCTCTGTCCAATTATAGAAAAGGGGGCGATGACGAAGACTAGGACAAAGACAAAGACGAAGACAAAGAGGAGGAGTTTAAACGGTTGGGCGATGTTCGGGACATTGCCAGGAAGGCCCCTTTAAAATTGGACAAGTTGCGGAATTGGCTCCAGTTTCCTTTTTCGCGATTATGGATTACCCAAACGATACCTTAAAAAGACCGCTCAAGGATCTGCGCATATCGGTTATCGATCAATGCAATTTCCGCTGCCCCTATTGTATGCCGGCGGAGGTTTTTGGCAGTCAATACGCCTTTTTAAAGAAGAACGAGTTGCTCAATTTCGAGGAAATTACCCGATTGGTGCGAATTGCCGCCGACCTCGGGGTGCATAAAATTCGTTTGACCGGCGGGGAGCCGCTTTTGCGCAAGAATCTCGATCAGTTGATAAAAATGCTGACCGATATTCCGGGGATCGACGACCTTGCCCTGACCACCAATGGGGTGCTTTTGCCGAGGTTTGCGAGCGCTCTTAAAGGGGCCGGTTTGAGGCGATTGACGGTGAGCATGGACGCCCTCGATAACGGCGTTTTTCAGAAAATGAATGGGCGCAATGTGGATGTGCAATCCGTTTTGACGGGGATCGAGGCGGCTGCGGAGGCGGGGTTGAGCATCAAAGTCAACATGGTGGTGCAAAAGGGGGTCAACGAAGGGGAAATTCTGCCAATGGTGCGGTATTTTCGAGAAACGGGCCATACCCTGCGATTTATTGAGTTCATGGACGTGGGCAATCATAACGGGTGGAGTCTTGAGCAAGTCTTTCCCTCGCTGAAAATCGTCGAGCTGATCCAGGCCGAATTTCCCCTCGAACCGCTCAACCCCAACTACCGTGGTGAGGTTGCCCGGCGTTACCGGTATAAGGGTTCCGAGGTGGAAATCGGGATCATCGCATCGGTCACGCAGCCCTTTTGCGCCAATTGCACGCGGGCGCGGCTTTCCGCCGATGGCAAACTATACACCTGCCTCTTCGCCACCGAGGGCTGGGATATGCGGGAAATCCTCCGCAACGGCGAGAACGATGACGATATTCGCGAAACCCTGCGAGAAATCTGGGTAAATCGGCATGACCGGTATTCGGAAATGCGGACCGAAATCCTGAAAAAGCACCTCCACCCGCATAAAGTAGAAATGTCCTACATCGGCGGCTGATTGGGGGTTTCATTCCTTATTTGTTGGCTAAAATTTCGGAGTAATTGATGGGGAATTGCACACCTTCAGCGTGTATGGCCGTTTCATCGGGTTTCTGAACCGCATTATTTACTGGTTATGGATATGGTTGTTTAAATCGATCTTGACCATGCTATGCTAAACAGATACAAAAACTTAGATTTTTGAATTCTTACCTACCTTCCCTTGGAAAAATTGTTAATCGAGGAATAATAAATGAAAAATAGCGTATTTCAACGAATCAGCGGTGGAATTTTGGCGGTGTTTGTGGTTTTACTCTTGGTTGCGAACACGGGGCTTGCCCAACAGTCCCAACTGCCGGTTATCGGTATCGAGGTATTCCTCGATAATGGCACTCTCAATAATCGAGTTCCCGCAGATAAGCTAAACGCGATCGACGGCGATACAAACACCGTCTCTTTTTTAACTAATGCCTTTGAGGCTAACCCCAATACCGTCGCTTTGGACTTTGGGTCATTGCTCGCCATGAGCCGACTCCGGGTGGCGAAAAGGGGTGACTCGGATGGAACCGCCGGAGGCGCTCCCGGACTGGCGCCGATTGACAATATGGACCTGACCATCCTGTTTTCGACCGATACCGGTCCGTTGGAATCCCGAACCTATCAGCCGGTAACCGGTTTAACAAACGGCTTTCAGGGAACAGAGTTAATCAATGCCGATACGGTGAATTCCTCCAACGGCACCGTCGACAATGATCATCACGATTTTGCCACCAGCGGTTTTTATTCACTCACTTTCGATCCGGTGGCTGCAACCGCCTTTGCCATTCGGTTTGCTCGAGATGCCGGGGATAGTGCCGCGTTCACTCACTATAGCTCGTTTGAAATCGAAGTCTATAATGATGCCGCAAACGTCGTCCCCACGCTGACCGAATGGGGAATCTTCGGATTGATCCTGTTATTAGCCGCCGCCGGAGCCTACCGAATCCAACAAACAACTCAAAAGCACCCCGCCACCTACCGAGTCCAGTAGGTTTGCGCAAATACCAGCGGATTCCCATGCAAACTCCCACACCTGAAACCGGGCAAGTAGTCATAGCACTATTTAGCTGATCTTTCCTATTATGGCTTGTTCGACATACCTACCGCGAACCACAAAATTTTGGTGTTCGCTCCTATTCTTTTTTGTGGCATCGCCTTCAATATCGGGAGCTGAACCCGAAGTGCTTATAATTATAAAAGCGTTGGCCAAACTAGGAGACCCTGTTGCTCAACATCAGCTTGGAGAGATGTATTACAAAGGTAATTTAACTTCCAAAAATTATTCCAAGGCCGCAAAATGGTTTCGTAAGGCAGCAATCCAGGACCACGCTCCATCACAGCATAGCTTGGGGGTCTTGTATTTCAATGGACATGGAGTTGTGCAGAATTACTCCGAAGCTATAAAATGGTACCTCAAAGCAGCTGAACAAAATTATTCAGAGGCCCAACATAGTCTTGGACGGATGTATCACAGAGGGACAGGAGTATCTCAGGATTTCAAAAAAGCCAGAAAATCGTATCTCAAGGCCGCCGAACAGGGTCATTTGTCCGCCCAACTTCGTCTTGCTATGATGTATGATGCAGGCGAAGGGATGCCCCATAATTACCAAGAAGCCTATAGGTGGTATATCAAAGTAGCTGAAAAAGAATTCGTTTATGGGCTAAATGGCCTAGCTTGGTTACTTGCAACCTGTCCCGATGACACGATTCGGGATGGTGATAAAGCTGTCGAGTATGCCGAACGAGCGTTATTACAGGAGAATTCTTCGACAATCCTGGATACCCTTGCGGCAGCTTATGCAGAGGCAGGCAGATTTGAAGAAGCCATTGAAACCCAATTAAAAGCTATCGATATTTTTAGGGACGAGGATATTCCAATAGAAGAATGCTTCATACGCTTAAATTCGTATAAAAATAATAAGCCGTGGCGTGAGGTCGCCAAAAAAATAGCTCCGCGATAAAAACCCCGACTTCAGGGAGAAGAGTTTAATAAGCAGAAGATATATGGGTTTGAGGCCGTTAAAGAATGTATGGACGGCGTCTGATTTGCCGCCATCAAGCGTGTTCAAGAAAATAAATCCAAATTTCACAGGTCACATTCTTCTACAATCTCAATAAGATAATGAAGGTACATACCGTAACGATGTTATGCTTATTTAGCATTGCTTTTTTTAACGGATGCAATACCGTCATGGAGGAAATCGATGCATCATCTTTGAATGAAGATTACCCTTCAGTTATTATTGTAGGAGAGGTTAAAAAGTATTATAGAAATGGATTCGCTGCTGAAGGCGAAGTTTATGATCAATATGTAATAGAAGCCGCAAAACCAAGTTTGCTAGGCAAGGAAGTCGCTTTAACTATAGACAAGGAATTATCTTTCAAGATCGAAATAGGTGATACCCTTCGTGTGGAAATTCCGCATGAACTTGCAAAAAGAATTGAATTGGAGCAAAGTGAAGGAAGGACATGGTTGGGTTTAAACACATTCAGTGTGACAGTGGAGAAAATGAACCCAGAACTATAAATAGTGGGCCCATCGATAGAACGAATCATGTCAACTTATTGTTCGTTTTTGGCCTTGAAGCCAGTTTCTCGGGTGATTGCTCTTTGAGCGCCTGCCGCTACTTTTTTCATGTAGATATGCCAACACAAGGTCCTGGTTGCGCGTCCTCCAAGGCCAAATGAACTGCACAGTGGTTACTAAATAAGGTTAGCATGGATATATCAATTTTCGATAGATTCTATAAAGGTGATAATCGCGGGTTTGATGCCTTGGATTATATATTTAAGTATGAATCACCGATAAGGGCACTACTGTTCAGTAAATTATTTTGGCCTGATCTTATCGAAATACAAAACGGTGTGTTTTTGAGTTCAGCTATAGAAGATGCCTGCGACAGAAAAAGACTTCAGAGGTGTTTTGAGAATCCGAACTGGAGCATGAAATCAACAGAGAGATCATTTAACCTCCTTGATTGGGAAATGCTATTCGGAAAATTCATTTTAGATACTAGTGACGATGAAGGTTATGAGTTATTAGTTGTTCTAAAATATTGTTGGGAAGCTTGTTTGAATTACAATTATCCAAATAGAAATTTTGTAGTTGAAATTGATAAGGGCGATCTTTCGATAACTTTTTTTCAAGGAAAATAATAGCGCTAAACTTCAAAACAAAATAGCGAATAGCATATTTCCACAGTAATGAAAAAATTGTTTGGCAGATTAATAAATCGATTGTCAGCAATCTTTATTATGTTTGTTGGATTTTCCATTTCACTGTGGGATATTTTTCATGGCTATGTCGATGTTGAATCAGGTTTGTCATATGAAGAAATTCAAATACACCGTTTGCAATATACAGTAATATCTCCCGGATTGTTTCTTTTAGGAATATCTGTTGTAATGATCGGGGCAATTATTTATATAAACACTGGATGGCCATGGTCAGAAAGACTTGCCATAAAACGCAAACCGCACAATCGACTTAGATTAATTCGCTCAATAATCTTTGCGTCATTTGGTCTAATTAGTCTGTCTAATTTCGTTTTTATCTATTTTAAGTCGACCGACAAAAATCTGGATGATAAGCTCAAGATATTTACCGAAAATGATCTACATGAAATGGCACAGTATGCCGTCAGTTACATGAAAGAAAAAGATTTTGATGAATCTGTTCAGTTAGGCAAATTTCAGGAATATGCGATTAAACAAGGGGCAGATAGTAAAATATTTTTCGATTCATGGGGAGGGCAAATTACTGTCAATTTCTCAGTTTCTACTGATAGCGCATCCGCCCTATCAACAGGTAAAGACCGAAAGCCCAGTGAAGATGATCTAGTTTACACAATAATTCTTCAGAAACCCCAAAGGGAACAACCTAAGAATATCGACCAATAGCGGGCACACCGAAAGCGGGATATTTGCCAACTTATATGGTTGCGCACGTGCCCTTACTTTTTTCGTGGAGGCATGCCAACAAAAACAGGGTTATCCTCTCCTCCATGTGTTGTCCGTTCGTTGGATTTTTACCACAGATTGCGCAGATAAATGCAGATTTTTGTATGGTAAGAGGGGAGAATTCTTTAACCACGGATTTTCACGGATTGGGATCGAAGGATGGGTATGATTTTTTTGGTTTTGAGGTCGGGATTATGTCAACAGCAGATTACGCAGATTGGCGTAGATTTTTTGAGGGAAGAATATTTATTTTAACCACAGATTACACGGATTATCACGGATAGGGACTGAATTTTGTGATTATTTTTGGTTTTGGGGTTGGGATTTTGGGTATTGATTGAGGAAAAATCGTTGTTAAGTTGTTGGTAACTAACTAATTTTTGGAGGGATCAAAAAAAGATAACGTAGGATATCTTTCGCACATTTTTTGTGGAGAAAATGGAAGGTCCCTATTAGAAAGAAAAAGTGATGGACCAAATAACAGTAGAAAAACCTAAAGATAAAGAAGAGCGGAAGATCATCAGTATTGATGAAGGCC
>JAJFLU010000061.1 GCA_021772515.1 Opitutales bacterium
GGGTAATCAGTTAATAAGCGACCTTGTCGACAAGTGTGGCCGTAAAGGATCGGGGGGCTGGAGATTCTTTACCATCTCACACACAAAACCAACAACCAAAAATAAGAGAATCCCGTGTCCCAAAAACCCAGTACACTTCAAACCCAATGAATAAACCAAAGGTTAAGAAAATACTTTTTATACTATCATCTATCTATGTAGGAACATTACTAGCCTCAACAATTATAATTAATTCTGTAATACCTACCTTTCAAGAAGTTGGGCATATAGAAAAGGGATGTTATAGTTCATTTAGATTTTTACCTTATATTGAATGTAATGGCTTTATTGGTCATCAGGTTATAAAAGTTATTTTAAATATGCCTTACCAATTAGGGTTTGTTCCAATTTTAACTTTCATGCTATTTGTAACATTGGACCCTTGGTTTTTATTTGGGATTATTTATACGCTATTAATATGGGCTCCAATTATTTATTTTTTCTGGATTCTTTTTCTCTATTACAAAAAAGATTTTATGAGATACAATTCTACCGAAAATCCTAATAAAAATTTGATTTCAAAAGAGGACAGTGTTCAAAAATAAAATCATCCGGATTTATTGAGATTTGCGATGGAAATAAATTCCAATATTGCATAAACTGTGGTTTTCGCGGATAACCTCGGGTAAATAAAGCGCCTATCAGGCCCTGATAATATTGAAAAATTATCTGTGTATATCCGTGTAATCTGTGGTTAAAAAATGGGAGGATCATTCAACCTCATTTTCTTGATTTTGGTTTAATCGACTTTAACCTTTTTTAGAAAATCGCGCACCTCTCTGAGTCTGGGGAGGGGTTTTCGCCGGGCAAGGCGTGGGAAGTGATTGCCCTTTTTGATATAATCATTCTGTAATCTACTCACTTTCAGGCATTTAAGGCGATTTCCCTCGGTTGTGACTTCCAGGATGTTTTTTTTCTCGGCCAAACAGCGAATTTCAGCCGCCAATAAAAGGGCTTCAACCTCGGTGGGGTAGGGGCCAAAGCGGTCCCGCAACGCCGCCCGGATTTCTTCGACTGCTGACAGGCTGTCGGCCAGAGCCAATTGCCGGTGGATATCGATTCGCAGCCGGGTTTCGCCGATGTAATCCCGTGGGATGCAGGCCGACTGTAAATCAACCCTTTCACGGGCCAACTCCTCTTCCCTGAAAACGGCATACCCGGTGGGTGTTTCCTCGTTATTTGACGAACCGCCCCCGCCCACAACGAGAAAATCGAGACGCACCGTGGCCCGGATTCTATCCGCCCCTTTATCGCCCTTGAGGCGACCGATGCTTTGACGCAGGAGATTGCAATAAAGCTCGAAACCGACCCCTGCGATATGGCCGCTCTGCTTTGTGCCCAAGAGATTGCCGGCGCCGCGCAACTCGAGGTCGCGCATGGCGATTTTAAACCCTGCGCCGAGCCGATTGTATTGCCGCATGGCGCTGAGGCGTTTGCGGGCCTGATCGATGAGCCGGGAGTGCCGGTGGAGGAGCAAATAAGCGTAGGCTTGGCGTTTGCACCGGCCCACACGCCCCCGCAGTTGGTAGAGTTGCGACAAGCCAAACCGGTCGGCGCCCTCGATAATGATCGTGTTGCAATTCGGAATATCGAGACCGGATTCGATAATTGTGGTGCAGACGAGGATATCAAACTCACCGGCCACAAATCGGGTCATGATTTTTTCGAGCCTGTTTTCGCCCATCTGACCGTGGCCCACGGCGATGTTTAATTTGGGCATCATCTCCTGTAACCGCAGCGCGACCGAATCGATCGTTTGGACGCGGTTGTGGAGGTAAAAAATTTGCCCGCCGCGAGCCACTTCGTGGGTGATGGCATCCTTGACGAGTTTGGGTTCGTAGTTTTTGACCACGGTGTGAATGGGAAGGCGGTCGACCGGCGGGGTTTCGATGAGGCTCAGGTTTCTCGCCCCCATGAGGGCCAGATAAAGAGTGCGCGGAATGGGCGTCGCGCTCATGGAAAAAACATCCACATTTTCGCGGAGGAGCTTCAATTTTTCCTTGTGGCGGACACCGAAGCGGTGCTCCTCATCGACCACCAGCAAGCCGAGATCTTTGAAAACAACATCGCCGCTCAAAAGGCGATGCGTCCCGATGACAATGTCGATTTTACCCTCCTGCAATTGGGTCAAAATCTTCGTTTGCTGCTTCTTGGTTCGGAATCTACTGAGCATTTCGACAATCACCGGGTAGGCGGCCATTCTTTCTAAGAAAACGTTCCAATGCTGTTGTGCGAGGACTGTGGTGGGCACCAAAACGGCCACCTGTTTGCCATCCATGACCGCTTTGAAGGCGGCCCGCAAGGCGACTTCCGTTTTTCCGAAACCGACATCGCCGCAGATCAGCCGCTCGGTAGTTTGCTCCTTTTCCATATCCTTTTTGGCGTCTTCGATGGCCGTTGCCTGATCGGGGGTTTCCTGGAAAGGGAATGAGTCCTCGAACTCCTGCTGCCAGTGGTTGTCGGGAGCAAAAGCATGCCCCAAAGTAGTTTGGCGACGGGCCTGTAAGCTCAGTAACTCGGCTGCGTAATCGAGGGTGGCCTTCTCGGCAGCCCGGCGGGTGCGGTCCCAAAGTCCTGTGCCCAATCGGCCAAGCTTTGGCCGCACTTTTGTGAGGCCCACATAGCGACTGAGAAGGTGCGATTCGTGCAAGGGCAGGTGCAGGACGATGGTATCATCGAATTCGAGCGAGATAACCTCCTCATCTTGTTCCTTTACCGTCAGTTTGGTGAGACCCCGGTATTGGCAGATACCGTGTTGCAGATGGACGAGGAAATCACCCTCGGCCAACTCCGAAAAATCGAGCATCTGATCGACCTGCGCACGTTGGGGGAGCAGTTTGCGGCGCAATCCCGCCGGTCGTTTTCGATAGCGCCCAAAAATTTCACCATCGCTCAGAAAAACGATGCCCTTGCCATCTGATTCAAAAACATCGCCCACTTCCGGGAAAATCAGTAGAAAACCTTTGCTCAATTCCCCCCGCACAAATCGTGGCTGGAGTCCCTTGAGCTTTTTTTCCGATTGGAGGATGCTGATAATGCGGCTTTCCCGGCCTTCGTTTTTTGCCGCGCAGAGGATGGCAAAACCCTCCTTTTGCCAATCGAGAGCCTGTTGGAGAAACTGCATTCGGGCTTCCTGCTCGGCCTCGACCCGCCCAAGGCCAAAATCTCCCTCCGGAATAAATGAGCGATAGTTGCTCAAGGGCTCGGTCAAGATTTCTGTTTGCGGACATTGAGGGCTGAAAATCGGATTCTCGGTGGCGATTTCAGTCAACCCCGTCCAGAGGTCTGGAAATGCTTCGCGGCGCTCGATCAACTCGCGATAACCGACCCGGGAAGGCAGTGTTCCCTCGGGATCGGGAAAAAAAGAAGGATTGGCCTCCGTCAAAAGCGAAGGTTCCCACAGAATCCATTGGATGCGATCACCGAGATAATCATATAAATGGGTTTCGCGCTCCTGCTGAACCCCCTTTGGCAAGGCGGCGATTACGGTATCATCGACTGTGTCTAAGGAGCGTTGGGTAGTGGGATCGAAGGTCCTGATTTCCTCGATTTCATCCCCGAAAAAGTCAATCCGGTAAGGTTGCTCGGCATTGACCGGGTAAACATCGACCAGCCCGCCGCGAACCGCATATTGGCCCGGTGTTTCGCAAAGGGCTTCACAATCGTAGCGGAGGCTCTCCTCCAGTTTTTCCACCAACTCACGGAATGGAAATACCATCCCCGATTTCAGGCTGATCTCGCGTTCGGCGAGGTTTTTCCGTTCTGGAAAGGGTTGAAAAAGGCCGCGCGGAGTCGTCAAAACCACCAACGGATAATCTGGATTCGCCAAAAGACGGAAATCGTTCAAACGAGTGAGAGCGGCCAGCCGATCACATTCCTGATTGAAAAACTGAGGGTCGCCCCGGGTGTCTTCGGCCAAGTGGGGGAGGAGCCGGACCTCGATTTTCTGCGGGGTTTTGGCTATGCGATCAAAAAAAACCAGTTCCTCTGCCCATTGCTCGCATTGGCTTTGGTCCCGCCCCAAAATAAATGTCACGGGTGATGATTTTTGTTTTAAAAACAGCGAACAAATGGCCGGGACGGCGGCTTCCGCAATACCGGTAAACACCTCCGCTTGGGGCGGACGGATGTTCGCAGCTTTCCTCATTTCCGGGGGGATTTCGCCCAATACTGCAACGCGGTTAATGCGGCTTGCTCCTCGGCAATTTTCTTTGATGCCCCCTCGCCCTTGCCCCGGATTCTACCTTCGATCAGGAGAACCACCTTGAAGTATTTTTTATGCCCGGGGCCTGACTCTTCCGTCACCCGATATTTTATGGCGTTGTTGCCGAGCACGGGTTGGACTACCTCCTGCAACCGCCCTTTGGGATTGTAGTTATCTTGCAAGTCATTGAGCAACGGTTCGATCCCGCCATACCAGTTTAAAATAATCTCCTTTGCCGTCGCGCAATCACTGTCCAGATAAATGGCGCCAGCGAGCGCTTCGAGGGCATCCTCGAGAACGGAAGGCCGTTGCCGTCCGCCGTTTTGAATTTCCCCATCGCTCATCCGCAAATGCTTGTCAATGCCAAGTCGCAGGGCCAATTCGGTCAACTTTTCGCCTCGTACCAAGCCCGAACGGCAGCGGCTCAGGGTTCCCTCCCGTTCATCGGGCAGCAAATGAAAAAGCCTGTCGGCGAGGGCGATTGAGAACACCGCATCGCCCAAAAATTCGAGACGCTGATTGTGCATGCCCTCGTCGGGATGGGTTTGAATATAGGAGGGATGAGTGAGACTTCGCAGGAGCAATTCGGAATCTCGGAAATGATAGCCGATAGCCTGTTGGAGCTGTTTCAGATCGGGATTGCTGCTTGAGTTTGCCATCGTTTTTAAATGATATTTTTGGGCCGATATTGTTCAGGAACTGGCGCTTGTGTATCGGCGGGAACCGTATGAAAAGAGAGAGCAGGCGAAGAAAAACCACAACCCCGTCGCCGTCGTCAGCCATAGCATGTGGATCCAGTTTATGCCATCGATGAGGGTGCGGGCGGGGAGGTTTGAGATGATGACCACCGGTAAAAAGTAAACGAGCAAAAAATTGAAAACCCCTTTGAAGGCCGAGCGCGGCAGTCGGGAAAATTGAAAGAGGTTGAAATAGCCGTTTTCGGTTCCTTCGGTGCTGACAATCCAGAAACTGGCCGAGGCAATGGTCAAAAGCACCCCAAAATGCACCAAAATCCCGCAAATGAGCATGAGGGCGTACAGAAAAATCTGCCCGACGTGCGGCTCCAGACCCAGTTTACCCATACTGTAAATAACCACCCCCAAGCCCACAAACGCATTGGGCAAACCCTCCAGATCGACCTTTCGCGTCGATACCATGAAGAGGGGGTTTCCCGGCTGAATGATGGTGAAATCGAATTCACCGAGCCGGATTTTGCCACCGAGCTCGAGGAGGTTGCCCATGAAGAAGAAATCGAAAATCCTGCTGATTATCATGGCCGTGCCAATGAGCACCAGCATCTCGTATTTCCCCCAGCCCGCCAGATTGTCCACATGACTAAAAATGACCTCGATGAGCAGGATGTTGACCATCATCCAGACAAAATCGACCGCCAGCCAGACGAGGAAATCAAACCGAAACATCATCGTTCTGACGATGGAGTACCTCATGCTGGCGACCCAGATTTTCAGATATTGTTTAAGGTTCATCGGGATAAAGCATTATGTGGTTCATCCACCCACGGCTGTGTGTTGTCGTAAACCGAATCTCCATAAAATTTGGCTGATGCCGAAAAGCGCCAAGACCCATGCGGCCTGAAAAACGACCCCCGGCAGGGCTTCATGCAGGCTCAGGCGTCCGCTAAAAATGGCCACCGGAAAATACATTTGATAGTAAAAGGGCAAAAATTGAGAAATCCGGTAGAGGGAGGCAGGGAGTAAATCGAGCGGGAATATCTGGCCGCTCAGGAAAGTTTCCACGGCGAGGGAAAAGATTACCAGACCACGGATTTCTAAAAACCAGAAGGCCAGCAGCCCGAAGCAGTAGGCGAAAAGGAATTGCAGCATGGCCGCCATCGTGCCTGTTACGAGAACCAGGGTCCACCGCCACGATTCGTCCGGAAGGTAAAAGTAGGCGGACAAAAACAGGAGCGATACCCCGATGGGTGCGATCACCGCCAAGACCGATACAAACCGGCTGGCAAAGAAGGTCGTCATCCGGTAGCCGAGGTAATTCATCGGTTTGAGGAGAAACTGGTTGATCGTGCCCATGCGAATATCGGTGGCGATCTGGTAATCTTCCGTAAAGGCGGAAATCGCGTAGTTGAAGAACATCAGGACGATGAAATAGCTGATCGTTTGCTCCATGCCGTAACCGCCGATTTCGGTCTGCCCTCTGAAGGCGGCCATCCACAAAATCACGGCCACGGCCAGGTTGAGGAGGGAAAAACTGGCCCGAATGAGCAGATTCCAGCGATAGATGAAGGCGTTTTGCAGACCGAGCAGAAAAATGAACCAATACTTGGCCAAAAAATGGCTCAAACCCTCACCCGGCAGCCCAATGGCCGGAGCGCCGACGCCGATTTTCATTACAGGCTGAAGCGTTTGCGGACTTCCCCGGCCAGATTTTTGTAGGCCGAAGCAGACGGATTAAGGGCATCGTATTGGAAGATGGTTTGTCCAAAGCTGGGTGCTTCACCCAGGCGGATTGTTCGCGGAATGACCGTTTTAAACACCATGTCACCAAAATGCTTTCGCACCTCCTCGACCACCTGTCGGCTGAGGTTGGTTCGCATATCATACATCGTCATGGCGATGCCTCCCAACTCGAGGTTGGGGCTGGCGCCGGCTTCGCGAAGTTTGTCAACCACGGTCAAAATTTGCCCGAGGCCCTCCATCGCCAGGTATTCGCATTGCAGGGCGATCAGCAGGTAATCCGCAGCCGCCAGACTGTTCATCGAGAGCAAACCGAGGGCGGGGGGGCAATCGATCAAAATTACCCCGAATTTATCCGAATTTTTAAGAGAATCGAGGCAATTGCTCAGTTGTATAAGGTAATCGGGCTTTTGGGCCAACTCGATTTCAATCGCCGCCAAATCGACCTCCGAGGGAATGATAGATAGATTCTTAATGCCCGTTGGAACGACTTTTTCAGCCGCATCACCATCACCATGCAAGGGATCGTAAATGCTCCCGTCGGCCATTTTTTCGAGACCGAGGCCACTTGTGGCGTTGGCCTGCGGGTCCATATCGAGTAGCAAAGTGCGGACTCCCCTAGCTGCAAGGGCGGCCCCGAGATTGATAGCAGTGGCCGTCTTGCCGACGCCGCCCTTCTGATTGGCAATGGTTATTATTGTCGCAGGCATAAATGGCGGGAGAGTATGCAAGAGGGTTGCGAGCGGAGTCTAGCCAGAAAATGGGCAAAGAATTTTGAAACCTTTGCACCAAAATCCTGACTAAATTAAAAAACAGCTTGAGCTTGTAAGATGTTTTCGGATAGGACTGACTTAGCAAAAGTATCCAGAATACCACATCCCATCCCAAAAGTTAAGAAAAGTGGCGCGGTAGCCAAGTGGTAAGGCCGGGGACTGCAAATCCTCTACACGTCGGTTCGATTCCGACCCGCGCCTCCAATTCTAAATTATTGATTCCCAATAGATTAATAACTAATAAATTTTAAAAGCGTTATTGAAATCAGATTGAAATAGTTTTGTAACTCGTTGATATTTGTCCAAAGATACCCAAACTATACCCGAATATCTGCAACAATCTGCAACCTGAATCACTCAAGATAGGCGAGGGGATTTAAGGATTCGAATTGGTTAAGTAAGATATTTTCATAGTCGGGCTGTAGCCTTGCATCGGCTTGTCGGCATACATTGCGTGTAGGTAGGGCGCGTCGAAGCCGGTCAGCCTAAAATGGCCGAGGTGCCTCACCCTTGCGCACGATCACGATACGGAACAGGTCGCGGCTGTCCTTGAAGCGGTTCGCCAGCTTGCGGCGCTTGTCCTTGTTGCGGATGTGCGGCTGCCACTCGGGGCTGTCGTCGGCACTGCCTGTCATCACCACTTTTACCACACAGTCCTTGTCTTTTTCGCCTTCGATGTCGTCGTCCTTGGCGCTGGCTCTGTCAGGGAGGGGTAGCAATGAGTGGTTTGCAGAGATCCATGCAGATGCGGTGGCTCATTCAGACGATCATGGCTTTGCCCACCAGCACCTCCCACTTCGTCTTGAGCTTTTCTTTCTACGACAGAACACTTTGTTGTGGCTCTCAGTCGCTGAACGGGTGTTCTCCTTCCCCCGCTTTGGCCCGGGCGCGTAAAAGGCCAGCGAGCATTTCAAAAGCAAAGGCGGCGGCGTTTCTTGCGGCGATATCATGTGAGCCGGTGCGGTCAGCATCTTCCTTCTTCACAATCAAATCGGAAATCCCGCGAACGACTGCAAAGCACACTTTGGGGTTAGTCTTAGCCGATACGCAAAAGCCATGCTCCTCCATCGCGACTGAGTATTCACATCACATGAAAAAAATCAAAGACTATATCCTTTGCGGCATCGACACGGCCAAAGAAAGTTTCGAAGTCGCCTTCGAAAACGAAAAGGGCACCGACTGCTTAAAGAACACCGCCAAGCAACACGCCCGCCTC
>JAJFLU010000062.1 GCA_021772515.1 Opitutales bacterium
ATCCAGTTCGAGGAAAAAATTTGCCCCCCTAGGGGGGCAACCGGAAAAGAAAACCCTTTACCCAAACAAGCAGCCTGACACACTAACCAATAAACAACAAATATAAGAGAATCCCGTGTCCAACAAACCCAGTACACCTCAGTAGTGTATCTGATAGGCGCAATGATTCCCTTTCTTGAATTCCACACATACTATCCTCCATGAAAGCCTGCGGTTTTCAAACTTTCCCTTCAGTCACCTCCCTGCGGTATATACCGCAGGGAATTACAAGTTTAAACATCAAATTATGAAGGAAAAGATTGCCAAATCACAATGATAGCAGAAAATTTGATCGGGCTACAAGAAAATGTCTATTCTCAGTGATTGTGAAATCTCAGATTAAGGAATTCGAGAATAAATTGCATAATGCGTTAAATTTTGGAAATAGACGGATATCAAATGAACAGGCGTCATATTGAATTAGGAATACAGAGCTATTGCTTCAGGGGATTTAAGTCCAATTCCGCCGTCATTGAGAGGTTGAGCGAATGTGGAGTATCCAATGTTGAGCTCTGTAATGTGCATGTGGATTTCACGAACCCTTCCTCTTTCCTCCCGGTTATAGAAACTTATAAAACTGCGAGCATTCAAATCGTTAGCATAGGAGTGGAACACTTGGGCAATGAAGAGTCGAAGACAAGGCCGTTATTTGATTTTTTAAAACTGGCCGGGGCTGGTTTTATGAGTGTGGACTTCAGCCCTGATACATCTACAGAAAGTTGGCGCATGGCTGAAAAATTAGCTGTCGAATACGATGTTTATTTAGGTATTCATAATCACGGCGGTCGGCATTGGCTGGGTTCTTCACAAATGATCGCCCATGTCCTAGCCAACACTAACGAGCGTATCGGCCTCTGCCTGGATACGGCCTGGGCGCTGGACTCTGGTGAAGATCCGATTGAAATGGCCGAGCGCTTCGCCGACCGGCTCTATGGTGTCCACATCAAGGATTTTACCTTCGATAGTGCCCGGCAGCCCCAAGATGTTATTGTTGGCGAGGGAAATCTCGATCTGGAAAAATTGCTCCGATTAATTCGCTTGAACGATAAAATTGGCTATGTCGTTTTGGAATACGAAGGAGATGTGGAAAATCCTGTTTCGGCCATTCAGAAATGCTCCCGCAAGGTTCTGGATTCGATGCGTTATTAAAGAAGATATTACTTCAAACGAGGATGGAGAAAATAAACGCAGCAATTGTCGGTTGCGGCAATGTGGCAACGCATTATGCCGAACAGATTCAAAATTATAAACAGGTCAACCTGGTAGGATTTTCCGATCTCGACCAAGATCGCGCAAAGGCGTTTGCCTTAAAATACGGGGGCAAAGTTTATCCGACTCTTGACGAGGTTCTTTCCGATCCGAGTATTGATTTCGTAGTCAACCTGACTATTCACCACGCCCACTTCGATGTAATCACACAATGCCTCAATAGAGGAAAACATGTGCATTCGGAAAAGCCACTTGCTTTGAGTTATGCAGAAACAAAACAATTGGTGGACCTGGCCCGGAAAAAGAATTTGCGTTTGAGTAGCGCACCGACTAATTTTATGGGAGATGCGCAACAAACAGCCTGGAAAATTCTTCGCGAGGGCAAGCTGGGAAAAGTGCGTTTGGCCTACGCGGAAATCAACCACGGGCGGATCGAGACCTGGCATCCGAATCCAGAGCCATTTTACGAGGTAGGCATCCTTTGGGATGTAAGCGTATATCCCTTGACCTACCTGACGACCCTATTCGGGCGTGTATCGCAGGTGCGGGCATTTGGCAAGGTTATCTACCCGGATCGCAAAACCATGGAAGGGAATCCTTTTCATATTGAAACCCCCGATTGCGTCTTTGCTATTATCGAGTTCGATTGCGGCTTAATCGCCCGTATGACGGCTAACTTTTATGCGAAAAACGCCAAAGAAAGGCACTCGATCGAGATGCACGGCGACAAAGGCAGTTTATATTTAGGAAATTTTCAAGAATTTAACTCCTCTGTCGAGTACGCCGATTACGGCGAGGAATATGAGTCGATTCCCTATTTAAAGACCCCCTTCGAAGGGCATGAAGTAGCTCGAGGAGTGGAAGAATTTGCGGATGCAATTCTAAGCGAGAAACCTCACCGGGCCACAGGAGCGCGCGCTGCTCATATCGTGGAAACTGTGGAAGCAATTGGTAAAGCGGTGGAGACTGGATCCTGCATCCCGATCCATTCGAATTTTACCCCACCGGAACCCATGGACTGGGCTAGATAAGCGTTGAGAAAAATTAGATGTTTAAAAAAATTAAATCCAGGCGAAAGACTCAAAATGATGAGGATGAATGGGAAGTGTCGATTCAAAGGATTGGTTACAGGATTTCGCCACGAGAATTACCCGTTGAGCGTCAGGCATCAGGGTAATAAAACACACTGTCAAACTACATCGCAAAATCACGGTTCAGACTGAAATATTTTGTCTGTCTATCAATTTGAGAACACTCTCGGCAAACCGCTGTCCTAACTCCTGATAAGCCTTTGAATCAAAATGTGTTCCATCCCCACAATCTGCCAGATCATCGGTGGAAACCCTCTCCACCCATGAAACCACTGTTGCCACCTCTTGCTGAGCTTTTCTAACCAAATCGGCGTAAACCATTTGAGGGTTGGTACGGTCTACTATCTGCCCGATAATAAAGGGTAACTGTGGGACCCGGAAATCTTCACGAATCCGTAAAATAAAATCCTCCAAATGTTTCTTGTAGGATTCAGCGGATAACCGATTTGTGGCATCTGATTCACCTTGCATCCAGATCATTCCCCCCAACCTCACAACTTCACCGCGATCTGTCAATTCACTCAGTGCTTCTCTTACTTTTCTCACTAAAAAACGATACAACAGACGGCCCGATCTAGCATCTGGAGCCCAATCCTTACTCAGACTTGTCGCACCGATTGCCACCTTAATAATACCAACCTCACGATCTTTCCACCTGTCGGCCACCATCCGGCCAAAGGTAATCTCCGGCCCGAAGTGTGGTCCCGGCGTAGAATCATGTTTTTCACAAGGCCCGAGCAAAACCCAACCGAAGGATTCCTTGGGTGGACTTTCGTCTGCCCCGAAACCACAGTAATAGTAATACTGAACATCCATCTGAATTTTTTGCAGGAACTCTGGGAGTTCGCTGGCGTCCCCCCTTCCAGTCATGTTCGATTGTCCGGCAAGTATGAATATATCCATTTCTATTCTCCGATTATTTCTCCTAAAGCGAATACCTTAAAAACAGCCTCGCACTGCTTCGATTCCGCTGTCCACAGTCGTTCATTCCACTTTTTAGACATCCTCTAAGAGAAGTTACCTGTTTAGCCGAAAATCGGTTCCATTAATCCCCTCATATATCCGATGGCAAAAATGTGGCCCTGCATGCTGTAGCCATTCGGCTGCATGTTTTCCGTGGCGAGCAATGGTACATGGTCGGATCTAATGAAGCCTTCATATCCGATTTCCTTGTAGGTCTTGAAAACTTCCACCATATCGGTAGGTCCATTGTCGGGAAATGTTTCCCGGAATTTTTCCAGTTTACCCACCACATCGCGGAAATGCACGAAATGGATCTTGCCTGCAAAATGCCGAATGATTTCCGGGATATCGCAACCGAGTTCACAAAAACAACCCTGACATAATGTGATACCGTTTACTTCACTAGGGGCGACGGAAAGTAATCGATCAAAACTTTCCACACTGCGCATTATTCGCGATAGTCCGCACATTGGTGAAAGCGGAGGGTCATCTGGATGCATGGCCAATTTTACCTCGGCCTCTTCCGCTGCCGGGATGATTTTTTTGAGGAAATATTCCAGATTATCCCACATTTGTTCATCGGTTGTTGACAGCTCCTCATGTGGAAATGTCTCCGGATCAAAATCGTCTATGTCGAAACTGCTGGTTAAGGCATTACCTCTTTCGTGTGTTTGATAGGAGGTTCGTATCACCATGGCATCCTCAGTAATTTGCGGCATGAAGTTATAGCAAAGAACCTTTATTCCCAACTTTCCCATGTTTCCAATGGCAACCTTATACTGCTCTATCTGCTCATCTCTTCCCTCCTTACCCAGAACAATCCGGTCGATGGGAGGGCCTCCTTCAACAACGGAAAGAGTTTGGTCTCGATCTTCCACGAATTTCTTCGTTTCAGTAAGTTCCATAAGATTCATTGGCATGCCACGCATGTTATAATAGACCACATGATCGACCCCGATTTGTTTAGCCATAGCGAGGTTCTCGTGATTGAAAGGATTGAGGACAGCGGCGATTTTCATTGATACAGACAGGAATAATTTTTAAATGTTTGTTTGTTAGGTCCACAATTCAATTGGATTTAAGGGATGCTGATTGAGGGGAAACAGATCCATGCTTTTGCCCTGAAAAGGGTATCTCGAAAAATTGAGCGATGTGCACCCTGGTCCGTCAAAGTGGAGTCCACAGGATTCTTTGGCCTGGTAACTTGCCAGCCAGCCTTTATGGCTTTTAACCAAAACCGCGAGTGCATCATCCGGATCTAGGCCGACGCACTCATAAAGCGCTGGATCCTGGATCATGGAGGGCCTGGTGCAAGCAACGAGGCGCAATTTCCCGTTTTTCAAAACAACAGTCTCTCCTATACTGAAGGCATGGTTGTTGTAGGACTTTCCGCGCGCTCGAAAATTTCCATTTCCGGTAAAAACCACCTCCGCATCCCACTCGACGGCTTGCTGCCCAGTGATGAATCTGGCAGATCCCTCATAAGCCGCTTTAACGGTTGTGGGATCCACCACCCATAGAAGGACTTCTCCGGGAAAATTATCTTTCATAGGCAAAAGCTGTTCGAGTGCCTCTACGCTATTACCAGGCGAACCTCCAGAGGTAGCGTCGGCGGTGTCCACCAAAATCCAGGGCGTGTTTCTGGCGTGCCTGAGTTTTTCTTTGATGGTTGCCCAATCCATTAAGTGGTTATCCCAAGAATGCCGTTGTGCATACCATTGTTCGCCCAGATCTCTAGCCAGGTGGCTAACTTCTTTTCCGGTATTGGCCGTAATTACAACCGCGCTACCTAGCTCCCCAACGTCAAGCCAAGGCTGTACCGGAAACAGACTGATGTCAGCCACGTCATTGGATTCTTCCAATTGCCGAGCCCTTGCCATCATATTCGCAAAGGGCCCTTGCAGGTCATTGGTGTCGGTGGGCGGGATGAGGGCGGCTATTTTGGAAACGGTGCAATTGGTAGCTCGGCTTGCTACTACCAGCCGGGCGCCACGCGCACCTGTTTCCACCAGATCGCGATGGGGCATGGTTCGATATGCGGTCATCGCATCGACTTGGCCAATCATACGTTTGGTAATATTGGCATGTAAATCCACGGTAATTACCAAACGGCCCTTGAAGTTAAGTTCCTCACGCACCATTTCAAGGAGATTACCCTCGGTATCATCTTCATCCACGGCACAGGCCGCACCGTGAAGGTGCAGGAGGATGCGGTCCACGGACATCGCCTTCATCAGGCCTTCTTTTATCGCCGTTCGTATTTCCTTAAAGCAGGTTGTACTCAAACGGCCCGCCGGTGAATTGCAAACGGCGGCGAATATCGGAACGGTTTCACATCCAACCTCATCCAAAACCTTTAAACTTCCGCTCATTTGCGAGTCAACCCCGGCTGCCCAGTCGCGGATTTCAGTTTCTTCCGTTAGCCATATTCCTCCATCCTGAAACGTGTCCAGTTCCGTCTGCGTGGATAGAAAGGTGTTACTCTCGAAAATAAATTGAGCTAAGGCTATTTTCATATTCATAAAATATCCACTGGTGTCGGCTTGTTCGGAGATTTTTTTCAGATAATCCCGGCAGGATGTTGAATGGTATTGAGATACTTCATGAAAAAACCCTATTACAACGACTCACTGTTTCATTGGAGAGCTGTCCGTAATTAATCAGGTGGACCAGGTTTCGGCATGACGCCGAAAGGCGGTTCCGCTGCGGTCGAGTGTTTCCTGAATGTCTTTCGCTGTGTGGGCTAAACTGAGGAACCACAAACCTCGCTCAATTGCCCGGACTCCTTCTTCCAGTAAGTATCTGCGTAAATGCGCCCACCTGGAGGCATCATGGCGCCGGAAATAATCGCGGTAATCCTTGATGGGTTCGATTTCCCGCTGCCCGGATTTAAACATGGTCGTATGAAAGACAAGCCCCGGCCCTTGCGGTGCCAGCGGAATATCCCATTTGTTAGCAAGATCCGAAAGACCCGCCATGAGAATTTTACCGAGCGCGTGGATTTCCTCGGGATGCTTATCGCCGAGCGATTCCAGATGCTGCAGGCACCAGTTAGAGGCTGCCAGGCAAAGGGGATTGGCGTTCAGTGTTCCAGCATGGATGGTGGTTCCCTGAACAATTGGTTCGAAAATCTTGGTTTTCCCAGCCAAAACAGCAAAAGGAGTTCCCGCTCCAACGGCCTTGCCGAAAATAGTCAAATCCGGGTCGATGCCGAGGACGCTTTGGGCACCCCCGATTCCGAAGCGAAATCCAGTAATTGTTTCATCGGCGATCATAAGAATACCATGTTCTCGGCAAAGCTCGGTTATCGTCTGCATCATTCCTTCCACTGGTTCGAGGCAGGAAGCATTACAAACGATTGGCTCAAAAATGATTGCTGCGATTTGATTCCCCACAGGTTTAAGGCGAGCTCGAAGGTGATCGGGGTCGTTCCAGCGGGCGACGACAAACCGCTCCAGAACTTCTTCGATAATCCCTTGACTGGGGTGTAAGCTATTCGGGGCATCGTCTGGACCCCATTCGCTTGGAGAGTTGGCAAACCCAACCAGCCCTTCGTCCAGCCAACCGTGGTAATGCCCTTCAAATTTAAGAATTTTGGGCCGACCCGTGTACGATCGGGCCAGACGGAAGGCCGCCGCAACTGCTTCGGTCGCACAATTGTTGAAGCGGACTTTTTCGACCGAAGGGACCATCCCGCAAAGGCGTTGGGAAACCTCCAGTTCGAGGTCACATTGGGCCGCCCAATGGGTGCCTTTAGCGGCTTGTTCCGATAGAGCCTCAACCATTCCATCGGGAGCATGCCCATAGAGAATGGCACCCTGTCCGATCTGATAGTCGATGTATTCATTGCCATCGACATCCCAGATACGGGAACCTTTCCCGTGTGTGAAATAAAGCGGGACGGGCTTCTCCATCAACCGGATCCCGCTGTTGATACCCCCAGCTATAGTCTTTTGGGCTATGGCAAACCGTTTTCGAGATTCATCAAAAGTGTAGGGCATTATATTAATATTCGGGACTTTAGGGACGGTAGAGGTGGCAGGCGGCTTGCCGATTTTTTTCCAATTCAATCAATTCTGGCGTCTCGTTCCGGCAGGGGGAAAAACATTCGGGGCAGCGGGGGTGAAAACTACACCCGGGCGGTAGTTTGCTCGGATCGGCAACTTCGCCGTCGATCGAAATATCTAATTTAATATCTGGATCGGGGTTGGGGATGGCTGATATAAGTGCTTTGGTATAGGGATGTTTGGGATTATTAAAGAGGTCCAGCGTGGGCCCTGTCTCGACAATTTTTCCCGCATACATTACTGCTACACAATCACAGGTGTGCCTAACGACACTTAAGTCGTGAGCAACGAAAAGATAGGTCAAATTGAGATCCTCTTGCAGATCTTTTAATAGATTGATAACTTGGGCTTGAACAGAGACATCAAGAGCGGACACGGCCTCATCCGCCACAACCAATGAAGGCTGCATAATCAGTGCGCGTGCGATTCCTATTCGCTGTCGTTGACCGCCACTAAAGGCATGCGGATAACGTTGCCGATGCTCAGGCTTGAGTCCAACTTTTCGTAGCATGTTCGCTACCTTGTCCTCCAATTCAGATCCTTTTGACAAATGATGTATAACTAAGGGTTCTCCGACAATGCTACCCACCGTCATTCGTGGGTTCAGAGACGAGAACGGATCCTGGAAAATCATCTGCATTTTGGTACGCAACGGCTTAAGCTCCTGCTCATGCAAGTGCGCGAGATTAATCTCATTCCCATTGGGACGAAAAAATATATCGCCCCGCGTCGGTTTCAAAGCCCGTAGAATGGTTCGTGCGCATGTCGTCTTGCCCGAGCCACTCTCGCCTACCAAGCCAAGGGTTTCACCACGTCTCAAATCAAATGAGACATTATCAACGGCCTTAACCGTAGCAACCTGCTTCTTTATAAATCCATGACTAAAAATCGGTAAATGTTTGCACAAACCGCGAACGCTGAGAAGAAAATCAGGGGCGTCATTCCCTGCCTCCCAATGCGAAGATGCTGGTTCATCAATCCTTTTAGTAGTTAAATATGATTGGTCGGTCATTGTCTGAAAACATCCTCCGCACGCACACAAGCGACAAGACGGTTGTCATTCATCCTTTTTAGCTCTGGCGCTTCCCCTATATCACAAACACCCGCTTTGGCAAATTGGCAACGTGGGTGAAACGGACAGCCCGATGGGATCGCATTAAGCGAAGGCACGTTGCCTTTTATCGTTTGGAGTGGGCTATGCTCTAATTTCATGCGAGGCAACGATTCAAGGAGCGCAATAGAATAGGGATGGCGTGGAGTTTTTAGAACCTCTCGCACCGTTGCTTTCTCCACAATCCGTCCGAGATACATAACCGCTACTTCATCTGCAATCTGCGCGACTACACCCAGATCGTGGGTGATGAAAATCACCGATGTGCTATTTTCCACCTGCAACTGCTTAATCAGTTTTAAAACCTGAGCTTGAATGGTTACGTCAAGAGCGGTCGTTGGTTCATCTGCGATAAGAATCTCTGGCCGGCAAACCAAAGCCATGGCAATCATCGCACGCTGACGCATCCCGCCACTCATCTGATGAGGATATTGATTAAGCCGATCATATGCCCCCGGAATCCCAACCTTCTCTAGCATCTCGACTGCGATCTGCCGGGCCTCATTTTTAGAGACCTCTTGATGCAGCAGGATGGCCTCGCAAATCTGACTACCAATCGTGTGCACTGGACTAAACGCTGTCATAGGCTCCTGAAAAATCATACTGATGCTTCCGCCACGAATCTGATACAGCCGATCATCTTTATCGCTGAGCGCAATAATATCCGCCGACTCTCCATTTCGAGGATAAAACAAAATTTTACCCCCCAGAATCTTTCCCGGCTTCGTGATGAGACGAAGAATTGAATAAGCAGTAACGCTTTTTCCGCAACCGCTTTCGCCGACAATGGCCAGAACTTTACTGCGGTCGAGATCGAATGTGACTCCATCTACTGCAGGGATTTCACCCTCTTCAGTATAGAAATAGGTTTGGAGGTTTTCGACCCGCAGGACTTTATCAAAAAGCCCTGCATCCTGCTCGCTTTCAAATGATGTCTTTATTCTATCTATTACGAAGAAATTATATTATATGTCAAATAAATATATATAATTACAGGTGTTTGGAAATAGATACTAAAGTATCATATGATTACAAATGAACACACAGGATACTTTCTGAAAATAATTCGACTTTTCAGAAATTTATATATAACTTTTATCATCTATGATTGTCACGGGACTCGCATCAGTTACTTTTCGAAAAATCGATCCTGAACAAATCCTTGAGCTGACTATAGAAGCAGGATTAGAAGCCATTGAGTGGGGGGGAGATATTCATGTTCCCCATGGGGAAGTCGGGAGAGCACAACAGGTGCGCAAGATGACCTTGGATTCAGGTCTTAAAATAGCCTCTTACGGTTCCTACTACAAGTCTCTCAGCAATGATCACCGCAATCCATGCTTTCGTTCAGTTTTAGAAACAGCAATTGCTCTGGGTGCTCCGGGGATTCGAGTTTGGGCGGGGACCGAGAGCTCAGATGATGCGGATATTGATTACAGGACCGCAATCGCAAACGATCTCCGCGAAATAGGAGAAATAGCTCAAACTAATGGGGTATCAATAAACCTGGAATATCACGGTAATACACTAACTGATTCCAATGAATCCGCTACAGCGCTTATTCGCGAAATTAACCTTCCCAACGTAAAACTTATGTGGCAACCTCGCTATTGGGAGCCAACTGAGCACCCTGTAGACGATCTTCAGTTCATTTTGCCTTATCTTGGCAATATACACGTATTCCATTGGAATTTACGAGGAACAGAAATTGTCCGTCATCCTCTACTTAAAGGTAAAGATATGTGGCGACAATGTATGGCCAAGGTTAGCAAGTTAAATGGAAATCACTACGCCCTGCTTGAATTTGTCCGAAATAATTCACCCGATCAGTTTCTTAACGATGCAAAGACTCTTAAAAGATTAATAAAGTGCAAAAATTTGGAGGAATGAAGGTTAACTGGTATTTACCTGTATCCTGGCAGAAAATCCTTCTCTGCGCGGAACATTTCTAATGTCATCTTTCGGATTTCGGCCGGTGAACAAACAGCACTCGTCAATGGGTCCACCAACAACGACTGAATTGCCAGTTCTTTACTCCTTTCTATTGCTGCCTGCGCGCCCAATCCGATCATGTGCATGTTCGAGGCACAGAGTGAGGCCATGTGAGGTGGAAGTTCCCCATAGCGCGTGGGATTTATACCATTTTGGTCAACCATACAGGAAACCTCCACACAGCCATCCGCAGGAAGATTACCTATCAATGTCGCACCATTTCGGCCCCGGTTCATGACGTTGCCATGGATACGAAAAGGACAATCCTTCTCCCTCGCTTCGATTATCCAACTGGCATACTCCCAACTTCGCTCCCAGGTAATCGGTTTGGTTCCCTTTAACATGGCGGAACGTTCGGAATTTTGGTTTTCTCGCCACCGGGGCCAGTTATTTGCGTAAAAACTCGACTCACCATCGTAGCCGGGACGCAGGTATTTTTTTGCAGGATCCTGACGCTTCCGATAGTAGGGTAAATACTCGGAGAGATGTCCACTCGATTCGGTAATGAATGCGCCAAAATGGACCATCATATCCTTCCGAACCAAGTCACGTTGATAATCCGGCCGTTCTACCTTTTGCGGATCGGGCCACCCTTCCTTTAAAGCGCGCCGTAAATCCGATTTAGCAGCCTTGATAAGCAGAGGATAAAGATTTTTTTCCTGATGCTGAAGCTTCACAAACCATGCCAGGTGATTGATGCCAGCACATTCCCACCGCAATTCATTATATGGAATATTGGCACGCTTGGCGAGGAGCCGACTCGTTCCCTGAACCGAGTGGCAAAGTCCGACTACCTTCATCGAGCTTACGCGTCCTGCGGCCAAACACATCATACCCATGGGATTCGTATAATTGAGGACAACTGCATCAGGGCAAAGTTGTTCGCAATCACTAAGAATATTCAACCAAACGGGAATAGATCGAAGACCTTTGAACAGACCTCCAGGGCCAACAGTATCGCCAATACACTGATCGATTCCGTACTTTAATGGAATATCATTATCAAAGCGAACACACTCCATGCCACTTACCTCAATACAATTAATCAGGTAATTGGAATCCTTCAATACTTTACGCCTCAACGGTGAAGTAATCACCTTCCACTTTCTTTTGCCACTAATGCGAACGATCTTGCGAACAAGGCGTCCCATTTGATTGAGGCGGGATTCATCTATATCAACAAGGACGAGAGTTCCACCCTGATCTCCGCTAATTTGAGCGATATCATTAACAAGACGGGGCGTAAACATACTTCCAGCGCCGAGGAAGGTGATTTTTAACGGACGTTCAATTTTTCCAGATAATCCCTTGTCTTCTGACGCTTTAATATGCTCCGCGTGTCCACTTGGAGTTTTTTTTGAATTTGTCTTCATATCCGATTAAGAATTACGAGCCATAGCTCTAAATCCAGTTTTGCTTGATCACATGGAATTCATTATTTAATCCCATATATACGTTTGGCATTTTCGCTGAATAATCCTTGTTTTTGAGATTTTGTTAATGCCTTATTGGACCAGGATTTGACAATTTCTATCCAGGTTGAGAGAGGCGTTGCCAGTGTGCAGACCGGCCAATCGCCTCCAAAGAGCAGGCGTTCCGGGCCGAATGCTTCGAGAACAATGTCGAGGTATGGTTTAACGGTTTCCAGATTTACGGGCTTTTTACCGCAATTAGTTGCGATTCCTGAAATCTTGCAGACTACATTTGGACAAGAGGCCACTTTGGTGAGGTTTTCCTTCCAAGGCTGTAGAAAACCTGTTGCTATTTCGGGATTACCACAGTGGTCGAGGATAAAGCTAACGCCCGGGCACGATTGTATCAATTTCTTGGCCAAGAACAATTGATCGGCTCGCATACAGACATCAAAAGTCAGGTTAAATTTTTCCAAAAGCCGGATGTTATCAAGGAAAAGAGTGGTCTCTGATATGCCATCGGGCACAACATGAAGCACCCTGCGAACCCCTTTTAGCTTTGGATGCTGTATTTTTTTCAAATAGCGGCCAAATCCTTCGTTTTCTGGTCTGGCTCCTGCGATGACCCCGCCGATTCGATTGTCGGGATTTTCCGCTAGTTCACAAAATAGAGAGGCTTCTGTTAATTTTTGATCTTCCCCAACATCAACTTCCATGAAAATGGTCTGCTCGATTTCATGATTTTGAACGGCTTTCCAATAAGCTTTCAAATCCCAGGCACCTCTAAGTTTTGGAGCTTTATCAATCCACGGATAACTCAGTTTTTCCGGATTGATGAGATGCTGGTGGGCGTCGATAATCACTGCAGGATGACCTTTCTCAATATATTAATGCACAATCTGTTTCTGAACTCCTAGTCCATCAATTCCGAGTTCAACCACATCTCCTTTTCGAAGATATTGAGGGGGCCTTAGCCCGAAGCCAACTCCCGCAGGTGTCCCCGTTGAGATCACATCTCCAGGGAGTAACGACATGAATTGGCTCAAGTAGGAAATAAGAAAAGGTATTTTGAAGATTAAATTCTCAGTATTACCATTCTGTTTCAATTGGCCATTCACCTTCAGCCAAAGCCTCAAATTATTGATGTCGGAAAATTCTTCTGGTGTTACCATCCAGGGACCTAAAGGAGCAAAAGAGTCAGCAGATTTACCTTTTACCCACTGTCCACTACGCTCTAATTGCCACTCTCTTTCCGAATAATCATTATGAAGCATGTAGCCGGCAATATAGTTCGACGCTTCTTCTTCTTTGATATAGTTAGCCCTCTTGGAAATGACAACAGCCAGCTCAACCTCCCAGTCAGTTTTTTTCGAGCCTTTGGGGATGACGAGATTATCATCAGGTCCACTGAACGCACTGGTAGCTTTGAAGAAAACCACCGGTTCGCAGGGTGTCTTCATGCCGGACTCTTTGGCATGGTCTACATAATTTAACCCGATGCAAATGATTTTGCTTGGTCGCGCTACGGGCGGACCCAACCTTGAAGTTTTAGGAACTTCGGACGCATGCTCACCATTGGATTTTACCCAATCCCTGAGAGTTTCCAGTCCCCTCGAAGAGAAAAAATCTTCGTTATAATCATCAACTACCCTACTGGCGTCGATAAACTTCCCGTTCTCCAACAACACTCCCGGCTTCTCTTCACCAGATTTTCCAAATCGTATCAATTTCATAATTTTTGGTTAGTTATTCTTATCTCAAAAGAGTGACGCCTCCATCAATATCGTATGCTCCGCCGGTAATAAAGGCTGCTTCATCGCTACATAAAAATGCTGCCAGCGCCGCGATCTCATCGGGTTGCCCCATGCGACCTATTGGTTGAAAGAGGGATAAATTTTCAAACATCTCCTTCTTCTTGTTGGGGTAGTGCTTTTCCAAAAAGGAATCTACAAATGGGGTATGCACCCGTCCGGGACAAATGCAATTACAGCGAATACCAGCATCGACATAGTCACGGGCCACTGACAATGTCATGGTCAGCACTGCACCCTTGCTCATGGAGTAGGCAAATCGATCCTGTATTCCCACTTTGCTGGCTATGGAAGCAAGGTTGAGTATAACGCCGTTGCCCTTCGCTTTCATTTTCGGCACGGCGGCGTGCAGGCAATGGTAGACTCCCTTCACATTTACGGCATACACCCGATCCATTTCTTCCGGGGTGGTCGCTTCTACATTTCCGATAGAAGCGATACCTGCATTGTTTATGAGAATACCCACGTCTTCGATTTTGGAGAATACCGATTGAACCGATTCAGCCTGAGATACATCGCAGGTCCATGTGTGGCAATTCCCGCCCGCTTCGCGAATCAAATTGGAGGTTTCCCCGGCATCAGGTTTGCTCAGTTCAAGTATATGGACAACTGCACCCTCACTGGCAAAGCGTAAGGCCAACGCCCTACCAATTCCGGAACCCGCTCCAGTTATAATGGCGTGTTTCCCGTTAAACCTCGTTTGTACGCTCATCATTAATCGCTATGAAATATTTCTTCCATGCATGCCCACCATTCGCCTTTTTCCCGTGTATCCAGCGGTTCCTGACAAGGGCTGCAAATTTCCCACCAGCGTTGGGTTTCTGGATCTTTGGCCATGTCCGCCATGTCGGCCTCATAATCTTGCCCTGTGTACTCAAAATAACTAAAAAGCCAACCGTCCTTATGGTAAATGGAATAATTTTGTATATGGCACTCTTTTATCTGTTTGAGCACACCGGGCCATACTGCCGCATGCAGGCGTTTGTATTCCTTCAGTTTTTCCGGTTTGACCCGGATTACCATTCCATATCGTATCATTGTTTAACTTTATGCTGATTTCCAACCTAGTTAATCCACTGTGCAGACTCGATCCAAGTGAACGTAACCACCATCCACATACAGTATTTGGCCAGTCGTGTGTGAAGAACGTGGCGAAGCTATAAATACCACCGTATCGGCAATCTCTTCAATCGTTGTGGTCCGACGGCCAAGGGGTATGGATTGATTGATTTTTATTAACTGCTCTTCGGAGTCCGGTAAGGTTTTCAGCCAACGCTCATAAAGAGGAGTAATCACCTCTGCCGGAATCACACAATTTACGCGGATGCCGTGCCGCGCCAAATCCAATGCCCATTCGCGGGTAAGAGCATTAATACCGCCTTTGGAGGCCGCATATCCGGAAGTTCCCCCCTGCCCCGTTTCGGCTACTTTGGAACCTATGTTCACAATGGCACCCCTGCTCGCGGTCAAAGCATCAAGGGCGAAATGAACCAGCGAATAGAAATGGATCAGATTTTTTCTCAATGAAGCCTCAAATGCTGCCACGCCCGCACGAATACCCACCCCGTCGTTTACCCCGGCATTATTTACAACAATATCGATACGGCCGTGTTTTTCCAAAATCTCTGAAACCACTCTTTTCACACCGGATTCATCGGTCATTTCCACTGGACAAGATTCGGCTTTCCCACCGGAGGAAACAATTTTCTCGATCAACGATTCGGCCTCTTTCGGATTTCGGTCAAGGATTATTGATGTGGCCCCTTCGGTGGAAAACGCCTGGGTTATCCCTCCCCCGATTCCCTTTGATCCGCCAGTGATAAGGACAATTTTATCGGTTAACATTAGGTCCATTACAGCATTTTGGTTGGTGATTTCAGGCAGGGAAACAGGCCGGACCCAATGGTTCGAAGGTTTTATAGGTCAACACAAATTCCTGATGCCCCAATGCTTCTGAAGTAGTAGGTTTCCCGGACGCGGATTGGATAATTTTTCTAACTATTTCTTCGCCAACCTCGTCCAAGGTTGCTCTTCCTTCCAGAATTTTCCCCGCATCGATGTCCATGTCCTCTTCCATTTGACGATAAGTTTCCGGGTTGGCGCAGACTTTGATAACCGGTGAAATGACCGAACCCACCACCGAACCCCGTCCGGTGGCAAAAAGAATGATATGGGATCCGCAGGCGATCAGTTCCGCGATTTCCGCATTATCATTGATGTTTGGAAAACCGAAACGCACTTCTCCATCTGGAATAACATCCAGCAGGTAAAGACCCCCTTTTTCTGGAATGTCTCCAGGTTTCAACAGTCCCGATATAGGTGAATTTCCACTTTTCGCATAGGCGCCCATTGATTTTTCCTCCAGAGTGGTGAGCCCGCCATCGGCATTTCCGGGGGCAAAACTGCCGTGTCCCAACGTTGTGTAATATCGAGCCGCCTTTTCCACTGTCTTGCGGATTTCATCTCCAAGTTCAGTGGTAACTGCCCGCTCCGCCATGAAATTTTCACAACCAATCAATTCCCCCGTTTCCTCAAAAATCACTCGGGCACTCTTTTTTGCAAGAATATCAAAACAGTGCCCAATGGCCGGGTTGGCCGTGATCCCGCTGGTGGCATCGGAACCTCCACAAATCGTGCCGACCACCAACTCATCAACGGATAAGGGACAGCGAGGAACTTCCTGCAATATTTCCAGGGTTTCCCCGACCCAATACTGCCCCGCTTCCACGGTTTTTCGCGTTCCTCCAGTCGTTTGTATCCCGAGTGTTTTGACGGGGCGACCCGAATCTGCAATCGCCTTCTGTAATGAATTTCGGTCAAATCCCTCGCACCCCAAGGAAACCAGCAGCGCTCCTCCCACATTGGGATGGGTGCACAGGCGTCGTAACATCCGGTTGGAATAATCATTGGGAAAACAACCGCTGAATCCAATGAGCTGTACCACGCTTTCGGGATAGGATCGGACAATTTTTTCAGCTACATGCCGAGCACACTCAACGAGGTAAACTACTACAAGATAGTTGCGAATGCCCTTCCTCCCGTCCGTCCGGAGGTATCCCTGCGGCTCAGTCTCCATACTTGCTTCCCTCCTCCAAGGTATATGTAGGTAGATAATCGCTTTTGATGTTATGCAAATGCACATGTTCGCCCGTCGAAATCCGTTCTACCGCCGAACCTATGGGCGCTCCGAATTTGATGATTTTTTCTCCCATTGAAATATCACGAAGGGCGATTTTGTGACCCAAACCTAATGTCATTTTCAAATTGAATTCTTGCCCTTCTATCGTGAGTGTCCCCCCTCTTTCAACAGTACGCGCAAGGCATGCAATATTGTCATCGGGATGAAGTTGTATCAACAAACTGTCTAATTGTGTCGGTACCATGAAATGAATAAAATTCAGTTGCCTATAAATAGCTCAATAACGGGAATACTAATGTCCGGCTTTAGAATCGGTAATTCCAAAACCAGATCGTCGGGAGAAGGGATAAAGTTGCCGTTTCCATTTTCTTCTGTTTTATAAAAACACACTTCACTGGCATCATGTAGAATTTGGGCATAGATGACCTTATCTTTTAATCCTGAAAGGCTAACATATTTAAATGGCCAAGCCAAGAAATGCAGGTAAAGACGCTTCGTTTTGGAATTCCAGGTGTATCGGCATTCGTTTGGAGGCAACCACCCTACCGGCGCGGCACCGCAGCCATAAATAGAGCGTTCATTTTTGATCATCCATTGCCCAATTCCTTCTAGACGGTCGCATACGCGTTGATCAAAAGTGCCGCGGGCGGTCGGCCCTACATTGAGCAGTAGATTACCGTTCTTGCTCACACCATCAATCAGCATTCCCAATAATTGCTCTACGCTTTTCCAGGTATTTTCGTCACGATGATACCCCCATGAGCCTGAAAAAGTCTGGCACCCTTCCCATGCAACCGGATTTCCGTTTTCGTCCTTTGGCTGCTCATGTGGTTGAAATTGCTCTGGGGTTTCAAAATCACTTGTTCCGGGTAAATCAAGGCGATTATTGACAAGGATATCGGGCTGGAGTTCGCGAACTAGATCGAGCAATTTTTGAGATTCCCAATCGTCACGTCCTTTGCCATCTTTTCCCGGAAAGGAAAAATCAAACCAGATACTACTGATTTCGCCATATTGTGTAAACAGCTCTTCGACCTGATTTCGCATGTAGGCAGCATATTTAAGCACATCACGCTGCTCGTCGTTCTTTCTGAATTCATGGTTATCCCTTTGCGGGTGACGTGAATCGACAGGGTATTCGGGATGATGCCAGTCCAACAGCGAATAGTAAAAGCCAACGCGCAATCCTTCATCACGAAAAGCATTTACAAAAGGTTTGAGAAGATCTGTGCCCCAAGGCGTGTTGGTCACTTTGTATTCGGTGAAGAGCGAATCCCATAGGCAAAACCCTTCGTGGTGCTTGCTGGTGATGACCACATACTTCATCCCTGCTTCCTTCGCTCGTCGGGCCCAGTCTTTGGGGTCGTATAGGTCTGGGCAAAAATGGTCGAAATATTTTTTATATTCCTCATCCGTTAGACACTCCCGGTTTTTTACCCATTCATGACGTGCGGCCAAGGAATAGAGGCCCCAGTGAATGAACATGCCAAAACGGCCATGCGTGAACCACGAGAGTGCGTCACTGGAACATTTTGTCGCCACGAGAAAAAAGTTTGTGAATATAAATTACAATCGAATGATAAAACTTATTACATCACATGGTGTCTTTGTTCGCTATGTCTTAAAGCACCTTTTTTGTACGGAATTCACGCTCTATGTCATGGAATCCAAGGTTGCTAAATTTAGATCTACATCCTTTTATGGATTCTGAGCAATGATACATCGATTGATAAATCCTCAGACGCAAATCCTGTTCTTTCGAGTCCAGACGCTTCGCGAATGGAGCTACGGTGATCTATCAGCTCCTTATTGGCGACTCTATTGGAATG
>JAJFLU010000063.1 GCA_021772515.1 Opitutales bacterium
TACAATAACGCGTCCCGATGGATAGAACACATCTTTGATGCGCCCATCAGCCAAATAGGTGTATCTCAGGTCGTAGGATTGATTGCCTGACGGCCCGGCAATGGTTTTCGTTTCTTCAGAGATCCGGCCGTAAATGTCATAGGCATAATCCGTCGTCACACTGCCATCGCTGATCGATGTCAGCCGCCCAACGCCCATGCATAATTTTGGTCAAAATTCGGGCCACTTTCACGCGACGTGTACTTTGCCCACCCATCAGCAATTTTTTCCGCGTCAATTTCTTGCTCACTCGTCATCTTGGTGAACTATTTGGACAATTGATTTTTTATTTTGGCTTGCACATTTTGAGCGAAGTATCCCATTGATCGCCGCGTTGCTCGCATTGCGTTAGTTCTTCTTCCCACTTACTTACAAGCAAATCGCAGCGCGCGCGCTCGTTTAGTTGTTCAATATTGGGGTCTTTGGCATAAGACCCGGTATCGGCATAAGAACAATCACAACTCTGTTTTTCATCATCCCAATAGCCGCCACCGTCGAGGCATGAATCTACTTCGTCTATAGGAATAAAAACAAAAGCAGTGAGAGCAATGAGGGCCAAGCTCGCGACCGATAAAAGCAAAAACAGTATTGGTTTTGTCATTTCCGGCGTTTCGTGACTGTTTCGTCAAAATACACTATTGAACACGCTTTATTTCATGCTGGCGAACGGCTCAATATATTCTTTCAACGGAAGAATGGCTATAAACCTTTCATGGTTTGAGTGTTTTTGAGATCTCGTAGCCTCGTGGTACATCAGATATCTTCCATCCCCAATTTTTGTGATTGCATCCGAAAACCCCGGCACGGAAGAATCAAAAAAGCCACAGAACCCAGTAACAGATGTAATCGAATCTTTGGTTTCCCAAGTTACAGAGTATATTTGTTTTGGGTTATCATCATAGGGCTGAAAATCAAACACGCAATTTTGTAGGTTTCCAAATAAACTACGCCTGTCCCTAATGCGAACGGCATATCCACCGGGATCGATCACTTTTTTGCCTGGCAACTCCATCGCAACAGCGAATGAATGGTAGTTTGTCGGGTCGGGTGGTCCAGCCGCGTGAGCCGACAATAATGTCTGCACGCAGATCGGCAGGAAAACAAAACCAAACAATTTCCTGATCATGGGCTTTCCTCTCATCGTATGTAGTCAACCGTCAGCTCTACCGGACTCTTTTGAGTGCGTAACCAGCGGTGAAAATCAGCGTTACCGTCCAGTAAATCGATGCAGCCGGCGCTCCCCCACACTTCACCACCATGAAGAAAGAAACCACCGTCGCGGCCGGCTATATCGTTGCCCTCAACAGGTTCAATGGGCGTTCTAATGTCACCCCAACTTCGTTGAGATCCCCATTCCAAATCAAACGGCCCGGGTCCCCACCGTCTATTATACCATTCCCGCTTGTCAGTTTTCCGTGGGTCCACTGTATAATCTCCTTCAGGAATCGGGCCGAAATCGAGTTCTGCTTGGTCGTCCGTACAAGCACACGCATCAGGCTTTCCAGAAACAGCCATCCACATTTCCGCTAGCTTTCCGTTATCATCATATCGTGCGAGCACAGCTCCATTAAAAACAAGGCTATCCAGCCCCCACGGATCAACAGCACTGAGAGGATTCCCCTCAACATACGCATAAGTATTAATCCCTCCCAATAATCCGATCGGATCGGACTGCACATAGCGGCCGAGCAACGGATCATAGTCCCGGTTCCAATTCTGGAAGAGGGAAGTTTCCGCATCTTCAAGCTGCCCAGGGAATTTTATCTTGTTCGTTAAGGAACCGGTAGCCGTAACTTCGACATTGAATGGCGTTGCGACCCGGTCCCAGACGACAGTTCCTGTTGCGTCGGTCATTTTCTGCGGCTGCGCCACCTGATCAGTGTGGATGTAGTAAATCGCCGGTGAAACACCGCTGTGGTCCATCATCGCTATCGGCATCAGCCCGAGATAGATATATTCGCGCAAGACCGTGCCGGTCGATCCATCATGCTCGGCGATGAGACGGCCAAACGGATCATGGATCAGATGGATGCTGGCGGCGCCTTCGGTCTTCGAGACCTGTTGGCCGTACACGTCATAATCATAAGAGGCCTGAAGCACCGTGTTTTCGCTTGCGCTCGCCATGCGGCCTTCAGCGTCATAGGCAAATGTTTTTGTAACGCCGCCGGATACATCTGACGACATCTGGCCGCTGGCGAGATAACTTAGCGTGCGGCTGGCGCCCGCCGTTACGCTTTGCAGGCGATGGGCGCTGGCGCCATAGCTATAGCTGGCGGTCGTTAGTCCGGCCGCGCCGGTGCCGCCCGTGCGGGTCAGCGCCGTGCGGTTGCCCACAAGGTCATAAGCATAATCGATAGTCCCATAGAGCCCGACCGCCTGGGTCAGGCGGTTAAGGCTGTCATATTGAAAGCTGCCATCGCGGTCGGCGCCGATATTGTCGGTGATCGATGTGATGTTGCTGTTGGCGTCATAAGCGTAGGAAAGATCAAGAACCGACACGCCGCCCGACGATGTCTTCAGGGATGAGGCCCGCCCATCCAAATCATGGCCCACAGTCATGGACAGGCCATTTTCAAACAGGCCGGATTTCAGGGCCCATAATCCATAATCGCCGCCCAAACCGCCGGATCTGGAACCGGACATCGGCACATGTTTGATATGCTTAAAGACTTTAATATAGGGCGAAGACCCTGTTTCCCGCATCCGGATCAAGGAAACCGGCCCATGCGTATTGTGGGCGTATACAATAACGCGTCCCGAT
>JAJFLU010000008.1 GCA_021772515.1 Opitutales bacterium
CTGGACTACCAAAGCCCGATCCAGTTCGAGGAAAAGATTTGCCCCCCTAGGGGGGCAACCGGAAAAGAAAACCCTTTACCCAAACAAGCAGCCTGACACACTAACCAATAAACAACAAATATAAGAGAATCCCGTGTCCAACAAACCCAGTACACCTCAGGAGATGAAGAGGAAGAGGATGGGGAGATGAAGAGGGAGAGGAAGATGAAGACGAAGCGGGATGTTGTAAGGCTCTCTTTGCGTGGGGTGGTGAGCTTTACGGTTGCTTTTTTTGGGGAACTCTCCTTTTTCAAACTTTTAAATTTCCGAATGTTTGATAAAACCATAGATTCCGCAGGTAAACGCAATTTTCATCCTGTTGTTGATGGTAATCGAGCGCTTATTAATGAATTATCCCTTTCAGGCCGTGGTTGAGGAGTGGGGTTGAATTTTTCAAGATTAATTATGAGTTCTTCCAATGTCAGAGTGCGTTTCGCGCCGAGCCCGACCGGGTTTTTTCATATCGGCGGGGCCCGCACGGCTTTGTTTAACTGGCTCTATGCCCGTCATACGGGTGGCACGTTCGTCCTCCGCATCGAGGATACCGACAGGGAACGCAATACTCCCGAGGCACTTCAACTCCTGCTCGATGGGCTGAGGTGGCTCGGTCTGGACTGGGATGAGGGCCCGGAGGCGGACGGTGAATACGGCCCTTATTTTCAGAGCGAGCGGGGTGGGCTTTACGATGAGTATTTGCAAAAACTTCGCGATAATGGCCGGGCCTATGACAAGGATGGCGCGGTGTATTTCAAGGTTTCGGGCGAGCCGCAGGTCATTGAGGACGCCGTGAGGAGCAAGGTGGTGCGGACAGAGGAAAAGGATTTTGTCATTTTTCGCTCCAACGGCACGCCGGTTTATCACTTTGTGGTGGTCGTCGATGACATCACGATGGGGATCACGCATGTCATCCGGGGGGAGGACCATCTTTCCAATACGAGCAAGCACACGGAGCTTTTTAGCGCATTGGGGGCGCCCGTGCCGGTTTTTGCTCATTTGCCTCTTATTCTCAAAACCAATGGGCCGGGAAAAATGAGTAAGCGGGACCGTGGGGCCTTGGTCGAGGAATACGAGCAGCGGAATTTCCTGCCCGAGGCGGTCCGCAACTACCTTTGCCTGTTGGGGTGGAATCCCAAGGACAACACCGAAATTTTTTCATTGGATGAAATGATCGAGCGATTCGACCTTCCAGGTATCAACAAGGACGCCGCGCGGTTCGATGACAAGAAACTCGCCCACATCAATGGCGCATACCTGCGCAGCCTTCCGCTGGATGATTTTGTCGAAAAGGGCAAACCGTTTTTGGAAAAGGCGGGATTGATCGATGAGAATACGGATCGGGATTACCTGCGGACGGTGCTGGACTTGTGCCAGGAAAAACTGCGTTCGCTGGATGATTTGGCCGGTTATGTGGGTTATTTTTTCAACGACGAATATCCGATTGTGGAAAAAGCGCGGAGGAAAATTTTCAAAAAAGGCGATCCGGTGGCCCGTTTAAAAGAGCTGGCAGTCGAATTGGCGAAATTGGAGGAATTTGAGGAGGAAATTCTCGAAAAAACCGTTCAGGGCCTTTCCGAAGCGAATGAGCTCTATACCGGTGACTACATCCATGCGGCTCGGTTGGCGGTGTCCGGAACCAACGCCGGGCCGAGTTTTTATGCGCTTTTGCGTGTTTTGGGCAGGGAACGGGTTTTGGGCCGCATCGAGAGATTTATTTCGGGCTGTCAGGACGCGGAAAATTGATTTAAGCATCACTTTGAAAAGGAATTTTTTTTTAAATTTATGAGCCAAACCGAACAGACTCCTCTCTCATCATCGCACTTTATTCGCCAAATTGTTGAGGAAGACCTTGAAACGAAGGTTTTGGGCGAGCGGCTGATCACGAGGTTTCCGCCGGAGCCTAACGGCTATTTGCATATTGGGCATGCCAAGTCGATTTGCCTGAATTTCGGACTGGCGAAGGAATATGGGGGGGTCTGCCACCTTCGTTTCGACGATACCAACCCGATTAAAGAGGAAGCGGAATATGTGGAGTCGATTTTGGAGGATGTGCGGTGGTTGGGCTGGGATTGGGGCGAGCATCTCTACTACGCCTCGGATTATTTTGACACCCTTTTTGCTTACGCCGAAAAGCTGATTCAAGACGGCAAGGCGTATGTCTGCGATTTGCGGCCGGAGGAAATTCGGGAATACCGGGGCACGCTCACTCAACCCGGTAAGGACAGTCCCTTTAAAAATCGTTCGCGGGAGGAAAATCTGGCGTTGTTTGGCGAGATGCGGGCGGGAAAAATCGAGGAGGGTGCGAGGGTATTGCGGGCGCGGATCGATATGGCGTCGCCGAATCTGAATTTGCGCGATCCGATCATGTATCGGATTTTGAAAAAACCCCACCACAGGACCGGGGACAAGTGGTGCATTTATCCGATGTATGATTTTGCCCACGGCCAGTCGGATTCCATCGAGGGCATCACGCATTCGATTTGCACGCTGGAATTCGAGGATCACCGGCCGCTCTATGATTGGTATTTGGAAAACCTCGGCATCCATCACCCCAAACAGATCGAGTTTGCGCGTCTGAATCTCACCTATACCGTTATGAGCAAGCGGAAGTTACTGGAATTGGTGGAAAAGGAGCTGGTCAGCGGCTGGGATGACCCGCGAATGCCGACGCTATCGGGATTAAGGCGGCGGGGCTATACCCCGGAGGCGATTCGGGAATTTTGCGACCGCATCGGAGTGGCCAAGCGGAACAATATGATCGAGGTCTCGCTGCTGGAACATTGTCTGCGGGAGGACTTGAATAAGCGCGCGCCCCGGGTGATGGCGGTTTTGCGGCCTTTGCGGGTGGTTTTGATCAATTACCCGGAGGATACGGAGGAGGCGCTTGACGGGATCAACAACCCGGAGGATCCCTCAGCCGGAACGCGTAAGGTTCCGTTTTCGAGGGTGCTTTATATTGAGCGCGATGATTTTCTGGAGGAGGCTCCGAGGAAGTTTTTTCGGCTTGCTCCGGGGCGTGAAGTGCGACTGCGATATGGCTATTACATCACCTGTGTGGAGGTGGTTAAAGATGAGGAGAGCGGCGAGGTTTTGGAGCTGCGATGCACGTATGATCCGGCGACGCGGGGCGGGAATTCGCCGGATGGGCGGAAGGTGAAGGGGACCATCCACTGGGTATCGGCAAAACATGCCCTTGAGGCGGAGGCGCGGCTTTATGATCGGCTTTTTATCTCGGAATTTCCGGAAAAATCCGCTGAGGACTCGAGTTTTATCGATAATCTTAATCCACAATCGGTTGAAACGGTTTCGTGCTTTGTCGAACCGAGTCTGGCGGAGGCTGAGGCCGGGAGCATTTTTCAGTTTGAGCGGTTGGGGTATTTCTGTGTCGATTCGGTTGATTCGGGGAAGGAGAAACTGGTTTTCAACCGGGCGGTTCCTCTTCGCGATTCGTGGAAGAAAATCGAAAAACAAGGCGGCGGCGGTAAAAAATGATCGACCTGCATACACATTTGGGGGGCGCAGTTCCGGCCGCTGTGATGTGGGAAATTCTCTGCGACAGCGGGCTGCAGACGGAGTTTGAGTCTTTCGATGCCCTCCAGGATTTTCTGACCATCGATCCGGGTTCGATTACTAGTCTGGATGATTTTGTGGGGCGTTATTTTCATGCCAGCGAGTTCATCCAATCCTCACCCCATGCGGCCAGCACGGCGGTTTACCATCTGGTGGCGAAGGCCTACCGCCGGACCCAACTGGAGGCTGTCGAGGTGCGTTACAATCCCGTCAAGCGACTCCGGCGGGGGCTGCATAATATCGACTCGATCGTCATGGCGACGATTCATGGCCTGCAACGGGCCTCGACGCACTACCCGGTGCGGACGGGGATCATTTTTTCGCTGGGGCGCGAGCTTTCCATCGACAGCAACTGGGAGATTATCGATACGGCGGTGCGTTTTAAACGCCGGAGGCCGTTGATGGGCGCCCATGGGCTGGTGGGGATCGATCTGGCGGGGCCGGAATCGCTGCGGAATGAAGCGGATGCGGATTGGCTCAAGGAGGCGGTCAAGATGGTGGAAAAGGTGCGCTCGGAAAACCTCGGGGTCACCTGGCATGTGGGCGAAACCAGCCATACGGGGCCGGAATTGATGACCAGGGCCATCGAGCATATCCAGCCCGATCGGATTGGGCACGGTATCGAGCTTCGCAAAGCCACCGGTAAACAAAGGGAGCGCCTCTGCGAGCTATTGCGTGAAAACGAAATTAGCCTGGAAATTTGCCCTTCGGTGAATCTGGTCACAAAATCGATAGGCGATATTTCGGAAATCGCCGAACTGGTGCGTTTTTGCCACCGTGAGGAAATCCGCTATACGATCAACACCGATAATCCCTACCTGATCCACACCAACCTGCAAAGGGAATTCGAAATCGTAGCCCAAGCCCTCGGCCCCGACGCCAAACTATTAGAGCAAGCCCACCAAACGGCAAGAGAAGTGACCTTTCTCCAGCCCTAAAGCGATACGGAAATTTGGGTGTTGGGTCTTTGAATATGCGAGCGCTTTTGAGCACTTGACATCCATTCATATCGTATTAGCCTCTATCGTTCCTCTCAAACAGTCAAAATATCAACAATCCCTTATTCGAGAAATGTCTTCAACAAGAAGATTTCTCCAAATTATTAAGGAAAAAATGAGTTTCTTTTCCTTTTGGTTTGTTATGTTGTTTGGATTCTCGCCACCCGCTGTATATTCACAGGGAGAATCTGTGAAACCAAAAATTATTTTGGCATTGGAATCAGATTATGTAGTTAAGGGAGAAGATAATAATTATATTATCTCTGTAGATACAAGAGGTCTTGTAAATACCAATGGCTCTCCAGTTCAAGGAATAGCTACAGTGACCTGGAAAACTAATATAGATGATAATTTTAATTATATAAGGGGGGGATTGCCTTCAAACAGCAAAGATTATTTTATAGGGTTTGAAATGCTTGAAAATTTTGTTGGAAGTGCGATTGCTTTTGAAAGAGCGCTTTCTGGTGGTAAACTTGTTGCGCCGACGGAACAAGGATTTATAGGTCCTAATCCAAATAACCCTGGAACGGGTGAAATGGGATTTCTTACTTTTAGAGTCGAACAGGCTGGAACATACACTTTGCCACTTACCATAACAGATGTGGGTATAGATTCTAATAATTTTCTTCGATCTTATAATTCGGATGAAGGTAACGTTATAATTAATGTTCCAAATACTATAATAGTGTATGATTCTCACTTTGACGCCTTTAAAGCGCAGCTTCCAGCTGGACAGAATGGAAATTATGATGATCCTGATAACGATGAATTATACAATTTACAAGAATTTGCTTTTGGAACTAATCCTTTAGTAAAAAACGGTTTAGCAGATATTACTCTCTTAAATTATGATAATGGATTCTTGAAGTATGATTACCAAGCAAGAGTAGACGATCCTAATGTAACAACTTATGCTGTGTATTCTGGAAATGATTTGGAAAACTTTTCTAGAAATGGAGTAACAGAAACTATTCTATCAACCAACGGAAATATTGAAAAAAGACAGGCGAACGTTTTAATTGATCAAGAAAAAAGCGGCTATTTTAAATTGGTGGTTGAGATCATTCCTTAACTATAAATGCCCCTAATCCGGCACAGCGCTCGAAAAAAGTGTCAACGTGCGATATTCGAATATTTTAGATGGTTGATTAGAAACTGGTGGATTCAGCGTTTGTTGTAATTGTTTTACTTATGTTGGTAAATAAAGAGATATCTCACAAAGGCACGAAGAGCACGGAGGGGGGAATGGCACACCTTCAGCGTGCGTTGTTATGGGAATTCTGTGGAATCCAGGGGTTTTACCCCTGGCTGGCGAATTGCACACCTTCAGTGTGCGCGGATCTGAGGAGGAGGGAGATGCTGGAGGAGGATGCAGAATGCTTGATACGGGATGGGAGGGGGAGAAGGAGAATTTTCCGCGAAAAGGCGTAAGATTGGGATTTGGGTAGGTGGTCAGGATGCGGGATGCGGGATGTGATAGGAGGATGCTGGATTCGGGTGTCAGGATTTTGGGAGTTGGGATATTTGGGTTATTTGGGAACCGCTAATGAACACAGATTAACGCGAATGGGGAGAGGGAATTGATTTATTAGCGTTAATTCGCGTTCATTTGCGGTTTCAGTGTTGGGGATGGATGAGATGCAGGATGCAGGATGCAGGATGCGGGATTCTGAATGGGTATGGCGTAAATTTCGCAGATGAACGCTGATTAATTTTGAGATGCTGGATGCTGGATGTTGGATGAATACCGATTGAATTTATACTTTTTGTGCGATTTGCGCCTTTTTTGCGGCTGTATTTGGGTTAAAATTTAGATTTTTGGTGGGTTGGGACTGTTTTTTGTACTAATTATTATTAATTTTGGGTTTTTTAGCGAACGCAGCCAACGCAGCCAACGCAGTCATTGTGGAGGGGTGTTTTTTTTGGTATAATTGGGGCATGAGCGATTTTTTTAATATTTTCGGAAAACATGGAAACCTTGGAGGCCACGGGAAACTGGGAAATCCGGGAAATCCCCGGAAACACAGATTTCAGCACAGATTTGCGCAGATATTATATTTCGCGTCGGTTGTGTCTTTCGTGCGCAATGTACTTAGAGGCCGTCTTAAAATTGATGGAGGGGATGAGGGTGCGGGGAGTGATTATGCGCTTGGCGCGGGGTGGCGCGGTTCTGGTGGTTTTGGGTTTAAGTGGCGGTTGGGCGCTTTTGGCGTTTACCTTTCTGTTTTGATCCTTATTTTGGGCGGTTTTTCTATGCTTACTTTAACAGCAGTTTCGAAGGCTTTCGGTGAGAGGGTCTTGTTTGATGAGGTGAAACTTCAGGTGAACCGGGAGGATCGGCTGGGTCTTGTGGGGCCCAATGGGGTCGGTAAGACGACGCTTTTTTCGTTGATTCTGGGGGAGGCGTCGCCGGATTCGGGGAAGGTGCTGCTGGAGCGGAATGTTTCGCTGGGGTATTTGCCGCAAGAAACCGCACCTGTGGGCGAGGACACGGTTCTGGAGATGGCGACGGCGGTCTCTCCTGAGATTGTGGAGCTTCAACGGCAGTTGAAGGCGGCGGAAGCGGCAGCGGATGCCGAGCACGAAATCGATCTGCATGATGATGCCCATGCGCGTTTCGAGGAGTTGGGCGGGTATTTACTGGAGCCGAAGGCGAAGCGGATTCTGGGGGGGCTTGGTTTTCGGGTCGCAGATTTTGACCGCCCTGCCAAGGAGATGAGCGGGGGCTGGGTGATGCGGGCGTATCTGGCCCGTTTGCTGGTATCGGAGCCGGATTTATTGATGCTGGACGAGCCCACCAACCACCTCGATCTGGAGGCATTGATCTGGTTTCAAAATTACCTGAAATACTACCCCGGCGCGATTTTGGTAATCTCGCATGATCGCGAGTTTCTGAACTACTTGGTGAGCGGCATCGTGGAGATTCGGCAGAGTCGATTGATTCGCTACCGGGGAGATTACGGGGATTTTCTTTTGCAGCGGGAGGCGAATGAGGCGCAATTGCTGGCGGCTTACAAAAACCAGCAGCGCGAGATTGCGCATTTAATGTCGTTTGTGAACCGTTTTCGGGCCAAGGCGACCAAGGCGACGCAGGCTCAGAGCAAGTTGAAACAGATCGAGCGGATGGAGAAAATCGCGGCTCCGGTGAGTGATCAGCGGAAGATCAAGTTTCAGTTTCCACAGCCACGGCGGAGCGGGTTAAAGGTGGTCACGCTGGAGGGGATCGATCAGGCATACGGGGCGAATGTGGTGTATCGGGGGATGAATTTTAAGGCCGAACGGGGGCAGCGGATCGTTTTGGTTGGCCCGAATGGAGCGGGGAAGTCCACTTTAATCAAAATCCTGGCGGGGGCGCTGGAATTTCAGGGCGGGAGTCGGGAGTTGGGGCATAATGTAAAGGCGGGTTATTATTCGCAGTATCGAGTCGAGATGCTGCAAATGAATCGGACGGTGCTGGAGGAGGCGATGGACACGGAGCAGCGGATAACGGAGCAGTTTGCCCGGAGTGTGCTGGGGTCTTTTTTGTTTCAGGGAGATGATTCGTCGAAAAAGATCAGTGTGCTAAGCGGTGGTGAAAAGAGCCGATTGGCATTGGTCAATTTGTTGCTCGATCCACCAAATTTTCTGCTCATGGATGAGCCGACGACGCATTTGGATATTCCGAGTATCGATGCCTTGGTGACCGCTCTCAGCCAATTCGAGGGCACGCTCATTTTCATTAGCCATGATGTTTATTTTATCAAGGCATTGGCCAATCTGGTCGTCCATGTAAATGCAGGTAAGTTGACGCCCTATGCAGGGGGTTATGATTATTATCTTGAGAAAACCGCCGCCACATCGGAGCGGGAGGCATTGACGGCCGGTGAGAAATCGAGCCCGTCGGGCGCCATCGTAAAGGTTGTCAAAAGGTCCAAGGCTCAAAACAAAGAGCGCAAACGGATCGAGGCGGAGGCGCGACAGGCTCGCTCGCGGGGGCGAAAAGAGCATCAGCAAAAGGCCCACGTTTTGGAGAAGGCTATTGAGAAGTTGGAGGCGCGGCAGTTGGAATTGACGGCGGAACTGGAAAACCCCGTTACCTATGACGAACCGGGGCGCGCCCAGGAGGTCAACCGGGAGTTGGGCGATGTGGTTCGGAGGTTGGGGAGCAAGACCACTGAGTGGGAGGCTGCGGTGGCGAAGTTAGCGGAAATCGATAATAAAAGCAGAGTGGATGCGTGAAATTAGCCAGGAATTCCTGCTCTTGCTCATCCGTATCCTCTTTGTCTTCCTTGATTTTTGTGTAAGGTGTTGTTATTGAAAATATTGTGGAGGATGAGGAAGATTTTTTTTATGTCCTTAAGATCATGGCGTGAGATTTAGTTGCGGGTTAGCAAGGCGGCTGTGGGATTCAGGTTTTTGCTTGCTCACGTTCTTTCAATTGACCGCAGGCGGCATCGATGTCGGCCCCCCGTTGACCCCGGATCGTGGCGTGTCCACCGGCCTCTTCGACTTGTTGGGCAAAGGCTTCAACGGCATTCCAGGCGGGGAGTTGGTGGGGGACGCCGGAGACGGGGTTGAAGGGAATGAGGTTGATGTGGGCGCCATAGCGGTTGGCCAGTTTTGCGAGTTTGGAGGCTTGTTGACGGGACATGTTGTCGTCGGCCAGAAGCACATACTCGAGCGTCATGCGGCGATTTACTTTGTTTGTATAATCATCCATGGCGGACATCAGCTCTGCGATGGGCCATTTTTTATTGAGGGGAACAATCCGCGAACGGGTGTAATCATCGGGTGCGTGGAGGGACAATGCGAGGGTGACTTGAGGCTCGTCATGGGCAAATTGACGGATTTTATCGGCGACCCCGGATGTGCTGACAGTGAAGCGCCGCCGCCCCAAAAACAGACCCCGTGGTTCTGCCAAAATCTCGATACTTTTTAGCACATTAGTGTAGTTAAAAAGCGGCTCCCCCGAACCCATGTAGACGACATTGGTGACTTTTCTGCGCCCGTGATGGAAGAGGACCTGATAGACCATTTCACCCGCGCTCAGGTTGCGCCCAAGGCCGTCCAAACCGGAGGCACAAAAGGTGCAGCCGACGGGACAGCCGATTTGCGAGGAAACGCAAATGGTGTGGCGATTTTTTGTGGGAATGGAAACGCATTCCGCAAGGGCGCCGTCGTGAAAACGGAGGAGACTTTTGACGGTGCCATCGGCGCTTGTTTGGCGGCGAATTTCCTGCGCTGGCAGCAGTGGCGATTGGATATCCAAATCTTGAGCCAGCTTTTTTGGGAGACCCTTGATGTCGGCGAATCGTTGAACCGGTTGCTGGTAGAGGCCCTCGAATATCTGCTGCCCGCGATAGGCCGGCAATCCCTGGTCGGTCGCCCATCTCCGCAGGTCTTCAAGATTGCAGTCAAAAAGATTCATGATGCCAGACTGCGATTGCTGACCGGAAATACAATATCGGAAAAGAGTTTAGCCTGATTTTTTATGATAGCACAGATCGCAGAGGTGAGCGTGGATTGAATAATAAAGAAAGTGACTTTTATCAATATCCATACAGATTAGTAGTCCTGTATATCGTAAATTATTATGAGGAATCGATCGCGTAGAAAATCCCGACGAGTAGAGGGCGTCCAAAATGAAGATTTTCTGTATGATCTGATAGAAAATCCGCAGTGTAATTTGTTGCTTGCGCTCGACTGCGTTCAGGATCCGCATAACTTGGGGGCCTGTCTTCGAACCGCCGATGCGGCAGGAGTTGGCGCAGTTTTTGCTCCCAAAAATCGATCGGTTTCTGTTACGGAAACGGTTAGAAAGGTGGCTCAGGGGGCGGCTGAAGAGATACCATTTATCAATGTTACCAACATGGCCCGTACCCTGAATATTTTAAAGAAAAAAGGCTTTGTAGTCATCGGGACCTCCGATGCGGCCAAAAAATCGTTGTATGAGGTTTCGTTTTCCGAGCCGACCGTGTTGGTGATGGGTTCGGAAGGGACCGGTTTGAGGCGGTTAACGGGGGAAACCTGCGATGAAGTGGTCCAAATACCCATGCGCGGTTTTGTGAATTGCTTAAATATATCCGTGGCTACCGGTGTTTGCCTGTTTGAAATACAGAGGCAAAAAGGTGTGAGTTCTGGAAAGATTAAACAAAGAATGGATAGGTGATTCTTATTTTTTCTTGGCGTGGGTGATTAGATTTTTTTGGCCTTTTTCTCTAAAGCTCATGACAATTTTCTCCGCTTGGCCGAAGGGAACCGTCATAAAGGAGAATTTATCCATTATTTGTATATCGCTGATATCTCGGGGTTTGATTGAGACCCGGCTCGTGATTAAATCAACAAGTTTGCGGGCATGTATTTTGTCTTTTTTACCTAATGCGACAAATAGTCGTGTTTTGCCTTGTTTATCCAGTTGTTTTCCCTTTCCGGAAACTTCATTAATTTTTCCGTAGGAATCGGGATTTAGCTCATCATCAAAACAGTAATTCAGTATAGTCGCCATCAATTCAGTCGGATTATTACCTTCCAGTAAATATTTTGCCCAAGTATAATAGTTAGTATTAACTTTATTTTCAAGAATCGTAGCGAGGTCATCGTTAATTTTTTTCCTTTTGGCATTTATAATATCTTCTACCTGTGGAACTTTTGATTTTTTGATGTCAGTTTTTGCCATTCGTTGTATAAACATCAAACGCTTATACTCATTGGGGGTGATGAAAGTAATAGCGGTGCCCTCATTTCCTGCCCTTCCGGTCCGGCCAATTCTATGAACGTAGGAATCAGGATTTTGAGGAAGTGAATAGTTTATCACATGGGTGAGGTTATCAACATCGATTCCACGGGCGGCAACATCGGTTGCGACTAAAATATTGATTGTCTGTTTCCTGAATTTATCGAGAGTTCGCTCTCTTTGCGATTGTGATAAATCTCCATGAATGGGCGCGGCGTCATAGCCTCTATCCGTTAAGTGACTTGAAAGGTGATCGACATCACTCCTTGTTCGGCAAAAAATCAGACCATAAAACCCATCTTCGATGTCGATAATACGGCACATTGCCTCGAATTTATCCGAGACCTTAACTTCGAAATATATTTGCTCGGTAAGGTTAGAAGTAAGCTGCTCTTTTTTAACGGTAAGGAGCTCGTAACCTTTCATGTATTTTCGCGCGAGATCTCTTATTTTTCCTGGTATTGTGGCCGAAAATAATAGGGTTCTTTTTTCGGGATTCGTATGCGCCATTATTTCTTCCATATCCTCGATGAAACCCATATTCAACATTTCGTCGGCCTCATCAAGTATCAGGTGTTGGATTTGCCCGAGTTTCAGCGTCCTTCTGTTAAGATGATCAATAACGCGACCCGGAGTTCCGACTACAACGTGGACACCCTTTTTTAATCTGCGCAATTGTTGGTCGATAGATTGCCCACCATATATTGGCACTATCCTGAAATCATTACTTCCTTTAAGTGAATTTATTTCCTCTGATACCTGAATAGCCAACTCCCGTGTAGGGACTAAAATGAGCGCCTGCACAGTCTTGGAATCCGTGTTGATCATTTCAATTAAAGGCAATCCAAAGGCGGCAGTTTTACCGGTTCCCGTTTGGGCTTGAGCGATGATATTGGTGTCATCCCTTAGCATTACAGGAATGGTCATTGCCTGAATCGCGGTTGGTTCTTCAAAACCCTTTTTGTTAATTGCGACCAGCGCTTCTTCGGAAAGCCCAAGGTCATTAAATGTTGTTTTATTTGTCATAAAGTTTCTCGATTATTATTATTAATATATTTCTAAATTAGAAATAGCGTCATTATTTCATTACCTCACAGTTGCAGTAGAAGGATGGATTGCAACAACGCGCATTGGCGAGTTATGTCTAGACCTGCTGTTGGACGGTTTAGTTATGCATTATCCACCGCGGACCATACCGCGTATTCGTTTCCATTGGGATCGGAAAAATGAAAACGTCGACCACCGGGAAATGAAAAAACAGGCTTTATGATGGAACCACCAGCGTTTGCAATGTTTGATTGGGTTTTTTCCAGTTCGTCACTGTAGAAAACTACGAGAACACTACCATTTTCAGTGGAAGCAGCCAGATCAGATTTGAAAAATCCACCGTCGATGCCCGCATTTGCAAACGCGGTATATTCTGGACCATAGTCAACAAAGGACCAACCGAAGACCGAGGTGAAAAATGATTTTGTCGCCTCAATGTCTTTCGCAGGTAGCTCAATGTAATTAATTTTTTCGTGCTCAGGCATCACATTTTCCCAAATTTGCGCGTTCTCCTATTTTGTGAACGATTTTGGAATAATAATTGGCTACATTATTTCAGTTGCGAATATATTCAAGGTAATTCGTATTCCTTTGATTAACAAATGTTTAAAAGTATATATAGATGATATTTCGCGAAGGTTTCGCCTATTTCGTGAGAATTTGTGAAATCTGTTTTTGTAGCGATGGGAGTAAATCCGCCTCAAACCAGGGATTGCGGCGGAGCCAAATATTGTTTCTCGGGCTTGGGTGTGGAAGCGGAACTTTGTGCGGCCAATAGATGCGCCACGACTTTACCAAGTCGGTTAAGGACGAACCGGTTTTACCGAAATGGTAGTCCTGCGCATACCTACCGAGCACCAAGGTGACTTCGATATTGGGAAGGTGGTCGAGAAGCTGTTTTCGCCAAGCGGGCACACATTCGGGTCGTGGCGGGAGGTCGCCTGATTTTCCTGTGCCGGGGTAGCAAAACCCCATCGGAAGAATCGCGATTTGCTCGGGGTCGTAGAACATCTCGCGTGTCACCCCCAACCATTCGCGCAGGCGATTTCCGCTGGCGTCATCGAAAGGGACTCCCGAATCGTGGACTTTTTTTCCCGGCGCTTGACCGGCGATTAAAATTTTTGCATTCGGATTTAATTGAAGGACGGGTCGAGGGCCTAGAGGCAAGTTGTCCTGGCAAATTGTGCAGGATCGAACCTCGGTTAATAAGGAGGAAAACGAAGACTTAGTCATGGAGGATAATTTTTCGGCGCTATCGGCTAGGGTGAGGGAGCGGCAGCTTAAAAGCCATTAGCTGATTCAACCTGTTGGCATTTTTCCCATTCCCAATTGCCGTCGAGGGGGCATCCCAATACTCCAAGTGAAGAATACGCCGATGATTCGTATTTCGGGAATTTGATGAAGCGTGCAGCAGTAAGGGCGACATCAATAAAGCATCTCCCTTTAGGCACTCGCAAACCTCGTAGTTTTTCAATCTCGCCCAGGTTCGGTCCAGTAATTAATATCGTTTTCATAATGCGTTCATTTGACCTCCACCATTATTGGAGGTGTTCCATGCAAATTTGCAGAGCGCCCTGTTTCAAACCGTTTCCCATGGGCCAGGTATTTCTTTCAGTTACGGCCCCTTCGTTGAACAAGTTAGTGATGCTGGCAGGGACATCGCCCGCATACCAATGAAACCACCAATCGAAGAGATTCGCTCGATCCTTGGAGGCCAACAGTGGAAGAATAGCGTCGCAGATAAGCGTATCGAGCCGGTCACCGGAAATACTCTTGCCCAAAACCGTGTCAAAAAATCGCTCCTTTAGCTTCATTATACGCGCGGAACGCCTAAATTCCGCAGTGTCGGAAAACTTTCCGTCCGAAATTTCCAAATCACGTCCCAATCGCTCAAGCGCGGCGGGCCAATTCGCGTTGTTTTCCAAAATCCCGAGATATTGCCGAAGCCGCGCGCGAGGGTGGTTGGGAGGCCGGAGCCCCATGAGTTTCCAGTCCGCTTTTGCCTCCTCAAAGTAGTATTCGGCGGGCAATCCGGCGCCCGCCATTTTTGCAAGTGGGAATCTATTGGCAAGGTCGAGCATGGGCGCTCGATTGCGTTTAAAACCCAGCACTTCGAGTGTGCTGCGATGACACGCCTCGGCCCAACCAAACTCCGTTATTAATCTGCCGCTCGCATCTACCTTTCGCTCCCAACGGAGGCGGGATTTTTCCATTAATATGTTCCGACAATCTTCTACGGACTTTTCCAATAACGGGGCGAAAATATTAACCCTGTCCCGTTTCTCTAGTGTCAAGAGAGCTTCTTCGAGCGCATATTCTTCCATATCTTGACGCAAATAGGGCAACAGTACAAAGGTATGCGGTTTTTTGCCGCTCGCTGTCACCGCCTCGGTTTCCCGGGCGCGAGGTTCGAAGAGAACGATATGAAGCACCACCGAGTCAAATTCCGGATTCCGGTTATGGCCGTGCTGGGTCCAGTCCCGCTGGTAAAAATGCACCTCTGCATCACCTTCCAAACGTTTGTTTCCGATTGCGATCCGGCAGCCTTTGAAATCCGGCCCTTCCAACAGGTTCCATTTACCGGGATCGATAATACGAAGCGTTTCTCCGCCATTTGTCCTCAAACGACTCTTGTTGAAATCCCGCCGCAGCCAAATTTTCTGCACCAGTTTTTCAGAAATCGATACGGGACCATAGGAACCCTGTATTTCCTTTATCACAGCCGGTGTTTTCATTCAATTTCCTCGGTTCGATTTACTTGCGCCATTCCCGGTCAACCTTCTCGCTCCGACGTTTTAGTTGTTCGGCCTGACGTTTTTGACAGGAGCAAAGCCAATCCGCCAAACCATTGGGGCCAATCGTCAGGGCACCCGCTGCGGCCGTGGATTCCCTAACCATATTGTCCCCACTCGCGACGGTGATAGTCTGCGGCGAGGAGGAGCTGCGCACCAACTGCTCAATAACGGCATCGGCTGTCAATGTGGCGGGAGAAAACAGATAGGAAAACGTCAACTGCCCGGAGGGGCGCTCGATTTCCATATCCTCACCCTTCCCGTCGAAAACAAGTGTGGTGCGGATACCTTCCAAATCGTGAATGATGCGGACCGTGTCGGCCAACTGTTGGCGCGCGGCCTCGATACCGATTTCGAGAGCCTCACGGACATCGGGCAGCGCGTGGACAAGGTTGTAACCATCGATGAGCAAATGCTCGCATTCCGCCATGATTTTATACCAACGCCAGAGAAGAATTTCGGCAAGAAGATTTACCATCCTTGAGAAAACAAGCTGGGTGGACTATAATATTGCTTAAAAGTCGAACGCCTGTTACAGAATAAAGGCCTGAAATCCACTATTTTGCAGGACTTGGGAAAATACGCATGAGAGCAATGGTGCAGGAAAAAGCCGGGCAGCCCCTGAAGCCCGTCGATCTGCCAGTCCCGATGCCGGGATTCGGGGAAGTATTGTTGCGCGTGAAGGCCTGTGGTGTTTGCCGAACCGATCTGCACATCACTGACGGAGATTTGAAAAATGGCGCCTACCCTCTTGTCCCCGGTCACCAGATTGTAGGGATCGTCGAAAAATTGGGCATAGGCACCCGTCGGTTTGATATCGGCCAGCGTGTGGGGGTGCCCTGGTTGGGAAGATCCTGCGGAAATTGTCGTTTTTGCCTGGAGGAACACGAAAACCTCTGCGATGAACCCGTTCTTACCGGCTATACAAAAAACGGTGGCTTCGCCGAATATACGACCGCCGACGAGGATTTCTGCTTTAACCTGCCGACACGAATCAGCGATTTACAAGCCGCCCCCTTGCTCTGTGCCGGGTTGATCGGTTTTAGAGCCTACCGCATGACGGATCGCGCCCGCCATCTCGGGCTCTACGGTTTTGGCGCAGCGGCCCACATTATCACACAGATCGCCCATTTCGACGCGCGGAAGGTTTTCGCCTTCACCCGACCGGGCGATGAGGAAGGCATGAAATTCGCCCGAAGGCTAGGAGTCTCGTGGGTGGGCAGCTCTCTGGAGCGTCCTCCCGATCCTCTGGATGCCGCCATCATTTTCGCGCCCGTGGGAGAGCTTATTCCCCTTGCTCTGAGGGCGGTGCGCAAGGGTGGCTTAGTGGTTTGCGCAGGGATTCACATGAGCGATATTCCTTCCTTCCCCTATGCGGATCTGTGGCAAGAGCGGATCCTGCGCTCGGTCGCCAACCTGACGCGGCGGGACGGGATCGATTTTCTCGAGCTTGCGCCAAAAGTTCGCGTGCGCTCACATGTGACAGTCTATGAACTCGAGGAGGTCAACGAAGCGCTCAAAGACATGCGCCAAGGAAGCCTGAAGGGTAGCGCGGTCCTAAAAATCTCCAGTTAGCAACCCGGCAAATTCGTTTTCTATTCCGAATTCGAGCAGTTCGGAGCTTGCCGGTTGGGCAGGCAATGGCAATAGAGTTGCAAGAGAGAACAAAAAGAGATGCAGGAGACAGGTAAAACACAAAATACGGAGGATCTTCTTAAAGTGCTTTCCGCGGCCGAGCGTCACCGCGCCCAAAAACATGCACTGCTGGCGCATTTGGTGGGATCTTTCGCTACCAGCGTAATGGCGGGAGCCTACATGATGCTCTTTGCCACCGATGTGCTCCACTTTAACCCCCTGACTATTGCGACCATTGTCGCCTGCACGCCACTGATCACGATTATGCGCCTGCCCATGGTTGGGCCCGTTCGACGTTTGGGCCGCGTTCGGGCCATTAAAATTGGCAGGATATTCGAGATATTTTCAATTTTGTTGTTGCTGCTGTTTCCAACCAACTTGCTGACACCGGTAATTTTTGCCACTATCATATTCATATTTTTGGGCGCCAGTGAACTGGGAATCGGTCTGGTTTGGCAGTCGTTGCTTCGAGATTATACGACACAGGAGGACCGGGGGAGATTTTTTGCCCGCATGAGGTTTTCCTTCACCACAACTGGCCTCGTATTAAATGGCATCATAATAGTCCTGGTGGGCAAAGCAGTTACCGAAGATATCTACAAGGGTTTGCTGCTGGTCTGCCTGCTCGGGATTTTCAATAGCTGGTTCTGGATTAATTTTCTTCCTGATTTAGAAGCGAGGGAAAAATTATCGGGAGATAGCCTTGGCGCCAAAGGCCCCTCAATCTGGAACATCATTCGGCATTCCCCCCTGATGCGGTTACCGCTGTTGGTGACATTATTGACCACAGCTGCCAGTCTGCCCCTGGCGGTTATTTACTTCCGGCAAATGCTCCATGTCCCGGCTAATCTGGTGGCACTGTTTATATTTTTCAGCACCGCCGGAAGCGCTCTTTTTTATTTCTTATGGGGACGACTGGCCGACACCATAGGTTTTCGGCCCATGCTTATAGGGCTTCTATGGCTCACCGCCATTTCCCTTCCTCTCATTGTTTTTGTTCCTCCATTTCCAGAGCAAGGGCTGGATTGGGGGCAATTGCAGCCGGCTGCCCTCATGGGCATCGGGGCGCTCCTTTTTTTAGGTTTTTCCAACGGAATTTTGACCTCCGGAATCGGTATCACCGTGACTTCGATCAACCTCCACCATGTCAGCAGGAAAAACAGTTTGGAGGCGTTGAACGTGCTGGCCGTAATTTCCTCCATATTCCAGGCTCTGGTGGCATTTCTGGCCGGTCTTTTAATCCAAAAAGTCGCCATACCCGCTGGCTCAATGACCATTGGCAACGGCCTGATCTATCTCGATTGGTACAAAGGATTTGCCGCCATGTTTTCACCGGCTCTCCTCTTTCTCACCATACCGATTGTTCAAAGGCTACCAAATGTGCGCCCGTGGTTTGGGGTCGGCCATTTTTTTACCGCTATCATGAGCAGCCCCGCGCGCACACTGCTCGCAATCAGGAATATTTACGATGAAACTCCCGAAAGACGCCGGAACCTCGCTCACTGGTTCGGCATGAGTGTCAACCCAATGTCCATCGAGCCTCTCCTCGCACTGTTGAACGACCCTTCATTCGAGGTTAGAACCGAAGCGATAAGGAGCCTGGCCCGTACCGGTTCGCCCCTTGCGGGTAAAGAATTGCGACAAGTTTTGGAGGATGAAGAGCGCCGGGCACTTTGGGACCAGACGGCCTGGGCACTGGGAGAATTGAAATATCGGGATGCCTTCGATCTGCTCGTCGCCCGACTTTCCCCGGATACCCCGAACAGGGTTCGCATCATGTCTGCTCGGGCTTTGGGCAAATTGGTGAATGACAACGCCACGCCTCACCTGCTAAAAGTCATGCAGGAGGAAGAAGTCCGATTGACCCTTCTCTCGGCCTGCTGTCTATCACTTCTTCATCTGGATGCCAAAAAACATGCCGCGGAAACCTTTCGGGTTCTTCTTCGATTACGAAATCGGGAAGACCGCTACGAATTGATGAGCGAGCTTTGCCTTTGGCTGGAAATACCGTCAAGCTGGCTCCTTCGGTCCAACAGCGCCCAATCCTCCTGGCAGAGCCTGAACCTGCATCTCGATTGGCGTTCAGAATCCTGGAAAAAAGACCGGCAAGAAATTTTAACCACTTTCCACCAGAAGGATCATGTGAAAATTTTCGATCTGATGGAAGAAAGGCTCCGAAAAAGTGCCGCTGATCGGTATGCCGTTAGCCAAGCCCTGACCAAGGTTGGGCGCGAAACGGAAGGTTGGTCCCCTTTGTCGGTCCTTGCGACTGCCTGGCTCCTTTTTGCCGACCAATAGTTGAAATCCATAAATTAAAATTTAATCGGCGGCGTAATTGTTTTCAATTAGGCGGCAAATATGGCGCATATCATTTTGCTCCTTGTCAAGAAGCGCACTGCGATCCTGTTGTTTGCCAAAAATTAACGAATATTCTTGAAAGTATCGGTCGTTAGGATAATGCATATTACTTTCGCGGCGTATTTGCCACCTACATATAGTTATGCAAAAAATAGACAGCAGTGATTATTGCAGACAAAATTAATTGAAAGTTTGAAGTGGTACTTATGAAAGAGATGATGGATCAGATTAATACTCAAGTGGAGATGCTGCCAGCAGTCATTCGTTACTGGGTGAATTGGATGGGAATAATATTTCTTATTTCAGTAATATTTGTGTGGAAGAAAAAATCAGCACAGTTTGTATTATTGTCAATGGTCCTAACAATTCCTGTAGCGTTAGGTGTATTTTATTGGACCGAAACAATACACCTGTTAGGCGTAGCTCATATACTAGTTTGGGTACCACTTTTCTACTACTTGGCTAAGTATGAGATGAAATCTGAAAGTTTTAGCTTTAAATCAATATATGGAATCTGGCTTTGCTTACTCATGACTACGATTTCAATATCACTTGTCTTTGATGTTCGTGATATAGCTTTGGTCATTACAGGTAACAAATAATTTATTGCTTTCAGGTGGTCGCAAAACCTGCATAACAACGGCATTAAGACTGTCCGGCTAGGACAGCGACAACATCGAGTGGAGCGACTTCGTTGAAAAAGGATTCGAATCCAAGTTTATCAGTCATCTGCCCGCCGGCAGCTTATGCTAACGTTATGCGAAGAGAGCGCGATGGTAGCCCAACAACCTGAACAGAGCTTCTACGATTCCCTGGTTTCCATATGCCGGAAGGGGTCAATGGTGAATGGCACTAACTTTAGGGGGAATCTTAAAAGGGGTCAGCCCTTGGCCGCGTTAGGCGGAGAAAATCAGTTCCTCGAGTTCTTCGAAATTTTCCACCACCCAGTCGGGCTGAACTTCCGATTTTTCCAAATCTTGCCGCGAGGAGACTCCGGTCAAAATAAGCGCGGTGGGCACACCGGAATTTAAACCCGCCCGAACATCGGTCTCGATGCTGTCTCCCACCAAAAGCGCCTCCTGTGGTAAAATTTTCAACTGTTGCAGGGCAATGTCGATTATCACGCGCTCCGGTTTGCCGATAATGGTCGGTTCGACTTCGGAGGCGACCGTCAATGCGGCCAAAGTCGCTCCGTTGCCGGGAATAATCCCGTATTCGGTGTAGAGAACTTTATCCGGATTGGTGCCAATGAATTTTGCCCCCGCCCGCAGAAAGAGAGTCGCTTTTTCCAGCTTCTGATACGTCAAAAACGGATCGTAGCCCACGATGACATAGTCGGGCTCATCCTCGGAAAAAGTATGTCCACGCTCAATCAGGGCGTCGCGCAGAGGCTCTTCCCCGATGTAATAAAACTTGCCGGGGGGCAGGTGACTTGCGGTGGCTTGGGCCGAGGTAAGCAGGTTTTCCACCTCACACTCGATATCCATTTCTCGCAGAATCCGGCATACCGTCTCGGCGGAACGATTAGCCCGATTGGTGACAAAAAGGCAATCGAGTCCCTTCTCCCGGAGCCGCTTGATAAACTTCGATGCGCCCGGAACCGGTTCGGTCCCTCGATAAACCGTTCCATCCAGATCAAGCAAAACACTCTTAATCATGAGAAATTAGATAAATAGGGATGCAAGATGCGAGATTCGGGATGGTGGGTGATGGATGTGCGATTATTTCTACTAAGCGACGCCATACATCTCTAAACCATGTCTTGACTGTACCCGTGAACGCCGTTTTTTGCATCCTGCATCCTGCATCCTCTCCCACCTTCACCCCTCAGGCGGAATACAGAATTCGCCCGCAACTATTACAACGGGTCAATTCGCCTTTTTTATGGATATTGCCTTGAATTTCGTTCGGCACCCGCAAATGACAGCCGTTGCATTTCTGATTTTCGAGGGCGACAATAAAGGGCGGCCTTTTAGCCTTCTTTTTTACATATTGGTAAACCTGTAGCGATTTTTCGTCTAACTCCGCCGCCGCACTGTTGACAGCGTTGATGGCGCTTTCGAGTTGGGCTTCAAATTCGGTGCGATGCTGTTCACGCTTCGAGATCAGAGTTCTCAAATCCCCGATGCTGCCATTGCGCTCCTCCTCTTCGGATTTGGCGCTTTTAACGGCGTCATCGATCTCGATCATTACGCCAAGCTCGCTGTCTTCGAGATCACTGATCTTGTCAGCCATGCCGCTGATTTCGTGCTGAAGCGCAGCGTATTCCTCGTTCTTTTTGACCAATAGCTGCTGGTTTTTGTATTTGGCCGCCTGTTCTTCCGCCGACTTGATTTCAATATCCAGATCTTTCCGACGCACCTCGAGCTCCATGACGGCGTTCTTAGCCGCCGCGATGGCCTCTAATTCCTGTTGAATTTTTTCTTCGGTCCTGGTGATCTCCAACGGAATGCGCTCCAGTTGGTTTTCGATATTATCTCGGTGGGCATCGCATTCCTGCAAGGCCAGTAGATTTTCAATTACCGTGTCCAGCATGAACTTTAGTTGATGAGGTCGTTGTTTGAAATAGCAACCAAAAATATCGACGGATTTTCCGGCTGATCGGCCCCGGATTACATTTTAAAGGCTTCTTACTAAAAAACCTTGTTGAACTTTTCCTGTTCCGGCCAAAGTTTCTCTGCAAATGATCGCCATTAAAGAAGCCTTTGATCGGGGGAAAAAAGCGGAGGCCCTTCCCAGGCGAACGGAGGAAGTTTTTGACTCCCAAGGTTGGCTCTGTTCAACCCTCGGGCTGGAGCATCGCCCGGAGCAGGAGCAGATGGCGGTGGCCTCCGCGCAGGCCTTCGCCACCCGTTCTCCCCTGCTTTTTGAGGCGGGCACCGGGGTGGGGAAAAGCCTTGCCTACCTGATACCGGCAATTCTCAAGGCCACGGATGACGAATGCCAATGCATTGTCTCCACCCACACCATTTCCCTTCAGGAGCAAATTCACCTGAAGGATTTGGGAATTTGCCGGGATCTCTTTCACAAAGTTCCCGAACTCGCCCCCTACAAGGATTTCAAAACCGCATTGCTCGTGGGGCGGGGTAATTATTTATGCGCCACCCGGCTGGCCAAAGCGCTTTCCGGCGGGGCGGAATTATTTCAAACCCACTGGGAGGAGGAACTGGAGCGGATATGCCATTGGGTCGGCCACACCAAAACGGGCCTCCTGCACGAATTAAACCCTTCGCTCTCCCCCGATGTTTGGGAATGGGTGAACGCCGATTCCGCCGCCTGCAACCCCCGAAATTGCAGCCCCCAGACTTGTTTTTTTCAAAAAGCCCGTGCCCGCATGCGTCGGGCGCAGATCATTATCGTCAACCACAGTCTGCTTTTTTCCCTCCTCAATGCCGGGGCGGGGCAGCGTTCCGACACCCCTGGAATCCTTTTCGCTAATGATTTTGCCGTTCTCGACGAAGCGCAAACGCTGCCCGGCGTCGCCTCCGAGCAATTCGGCTGGCATATCAGTGAAATCGCCGTCGACCGGCTCCTCAAACGGCTCTACAACCCCCGCCGCAAAAAGGGCCTCCTTCGCATTCATGGCCGCCGGGAGGATTGCACTTTGGTGGAAAAAACCATCTCCCAGGCAAATATCTTTTTCGATACCGTGGAGAGGGATCGATTGGGTGATAAAAAACTCGTCCGAATTCGCGAGCAATCGACCAGTTACACCTCCCTCAACGGAAACCTCAACAGCCTCGCTAAATCTGTCGCCATCGCGGCGGATAAGCTCGAGGACGGGCCACAGCGGGAGGAATTGATGGACCAGCGCAAAAGGCTCACCGCCTGCGGCAAAGCGCTCGAAATATGCCTGACCGCCGAGGAGAATGACCATGTTTACTGGATCGAGAATCGCGGCAAACGGCGGCGCAACATCGGCCTTCGAGCGGCCCCCATCGATGTCGCAGAGGTTCTCAGGGATCACCTTTTTACCCGGCACACAACCGCTCTTTTGACCAGCGCCACCCTCGCCGAGGGCACCGATATGGGCAGCTTTATGGATAAAGTGGGGGCCGCAGGGCAACCGGCCGAGCGGGTGGACTCCCCCTTCGATTTCGAGAGCAATATGCGTATTTTCGTAGCTGCAGACACCCCTCCGCCTTCGCGGGAAAACGCCCAATTGGACATCGAATACCTGGCCGATATGATCAAATTTTGCGCCCTGAAAGTCCGTGGAGGAACCCTCGTTTTATTTACCAGCCATGCCGATATGCGCCGTGTCGCGGCGAAAGTTGAAGCAGCTTTTATAAAACAGGGCCGCGCGTTCTATCTCCAGGGCAGGGACGGTTCCCGAACGGATCTGGTAAAGCGCTTTTTTGCGGCGGGAAATGGTATTTTGTTCGGAACCGACAGCTTTTGGGCCGGTGTCGATGTTCCCGGTCCGGCGCTCTCACAGGTCATCCTGACCCGGCTGCCCTTTGAAAACCCCTCTCACCCGGTAGTCGAGGCAAAATCCGAATGGGTGCAATCACGGGGTGGCAATCCCTTTATGGACATCACCCTGCCGGAGGCTCTGATAAAATTTCGCCAGGGTATCGGTCGCCTTATCCGCAAAAAAACTGATAAAGGAACCATTACCCTACTCGATTCCCGACTGCTCAAGCGCGAGTATGGAAAGCGGTTTTTGGCCGTGCTTCCGAAAAAAGGCTACGTGTCCATCAGCCGATCGAACAGAGAGGCCAAATTCCAGCCGCTGGAGGCGGATTAAAGTATTTGCCCAAGGGTGTCGATTTGGATTGAGGTTTTTCAAAAATTTGATACGGTTCAAAATGTAAATAAAGGCCGGTTATAGAATCCCTCCAGCGAGGGTGATTATTATTCTTTCTAATATTATGCGAAAATTAATCGGCCCGGGACTGGCGAACCAACGGCTTCGTCCCGCCTTGAATTCGATATGAATGTATCCAGTTTCGGTCATTCCGACATAGGAAAAGTACGGTCATGCAACGAGGACATGTTTCTCGTTGACGATTCCCATTGCATCTATGCCGTGGCCGATGGCTTGGGAGGCCTGCCGGGGGGCAAAACAGCCAGCAATCTCGCCATTCAATACCTCGATGAGGCCGTTTCCTCCAAAGAATTTCCCGATAAAATGAGTTATCTCGATCTCTTTGACCACATAAACGGCAAGGTCTATAAACAGGGTCAAAAAATAAATAAGGAAATCGGCATCGGAACCACCCTGACGGTTCTTCAATTCAATTCCAAAGATGTCATCATCGGGCATGTGGGTGATTCGGCGATTCTTCTTTTTCGGAGAAACTCATGGCTTCAACTGACCACCGACCACACCATGGAAGAAGAAATGCGGGCACGCCTGAAACCGGGTGAAGACGCCTACATTCCCGAGTATTTTTCGCATACGCTGACCCGCTGTATCGGCCAACAAGGGGCCTTGTCCACCGATGTTTACAAATTTACCCCGCGGGCGGGCGACCGCTTTTTAATTTGCAGTGACGGCATTACCAAAACCATGTCCGATGAAGAAATCCACGAGGAGGCAATGGCTTCATCGACCCCAAAAGAAATGGTCATGAACTTGATCAACACCGCCAACGAACGAGGCGGGCCAGACAACTCCACCGGCGTGGCAATCTTTGTCGGCGCTTAACCCGAGCGAGTCCACAGATTCTCCGGGTATTGGCCGAATTTCACCAATTGGCCGATTTTTCCGCGCAGGCTCCGCAGATCCTCCTTATAGGTAAGCCCATGCCATTGCTCATCCGTTGAAAGAACTTTTAATTGAGCTTTTCCACTATTGACGGCCTCTCCGGCCACTTCCGGGAGGTAAATTTCGGCTTTGCCCCCACCCGATTGCCGATCGAGAAAATAGCGCAACCCCTCCTCGATAATGGAAAAAATTTCGAGAGTGAAACCAAAGCAATTCATCGAAACGGTTTCATCGCTCTCGAAGGAACACGTCACACCGCCTTTGTTGATACCGTGTATGCGGCCGTTATCATCCTCTTTGATGCCCGTATGCTCTTTCAATTTTTTCAAATTCCCCTCTCCATCGATTTCGCATAATGCCCTCGATACAGTTCCATGCTCGGACAGTGTATTCTTCAATAAATAACCAACGAGGCACCAGGAAGGAATCTCTCCCTCAACTTTTTTTCTCAGAAATTCTGCCAGCTTCTCATAGGCGGATCGTCCGTAAAAATCGTCGGCATTGATGACTCCAAAAGAACCATCGACGACCTTTCTGGCCGCATAGACCGCATGGGCGGTGCCCCAGGGTTTTTCGCGACCGGTAGCCGATTGCTCATAGCCGTCGGGCAGATCGTCAACTTCCTGATAAACGTGCTCCATCTCAGCGTGACCGGTGAATTTCGAGCTTACCTGTTGACGGAATTCGTTCTCGAAATCTTTCCGAATAACAAAAATGATTTTCCCGAAACCGGCGCGGAGGGCATCGTAAACCGAATACTCGAGAAGCGCCTCGCCGGAAGGGCCCACCGGGTCGAGTTGTTTGAGCCCCCCGTAACGGCTTCCCATGCCGGCGGCCAGAATTACCAAAGCTGGTTTCATCGCCAGGTATTTAAATGCTGACTCCCGAGCTCAGGCAATCTTTCATCGGGGCACGAGGAAAAAAATGCGGGTATTGCTAAGTTCACACGGTTCGACGGGCGACATTTATCCGGTAATCGCCCTTGGAAAGGCATTGCTCGGGGCCGGGCACACCGTCCGATTTGCCACCATGCCCTTATTCAAGGCCGAAATCGAGCGCGCCGGGCTGGAATTCCTCTACCTGCCTCCCGATTGGGATCAGGAAAAACTGTCGGAACAGATGCGAGTCCTGACACGGGCACGGCATCCCATCGCTCAGTTGAAAGCCATCTACCGGGGGGGATTGCCTTTCGTCGAGGACCTCATCGAGCGCATGGATGCCGCCCTGCAGGACTGTGATTTGCTGGTCACAACCTATATTGCGCCGTATTACAAATTCCTCGCCCAAAGGCATGAGGTCCCCACCGCCCTGCTCGGATTTTGTCACTGTTTGGCCCCCCACCCCGAATCTCCCCCTTTTCCGATGAGAAAAATCCAGTGGCTGCCCCGTCTGCTCGATGAATCCTGGAACCGTTTCTGGTGGAAAATGGCTGATACTGCCGTCGATCTTTCCATGAATCACCTGATGCAGAAGCCTTTGCGCAAATACTCCATCCCCAAGTTCAAAAACTTCCTCCTCGGTCCGGCTGAACTGGTTTTGATGACGGTTTCCCCAAAGCTCATGAAAACTTCCCGGCGGATTTCCCCAAAATTCCAGTACTCGGGATACCTGCGATGGCAGACTCGCGAAGATACCGATTTGGAGGCGCAGCTGATCGATTTTTGCGACGACGCAAAGGTGCCCGTAATCACTTTTGGAAGCCTCACGACCGATCACGATGCCGAAAATATGCGCCGTTTTATCACAAATTGGCCGAGCCACAAAAAAATCATTATTCAAAGCGGGTGGGCCAATTTTTCCAGCGCGAATGATTCCTCCCATATCCTGAACGTGGGCAAAGTATCCCACGACCAGCTTTTCCGCCATGCCTCCTGCGTGGTCCATCACGGGGGCGCAGGCACCACGGCATCGGCCTTGCATTCAGGCAAACCAGCCATCGTCGTGCCGCATATCGCCGACCAGCCCTTTTGGGCCGGAGAGATCAAGCGTCTCGGCACGGGAACAATCGTCAGCAAAAAACGTTGGCCCGTCACCCTCCCCGCCGCCATCCAGCAAATCGAGAAAAACACCGCCATCCAGCAAAAAGCCAAAGAAGCCGCAGCAATCCTAAAACAGGAAAACGGCCCCGCCACAGCCATCAAACTACTGGAAGAGTTTGAGCAGAAACACCGACAGGCGGTCAATCCGGGATCATAATTTGCTCGGGAGGCCGTCGATGCTGGTCTGGTTTTGTTCTTCCCAATATTTCTCGACCCCTCCGGGGCCCTTGTTTACCGCCCATTTGATCAGGGTTTGCCGCTCACTTTTGAACTCCATCACGGGGATCGAGAAACCGCAGGATTTTTGGGCCGATTCGATATGCAGCAATACAATCTGCCGCCTGCCGGAAAGGTTGGGAAACCGGTTCACATATTTGTCCCAATCGGGCTCCCCTCGGCGAATGACCTCCCCTCGGCCATAGAGGCGCAGGATGCAGGGTTTTTCCGTGAAACTACAAAACATGATCGTCATGCGGCCGTTTTCGATGATGTGCGAGGCAGTCTCGATTCCGCTACCGGTCAAGTCGAGGTAGCCGACAGTGGATTCATCGATACAGCGAAAAGTGTCCATCCCCTTGGGCGAAAGATTAACCCTGCCGTCAACCGGAGCAGTAGCCGTAAAAAATATTTTCTGGGCAGTAATAAACTGTGTCCAGGAATCATCGAGGGTCTTAAAAAATTCAGCCATAACGAGAGGGGTTAGCGAGGTATTCTATTTAAATGCCGGGCGGGGCATTATTCTTGAGAATCTTGCACCGGACCGGGTAGATTTGTCAATTACCCACGACCGACGATGAAACTCTGTGGTAGATATTTCCATTTTTATAAAGAATGCACCAGCAAACACCTGATGGCTTGAAAACTCGTTCCCCCGACGAGTGGAGTCAATTTCTTGAAAATGAGACCGCCGCGATCCTCGGCGAGCATCATGCGCCGGGTGTTTCGATTTTGCTGGTTACGCCTGAGGGCGAGGGGAGTTTTCAGAAATGTTGGGGTCTGGCCGAGGTCGAACCTGCTGCCCCCCTGAAACTGGATACCCCGATTCGGGCCGGTTCCATCTCAAAGATCGTCACCGCCATCGCGGTGCAGCAACTGGTCGATTCCGGCAAAATGAGCCTCGATGCCCGAATCGATGATATTCTGGACTGGAAACTTCCCTATAATTACGGATCGGCCACGATTTGCGACCTCCTCACCCATCGCGCGGGTATCGGAGAGCGTTTCGCCCGGCAATCGACTCCCCACGCAGCAGAAATCGCCGATCTCTCCGGCTATTTGCGAAAATCGTTGCCGCCACCGGTCGCGGAGGTCGGTGCAACGGTCACCTATTCCAATTTTGGCATCTCCCTCGCGGCGCTGGCGGTCGAGAAGTTGACGGGGCAGACATTTGAAGAATATGCCTGTGACAGCATCTTTCGCCCCCTCGGCATGAATGGGGCCACTTTCATCCCCGACGCCGAGATCGAGCGCCAAATGGCCAAAGGGTATAACTGGATTTTCGGCAATCACAGGAAGCTTCCACTCCGCCATTGGAAACCCTATCCCGCCTCCTCGTTGGTAGCTACGCCCAATGAATTGGGCCTCTTGATGCAGGTTTTTCTGGAAAACGAAACTCCTTCACCGATTCTCGCCCACCCGCAGGCTCTTCTTGCGGAGCAATTCTCCCCCGCTCCCGCTGTGCCCGGGATGGGGTTGAGTTTCTGGCTCGATGAGGTCCACGGTCAGCGCGTGGCATGGCATACGGGGCATATGCCCGGCCACCGTTCAGGATTTTACCTCTTTCCCGACACCGGATTCGGCATCATCCTTTTTTACAATACCGATAAAAAAGTCCTCCGCCCATTTCTGGACAACGTCTGCTCCTTCGCTTTCGCCGAATCCTGGTCGAAGCCACCACCGAAACCACCGAAAAATAGTCTTGAGCCTTTCCAGGGAACCTACCGCCACTCCTGGTACCCACACCACCATTTTGGCAAAAGCTCCGCCATGCTCGGAAAGGAGGGCGAGGAACTCACCGTAAAAATCGAAGTCGATAACAGCGAAAACCGATTGGTGGTGGCAGGAGAACGTTTCGCGCCTTTGGATGAAGATACATTTACAGGTGAGCAGCGACAAACACGCATCGGCTTTACCCGCAATGAGCGAGGTCGTGTCACTGGGCTCTATTCGGGAGGGCGGGACCGCTACGAAAAAATCTCAGCCCTGGAAACTCGCAAAGCCCATTACGTTTACATCGTAACCTGCCTGACGTTATTTGTAGCGGGCGCATTATTCTTCGGGTTCAACTTGTTTGGGGGAAACCCAGTTTTCCCGCCTGCCGCCAGTTGGAGTTTCCTGTTAATGTGTGCGGTGAATCTGGGATTTTGTGGCGCCATCACGGCATTGACCTCTCTGGGCGCCTATAAAGTGACCGAGGATGTGCCCCTCCCGGTCGGCATAACTCTCGGGCTGCCATTTATTGCTGCCGGATTCTGGCTGCTGGCAATAGGGCAGCTCATATTTCAAGTAAGCTCCATCGCAGACATCTCCATAGCGGGAGCCACCGCCATTGTTCTATTTTCAGCGGCGGAACTGCTCTTCCTTTGGTTCCTGAATTACTGGAGGCTCCTCGGCTGGCGCTACAAGTAGAACCTATCCTCCGGTGGCGGGATTCGAATTGAATACCGCGTAAACCACACCGACTAAATTATTTCTCGTAACCGGCTCGCTATCACTGCGGTCATTATTCAGACCCTTGGCCACCCACCGGCGCCCATCTCTCCTCATCAATTGGTGAACGATCTGGTCTCCCCATTTATTGCGATACGCCACTATCATGCCTGTTTCAAGGTCATCGAATTCAATCGGAGTAATGACAAAAATCGTATTATCGCCATAGATCGGCGCCATGGAAATGCCACTCCCCTTGGTCACCATTCCCCCGACCAACCCCCATCTTACGGTCCGGGCGGTGGACAAAGTAGTGCCTCCATCCACGGTCGATGTGGGCACGGGGTCATTTTCAATCGTTTCGCAGGAAATGAGGCAAAAACCTGCCAAACAAAACGTTAATGCCCTAATACATCCGGCCCAACTTGGGTTTTTTTCGCGAGTCATGGAAATGTAGGTTGATTTAAACTGCGGTGGGAAAAGTTTATTAAGAATATTGAAAACAGGCCCGTTAATCTTATATACTATTCATAATTCGTCCCAATCGTGGTAAAAGTTATTAAAAAAGTAATCGTGATCGAGGATCAGACCATCCTGAGGGATTTGATCTGTCGACTTCTCGAGTCCTACCCGACCTTCAAACTGGTGGGCAGCACCGGAGATGGCCTCGGGGGTTACGATCTTTGCCTCAAACATCAGCCCGACCTGCTGGTCCTGGATGTCATGCTGCCAAATCTCAACGGGATGGAGGTTTTAAACCGTCTGAAAAGCCAGAACCCCCAAACCCGAGTCCTCGTTTTTTCGGCTCTTACAAGTTCCGATGTGGTGCGAAAGCTCATCGAATCCGGTGTAGATGGCTATCTGGAAAAGGACGCTGGCCTGGAGGAAATGGAAAAAGCCGTTAACAGTGTGGCCAACGGGCAGCCATATTTCGGCCCACGGGTGATTCAGGTCATGCGCGAGTTGATGATCAACCCCAAGGAGTCGGGGTCGTTTGAGTCTCTGACATCACGGGAGCGGGAAATCATTCAGTTAGTGGCCGAGAGCAACAGCACCAAGGAGATCGCGGTCAAGCTCTCCATAAGCGTTCGCACTGCCGATACCCACCGCAGCAATGTCATGAAAAAACTGGGCATCCACGATGTCGCCGGGCTGACCCGCTACGCCATCGCCCACGGCTTGGTGCAAACCGAGGAAACCCTTTAAAAAAACTTCAATGTTTTTTGCAGCGGAAAAAGTTGCAACCAGGCATCCGGGAGGCATTCGAAGTTTGCAACTGTATGTTATTGTGGTTCTTACAGTTCTATGTAGGGTATTTCCCAAAATGACCATACAGGATTTTACCGAGAACATTTCAATGAATCCCGCAATAAATTTACGGTTTATAGCTGATATTCCAAAAGCCCCATTCGTGCGATATTTTGGGCATGCAGAAAAAATCCAGCCATTACCTCTCGAAATTTGTTTCAACCATCGCCGCCGTCACTTTTTTGGGCCTTTCGTCCCTACAGGCAGCCCCCGCCGGGAAAACCACCATTTCCTACGAAAAAGCTCTCAGTGACGCAGTAAAAATCGCCGGAATGAAAAATTCCTGGTCGGTAATGCGCGGCGCCGGAAACTCCATGGTTCCCCTCTATGGTGAAAATTCAGTTCTCGTAGTCGAGAAAGCCTCCTTTACAAAACTTTCCGCTGGAATGGTCGTCGTTTACAAGGACTCAGAAGGTTCCCTCGTAGCGCATCCATTGACCGGCAAAACAGGCTCAGGTTGGGTCGCTCAGGGAATCAACAATCGCGGCGTTGATCCGGAGAAGGTGAATGAAGAAAATTACGTGGGTGTGATCTTCGGTGTGTTGAACGCTTCCGAGGGGTGGCAGGAAAGCGGCGCCGAATACTCCGCCGAGCAAATCCCCCTCGTTTACGGAAAAACTTTTTAAGGTAACTGCATTACAGGAGTGAATAAATAATGGCTAAAAAGCCCGGTCGCTAAATGCGACCGGGCTTTTTTTATTTAGAACCCATCTCAAATTACCACAACGCTTCAAAAAATAAACTGAACCACCGATATCGTTTAGCCAATTTTCACGGACTCGGACACAGATAGGAAATTCACAATGCGCCCAAAACGCTGAAGGCGGGTGTGCAATTCCTTTTACACATTTTCGTGCGGCTTATTGAGCCTAAATCGCCGTGGCCATAGAGACGCTTCGGTTCTTGCCCGAACACCATATCTCAATGGCATTTTTCAACGTGTCCATCTTTATTGGCTTGGAAAAATAATCGTTCATTCCCGCTATTGCGCATCGTTCGCGCGCCATCGAACTGGCATCGGCTGAAACCGCGATAATGGGCAGATTGCGATTATTTTCGCCTGCCTCTCCCGCGCGGATTCTTCGGCTGGCCTCGTAGCCATCCATCACCGGCATTTGCAGGTCCATGATCACGAGGTCAAAATCTTCGAGCTCCAATAACCGGATGCCCTCCCGGCCATCTTGGGCAAAAACCGAACGATGACCCAGCTTCTTCAATTGCGCCGCTGTCAATTTACGATTCAACGGGTTGTCCTCCACCAGAAGAATATTGAGTGATTCAACGGGGGGCTCCTTACCCTCTGGCTCCTCTGATTGATCAACGAGTCTGCGGCTCTCTGCCGCATTCAATTCGACAGGAAACGTGAAACTAAAGGTTACCCCGATTCCGGTCGAGGGTTCGATCCAAATTTTCCCGCCCATCAGCTCGATCAATTTCTTTGAAATAGCCAAACCCAGACCGGTTCCCCCGTGGCGATGCCATACCTGAGAGTCCACTTGGCTGAATGCCTTGAAAAGCCGGTTTCTTTGCTCCTCTGGAATGCCGGGGCCGGTATCGGTGACGGAAAATTGCAATTCCGCTGTGGTGGAGCCTGTAATTGTTGATTTCACAGAAAGTTGAACCCTTCCCGTATCGGTGAACTTGATACTATTGTTGAGAAGGTTGAGGAGAACTTGGGTGAGCCGTCCGGCATCACCTTTTACCTTGATGGGAAGTTTGGAAACCGCCTTCCATGAATACTCCAACCCTTTATCCGAGGCCAATTTTTCGGCCAGCCGGGAAGTATCCTCAATACAATCCTGCAGGTCGAAGAATGGAGTATGCAACTCGATGCGGTTGGCTTCCAGCTTGGAAAAATCCAATAAATCGGATAGAAGCCGCAGAAGCCGCGTCCCGCTTTTCTGAATTGTATTTACGTAATCAAGTTGAAGAGGATCCAAGGAGGATTCCATCAATATATCGGTAAACCCTATCACCGCGTTCATCGGAGTACGGATTTCGTGGCTCATCATGGCGAGAAATTCGGATTTTTCCTTGGTACTCTCGCGAGCTGCTTCCCTCGCTTCCTTGAGATCAATTTGCATTTTTTTTACCCGCTGCCGACCAACCACGCTCGAAGTAACATCACTGATCGTGATCGCCAGGGGGCCCCCCGCTCCCGCCAGGAGTATAAGGCAGCATTCCTGCTGCATGTACTCATGCCCGCTGATATGTTGACCACCCAGCTTGATGGGTAAAAAATAGGAGTGCATGAGTTGGGATAAAATGACCGGCTGTCCACCGGAATTTCGCACTCTCTCGATGGATTTACCGATTGCCACCTCATCGGGGTAGAGGGATTCGATGGTGACGCCGATAGTATCCTTCTTCACATAGCCGGTATGACTTTCCATCCACCGGTTCCATTTCGTAATGCGGTTTTGACCATCGAGTTGGATATATCCCGACGGAATCACCTCGATACTATCGATTTCGGTTTTGTCCTTCACCCTGCCACCAATTGTTTCTCGATTAGGCGGGAAAGAGCATTGAAGCTGTTTTCCTCGAAAAGTAGTATGAAATAGCCGCTCAGGTTTTCCTCTCCTATGCTCAAGGTTGCCCGCACCAGAATGATGAAAGATTTATTCGGCTGAATGATGTCCGAAACCAGGTCGGTTATCCCATTGGACCCTTTCATCTGGAGAATCGGCAAATCATACCGCAAATGAGTCTCCAGCATATTGGCCAAAGTGCCCACCACGCTCCCTATCATGATGTTTCCGGTTTCCAGAAGCGCCATCTGCTCGATCGGCCCAAAGGCGTCTTGCTCACGCGGCTCCCCCATAAGCATTACAGCCAGTCGTAAGGCGCCGCTCTTGTTAATTACGAGCAAACCCTGCCCGGATATTTCCTCTCCCGTAAAGACCTGATTGATCCTGACCGAGGTAATTGGCTCGAGTTCCCTGACCTGCTCAAGAGTCCCCGGATCAAATATCTCCAGACTGGGCACAGAAATTGTCACGATTCGCTCGGTCAACGCCGATAAATCCGCCGCCGCTTTTCCCAACCCGATATTGGTAATTTCGACAAAAGCCTCCCGCAGGTTTTCATGAAAAACTGGCCGCTCCATCTTCATAACCCCAAATCAACTAACATGCTCTCAATCTTTTCCTCGCTGATCGGTTTTTCGACAAACCCGCAGCAGCCCAGCTCTCGGCATATGGTCTGTGTGCCTTCCTGGATGTCGGCAGTTAAAATTACGATTGGCGCCTGAAAATCGAATTCCCTCAGATGCTTCAGCACCCATATCCCATTGAGCTTTGGCATCACAATGTCCAATGTGATAAAATCCACTTCCTCGCCGGGCAATCGCTTCAGGGCAACTTTGCCGTCGCCACATTCGACAAAGGAGGCATCAGGGAAAAAGCGGTTCAAGCATGACTTGAGCCGATCTCGAGCAAAGCTCGAATCATCCACGATACCGATTTTCATGATTGGGTCTAAATTTCCTAATTGCTTACTAATTCGTACACGGACAACCGCCATGGTTGTCGGTCTGGGTCATAAATAAAACTGCTACCCATTATTATTAATTCGCATGAGGCACGTCCGACTTTAACTCCAGAGGCCGAAAATGTATTCAATGTACGGAAAATTTGGCCCGAACCTCATTTTTAGGGAAATTTTCTAAATTGTAGAACCGGGGAGACGACTTTAATGGCAAAAATCTGAACTACAGAAATTCGTTACCAAACATTGAACTATCAAACTTACACAAATCCACAGGAGAATATCCATTATGACACCTGAACAAATCTCACTCGTAAAAGAGAGTTTCAAAAAAGTTGAACCCATCGCTGAAACCGCGGCTGGCTTATTCTATGGCCGCCTGTTCGAAATCGCTCCCGGCGTTAAGCCTTTGTTCAAGACCGAAACCGCCGTCCAGGGTCGCAAATTGATGGCCAGTCTGGCCTTCGTGGTAAAAAATCTCGAATCTCCGGATGTTCTCGTGCCAGTGGTTGAAAAAATGGGCCGCAAGCACGTTGAATACGGAGCCAAAGAGGAGCATTACCCGATTGTCGGGCAAGCCCTCCTCTGGACCCTCCAGCAAGGTCTTGGCGAGGCATTCACAAAACCCGTCCAGGAAGCTTGGGAAGAAGCCTACGGTCTCCTCGCCAGCGTAATGATAACCGCCGCCGATTCCATTACCAAAGCCGCCTGAAATAAAACATATTACCTGCTGAAATGCCGCGAATTAGAGGCCGTATTTCGATAATCTTCCTCTCCGTCTTTCTCTTTCTCTTCTATTCGTTTGGTAGTAACAATTTACAGAGGAAGCAATTGTGTCATGATGCAAGTGCTAATTGGTGTTTTTTTAGCAGTGATTGCAGGTGTATGAGAATTTTTCTCATGGCCGCTACCAGGGCGCATTTGTATGGCTTGCCGCGTTCCATCAGCCCTTCGACGTAGG
>JAJFLU010000009.1 GCA_021772515.1 Opitutales bacterium
TCCAGTTCGAGGAAAAGATTTGCCCCCCTAGGGGGGCAACCGGAAAAGAAAACCCTTTACCCAAACAAGCAGCCTGACACACTAACCAATAAACAACAAATATAAGAGAATCCCGTGTCCAACAAACCCAGTACACCTCACTTTGCATGGTATTGCGCTTTTAATGCGTTGAATTTCTTGTCTGGGATATCCACCGTATTTTTGCAAACATCAGCATATGCAGTGCTTAATTTATTCTCTAGACCCATAGGCCATGTTCCATCTTCTAGCCGCATATCACGAAATAGAACCAAAACTAAGAACCACCTTTCTGCACTGTCCTTATGGCTCGCTGCCTTCCCAGGCCAATCGAGAAGAAGCAAAATCAAGGAACTCAGAAACGTGGCAGCAGCAACCAATCCGAGAATTATTTTCGACAATTCGGTAGACAAGCCAAGCATGCTGTAAAAGCTAGAATCTGCGAAAGTAGTTAACAAAAATACCACGGAGGCAGCAAGAAGAATTATTTCTGCAAAAGTGGCGAGGCTGCGGTAGTAATCTCTTAATGAATGATGCATCGCCAAGGTTTGCTTGGTTAGCCTATATTGCCTATCAAGCTCTCGCGATGAATTAGCTATTTTTCTATCCCTCCAAACATAGCTTTCCATTGTGCAATTGATGTCGCTGCATTAAGACGGCGTCTAATACCATCGATTGCTTGAGAAGCTAATTTTCGTTGCGTACTGTTTGACTTACCAAGATAGTCGTCAACATTCCGAGATTGCCCTGAAATATCAGAAATTGGCTTTCGCGATCGCTTAGCCGCATGATCCAAAACGTGAATTAACATAGCTTTAGGCGTCATCGGGCCTTGATAATTTTTTGCAGCGTCAAGCGCCAAGGCCTCAATGTGATATCCTGTCAGTCGTTGTTGTTTTGGTAAGTCGGAGATTAAAGATTTCACAAGTTTTATTGTTGGAACTAGTGCACCGTTGAGTCTTTCGTTTTGTTTAGATAATTGCTGTTGAAAAATTCTTGGATTTGTTTCGTTCCATCCGGATCCACTTGAATCAGGTATTTTTACAAAATTTCCAGATCGAATAGCAGGCAGCAGCTGAATTTCGTTACCATCTTTATAGCGTATAGTAATCGCAAGCCTTCCTATGTCTATCGATGCAACATCTTGTCTGGGAAGGCATTCATTTAATTTCTCATGAAAATCATTCAACACTTTTTCTGCCGAAAAACCTTGGGTGTCGCTACGATCAAGCACTACCAAAGCATCAACATCGCTTAAGCCGTCAACATAAGTATGTTTGGCAACAGATCCACCAAATAGCAATTTGTCTAGTTCCATCTTGTCACCAAGCAACTCCGCAATCTCATCAAGGCGGTCCTTTGTTTGATCAGTATCTCGGTCATTGTATAGCGTAAGTTCGCGTTGTAAAAATTCGTTAACATTTGCGTCCAGGTGTAACTGTTCAGCCTGTCGCGCCTCTTCAATTTTGCGTTGAAGCGGCTCCCTACTTGTAGGTATATAACCTCCACCTCCACCACTTCCACTCATTTTGATACCTCCTCCAGATTTGGTATCTTGGCACGCATTGCTACGTACGCCTTTTTTAACAAATCACCCTTATGTTCAAACATATCAAAATTTGGTGAGCCAGAACTCGCAAAGAGACGTAGGCTTGTGGCAAGTCCTTGGAGTACTCTTAGATTTTCATTTATGGCAAGGGCGATGGAGAGATCATTTGAAAGGGTAGGACTCCCACTCAATACAGGATAACTCTCGCGGTTTACAGCAACACCGTCATTGTAGGCATAGCGAAGCCACGAAACGCCATCGAACATATCGGCGCCAGCGAAGAAATACAATGGCGTAATCAAAGGGTCTAGGCCACCCCAGACGTGGATGGGGACTCTGATATCACGCCTATTCATCTCTAAACGTAGTTTGGTAAGTCGCTTTAATCGATCAAGTAGGTTTTTGCCGAGCTCTTTCTCAGTTACTCCGATGACGTTGAAACTGCGGAGTTCTTCTATAACTGGCACAACCTTATCAGGTTCAACTACTTTTCCTTTGTTAGTATCCGGTTTTAATATAAAGTTTGATGCCCAGTCTGGATGTTTCCTAAATATGGTGCGTGCATCACGGATCTGGTGCTCAAATGATTTATTTTTTGTTCCCCAATCGAAATTAGCGATTACTAATGGATTTTCGTTATGTTTTTTATATAGCGCATCCAAGGTATTCACGTAATTGTCACGAGTGAAATCAAGTTTGCGCATTGGTGTGATTTTTGGTTCACTCGAATCAAATTCAGGGCTGAGCTCATACCCTCCGCTATCCAGAAAGATCAGCGCAGTTTTGTGAAAGAACCTGTCTGGGCGTTGGAAATGCCTATGATGTATATCGTAGGCGCTCAGCAAATAGGACTCACTCAGGTATTGGTCAAATTGCTTTAAAGCATTGCTTGCAAATGAAAAGACTTTCTTAGGATTTGATCGCCCTTTTGTAAAGAAGTCAAAGCCTTTGCTTGAGAAAGATGGAACAAGCAGCGGAAGATCAATCACGCCACCCGACGGATGACTGAAGTTCGTTTCACGCATAGGCTTCTAAACCCATCCTGTCAAGGCATGAGAGACATTTTCCGCAAGGTTGATTCGCTCCGGCCTCGCAACTGTAGGTTAAATCCACAGGTACGTTTTTTGATAAGGCATATGCCCAAATATCAGCTTTGGTCCAGTCCCCAAATGGCGCAGCAATACGGACAGTTTTCCCTGAATAAATATCGAAGGTGGACTGCATTCGTCTGACAAATTCGGGAGAACAGTCGGCATATTGTGTTCCCGCATGAATACCTAAAGCTATAGTGGTTACCTGCTCTGGACGTTCCATTAGCGCCGCTGTTAGCAAAAATGCATTGCGAGCCGCTATCATGCCAGCCCTCTTTTGGCTTTGACCGCTCCATCTTGCTGTATAGAGAAATATATCATAGTAATCAGCTATGGCTTTTGCTGCACGGCTCTCCCGATTCGTTGCAAGCTGCTGATAATCGACGAACAAACCACAAATCGGTCGACCAAGATCTTTATAGAAACTAAGGCAGGCAGCCGAGTCAAGACCGCCGCTAAGCAATACAAGCACTTCTGGCGAAGCTATCCTATTCGGTTTCTGCACTTCTCCTATTTCTTGATTTATCGGATCTGAGCACATTTTTTTCCAGTGTTCCCTATGAAACATGAAAAACCTATCATTTATCAGAGAGTTTGATTGTTCAAATCTATTTTTACATTTAATCGATGTAACGTGCGGACACGTTATGAACTTTCCGGGCTATGCCGTAAAACCTTGAGGACATTAATCCCTTTCTGGAATTACTTTGTTTACTCGCTGTCGGTTAGTAGGCGTTGGTGGATGAAGCTGAACTCGAAACCTCTTTGGGAGATGTGGAAGCAGTGGTAATCTTTTTTCTGGAGCTGCTTTATGAGGGCAAGGCCTTCTTCAAATGAGCGGGTGGGGAAATTGTAGTGAATCTCTATCAATATTTGATTTATGGTTAAACCGTTATTGAGAATGTTGGGAATGGCTTCAAATTCACTGCCTTCGATGTCTATTTTGAGCACGTCGATATGATCGTGGCCCAGTTTTTTCATGATGGTGGACAGTTGGTAAACCGGCGCCGCGATGGGTTCATGCTGTTCGGTTATGTATTCCAGTTTGTCTTGGGAGTAGTTGAAGCGTCCGGCTTTATGTGGGGGCCAAAATTGGAGATCGCCGTCAAAATTCGAGAGCCCGTAGGGATGGAAAATGAACTTATCCGATAATGCAGCCTGCGCGACCCACTCGATGGATTCCGGTGTGGGATCGAACCCATGAACTTCGGCGTTGAAGGTGTCGATCATGGCCCTATCCCACTCTACCTTGTTGGCGATCCCAAATGAGTAGATTACACTCTCTGAATCGAGGGCTTCCTTGAAAACTGCCCATCCATCGAACTCCCCGACCTGCAAGAGGCTTTCTTTTTGCGTACTCGATGGGACGGTGATCTGGGCTACACCGTGACGGGCGAGCTTTTTGCGCCTGAGGTGGGCTTTTAGTTTTTTAAAGGCCATTGGGGGGGGAGAGAGGAGGATGAGGAAAAGAGATGGGTGATGCAAGATTCTGGATGGGGCAGGAGTAAAATTTATGTTTTTTGCAATTTTTGTGCCTCGTTGCGGCTGAATCGCAGTAATATTTGTCAAGAAAGTCGGATTTTGGTGTGACAGAATGTCTCTATTTTCGTTTTTTTGGGTGTTTTTGGTGTTTTTTATAGTCCGCGCAGCCAACGCAGCCAACGCAGCACGCGCAGCCAACGCAGTCATTGTGGGTTTATTGGGATTGTGGTATAGTGTGGCTCGATTCCGGATTTTGGCCGAAAAGAGGTGTAAAATTCGGTGGTATATGAACCGCGAATGAACGCTGATACACGCTAATGATGTGAATAATGTATATTTTTAACCACGGATTACTCGGATGGACACGGATAATGGGAGAGGGATTTATTTTAAACCGCAGATTACTCAGATGAACGCAGATTTTAGATGGAACTCGAATGATGGCTGAAAAGAGGTGGGAAATTCGGGGTATATGAACCGCGAATGAACGCTGATACACGCTAATGATGAGAATATTGAATATTTTTAACCACGGATTACACGGATAGACACGGATAATGGGAGAGGGATTTATTTTTAACTGCGTATTACTTGGATGAACGTAGATAATGGGGATGAGCTTAATTTTTTTACAGGGGGATGAACATGGATTTTTTTATTAATTATGGATTTTTTGTGGATGGCTTTGGCAGCTTATTGGGTAGTGCTCTGGTGGTGTTTTCTTTATCCGGGTTTATCCGTGAATTTTGCGATTTGCGGCAAAAATGTGGTGCTTGCCCCGGTGGGGAGGGGGATTTGTGGAAGATTTGGAATGAAATGAAACCTTGCCAATTTTGGTCTGTCACCTTTAAAGACCGTGATATCTATTACCTTTTCCCTAACCCGTATAATTCGTTTGTATGAATGCAAATATCTCAGAAATAAATGATCGAGTGAAAGAGTCGGCCCAGTGGGTTCCTCTTTTGCAGCAGGAAATTGGCCGCGTGATCGTGGGCCAGAAGTATCTTGTTGACCGCCTGATAATCGGCCTCGTGGCCAATGGGCATGTGCTTCTCGATGGTGTGCCGGGGCTGGCCAAGACGTTGTCCATCCGCACCTTGGCATCGGCTCTGCATGCGCATTTTCAGCGTATTCAGTTCACTCCGGATCTGCTGCCGGCGGATATCATCGGGACATTGATTTACAATCCTCGGGAGGGTGAATTTTCGACCAAAAAGGGCCCAATTTTCGCAAATCTGATATTGGCGGACGAAATCAACCGCGCCCCGGCCAAGGTGCAAAGCGCGTTGCTGGAGAGTATGCAGGAACGGCAGGTGACGATCGGTGATACGACCTACCCGCTGCCCGATCCGTTTCTGGTTCTGGCGACGGAAAACCCGATCGACCAGGAGGGCACCTATCCGCTGCCGGAAGCCCAGGTGGACCGTTTTATGCTGAAGGTCAAGATCGGCTATCCGAATCGGATCGAGGAGCGAAAAATTCTCGATTCGATGGCTTCCACGACGCCGGATATCGACGTCAATACGGTGGTCAATCTGGAGAAAATCCTCGATTCCCGCCGGGTAATCAACGATATTTACATCGATGAGAAGGTGCGCGACTATATCGTTGAAATCGTGTTCGCCTCGCGCAATCCCGAGGATCACAACCTGAAAGACCTTCGCGACTTCATCCAATACGGGGCGTCACCGCGAGCGACCATCAATCTGACACTGGCGGCCAAGGCGTGGGCATTTATTCAGGGGCGAGGGTATGTCACTCCGCAGGATGTCAAAACAATCGGGATGGATGTGCTGCGGCATCGCATAATCGTCAGTTACGAAGCGGAGGCAGAGGACATGACGAGCGAGGCGATCATCACCAAAATTTTTGAAACCGTGCCGGTGCCTTAATTGAGGCTCCGATCCATTTAAATGCGCCCGGGAAGTATCCATCCGATTTAAAAAACGGTAACCAACTCTCATGCCTGAAACCGCAGAAATCACCAAGCAAATCCTGAAAAAGGTGCGGCAGGTGGAAATCCGCAGTCGCCGATTTGTGACCGATGCGATGGCGGGCGCCTACCATAGCGTATTCAAGGGGCAGGGGATGGATTTCGAGGAAGTGCGCGAGTATGCACCGGGGGACGATGTGCGGGATATCGACTGGAATGTGACGGCCAAAATGGACCGGCCATTCGTGAAAAAATACCGGGAGGAGCGGGAGTTGACGATCATGCTTTGCGTGGATTTGAGCGCCTCGGGGGATTTTGGGTCGGTCGAGCAGAGTAAGCGGGAATTGGCGGCGGAGTTGGCCAGCGTGCTCGCTTTTTCGGCCACGAGAAACAACGACAAGGTAGGGCTGCTATTGTTTACGGACCAGATCGAGAAGGTAATTTTCCCCAAGAAAGGCCGCCAGCACGTCCTCCGTGTGATTCGGGATATTCTCTTTTTCGAGCCTCAAAACAGGGGAACCGACATCCCCATGGCATTGCGGTATCTCAATAAAATCCTGCGGCGGAAAGCGGTGACGTTTTTACTCTCGGATTTTATCACGGAGGAATCCCTGGCCTGGATACGACCGGCGACCCATAAAAAAGACGACCTTTACAAGACCATTCAGCTGACAAACAAGCGGCACGATCTTATCTGCGTCGATTTGTCGGACCCGAGGGAATTTGAACTGCCCAATGTGGGCATCATCACACTGGAAGACGCCGAAACCGGTGAAATGGTTGAAATCGATACCGCCAACAGCCAATTACGGAATCTTTACCGCCACCAAAATGCCAAGCGGCATGAGTCGCTGCGGCGTGGCTTGCGTTCGAGTGGGGTGGACCATCTTTCGGTTTCCACCTCCGAGCCCTATATCTCCGCGCTGAGGGAATTTTTCATCAAAAGGGGGCGACGCCGATGATGGGGCGCATTTTCAGAATTGGTTTACTCCTGCTGGTATTGGTAGTTTCGGGAGGAGGATTGCAGGGGCAGATCACCATACCGCTGGACATAATTCCCGAACCGGCTGAAGAGGAAACTGCTCAAGGCGGCCCCTCCCCTGCTGCTGTGCCACCGACTGCTGAGGAGGATTTCGTGGAGATTCGCGATATACGGGGTCCTGTTTCCATACCCAACCCCTGGAAACCCTATCTGATCGCGGCTGGAGTTTTGGTGGGGCTGGTTCTGCTGGCATATCTGATTCGAGCCCTGGTGCGGAGACTTCGGCAAAAACCGGAACCGATTCTGATCAGCCCGTATGAGCAGGCGCTGCAGGAGTTGGATGCCACACGGCCCCTGATGAGGGCGGGCGAGGACAAAGCCTTTTCCATCGCGGTATCGGATGCGGTTCGGTATTTTCTGGAGCGGCAATTCGATATGCCCGCACCCGAAAGCACGACCGAGGAGTTTCTCTCCACGATCAGCGACCACCCATTGATCAAAGGGCCGTTGGCGGATAATTTTTCGCGATTTCTGCAACTTTGCGATCTGGCTAAATTTGCCCGCTATCCACTCGGCCTTTCGGGGATGGAGGATCTTTTGGGGTCGGGGCAAAAACTGGTCGAGGAGACATATGTCAAACATAAGATGCGTGTCCGGCTTTTGGCCGAGGCGGATAAAAAAGACAAAGGAGATGCTCCGGGCACCCCAAATCACCAAACGGAGGAGGAGCCGGTTCTGGCAGAGTCATGATGTTTCGCTTCGCATCGCCCGAATTACTGTGGCTGTTGGCGCTCTTGCCGTTGCTTGCCCTGCTCAAGGGTCGCCAAGGCAGCGCAGCCTCGATACGCTTTCCGGCGACGGCATTGGCGCGGCAGATCTCGGCCTTCGTGCGGAGCCGTCCGGGGCGTTTTTTGGTCAATATGCGTTTAATCGCGCTCAGCCTGTTAATTCTGGCCCTGGCCCGCCCGCAGTTTGGCAGCGGGGTCAATGAGATAGAGGCGAGCGGGATCGATATCGTGTTGGCGGTGGATCTCTCGACCTCGATGTGGGCGCATGATTTCAAGGTAAAGAGAAAGCCGACGGATCGGTTGACCGTAGTTAAAACCGTGATGGAGGACTTTATCGAAAAAAGACCGAATGACCGGATCGGGATTGTGGCCTTTGCCGCCGCCCCTTATTTGGTCAGCCCGCTGACGTTGAACCATGAGTGGCTCCAGCAAAATCTGAAGCGGCTCAGGATAGGGATGATCGAGGATGGCACGGCGATCGGCTCGGCCATCGGGACCAGCGTGAACCGGCTGCGTGCTCAAAAAGCGAAGAGCCGCATACTGATTCTCTTGACCGATGGGGCCAACAATCGTGGAAAAATAAGCCCCGCCGCCGCCGCCGAAGCCGCCGCTGCCTACGGTATAAAGGCCTACACGGTGGGAGTCGGTAAAGAGGGGCAGGTGGACTTTCCCATCGGGCTTGATAATGAGGGCAACCCGAGACGCGACCGACGGGGAAGAATCATCCTGCGGCCCAGCCTTTCGACCATCGACATGGAATCGCTAAAAACAATCGCCGAAACCACCGGCGCGCAGTATTTTCGGGCGACCGATGTGGAGGCGCTGGAAGAAATTTACGACGAAATCGACCGGTTGGAAAAATCCGAAATCAAGATGAAATTCCGGGCCTCGTTTACAGATATGTTCAAATGGCCCGCCCTGGCCGGACTCTTGATCCTTTTGATGGAATTACTTCTCGGCCAAACCCGCTACAGGAGGCTGCCATGACTTTTGCCTACAATATATGGCTCATCCTCGGTCTGCTGGCATTGCCCGCATTGGCGGCGCTCTACTATCAGGCGGAAAAAAACAAGACCAAAAAACTGGCCCATTTCGCCGCCGCAAAGTTATTGCTCGATCTGGCCGCATCGTTTAGCCCGGTAAAGCGAAACATCAAGGCGACCTTGAGCGTGATCGGGATTTTTCTCATCATGATTGCGCTGGCGCAGCCACAGTGGGGTTACGACTGGCAGGAGACGAAGGGAAAGGGGATCGACATTCTGATCGCGCTGGATACCTCAAAAAGTATGCTGGCAGAGGACATCCGGCCAAATCGGCTGGAGCGGGCCAAACTGGCGATACTCGACCTCGCTGAACGGGTCGAGGGAGATCGGCTGGGCCTGATCGCCTTTTCGGGGAGCGCATTTTTGCAATGCCCGCTGACCCTCGATTACGATGCCTTCAGCCAAACCCTGGAAACCGTCGATACGGGAATAATATCCAGGGGGGGAACCAATATCGCGGCGGCCATCGCCGAGGCCGAGGTATCCTTTGCCGAAAAAGACAATTTCAAGATTCTGGTTCTCATAACCGATGGGGAAGACCTGCGGGCAGCCGGTATCGAACAGGCCCGGAAGGCGGCCGAGAACGGAGTGAAAATCTATACCGTGGGGGTGGGGAGCGTTTCCGGTGAACTGATTCCGGTGCGAGACGAAAACGGCGGAGTCGATTTTCTGCGAGACGAGCAGGGAAATGTGGTCAAAACGCGGCTCGATGAGAATACCCTGGCGACCATCTCTGAAGTCACGGATGGGTTTTACACACACCTCGGGAGCACTGGTCAGGGGTTGGAACAGGTTTACACGGTGGGGCTTCAATCAATACCCAAAGAGGAGCGGGAAGCCCGTTTGCAGCAAGTTCCTCAGGAGCGTTTTCAATGGCCGTTGGGGCTGGCGGTGCTTTTTCTGGTAGCGGAAACCTTTCTGGGAACCCGGAAAAGGAATATCGGCTATTCCCCGATACCACTGCGCTGGACGGTCGCGCTGGCTCTCGCCGCGCTTCCGGTATTGGAAACCTCGTTGAAGGCATCTCCCGGAAAAGGCGAAAAGTTTTTTCAGGAGGGGGATTTCGAAAAAGCTGGCGAGGAATATCTGAAAGCGGCGGAAGACAAGCCCGACGACCCTCGGCTGCAATACAATCTTGGGGCTACTCAATACCGGTTGGGGCATTTTGAAGAGGCCGAGCAAACACTGTCGAAAGCCTTGGAAACGGATGATCCCATTCTGCAAAAAGACGCTTATTACAACTTGGGAAATACCCATTATCGGTTGGGAGAAGCCACCAAGGAGATTGATCCCGCGGGGACCATCGAGATTTGGGAGGAAGGATTGAAGGACTACGAAAACAGCCTCAACATCGCGCCCGAGGACGAGGATGCCAAATTCAATTACGATCTGTTGAAAAAGAGGATTGAGGCGCTCAAAGAGCAGCAACAAGAACAGAATCAGGACAACAAGGATCAGGAAGACAAAGAGGAAGGCGAGGATCAGGAGAATCAGGATTCCGACTCCGAGCAAAATCAAGACCAACAGGACTCAAAGGAAGAAGAGGGCCAAGAGCAGGATCAGAAGGAATCGGAGAAAGGCGAGGACGAGCAAAGTCAAAATCAGGACCAAAAAGAAGGAGAACAGAATGAAGAGGAGGGGCAGCAGCAATCTTCGGAAGGTGATGAGAAAAAAGAAGGTGAGGAGGAACAGGCCCAGAGTATTCCCGGTCGAATGAGCCGCGAGGAGGCCCGGCATTTGCTCGAAGCGATGAGAAATGACGAAAAAAAGCTTCCGGTCATTCAATTCGAAGTGGCAGATCCCAAGGGTGAAAAAAATGCCCCCGTTCGCGATTGGTAATGAATACATCCATCAAAAGATTTTTTCTCGCAGTGTTTGCCGGTGGATTTTTTCTGGCCTTAAATACTGGCTTAATCGCCCAAAATACGAGAGGGACGAGCCAGTTTGACCCCGCCACGGTAACTCTTGGGCAAAATGCCAATTATGTGGTGACGGTGGAAATAAAATCCGGCGCTAAATTCACCCCACCGGCTCCAGCGGGCCTCGAACTGACTTATTTGGGTCCATCGCAGAGTATGCAAAGCACCTACTCAAACGGTAAATTTGATACCCTGGTGCAAACCTCTTTTAGATTTCGGGCCACCGCACAGGCTACCGGCTCTTACAAAGTCCCCGCCTTTACACTCAAACTGGAAGGGAAAAACTTCGATGTGCCGGAGGCGACATTCACCGTCCTGCCGCCGGATGGGAAAAGTCAGGTTTCTCTGGACGAAGTTTCATTTCTTAAACTGGTTTGCCCGGACACACCGATTTATGTGGGGCAGGTGGCTCGTTGTGCGCTTAACCTCTATGTGCTGACCGCATTTAAGGACGCCCGTTTCAATCCACCAATCCAGTCGGGAGACGCTTTTTCCCAAGGCGGCATCGATGAGAATGGGATAAAGTCCGGGGAGCGGATCGCTGATCTCAATTACAACAAGATCGCGTGGCCGGTCACATTTACACCGCTCAAATCGGGCCTTCAAAAAATCGAATACCAAATGCTGGTCGAGTTCACCGTGCCAAGCGCCAACAGGCAGCGACGCACCTCCCGCAATGACATTTTCGGCGGGTTTTTCAACCTTCGCGAGCAGCGGCAACAACTCAACCTGACCACAAAGGAAATCACCTTGAATATTCTAGCCCTGCCGGAGGAAGGTAAACCGGAGAACTTTTCCGGTGCCATCGGGCATTTTAAGGTGACCCAAAACCTCTCGGCGGAGGAGATGAACGCCGGGGATCCGTTGACCCTGACTCTGGTGGTGTCGGGCGAGGGAAATTTTGAGCGGATACAGCCGCCGGAAATCGAGATTGGGCAGGATTGGAAAACCTACACGCCAAAAGTCGAGTTTACACCCCGTGACACTTTGAATTTCAAGGGTTCAAAAACCTTTGAGTACGTGCTGATTCCCCAAAATGAGGAGGTGAACCATACCCCGAAAATCGAGTTCAACTATTTTGATTCCGATGCGGCACGGTATGTCGAAGCAACGCTGCCCTCAGCCACAGTGACCGTGAATCCAGCGCCATTGGGAACGGCAACCTTTACCGCGATCTCCCCTTTGCAAAACGGATCGGGCCAAACCCCGCGCGAAAAAACCTTGCTCGCGATCCAGCTTTTTCCGGGGAAATGGGTGGCTACCTTGCGTCCGATATTCACCTCTCCGCGATTTTTTGCGGTTCAAGCGGCGCCACTTTTTCTTCTCGGTGGCATCGTGTTCCTGCGTAAAAGACAGCTCCGACTACGCGAGGATTTTTACTACGCCCGAAACCTGAAGGCAGGGAAATCCATGCGCAAATGGCTTCAAAACTCGAAAAAGGCGGCCACGGCCAACGAGCCGGAGGCATTTTTTGCCGCCTCTCAGCGGGCCATTCAGGAAAGCTTCAGTCGGCATTTCAAGCAGAGAGCCGATACCCTGACCCAATCGGAAATTTTAAGCTTTCTCGAATCAAAAGACGCGGGGGCCGAATTGATGAATGAAGTGAGCAACTTTTTCCAAACCGCAGACGCCATAAAATTTGCGGGCAGCGTAGCGGAATCTCCCTCCCTCAAAGAAAGGGAAAAAACGCTCTCCCAGCTTGTCGCTCAATTAACCAATTTGAAATGAAATTGCTCCAAATACTTTTTTTGACCGGCGCATTGCCGCTCGTGTTTGGGCTATCGTTCGCGCATGGGCTGGAGGGACCGGACGAGCTTTTCAACCAAGCCAACGAAGCCTATAGTCAGGAGGAGTTTGAGGGAGCCATCAATCTCTACCAAGAATGTCTTCAAGAGGCGGAGTCTGCGCCTTTGCACTACAATATCGCAAACGCCTATCAGAAAGCGGGGGACACCGGGCGCGCCATCCTTCATTACGAAAAGTCCCTTGCTCTGGACCCCGCCAACCCCGATGTGGCGGCCAACCTGAGCTTCGTGCGCGAGGCGGCTGAACTCCCCGCCCGGTCATTTGGGGCGACCACCCGATTGGGCCAACAACTACCGGTAAACGTCTGGGGTTGGCTCGCGGCAGGCGGTTTTTGGGCATCCCTGGCCTTTCTGATTCTGCCTCGCTTTTATGGCGGCCCACGAGCGCTTACACGCCTTCTTTTTCTTGCCTCTCTGGCCCTGACATTAACCTCGGGGGTCGCCCTTTTGGGCTACCATAAAATCAGCAACGATGCCGTTATCCTGCAAGCCGATACTCCATTGCGGGTTGCGCCCTCACCGCAGAGCAACGAATACGGGTTTCTACAGGCTGGAGAATTGGTAAAAATCGAGAAGCGGCACCAATCCTACCTTTTTATCGATAACTACAACGATAAATCAGGCTGGATACTGGCCAAGGAAATCGGAACAATCTGGGAATAGCCTCGACGTTTGTCGGATTCAGGAGTGTTCAATTTCAGTTATTGAAATCAAATAATATCCGCGTAGGCGGATGGGGCGAGGAGAGAGGTTGTTTCTTCGGGGTTATCAATTACCAGCTTTACCATCCAGGCTCGGTTGTAGGGATCGTCGTTGATGAGTTCGGGGGCGTCTTCCAAATCTTCGTTGATCTCCATAATTTCTCCACTCAGGGGCATGATTAAATCGGATGCAGCCTTGACCGATTCGACCACCCCGAAAGTCTCCGCCCGGGCAAAACAATCCCCCGGTTGTGGCAGTTCCACGTAGGTGACATCTCCCAGACTTTGCTGGGCATGGTCAGTGATTCCCACGGTGGCGACGCCTTCAACGAGGCGCACCCATTCGTGATCTTGGGTATAATACAGGTCGTTCGGAATGTTCTTCATTTCAATTTCAGATTCGGTAAATTCGATTAAAGTTTCTGGATGAACAAATTACTTATGCAGGGGAGGCTTCTTAACAGTGAGCGGGGTAATTTGGCCCCGTAAATCCACCTGGAGGTTGTCAAAGTCGATTCCCTTGTTTGAAACGAGGGCGGAACCGATCGGCTGATCGAGTATGGGAGAAAAACTGCCCGAAACCACCTTTCCGACCTCTGATCCGCCAAAGAGCACAGGGGTGCCGGGCCGGGCGATTCGGCGGCTTTCGAGGTAAAAATGAATGATCCGCCGTGAGCGGCCTCTGGCTTTTTCAGCCGCCAGGGCTGCCTTGCCGATAAAGTCATTTTCCTTGTTCAACTTAACCGACCAGCCCAAACCGGCCTCGATGGGTGAAATGCTATCGGTTATTTCATGTCCGTAAAGGGCGAATCCGGCTTCCAGACGCAGGCTGTCACGGGCTCCCAAGCCACAAAAACCGCAACCCAGATACTTCCCGGCATCGAGAACACTGCTGGCAATAATGGGGCCGACATCCCAGGGACAGTAAATTTCCACCCCGTCCTCGCCGGTATATCCCGTCCTGCTAATCATGGCTGGAACCCCTGCCACGACAGCCTCGACAAAGGAAAATCGAGGCATTTCATCCAGTTTCACCACGGTCAGTGGCGCCAGGACTTGCAGCGCGAGGGGACCTTGTAAAGCCAGTTGGGTATAGTCAGCGGAGACATCCTCGATCTGGCAATTATAGGGAGCGCCCTGTTCACGGATCCAATCGAAGTCGGATTCGGTATTGCCCGCATTGATACAAAGCATATAGGAAGTGCGGGTGCAGCGATAAATGAGGAGGTCGTCAACCACGCCGCCGGCAGGGTTGCACATGACGGTGTATTGCGCCCGGCGATTCTCGATTTGCGACACATCGTTGGCCACCAGGTAGTTTAAAAATTTCTCCGCCATTGGGCCGGAGACCATGACCTCCCCCATATGGCTAACATCGAAAAGGCCAGCAAACTTACGCACCTTCTTGTGCTCCTCGAGGATGCCCGAATACTGCACCGGCATTTCCCATCCCCCGAACTCGACAAAACGAGCGCCATGTTCTTTGTGAACTTCGTAAAGGGCAGTGCGTTTGGCCGGATTCATAATTTCATCAGTTTCAACCTCTTGATATTGATTCTTTACCGGGCTCCATCCTGATCCTGTAGCGATGTATGAAAGGGCGAAATAGCATGCTCTAAACGAATTATTGAAATGAAAAAGGTCAAGAAAGAAGGGATTTCTCAATTTTTCAGGACAGGCCAGCGGGCTCAAGAAAAAGAATTTCTTGAATTTTAGGTAAGGCGGTGTTTACATGTTTCCTCGGATTGCCTCCCTAACTTTTTGGCAGTCCGACCTCATGACAGCACTTGTAATCCCCGTCTGCTTCACGCTTTTGGTATCGGGCATTTGCTCCCTGCTGGAAGCTTATATCCTCACCGTCACCACGGCGGAAATAGAATCCCTGAAAAAAGACAAACCCCGGCGGGGGCTTTTGCTGGAAAAATTCAAGCGCGACCTCGAGTTGACCAGCTCGGCTATCCTGACCCTCAATACCATCGCCCATACCCTGGGGGCCATGTGGGTGGCCACGGTGGCCGCTCGAGTGGCCGGCAATCTGGTTGGAATCATTACTTTCGTCATGGTGTTGGGTATTCTTTTTCTTTCTGAAATCCTTCCCAAGAACATCGGGGTGATCTACCGTAAAGCTCTTTTGGCCCACCTTGTTTATCCTTTGCAACTGGTCCGCTGGTCCATGTATCCATTGTCCTACCTGGCCATGCACTCGATACGGTTGATGGTCGATACGGATGGTTCCGAGGAGGAAAAAGAGGAGGAGGAAGAGATCAAACTCCTGGCCGAAAAACACGCGCAAGATGGTTCCCTTTCGACCAGTGAACGCGATATGATTTTAAACGCACTCAGCCTCAACGATGTGCAAATCCGTGAAATAATGACTCCCCGCACGGTCGTCCAAGCACTCGATGGGCACCTCTCCGTGGAGGAGGTATTTGAGGATGTTGGCATCCTGTTTTTTGGACGTCTGCCCGTTTATGAGGACAATATTGACAACATTATCGGCTTGGTGCGCCGCCGCGATATTCTGGAAGCTCGGGCCAACGACGAAGATAGCAAACGGGTGTCAGATATGATGAGCGACCCCATATTTGTGCCGGAAACCGCCACCGCCGCCGATGCCTTGCAGCAATTTCTGAAAGCCCACCAGCAATGCTCCGTTGTCGTAGATGAATTTGGCGCGACCGCCGGAGTCGTCACGATGGAAGATATCATGGAGCATATTCTGGGCAAAGAAATTTACGAGGATACGGATCTGGCGGTGGACATGCGGGAACTGGCCCGCAGCAAGGCCCGGGAGCAGGCGAGCGAAGGAGATGAAGGGCATCCGCTTCCTGAGTCGGCTCCAGGTAAAATGACCACCAAGCAGTAATCGTTGAGCGTATGACTACAAACCCATTACTAGCCTACTGGGTGCATGACCTGAGCCCTTTTATCATCCAGTTCACCGAAAATTTCGGTATTCGATGGTATGGGTTGTCTTATATATTGGGCTTTTTGGCGGCCTATCTGCTGCTCGACTATTACTACAAAAAAGGCCGCTCCCCGTGGAATGCCGATCAGCAGGCAACCGCTTTTTGGGCCATCATCCTGGGTGTGGTGCTGGGCGGCAGGCTGGGCTATATGTTCCTCTACAATTTTCAGGAATTTTTGCACAACCCCTTGATTGTGATTCGAGTATGGGAAGGCGGTATGGCCAGCCACGGAGGGATGCTGGGCTCTGTGCTGGCCGGAATATGGTTTACCAGAAAAACCAAAACCCCGTTTCTCAAAACCGCAGACATCTTTTGCACCCTCCCCCCTTTGGGCTTATTTTTTGGAAGAATTGCCAATTTTATCAACGGAGAGCTTTGGGGAAAAGTGACGGATGTGCCCTGGGCTGTAATATTTCCGGCCAGCCCCTTTCCCTTGAGCCCGAGGCATCCCTCCCAGCTTTACGCGGCGGTCCTGGAAGGTCTTTTGCTCTTAATTTACACACAGATTCGGTTTTGGACAGGCAAACCCAAAAATCGCCCCGAAGGACAGCTTTGCGGTGAGTTTTTTCTCGCCTATGCCCTCGTGCGGATTTTTGGAGAAACGTTCCGCGAACCGGACGCCTCGCTAATTTTTGGCCTCAGCCGAGGGGTCTTTTACTCGCTATTTCTCGCCGCGGGCGGAATTGCCATGATTATTTGGGCTCGGCGAAAGGCAAAATAGACCAGCCAGCCCTTATCGACCCTGCCGATTGGGAGAAGGAAAGTTTTTTGTTGTCAATGATAGGACAGCTTTTAAAAACGAGTCTCCAATTTGACAATTAACTGAAAACCAGAGACCTTTTTATCATGAAAATCCAAGCCTACCTCAAACCCCAATGCGGATGGAGCAATGGTGTTCGCGCAATTCTCGCCAAATACGAACTGGAGTATGAAGATCTGGATATTATCAATAATCCCGAAATATACGCAGCGATGGTTCAAAAATCCGGACAAACCCTCTCGCCCTGTGTGGAGGTAGACGGTATTATGCTGGCCGACGTAAGCGGGGAAGAAGTGGAGAGTTATCTGCTGGGCAATCAATTGGTAAATCCGAGCGAGACCCAAACCGACGTATCGCTCAATTCTCCCTGTACGGATGAGGAGCATGAGAAAATGAATTCGCAGACCATCCGGTTCTTCTAGGGAAATGTTGCGCCCATCCCCGATCACGGGCCGTCCGAGGGTTGTGGAGCTACAAAAAACCATCTCCAGGCCCGCGTCCCCTAAATCTCTCAACGGGATTGCCAATGGTTCGCCACACAGGCATTCTGTGACGGTCGATATACAACCCGTTAAACCATCGCCACTATACCGCCCGGATGATGAACACGATGCCTGCGGAGTCGGATTTGTCGCCAATGTGAATGGAAAACGGTCCTATGAAACGATCGACAGGGCAATCACAGGGCTCAATAACCTGGCCCACCGAGGCGCCATCGATGCCGATGCTGTTACCGGAGACGGGGCCGGTCTGCTGACGCAGATTCCGTTTCCACTCTTTGGCGAATATCTCCAATCAATCGGCAAACCGCTGTTTAAAAACACCGATTTGGCCGTATGTATGGTTTTTCTGGCCAAGGAGGATGAAGAAGCTCGCGAGCTTGGAAAACGAATCATCGAGGAGGCTGTTGAGGCCGAGGGGCTCTCTTTCCTGGCCTGGAGGGAAGTCCCCGTCAACCCCGCCTGCCTTGGGCGGAGGGCCGAGGAAACCCGCCCGGCAATCCTCCAGGCTTTGGTCTCCCGGCGAGAGGAAATTTCGAGTGAGGGATTCGAGCGTAAATGTTTTCTGGCCATGAAAATGGCGGAGCGGCGAGCTACCGGTGAAAAGGTTCGGGATTTTTACATTGTCAGTTTTTCCAGCCGAACCGTCACCTATAAAGGGCTTCTCAATGCATCGCAGTTGAGACGCTTTTTTATCGATTTACGGTCTCCTCAGTTTACGAGCGCCTTTGCGATGTTTCACCAGCGTTTCGCCACCAATACCATTGCAGATTGGAGAAAGGCGCAACCCTACCGGTTGGTCGCCCACAACGGCGAAATCAATACCATCCGGGGCAACCGAAACCTCATGAGAGCCCGTGAATCCTCCTCCTCGCATGGGGTTTGGGGTAAGCGGTTCAGTGAGTTACTGCCCATCGTGCAGCCGGAAATGAGCGATTCGGCCAGTTTTGACAATGTCCTACAACTCATTACATTGGCGGGCCGTTCCAGTATCCAGAGCGTCTCCATGATGGTGCCCCACTCGTGGGAAAAGGATGTCGGGCTAAAGGAAAATATTCGCGATTTTTACCGATTCCACTCGACCATCATGGAACCGTGGGACGGCCCGGCGGCGATGGTATTTTCCGATGGCCGTTATGTGGGCGCAGCGCTGGATCGTAGCGGTCTCCGGCCTCTTCGTTACAAAGTTTACGAGGATGGCACCGTGGTCATGGCCTCCGAGGCTGGAGTGGTTCCCGACTGGGGATCCCCGGTTGTCACGAGCGGACGATTGGGGCCGGGCCGCATGGTTGCGGTGGACCTGCGGGCGGGCCGTATCATGGAAGACGAGGACCGCAAGGAATACCTCGGCAGCCTGGCTAACTACGGCTGGTGGTGTCGCGAGTCCATCCACAATCTCCACAAAATTGCCGATAAAAAGGCGAAGGAAGATAAGCCCGCTACCACGGCTGAGGAATTTTTGGCGCAGCAAATTGTGTTCGACTGCGACCGGGATGAGATGGAGATGATTCTACGGCCCATGATTGAACTAGGCTCCGAGCCACTGGGCTCGATGGGTGATGATACGCCGCTGGCCATCCTCTCGCGACGGCCCCGTCTGCTCTACGGATATTTCAAACAACTTTTTGCCCAGGTGACCAATCCGGCCATCGATCCGATCCGCGAATCCCTCATCATGTCGCTGACCATGTATCTCGGCGGCAGGTATGGGTTGTTTGAGGGGATTACCCACAGTCGTGATTTTCTTGAGCTGGAGTCGCCGCTCCTTTTTGAGCATGAATTCGAGAGCCTTTCCTCGATGCCATTTTTTCAAGGCAGGGTTTACAAATTGGAAACGCTGTTCGATGTCGAAAAAGGCGCCGACGGTTTGCGGGCGGCGGTGCGAGCCCTTTGTGATGAGGCGCGGCAAGCCGTTTCGGAGAAGGAAGCGCGGATCATTATCCTGTCCGACCGGGGAGTTTGCGACGAAAAGGCGGCCATCTCGATGCTGCTCGCGGCGGGGGCGGTCAACCAGTCACTCTCGCGGGCCGGTCTCCGGTTAAAAGCCGATATCGTGGTGGAAACGGGAGAGGCCAGAGATGTTCACCAATTTGCTTGTCTGCTCGGTTATGGAGCCAATGCGGTGTACCCTTATCTGGCGCTGGATCTGGTTGGCACAATCTGGAACGAACACTTGGCGTCGAACGAATTTCCGTTGGAAAAAGCGCACAAAAATTACCGTCAGGCGGTTGACCGGGGTATTCTAAAAATCATGTCCAAAATGGGCATCAGCACCTTGTTCAGCTACCACGGGGCGCAGGTTTTCGAGGCCCTTGGTCTTGGCCGAAAACTGGTCAAGGAATGCTTTTTTGGCACACCATCACCGATAGGGGGAATCTCCTACCGGGAAATCGGGGAGGATGCTTTGCGGCGGCATCGGGCAGCTTTTACAACCAAGGAGGCACCCCAGATCGGTTCCCACGGTTATTACAAGGTCAATAAAAAAGGGGGAGGAGAATTTCACGGTTGGAACCCGAAAGTGGTTTCCGGGATGAATAATTTATTACGTAAAGGCAATATGGAGAAATTTACCCATGCATCCGAGGAGCATCCACCGGTCAGCCTGAAAGATTTGCTTAAAATTCGCCCTGCAACCCAGACTATTCCGCTGGATGAAGTGGAGCCCATCGAGGATATTCGCCGCCGGTTTACCACGGCGGGCATGTCTTTGGGCGCTCTATCGCCTGAGGCTCACGAATGTCTCGCCATTGCCATGAACCACATCGGAGGGAAATCCAATTCGGGGGAAGGAGGAGAAGATCCGCGACGATTTACCCCTTTTGAAAATGGTGAGAGTGCCAACAGCGCGATTAAACAGGTGGCCAGCGGCCGTTTCGGGGTGACCGCCGAATACCTCGCCAATGCCAGGGAAATCGAAATTAAGGTTGCCCAAGGAGCGAAACCGGGCGAGGGCGGTCAGCTTCCGGGGCATAAAGTTTCCCCCATGATCGCCCAATTGCGACACAGCGTGCCCGGCGTGACCCTCATCTCGCCGCCGCCCCACCACGACATTTACTCGATCGAAGATTTGGCGCAGCTTGTTTTCGATCTCAAGGAGGTCAATCCCCGGGTCAAAGTATGTGTCAAACTGGTGGCCTGTTCCGGGGTCGGCACAGTGGCGGTGGGCGTGGCCAAGGCCTATGCGGATACCATCCTGATTTCGGGTCACGAAGGAGGCACGGGGGCCAGCCCGGTTTCCTCCATAAAAAACGCCGGTTCGGCATGGGAAATCGGAATCGCCGAAGCGCACCAATTGCTTATGATGGGCGGGCTGCGCGACCGTGTGACTCTGCGCACCGATGGGGGTTTTAAAACGGGACGCGATGTCGTGGTAGCCTCTTTGCTCGGAGCCGAGGAGTATAATTTCGGCACTGCGGCATTGCTGGCAGCCGGTTGCGCCATGTTCCGGGTATGCCACCTTAACAGTTGCCCGGTCGGGGTGGCCACACAACGGGAGGACCTGCGGGCGAAATTCAGGGGCAAGCCGGAAAATGTTGTGAAATACTTCAATGCGGTGGCCGAAGAGGTGCGCCAAATCCTGGCCAGTCTCGGTTATCGCTCGATTGATGAAATTGTCGGGCGGACCGATCTTTTGGAGCAAATTGAGGATCCCGATAACTCGAAAAGCAAGTTTATCGACCTGTCCGGGCTCTTGCACGACCCCGATCCCTCGCGCGAAGCCGCCCGCTACAATACACGGGGAACCAATGATAGCCCGGGCCATGCCGGTTCCCTCGATCACCTCATTCTGCAGGACGCCCGCGAGGCCATTTTGGGTAGGCGAAAAAACTTTTCCGGCATTTACAAAGTGAAAAATGTTCACCGCAATATCGGCACCCGGTTGGCGGGTGAGGTCGCCTATCTGAAAGGCGGAGTGGGGTTGGCGCCGGGTACTTTGGATCTCACTTTCAAAGGAAGCGCGGGCCAGAGTTTTGGGGCGTTTTTGGTGCCGGGTATCCGATTGAAATTGATCGGTGAAACCAATGACTACGTGGGAAAAGGGATGAATGGCGGCGAGATTGTCGTTTTCCCGGATGAGAAAGCCAAATACGAGTGGCATGATAATTTCATTGTTGGAAACACCTGTCTCTACGGAGCCACGGGCGGCCATTTCTTCGCGGCGGGCCGGGCGGGCCAGCGGTTTGCGGTGCGCAATTCAGGGGCCATCGCGGTGGTCGAAGGGGCGGGCGACCACGGTTGCGAATATATGACCGGAGGGGCGGTGGCAGTTCTGGGACCCACGGGGCGTAATTTCGGGGCGGGCATGAGCGGGGGTCTGGCCTTCGTTTTCGATTCCGACAACACTTTCAAACATCGCTACAATCCCGATATGGTGGATATCGTGCCTCTTGAGATTGAGGAGGAAATCGATTCGCTACAAAATCTTCTTGAACTTTACCAGCAATCGACAGGGAGCCCTCGGGCGCGGCAAATCCTGAAAAACTGGAAAGATTCCGTGCCCCGGTTTTTCAAGGTGGTTCCTCATCCACCTGCTCAGAATATGCCCAAAGCGGTATTTCGGTTCGGCTTGGAAACTGCGGTCGGTTCGGGAGGGTGAAGCTACTTTTAACGCAGAAGCGGGTCGATGGCCCCGATGCAAAGTTGCAATCTTTCTTCAGCGGATCCGGAAACCGCAAGGTAATCGATTTTTCTCAACTCCAGTTCCTCTTTGATGCGTTTTTGTATGAGGGCTCTGACCTGAGGCCCGTCCCGCTGAAAAGAGTCCTCAACCCAGGGTATATCATCCTGGGTAAACAGATATAGGTCGAAAGATTCCTCCAAATCGGTTTGCCGAATTTCTCGAGGGCAATCTCCTAAATAATAGTCGCTGTAAATAACTGTCATCAACAGGCAGGTGTCACAGAATAGCACTTCTTGGGCTTCGGCCAGCAGAGTGGCTTCGCTTTCCTTTTGACCGCGCGCTATTTCCGCAATGTCGGCCAAATCCGGGACGGATTTTTTTTTGTCCACAAACTCACGTAAATACTCGGGAACCCAGACCGTATGGTAATGCCGGGCAAGCTCACGAGCCAACACTGTCTTGCCGGTGCACTCGGCCCCCACGATGGCGACTCGTTTTATTGGAGAGACTTCTTCCATTCCACAAAACCGAGTGTCGCTAAAATGAGAAACAAGGCATACAGCCCCGCGGTTGGTAGGTGATTTTGGTAGATGAAAAACCCCACATACAAAGTATCTACTGCTATCCAGACCAGCCAGCATTCGAAAATTTTTCTGGCCATCAGCCATTGGGCGATCAGGCTCATAACCGCTGTGGTCGAATCCCAATAGGGAGTAGCGGCATCGGTTTTGATTTCCAAAACCAACCCCAATAGAGGCGCAGCAGCGATTCCGATGAGCAGAAGGACTAAACCGTGCTGCCAACGAAGACGCGAAACCAGTAATTTACTTTCTTTATCGGCCCCCCCATGGAGCCAATGCCACCAGCCATAGATGGATATAAAAATGAAAAACGTTTGCAGACCGGTATTCGCGTAATATCGATCTTGATAAAATATATACACGTATAAGATGATGTTGACTAAACCCACTGGCCAGCACCAGATATTTTGGCGTATGGTTAGCCAAACCCCGCCAATTCCAAATACCACCCCACAAATTTCAATCCAGTTCTGTTCCATTTCCGATATAAAAAATCATCCAGTGCTGGCCACTGATGCGAAGCAAGACAATTCCCCTTTTGCCGCCACCCCATGAAGAGGAAATCCACTTTTCACCCGGCATGATTAATTTTCGAACAACCTTAATAATATTGGCTATCCTGCTTCCCGTCGCCGGTTTTGCCCAACCTTTGGAGGAGAAAGTGCTCGAGGGAATAGTCATGGTCGCCAAGGTGAAGGGCAAGGCCTACCTGGAGTTTAACGGCCAGGTGTTTCGGGCGAAAAAAAGGACCAAGGCGATTCAGGGCGTCGTGGTAAATGTTCCTGCCAATAGTAATGTTGTGCTGCTTCTGGCCAATGGGGCGGCTATTTCTTTGAAAGGTCCCTCGAAAGTTAAAATCGAGCGATTTCTGATCGCCTCGACCATCCTGCCGCCGCTTCCATGGGCCAAAACCAAGAAAGAGCCCTCCTCATCCGATTTCGTTTTGCGGCTGGATTATGGGGACGTGATTTTTGAAACCAAGGCATTGCACGAAAAGTCGAATTTCGCCGTCCGCACGCCCTTCGGAGAGGTTCGCACATTGCCCAACGAATATGATTTCAAAACCCTCTTCCGGATTCGTTACAGCGAAGACTACCCCATGGTGGCGACATGGGAGGGCCTCGTGGAATTGGAGTCGCCGGAACACGAACCGAGGATCATTTCCCGCGACGAGCAACTATTCGTCCACCCAGAAAAAGGTCTCCTCCTGGCCCACGGTCTGACCGCTAAAAATGTCCAAAAATTCGAACAAACCATGACCGAGTTCCAAACCGCCCTGGCCCGACTTCGAATCAAGTAACGGCAGTAGTTTTCTATTATTACCCAAATCAGCCTGGGTCTGAAAAATTATTGCATTGGGGAACCGGGGGCTTACTCTTCGGGTCTCTTAATTCGATTGTAACCTCAACTATGGCTTAATTCTTATGGAATCCAACTATCCTGATCTTACTGTGCGCCCTCCTCGCGGGCCTCGCGTCCGCCTTGGCGGATTTATCTGTCTGCCGCGCATTCTTGACAAATGCCGGGCTGTCCTGGCGGGTAAAAATGGCGACTACAATTACGACTGTCCGTTGGATCAGCATTTCTTCGAGTTTGCGGGCATCAATGCCGACGAGATGAAAGAGCAGGTAGCCGCTGGCAAGGGTGATGGCGAAATTCTGACCTGGGTTTTGGAAAACATGCGCTCCGGCCTTACCGAAGTCGACATTTTGAGCTGGTCCAACTACATGGAACCCCGATGCCCCTCCGACTGCGAGTCGCGGGAGTTTTACCAGGGAATCCATTCGCAGGTGGCCCCTCATCGGGAGGATATTTCAAGTTGGTTCGATCTTCTCGATCTGGACGACTATGCATCCTTCGGGGGCAAACCCTGAACGCCAATTGCTGATCGTGAACCGAATCGCCGCCCTCCTTCTGCCGGGATTAGTCGCATTTGCTAATCCGGCTGTGCAGGCGGCTAACGACGACGGATTTACGCTCTCCGGGCAGGTCTTGCAGGCGCCGGAAGAAGGGCAAATCCTTCTCAAGCGCAATCACGTTCTGGATCACAAGAAGGCTGTCCTGCAAACCATCGAGATTAGCAGCGAAGGCTATTTTGCGGTTCATTTTGATGGCGAGCCCGGCATATTCGAGGTGGATTTTTTCCGTCAAAGGAATGTGGCTCTTGCTCTGGACAAGGGGCAATCGGTGAAGATTAATCTGTCGTTGGAGAAGGAGGAAGAGGAAAATAAAAAGATCGAGGTAGAGGTAACGGGATCCCCTGATACCGCGCTTTTGCACGCCTATGAAAGGATTCGGAAGGAATCGCTGGAAAGATTGATGGGGCCGGTTCGCAAGGAATTGAGGGAGGCGTATCAGCGGGGGGAAACCGATGAAGAGGTTCTTGCGAGACTGCGGTCCATTGAGTTTGAAAATTATGGAAAGCATCGGGCCGAGTTGCTCGATTTTGTGGATGAGAATATGGGTCAATCGGTGGCCGTTTATGCCACTGCACTGCGGTGGGATGCGGAGCAGAACCTCGATTTGCAGGGAGATTTGGCGAGAAAGTTCGCACAGGCCCATCCCGGTCTGGAAATATCCCGGAAACTGGTGAAAAAGGTTGAAGGGTTCCGCAAGGTCGCCATGGGCGCAATCGCCCCCGATATCGATTTGCCCGATTCCGACGGTGAAATGAAAGCCTTAGCCGATTTTCGCGGAAAATATGTGCTCCTCGATTTTTGGGCCTCCTGGTGTCCCCCCTGCCGTGAAGAAAATGCCAATTATGGGAGGATTTACGAAAAATACCGCGACCGTGGCTTCGAGATATTTGCTGTATCGCTGGATACAAAACGGGTTCAATGGCTCAAAGCGACCGATAAGGACAGCGTGGTTTGGCCCAATGTTTCGGATCTCAAAGCCTACAATTCCCCCGCCGCCAATGAATACAGCCTAAGCTCCCTGCCGGCGAATTTCCTTCTCGATCCCGAGGGCCGTATCCTCTCGAAGAATCTCCGAGGGGAAGCCTTGCGGTTAAGAATCGCTGATCTTTTAGCCGATTGAACGAGTGGGGCGCTATTCGTTCTCTTTGAAATTCGGCCCTATCAATTCCCGCAAGAATTCTTCGGTTGCCCAATCCGCCCGTCCGGTATATTGATCTAAAAAAGCCTTTCCGGCGCCGATTTTAATACGATCGGGGGTCCACTCCGGTGTAACCACGGTGGCCATCAAGGCATAGGGGCAGTCGGGATGGAGTTTGAGGGCTTTCCAGGAATTCCCATGTATAAGGATTACAAATTGTTGGCCCGACTTTATATCCGATCCCAACACCTGGTGATTTATCTCACCATCGGGACCGAAAGTATAGTAATCGACCGGGCCTCCCTGACAAAGGATATGGGTATCATCCGAGGGGAGCCAATGTAGATAATCGACCGGATATCGCGGCGTGAGCAAATAGTAAATGGAATTATTGGCGGCCAGAGGTCGGTCGTTCCCTGCCTCGGTGACCATGATTCTGGACCGTCCGATATGTGAATACAGCCCGGATTCCTCCGGAAGAAAAGTCAAACCGAGTTCTTTTGCGATACACTCGGGGTCTTCAGGAAAATTTCGCATTGGATATTGTGAAAAGGGGGTTGATGATTCACTTTATGGATTTCAATCTACAAACAGAAAACCCTTGGCACAACATATCAATTACATTTCCATGAGCGACAGAGAAGAGATATTTACCCGTATCAAGACAGCTCTTGAACCGATCGAGGAGAAAACTCCGTATCCGGAATGGGAGGATTCGCTGGTGATTTCGCAGGGGCTCGATGAATTTCCGAGCCTGTGGGAGCTATTTTGCCACAAATTTCGGGAGGTGAACGGTATGCCTTTGGAGGGAGTGGAAGCGTTGGCTGCTTTTCTCAAGGAAAACGGGCAAACGACGGGCTACTGCGATCCCTCCATCGCGGTTGAATTGAAAAAATTGCCAGCCTTTCAAGGGATCACCTTGATTACCGATTACGAGAGAGATCGGATGGACGACTACCAATTCGGCATCACAAGAGCGGCAGGAGCCATCGCCGAGACCGGCACCATAATACTCAAGGACAAATCGACTTCCGCCCGTTTGGGAGCGCTCAGCCCGTGGACTCACGCCGCCATTTTGGAACCTGAATACCTCTGGCCGGACGTGCCCACTGCGCTCAAACAGGTTCTGGACGACGACCCATCGGTCATTCTCGTCACCGGACCCTCTAAAACCGCCGACATTGAGGGAGTTCTCATTGAGGGTGTTCACGGGCCCGGTGTGCAAATTTGCTGCCTGACGCCCGCCGGGTAAATTTCAGCAAATCTCTGATAATTCATCCGATTATACTTGGTTTCCCTGAAATTCATGGGATATTGGGAGTATTACGCAGAGATATGGTTAATATTTCATCTAACTAATTTTCAGAAAACAAAAACACGCTATGCAAAAAATAATTTACCCAATCATCATTGTCGTCGTCATTATCGGCTTTATGGCCACACGATTTTACAAGACCATCCCGGCGGGTTATGTCGGTGTGGCCACCTATTTCGGGGAAGTTCAGGAAGAGGCTTTTCCGGAGGGCCTCAATTTTCCAGTTAATCCTTTATATGAATGGTCCATATTCGATCTGCGTGAGCAGACCATTGAAGAAACTGCCAGCGTGCCCACTCAAGATCAGTTGCAGACAAAAATCGACGTCAGTGTGCAATTTCGCCTGATCGGCCCCATGGCGCCATTGATCCGGCGCGACAGCGGCACTTTTTCAAGAGTCGTGCAGGTTCACCTGATTCCCAAACTTCGATCCCTTCTTCGGGAACAGGGAAAATCCATCGTCCGGGCCGAGGACTTCTTTTTGGAAAAGACCCAGGAGAATTTGCAACTATCACTGGAGAGAGGATTGCAAGAATTTTTGCAGCCCAAAGGCATAGAGGTACAGGCAGTGCTCCTGCGTGATATTAATTTGCCCCCCTTTATTACAAAGGCCATCGAGTCGAAAAAGGAACGGGAGCAGGAAGTGGAAAAGCAAAAGGCTGAACTGGAGCGTTTTCGCACCGAGCAGCAGCAGTTGATTGCGGCGGCTTCGGCCCAACGAGAGGCAGCCGAGGAAGAAGCGGCAAAACGCCGGGTTTTGGCCGATGCCCAGGCCTACGAGATTCAGAAGATCAACGAGGCCATCTCCACCAATCCAGCCTATTTACAGTTGCAGGCGCTCGAAGCCCTCAAAGCGATCAGCAAGGATCCCGCTGCGAAAATTTACTTTTTAAACGGGGATAGCCCGTCTCCACTGCCCCTGTTGCATATTGGGGATACGCTCGAAGCAAAATAAAAGGGCTATAGTTACGGAAAATCATCGATCGCCTTTGGATTTCTCCTTGCGGCGCGGTTCGGGATCTAGCGGCAGGCCACTGGCTATTTTAAGTTTGATTTCGTTGATGGTGTCTTCGAGGGCCACAAAGCGTTCCGGGCTGGCGGGATGCGTAGCCAGAATTCGCTTTTGAATACCACCGGGGTCGATTGCCGCAATCCGTCTCCAGAAATTGGCCGCATCGTCAATGGGCAACCCGGTTCGGGCCATAATGTAGAGTCCCACGTAGTCCGCCTCCGACTCGAAAGAGGGGGCGCGGGAGTAGGCTGCGGCGGCGCCGACGGCATTTCCGGTAATCACCCCAACGCTCGCCGCGGCGATATCCACAAGGGTTCCGAGTGTGTAGTTTGTAATGACAGCCCGCACATGCTGCATCACGTTGTGGGCCACCTCGTGACTGATGACGTAGGTTAATTCGGTATCCGTTTCGGCAAACCTGAGCATACCCCGGTTGATGATGATTTTTTTTCCGGTTGCCTTGGCGTTGACGCTCTGTTTCGAGCTGAGAAGGAGGGTGTAGTCGGCGATGGCAGCCGGTGTGATGGGCAAATCAAGGGGGTCGCCGTCCCGCAAAACAGTCACCATGACTTTTTCCCCTGAAACGAGGTCTCTTTGCAGGACGATCGCCAATTTCGCGGCGGCGTTTTCACCCTCCGGGACCGCTTTGCCATCCAGCTTCAGCAGGAGGTCACCTTTTTCAAAACGGGCCATTTCAGCGGGAGAATTAGGCACTACTTCAAGAACTTTAAGTTTCTCCCCAAGGCCAAATTGTTTTTCGGCAGATTCCTGGAAGTCCCCCGTAAATGAGTATTTATTTGCATAGTATAGACCGAGATACGGTCGCACGTGACCTCCCGAGTAAGGAACCGCAGCCTGGAGGATCGGAAAGGCTACCCTTTGCAGGCGCATTTGGTCAAAAAGCTGACTTTCAAGGGCAATCGTCCATTGATGATGGCGCTCCGATTCGAGCCTTCCGGGGTCGATCACCATGGGTCTGGTTGCCGGGACAATGCAACCGGCCACCCCTGCCAATATCGCTAATCCTGCCGCAATTGGCAGGGTTTTGGTGAAATTAGACGCTGTGAAATTAAAAAACACCGATCCGGGATATTAAACACTGACGGACTCATATAGTTAACATCGCTAAATAAGAGGCGCAATCGAAATGATTCAATCCCGGAGGAAGGCAAATAATTTATTTTCCCGCCGGCATGGATGACCAGTGGATGTGAGTGATTTTCCATTGGTTTTCCTGCCGCTTCAGGACGATGGTTTCTTTTCCAAGGAGGTTGTATTCTTTATTTTTGAAGGTGCCTTGTGTGCGGCTTTCACTAAAAATAATGGCTGTGCCGGCTGCTTCCTGCACGGATTGCGAAGTCGTTTCGCGTTTCATGTTTTTGGTAAATTCCATGTCCAGCGGCATGTGGTGCCCGGCGTATTCCTCCAAAGACCGCTCGACTCCCCCGCTTTCAAATATGAGGACATCCTCCGCCAAGAGGCGAAAAACTGCCTCCTTATCTCCCCGCGTCAGAGCATTGTGAAAGCTCTCCAAGGCTCCCGCAGGTGTGCTTTCATCGATGACATCTTCGTGATGATGGTCGTCATCGTGTTCCTTGACCATTTCTGTTTTTTCATGGTCGGAGTTTTTGATCTCGTCATCATGATCGGGATTTTGCTTCCCTTGGTCATGGTCATGGCTATCTCCGATCATCTCTGCCATCGGCACAACCCCCATGCCATGCTTGAAAACGAGATCGCCGCCTTTCCAGCCGGTTATGCCCAGTAAAACACCGCCCACAACCAGCAGACCATAGAACAGCATCGGAAGGGGCAGTCCTTTTCTCGCATGGTGAATCGAACAACCAGCGAGAATAAAAAAGAAAACGGAGGTCCCAATAGCAAAATTACGGTGATTCAGCATCGCGGCATGGGATTCATCGGTATGGGCCACCGTGTTGGAGGCATACCACCCGCTCAACAGTGTGAAGACGGTGGCCGCCGCGCCCGTCCACAGCATCCAGTTGGCCGCGATACGCAGGTTGTTTTTGGTTTCCTCGTTTGAGAGGAATAATCCTATACCATGCAGAACGATGGATGCCACAAATAGCCCTATCGGGAAGTGAACGAATAGCGGATGCCAATTGGGAATTATTTCTATCATAAGGAATGGTTAATTTGTTTTAAACGCCCGCTTAAAGGTCTCTTTGCTTCTTGAATGCTGTAATAAAGCTTGGCAGAAAGAGTCAGGGCAATCCATTATTGTGGTTTATTTATCTATTATGAATGACGAAGAATTGGGACCAACAGGGGCGATACTCTATGATTTGCCATCGCCCTATCAGGCACACCCTTGCGGGTTGCTCCATTTGCCGCGATTTATTGGCAAAATCCGCAAACACCTTGCCGGTGAGCTTCCAAAATCCTATCAGCGGAACTTTACGCGGGGTTTTGATGGCTTTCTTTGCCTTCACCTAAAGGTCGAGCCGCAGGATGTCGTCGAGACTGTCAGGGAGAGCACGGATGACAAGGATCTCAATGAGCGTCTGCGCAAGCTATTCCCAGAAGACTTAAAAGCCTACGAGTGGAACCGAAAAATGGCCCACATAGGAATGAGTAAAATGGGGAGAGCCAAACTGATGGAGGTCAAGGAAATCATGAGCGTCAGCGACAGGGATGATCTGGTGAATTTCGCCGACATGATCGAGTTGGACGAAGGCCGAATGCCCTAGAGGACGACTACCCTCCTGCCGGGTTGCTTTTTTTGAAACCGCCCTGTATCTTTTTGTTGTGAACCTGAGGCGAAAAACGGTGGCATGGATGGCCGGAGCATGGGCGGTTTCTTTGGGATTGGCTTTTTTTGCCGGAAATTGGGCCGCAAACTATTTTTCGGATAAAGATCGCAACGGTATTAAAAGTAACTCCGGTTATGAAAACCAGGCGGCTCTCGAAAGACATTTGCTCATCCGCCAGTTGACCGGTAAGGAGCCGGACTCGGCTTCTTCAGATCAATCCCAATCCTTTACATCACCAGTGCGGGAGGCTCTCGCGGCGGCTCTGGCCAATGGGAACGCAAATTTCCGGAGCCACGCCATCGCGGTATTGCTATCGGGCCTCGCGCTGGGTGATATCGGCGAAGCGGTCCGGTTTACGGAAGGCATTCCAGCAGGGGTTCGCAGGGATGAGATGTATTCGGCGCTGTTGAGGCGTTGGGGTGAACTGGATGGCCGTTCGGCTTTGGCCTATGCCCTCGAAAGGCCGACAGCCGGAAACCGGCATGAGGGCATTGTCGGGGTTCTTACGGGTTGGGCCACCTATGATTCTGAAACCGCATTTGCATGGGCGTTGGCCAATCCCGGCGATAATCCCTTCCAAAGCGATACCCTCAACGCCGTAATCGGGCAATTGGCCGTCCTCGATCCGGCGAAGGCTTTTTCTTACGCCTCGGAATTATCTCGGGACGCGTTTCAAACCGGAGCTCTGAAAACTTTGGCCGACCAGCTTCATTCCATGGGAAATCTGAATCTGGCGCTGACATGGTATGCCGACTTGAAGGAGGGCTCCGTCAAGGAACTGGCACTCGAACATGTAGCCCGAATCTGGAGCTCCTACGAACCGATTTACGCCTCCGAATGGATTGAAAGTATTTCCGGTCAGGTAGTTCGCGAGCATGCGATAGAGGCGGTTGCTTCGACTTGGGGACGCACCGACCCGCAAAGGGCTGCCTCGTGGGCTGCGGCATTGCCAGAGGGTCGCGCGCGAGCTTCCGGGACATCAGCTGCGATTGGCACCTGGCTCCAGCGGGGGGAGGTGAACCTTGTCGCCCGCTGGCTTAATCAATTGCCGCCCCACCAGGATTTCGATGATGCCGTGCGGCAAGTCGCATTAGCCTCGATGCAGGAAGATCCCGAAACCGCCATGTCGTGGGCGGATTCAATCATCGATGAGAACCTGCGCTCCGTCACCATGAATATGGTGGGGCAGAGATGGGTGGGCATGGATCCGCTGGCGGCGCAGGATTTCTACAATACGTCGGGAAATAGTGATCCGACAGAAACCTACGTGATCGAGGATGCCGGGTTGCAGATTTTCCAGGGCGAATTACCGCAGGAAGAAATACCCTTTGAGCCCGCCAACAATGAATCTATCCCAGGGGAAGGGGATCAGCTCTATCCGGAAGGTGGGGGAGAAGTTGTCGAAGGGGACTTTCCCATTGAAACACCCGAAGGCCCTTAGCTAGAACCTATCTCAAATTCGCGGATGAATGATGTTTGTAGCGCCACGGTGGCAGATGCCAGGCGGATTTGCCTCCCGATGGGCTCGATGCCCTTCGGGTGCAAACCAACGCCGCAGGTGCTACCGTGCCGCACAAATCCTTCGGACAGAGGTAATTATGAGTTTGAGCGGCGTTCCGCCGGGTCAGCAGGGCTGGAAGCCCTGCAAGCCCCGTCGCGCCTTGCTCCAAGCACATAATTGCTCTCTGCATCATCATCATCGAAATTGAGACAGGTTCTAATCAATAGCGGGCCATATCCGGCTCCAGCTTTTCCGCCCACGCCTGGATGCCCCCGGCCATGCTGGTGGCCGTATCGAAACCCTTGAATCGCAGGAATTGAGTGATGCGCAGGCTTCGTTGACCGTGGTGGCAGTAAACCAAAATAGGGCGGTCTTTTGGCAATGCATCCAACGAATTCGGAATCTCACCCATAGGCACAAAAGCGCTGCCCTTTATTTGACATACGGCTGCTTCGTAGGATTCCCGAATGTCGAGCAGATAGGGCGGTTTTTCGGAATCCAGCCACCTGCGAGCTTCTTCAACTCCTACCTCGACAGGAAACCGCATTTCCTCTTTTTGAGGGGGGCCTGAAGGATCGATACGACAGCTAAATTCGTAGTTTTCCTTCTCAAATTTGAGTATCGAGGGGTTTTCTCCACAGAGGGGACATGCCTTTTCTTTTTTCAAACGCAGGGTGCGAAACTGCATTGCGAGCGACTCGATCACCAGCAATCGATTTTTAAGCGACTCACCGATTCCAAGCAGAAACTTGATCGCCTCCATTGCCTGAAGGCTGCCGACAACGCCACAAAGAGCTCCAAATACACCGGCTTCCTCGCAATTTGGCACCGCTCCCTCCTCCGGCATGTGGGGAAAAAGGCAGCGGTAGCAGGAACCTCCCGCCTTTGTGTCGAACAAACTGACCTGCCCCTCGAATTGAAAAATACTGCCGTATATGAGTGGTTTTCCGGCAAAAAAAGCGGCATCGTTGACCAGATAGCGGGTGGGAAAATTATCGGAGCCGTCGAGAATCAGATCGTATTTGGAAAAAACCTCCAGAGCATTGTCGAACGTGACGCCCTCGGAGTGCTCATCCAATTTGACATGCGGATTAAGCGATTGCAGACGGGCGCGGGCGGACTCGATTTTTGATTTTCCGACCGTTGCCGTGTCGTGAACAATCTGCCGCTGCAAATTGTGCACCTCTACGCGGTCCATTTCGGCCAGACCGAGGGTACCCACTCCCGCCGCCGTCAAATAAAGGGAAGCCGGGCTGCCCAGCCCTCCCATGCCGACCAAAAGGATGCGCGCCGAAGCCAGTTTTTTCTGCCCATCAAGCCCCACCTGAGGGAGAATCAAATGCCGGCTGTAACGGGCAATCTCCTCTGGAGAAAGGTCAATGGACTGCGATGGCAAAGTGGTTTTCATTTCTAAATCTATTTCTGCATCAACATAAATTCAAATATACTCTTCGTTTGAATCATATGCGATGGAAAGTATTTCCGGTGAAAAATAGGTTTTGGGGCGAATGTCTTTTAATTCCTGCAAAATACCCGCCTCTTCCAATTTGATTAAATCGGATTTGGCCGTGAAATACACCACATCGAATTTCTTGCTTATATCGCTCACACGGACGTATGGCGAATCAAACAGATCTTGAATAATTTGATGGGTTCGAGGGCTTCCAGCACGAAGTCTCTTTGGTAATGCTTCTTTCAGGCTAATCAACCGGTCACAACGACTTATGGCATCATTGGCCTGCCGAATAGTTCCTGTCAGGCAAAAATCAATCCACTTTTCCCACGCCCCTTCCGTGCTTATGCGAAACAGGTTGTCAATATATTCATCTTTATACCGCTCAAAAAATGCACTCATGTACAACAACGGCATTTCGTGCTTACACCACTTAGCGATCATCAGTGACAGCAACACGCGGCCAATTCTACCGTTTCCGTCGCCAAAGGGATGGATGGCCTCGAATTGGTAATGCACCAAAAATGCTCTTACAAGCGGGTCATACATAGCATCATCGTGGTTCATGTATTTTTCGAGACGATCAAGGCAATCGACAAGATGGGGGATGGGCGGAGGCACAAAACGTCTATCAGAACCGATGGCAACTTGATGCTTTCTATACTCCCCCGGATTACTGCGGTGTCCGCGAACCCCGCCTAAAAGAGTAGCATGTAACTCACTTACCAGCCTGTGACAAAAAGGCATTTTTTCTAGCAAGCTGTCTCCATGTAATAGGGCCAGATTATAGTTAGCCACCTCCTTCCATGCATTTACTTGATCCGTTTTTGATTTAGGTTCTTTCGGATCGAGTTCAAAAAGGAATAATTGTTGCGCAGTGGCATAAGTCCCTTCCAGGCGCGATGAGGTGATGGCTTCGCGGCGCCTTAATGGACTCAGGAGCAGGTGGGGATTGGCCAATGTTCTACCAATGCCATCCAGTCGACCCAGAGTTTCCTTGGCATGGGCGAGTTTTGGCCAAAGATTGTTTGGAAACTCCCATTTCGGTGGTAGCGGATCGGGGACAAATGCCAGCTCACTTTCTTGCAGAACCTTGATTGGAAAAAGTTGGCCGGTTTTCCCAGTCGTAAATCGCGATGCATCCATGACTATTATTTTACATAAATTTAAATTTAATCAATATTATTTAAATATTAGGCGATAAAATGTAAGCTTTAATCTGTTTTATTAAATTTTATGCAAAATATTTAACTACTATGCAAACTTATTAAAAAATAATGTATTTATTTGGTATTTTGCTCCCGTATTGATATTTCGGAAGAATTACCTGTTACAAATCCATTATATAAATTTTAATAATCAATTAATTGAGTAATTCATGAGTCAGCGATTTGCCGTAATTATGGCTGGGGGGCGCGGGGAGCGTTTCTGGCCGCAGAGCCGTTTGAAGCGGCCCAAGCACCTATTGCCTATCATTGGCGATACGCCGATGCTTTGTCAGACGGTAGATAGATTGGCCGGTCTTGTGCCGCCCGAAAATGTCTTCGTCATCACCAATCGCGAGCAGCGTCCCGGAGTGCTTGCGGCCTGCCCCGACCTTGAACCGGCCAATGTGATCGGGGAACCCGTTGGGCGGGACACGGCGGCGGCGGTGGGGTTGGCGGCGATATTGGTGAAATCAAGTGATGATGCGGGGAGCGCCTTTGCCATTTTGCCCGCCGATGCCGCCATCCACGATACGAAAGGGTTTCAAAAAACCCTCGCCACTGCTTTTGAGGTGGCGGAAAACGGGGAGTATCTGGTTACGGTGGGGATAAAACCAAATAATCCGGCAACGGGGTATGGTTATATTCAAAAAGGGGAACGATTGCGACCTGCGGGGGTGGATGCCATTTTCGAGGTCAAACGTTTCGTGGAAAAACCCGATTTGCCGACAGCGGAAAAATACCTGCAATCGGGGGAATATTTCTGGAATGCCGGAATGTTTGTCTGGCGGACGGATGTTATAGGCAACGCTCTTTCGGTTTATACCCCCGAACTCTGGAAGGCTTTGGACAAAATTGAGGATGGAATTGGCGATGGCGAAAATCTGGATTCCCTTTTGGCGGAGCACTACCCAAATCTCGATAAAATTTCCATCGATTACGCGGTTATGGAGAAAGCGGATAATGTTCTTACGGTCGAAGCGAATTTCGATTGGGATGATGTCGGCGAGTGGCCCGCCATTGCCCGGCATCAATCGAGCGACCCCAAAGGGAATGTCTTGCAGGGAAAGGGAATGATTCGGGACGGCTCCGGCAATATCGTGGTAAACGAGAAAGGACATTTTACCGCAATTATCGGGGTTGATGATTTGATTGTCGTGCAAACCGGCGATGCTACTTTGATATGTCCCAAGTCAAAGGCCCAGGAAATCAAAAAACTGGTTAAGGAAATCGAGAAAAACTCGGATTTGGAGCATTTGCTGTGAAAAATTGCGGATGAAAGTGCCGGTATGAGGTTCTTGGGCATTGATTACGGGGAGAAAAGGATTGGGTTGAGCTATGGCGATGAACTCGGTTTGGCTGTGCCCCTCCCGGCAGCGGTGGAAAAGACGAAAAAGGAGCGCGTTGCCCATATCGGGGAAATTATCGGGGAAAGAAAAATTACGGACATCGTGGTCGGTTACCCGTTAAATATGGACGGGAGCGAGGGTTTTAAAGCCAGGGAAGTCGAGGCCTTTGTCGAATTGCTGGTTAAGCGTTTCCCTCTTCCCGTGCATCGTGCCGACGAGCGGTTGAGCACCCACCAGGCTGCCAGCGACCTGCGGGCAACGGGGAAAAAAGCGCATCGGAAATCAGGGGAACTCGATTCACGCGCTGCGACGGTTATTCTTCAGGATTATCTCGACGAGCAACAGATCAGCCCACCGCCCGGATGAGATGACGGCAGTTTGAGGGTTACTTATTTTTGTTCCGCGTCTTCATCCAGTCTCGAAACCGTCCACCACGCCATCGGGGGAATTTGCGGACACTTTGCCATGCTTGCAAGGCCGGTATGGGAAATGCCTGTCCCGGCGGGTAATTCAGGGCATAGCCCAAACGGAGAGCGGTTTTCCAGGCCAGCGGTTGACTAGCCATGACCGCCCAAAGTCCCATCGGGGGAGTGCCCGCGCCGGATTTATCGGGCGCTTCCCGTTTTCCCTTGTCGCGTAAACGCAGAAGCAGGTCGGGAATCGGGATATCCACGGGGCAAACTTCGTTGCAGGCTCCACAAAGGCTGGATGCCTTGGGCAAATCCGCAAATTCCGCGAACTTTTCCCCGGCCAGAAGCGGGCTCAGGACCGACCCCACGGGGCCGCCGTAGGTGCTGCGATAGGCAAAACCGCTGGCCTGACGGTAAACCGGGCAGATATTCTGACAGGCGCCACAGCGGATGCAGCGCAGAATTTCACGGCAGTTCGAGTCGAGCACCTCCGTGCGCCGGTTGTCCACGAAGACCACATGCATTTGCTCGGGGCCGTGGGGCTGCCCTTTTGCCTTTGGCCCACCGATAAACTGGTTGTAAACCGTCAACCGCTGTCCGGTGCCGGAACGCGCGATAAGATTGTGAAAGAGAGCCAGATCGCGGTCGCGGGGAATAATTTTTTCGATACCGACGATGGCGATATGGAGGCGGGTTCCCGCCATGCAAAAACGGGCGTTGCCCTCGTTGGTGACGATGGATAGGCGTCCGCTTTCGGCCACCACGAAGTTGGCGCCGGTCAGCCCGGCATCCGCCTCGAGGTATTTTTTGCGCAAAAAATTTCGGGCCCGTCGGGTGATGACCTCGGGCTCGTCATTGTAGGCCCCCAAACCTTCACGCTCGAAACATTCGGCTACCTCGCGGCGATTTTTGTGGATGATGGGCGCGATAATATGGCTGGGACGGTCGTGATCGAGCTGCACTATCAATTCTCCGAGGTCGGATTCCAGGCTCTCGACCCCGTTTTTGTTGAGAAAATCGTTCAGCTCGGTTTCCTCGCTCAACATGCTTTTGCTTTTAACCACCTTGCGGCAGTGGTTTTTTTGCAAAATATCGAGGACGATCTGATTGCAACTGACTCCATCGGAGGCGAAATGCACTTTGGCACCGTTTTCGGTAAACTTTTTTTCAGCCAGCTCGAGATAGTGGTCGAGGTGTTCCAGGGTGTGCTGCTTGATTTGCCCCGCCAGACGGCGCAGGCGATCGGGGTCGGGGTAATCGTGGGCAAATATCGCCTTTCGCCTCTCGGCAACGGTTTTTGTCACCAGATAAACAGCCTTCTGCCGATCGGGGGCAATATCCCTGGCGTGTTGATCGATTTCCTGAAGCGTTTTCACAACAGCCCTCCGTTTTTTAGAGAATCGCGTAAAACCTGCGCAAGGTGGAGGCGGGGCAGCGATTGCGAATCCTCTTTATCGATCATACCGCCGAGGTGAAGCAGACAGCCCATGTCCCCCGAGACCAGATAATCCGGTTTTGTGGCGGTGACATGTTCGATTTTTAAACGGCCCATGGCCGCTGATATATTGGGAAATCCGACGGAAAAAGTGCCACCGAATCCACAGCATTGGTCCATTTCTCCAAACTCGGTTATTTCAAGCCCTTCAATGCTGGAGAATAATTGAGTAGCGGCCTCGGCACTGCCGCTCCCCCGGCTGTGGCAGGAGCGGTGAAAGGCGATCTTGTGCGGGAAACGCCCCTTCCATTCTGTGATGCCGAGGCCATTGACAATGTAGTCGGAAAGTTCCCACGAACGCCCGGCGAGGTCTTGCACTTTGCCGAGATCCTCTTCCTCCTCAAATTCGAGAGGGGCTCCGTGGGTTAGCATGGCGGCGCAGGAACCGGAGGGCGCTACGACCGGCTCTTCCCCTTTGAAAACTTCCATTGTGTGCCGCATTACCTTGCGGGAAGCCTTCCAATCGCCGGAATTGAAGGCGGGTTGACCGCAGCAGGTTTGCCCTTCGGGAAAAACCACCTCGCAACCCAGATATTCGAGCACTTCGACAGCCGCCCGTGCTGCGTCGTCAAAAAAGGCATCGCAAATACAGGTTGCCATAAAAAACAGCCGTTTGCCCGCTGGCTTTTTCCGAGTTTGGGGATGCAGGGCCATCAATTAGGTTTGTGGCTTCGGATAACCGTAATGCTGGGTTAGGCCATCGTTTAAGTTCACCCAGGAGACTTTGTCCTCAAGCCAGATATGGCCATTGGGCGGAAAGAGGTCCGGGTTATCCATACTGCAAACGGTTACGTCGAGATCATCCGGTTTTTTGGGATCTTGGAAGGTGAGCGGCGTCCCGCATTTCGAGCAAAAGGAGCGCACCCGGTCGGCATGTTCAATTTTGGCCGGGATTCCCGTTAATATTTCGTAATCCTCGAGCTTGCAAAAAGCCCATGTGACATAAGGCGCTGCGCTTGATCGGCGGCAATCCACACAATGGCAATGATAGCCATTTCTGATCTCGCCACGAATCGCATACCGGATCGCTCCGCACAGGCAGCCGCCCTCCACTGTTTTATTTTCTTCCATGCTGACTTTTAGCTATATGCAAAATTGGTGTAAACTCGATATTGTTGGCGCGGAAATGTATTTACTGTAAAAAGGGAAGGCTACTCTTTTTCAGTCAGTTTATTGCCCAGGTTTTGCAGGTAGGCGATACGGACCTCGGTCATGGGGTGAGTGCTGAAATATTTTTCCCAAGCGGATTCATGTGCACTGGTTCGCATTTTTTGAAAAAATTCGAGAGAGCCGGAAATATCACCATATTTTTCATAAACCAGGCGCAGGGCAAATTCGTCGGCTTCTCGTTCTTTGCGGCGGGAGTAACCTTTTTCGGCCGTTTCCAGGGCCATTGTCGCGGGGGAGAGGCCGTCATAATTCAGCAACAGAGCCCCTACGATACTGAATAGCAAACCACGGCTCAACCCCTCGATGATATGGCGGTTTTCATGGTGGCCAATCTCGTGGGCCAGCACAAAGGCCAGACCTTTTTCCATTTCAAGGAGTTCGATGATCGGGGGGGTCAATCCTATGCCGCCCCCGGGTACTGCCACGGCGTTGGGTTCGGAATTTTCCAAAATGAAAAGAGTGTAATCGAGTTCCCGCAGGGATTCATCCGCCAACAATTTGTCCAGAATTTGCTGAGGATATTCGAGGGATTCGGAGTCCAGCTCTTCTTCTTCCGAGTAAAAGTATTCACCCGCCAGTTTTTGTTCCCAACGGTCGGGAATGAATTTGGAGATGCCTGCCGCCAAAAACCCGAGGAGTATGTAAATGATGGCGAGAAAAAGGAAGAAACCGACGATTGTTTTAAGACGATCCCCCGGCAGGCGTTTGCCACTGGAAACATCTCCGGTTTCGGGAAGGTGTTTAGGAACGAACTTCATCGGCATAAACCACTGCGGTGGCATAGGCCAGAGCTTCCACGCTGCCGATGGCTTTTTTTGCCCCCTTGGATATGGATGAGGTTTCCACCCGTAAGTTGAGGTAAAGATCGGCCTTGGGAAAGGATTCCTTCATGCGTAAAACGGCTTCGCGGCGAGCGCGATCAACGAGGGAGGAATAGGAGGCAATTTCGCCCCCGAAAAAATGCCGCAAACCAGCCAGAAAGCGTTTGTAATAATCAATCGATACCACGACCGAGCCAATAACCAGTTGGACCTCTTTGACGGGCCGATCCTCGGGCAGGTAATCGAAGGAAATCACCGGAACATGCACAGTTTCCCGTTCCCGCTTACGAATATCGGCGTAATGTTTGGACTCTTTCTGTTTACCCACAACAAATCCCAAAATCAACAAAAGAAGAAAGAAGATCAGGTTTTCCATGGCGATTCAGGATTTTCCGAAAGATGTTTCCTAACCAGACCCTAAACGCGCACCGCCGTGCCGTAGGAGAGGATTTCGGCAGCACCCTGAGCAACCGATGCGGTTGAGAAACGAACATTGAGGACCGCATTGGCGCCCATTTCACTGGCCTGTTGTATCATCCGTTCGACGGCCTCACGACGGCTTTCCTGAAGAAGCTCGGTGTAGCCCTTGAGTTCGCCACCGACGATGTTTTTAAGCCCGGCCATCATATCGCGGCCCACATGCTTGGCCCTGATGGTGCTACCCTGGACAACTCCGTAATGTTCGATGATCGGTCTCCCGGGAATATGATCAATATTTGTGACAATCATAATGGTGTTTTTTCCTTGTTTAACAATTTCTGCCGAAGGCGAAAGGTATGATCCGGTTAGACTCAATACGGGTCAAGGTAAATAACCGTTGGCAGCAAATTCATAAAGTGGGCGAGTCGGAAAAACTCCCGACGATAATGCGTCCGACATTGAGCGAGGCGGTGGCGGCGGGTGAGGGGGCGTTGCAGACATTGATGACCCGATCCGACCTTTGGATAAAAAAATCATCGAGCAATTTGCCATCGGGAAACAGCGCCTGCGCACGGATGCCCGCCGGGGCGGGTTCGAGGTGTTCAGAACGGATTTCGGGAACGAGCCGCTGGAGGGCTTTGACAAACGCCTTTTTGCTGATGGAACGCCACATTTCACCCATCCCCATGCGCCAGTATTTCAGGGAAATTTTCCAGAAGGCCGGATAGGAAAGTGTGTCGAAAAGTTCGGGCAGGTTGAGATCGGTTTTAAAATAACCCTCGCGCCCGAAGGCCAAAACGGCGTTGGGGCCGCATTCGACGGAGCCGTCGATCATCCGGGTAAAATGGACCCCGAGAAATGGAAAGGCGGGATCGGGGACGGGATAGATGAGATTTTTGCAAAGGTGGTGGCCCTCCGGTTTTATATCGAAGTATTCCCCCCGAAAAGGCACGATACGCATTTCCCTTTTTTGGCTCATGGCGGTCACTTTGTCCGAATAAAGGCCCGCGCAATTGATTACATAATCCGTCTCGAAGGCACCCGTGGAAGTTTCCAAAATTACGCCCTCAGGCTGTTTGCGGTTAGTCATACCGATGACCCTGACCCCGGTTTTTACCTGCCCGCCTTTTTCCGTAACAATTTCGGCCAGCCTGCGGCAAACCTGCCGGTAATTGACGATTCCCGCTTCCGGGACATGGATCGCCTGGATGCCGTTGCAGTGCGGCTCGATTTCACGCAAGCGCTCGGGACCGATGATTTCGCATTCGACGCCATTGGCTTTGCCGCGTTTGTAAATCGCCTCCATGCGGGAAATTTCAGAAGGGTCGGTGGCTACAATTACCTTGCCGCAAATATCGAAATCGATGCCCTCTTTCCGGCAAAAATCCTCCATCGCATGTTTGCCCGCGCGGCAGTTGACGGCCTTTAACGACCCCGGTTTGTAATAGATGCCCGAGTGGAGCACGCCGGAGTTGCGACCGGTCTGATGGAGCGCCAAGTCGTTTTCTTTCTCCAAAACCAAGACCCTGCTGCCGGGTCGCTCCTTGAGAAAATTGTAAGCGCTTGAAAGGCCGACGATGCCTCCCCCCACGATAATGACATTGGCATTTTCCATTAGTGGAAAACATGTGGGTATTGACTGCGAGCATCAAGCCCGAATACTTTAAATGGCGCGGTTTTAATTTAATCTCAATAGTTTCAGTTTGTGCGGAAAACGCTCCTATCTCTCGTGGTCGCCTCGACGGCTTCTTTCTTTTTTTTCTCCGGTTCCGGTTGTTCGCAGGAATCAAAGACGGACGGCCCATCCATTGAACACACGGCAGACAAACCGGTGGTTATCAAGCTGACCTCTCTGTTTAACCAGAGTGCGCCGATTCAGGGAGAGAGCCTGAAACACTTTTCCGGGTTGGTGGAAAAAGCGAGTGGCGGGAACATCCGATTCAAGCTCTATGACCCCGGCAAGCTGGTCGCTTCGATGGAAGTGCTCGATGCGGTTTCGGCTGGAAAGGTCGATGCGGGATATTCCTCGCCGGGCTTTTGGATGGGAAAGATTCCGGCGGCTCCATTGTTTACGGCTGCGCCCTTTGGCCCCGATTCGAGTGAATTCCTGTCCTGGCTTCTGGCCGGAAACGGGGAAACTCTTTATCAGGAAATGTATGACCGCTATGGGTTCAATGTGAAAGCCCAAATTTGTGGAATGTCTCCACCGGAGACCTCTGGCTGGTTCGCCCGTGAAATCAAAAGCCGGGATGACCTCGAGGGATTGAAGATTCGATTTTTTGGCCTGGGGGGAAGCGTTATGGCGAAGTTGGGCGCATCCATCAGTTTCCTGCCGCCGGGAGAAATTTTTCCCGCATTGGAGAAGGGGGTCATCGATGCCACCGAATATGCTATGCCGAGTATGGACGAGGATTTGGGGTTCTATAAAATCGTGAAATACAACTACTATCCGGGTTGGCATCAACAGTCGTCGGCTCTCGAACTGCTCATTAACAACGAAGTGTGGAATGAACTTTCCCCGACCCAAAAGACCCTTATTGAGATGGCCTGCCATGATACCACTGTCTATTCCATCGCGAGAGGGGAATCGACACAGGCGGAGGTAATGCTGCGTAACGAGAGGGAACGCGGGGTGAAAAATGTCACCTGGTCGCCTGAGATGCTTCAGTTATTTAACAAAGCCTGGCGGGAGGTCGCCGCCGAAGAATCCTCCGCCGATCCTTTTTTTAAAAAAGTCTATGACGACTATTCTGAATTTCGCAAAAAATATGCCGTTTGGGGAAGCAAGGCCTATTTGCCGCGACCAACCGTTCGGGATCAATAAATTTTCTCAACATGAATAACCGAAAACCTCTTTTTCAGATAACGGCGTTCGGTCTTGTTGCGATGCTCTTTTGCGGTTGCGGAAAGCAAAATGTGGAGACGGAAAATTCGGCTTCAACCGAGCAGTCGGTTCAATTGAAACTGGCCTCCTCTTTTCACTCGAATTCGGTTATTCACGGCGAAGCTATCATGCACCTTGCGGAGCGTATCGAAGCCGCCAGCGCAGGAGGGATTAAAATCAAGGTTTACGATCCCGGAAAATTGGTTGCTGCGCTGGAAGTGCTCGATGCCGTCTCGGCGGGGAAGGTTGACGCCGGTTATTCGACACCGGGTTACTGGATGGGGAAAATTCCGGCGGCTCCGCTCTTCGCGGCGGTTCCCTTTGGCCCGGATGGCAGTGAATACATGGCCTGGTTTTTTGGCGGAAATGGGATGAAGCTCTACCAGGAGATGTATGACCGTTACGGGTTCAATGTGAAGGTCTTTGTCTGCGCGGTATTTCCGCCGGAAACCTCCGGCTGGTTCGCCCAGGAAATCCAGTCGCCCGAGGATCTGAAGGGCTTGAAAATGCGGTTTTTCGGACTCGGTGGAAACATCATGCAGAAGCTCGGAGTGGCCGTCAATTTGCTCCCCGGCGGTGAGATTTTTCCCGCTCTGGAGAAGGGCGTCATTGATGCCACGGAGTTTGCCCTCCCGAGCATCGATGAGGATATGGGGTTCTACAAAATCGTTAAATACAATTATTTCCCCGGTTGGCATCAGCAATCGACGGCCTTCGAGTTTTTTATCAACAAAGATGTCTGGAATAGCCTTTCCCCCCGCCGCCAGGCAATTATCGAGATGGCTACCCGCGACACCATTGTTTACTCGATGGCCCGAGCGGAAGCCACCCAAACGGAGGTATTGAAAAGGAACGAGGAGGAGCGGGGAGTGACAAATGCCATTTGGTCACCGGAAATGCTGGAAATTTTCAGGCAAAAGTGGCGTGAGGTGGTCGAAGAGGAGTCTTCAGCCGATCCGTTTTTCAAAAAGGTTTACGACGACTATAGTCAATTCCGCGAAAAATATGCCATTTGGGGTGGAAAAGCCTACCTGCCGCGCGCCGTGCCCGAATGATTGAGCGCGTTGGACTAAGGTTTGGCCTTTATTCCGGTAAATCCGTGGTCACAAGGAGGCGTAAAAATTTTCGGGCCAATCCGGTTATTGAAGCCGTCAACCGAACGGTCACCGTTTCGGTGCCATCGCCATTATCGATCGGAGTCCCGACGAGTTGGACCAATCCTGGGCCAGAAGCCCATCCAGTCGGGCTAAGATCGTCCGAAACTTCAACTGTGTATAGCAAATCATCCGCAATGTAATCAACACCCGTGGTACCGGATCCGCCTTTTCGCTGACGGTAAACGATTTCGAGAAAATCTCCCGTCCTCTGGGTAAAAGGCAGCAGATTGGATGACTCCTGCCGGGGATGCGTCCGCAGGGCGAACTCGATGCCGTTGGGAACGCCGTCGTTATCCGGGTCGGCAGTAAATCCTGAAATGGCATCACTCGTCTGTTCATCGGTGTCGAAAAATACTTTTTTCCAATCCGTGTAGGAGGCTTCGATCACCCCATTGGACTGGATGGCAAGGCTCACAGCGGCGTGGGAATCCATCGCTCTGACCAAAATCTGAAAGGTTGCGCCATCGCTCAGCCCAACGGTGTCCGCATCGAAGGTTAAATCGACGACACTTGCGGGGGTAAAACCCGTGACCGAACCTTGTCCGACCAAAGTGCCGTCCTCGAACAGATCGTACTGAATCTCGACGATATTTGGGAGTGGCGCGGTCTGCACATTTGGTTGCACAAAAACGGGTATTTTTGCTGCCGGACCCCAGAAGTTTTCCGCGTTTTTTGCCCTCAAGTTCAGGATATGAAAACCGGGACTCGCTCCTGAAAAGTCTAAATTCTGGGTGGCATCCAGCCCCTCGGCGGCAGTAAATGCGGTAAAAGATTGGCCCATTCCAAATCCTGGGTCGCTCCCGAAAAAATACTCGATTTCGTTGATTGTATGGGCCGCTACCGTGGCCAGTCCGGGTTCGATAACAAACGGATGGACATAAGTCGGGCTCCATTCTCCATCGGCGTTAAAAGCCCGTATATAGAAATTATGGAACCCCTTATCCAGAGTTGAAATGTCTGGTGTGAACGAGAAGCCAATAGAGGGGACGGGAGACGCCAATATGTAGGGCGTTGCCATTACAAATCCCGGATCGTCATCAAAAAAATACTCAAACGCATTGATATTGGGATCTCCATTTGGGGCGGCCGAGGTTTGCTGGAAAATGGGATGCGTAATCACAGGCCCCCAAGTGCCACTGGAGCTTTGGGCGCGGAGGTTGAAAGTATGAAAACCGTCCACCAGCGCGGAAAGATCGATTTCTTCCGTCAGAACAATTTCGCCTGCGGGAGTAGTCACAGTGATCGGATCGCCCGTTCCGTTTCCGGGATCGGCATCGAAAAAATACTCGATGGCCTGAATATCATTGGAGACGCCCACCCCGGCATCGACTCCGGGTTCGAGAAAAAACGGCGTTGCTGTCGTGTAGCTCCAAAGATCCATCATATCTACTAGGGTATCATGGGCGCGCAGGTAAAGCACATGAAAGCCTGGCGACAGACCCGAAATATCCGGCGCAAAGGTGTGATCGATGGTGGTGCTCGTCGTTATGGTGACTGGAACTCCGCTGCCGAATCCAGGATCGGTATCGAAAAAATACTCCAACCGGTCCACATCCTGACCGATAGCCTGAAAAGGCAATACTGCCAAAAAAAGGATGGATAAACCGATCGTTTTTCCTAGACGGATCATAATCCTGCGTGGTTGGAAACGGCCCACTTAGTTGCGAGCCTTCGCCTTTATAGTTATAGTCAATCCAGAGGTGGGCGAAGCAAAAGATGGCGCGTCGATCTCTGCGATAGTGGGAAGCGCTGGAACACCAGAAAGCACATAGGGTTCGGCCCCGCCGTACATTCCAGCATCTCCGCCCGAACCATCAACATTTTCGGCCGCGCTGGCGGTTTTAAGGAAGAAGCCATCCGAAGCCGGACCGAATTCGAAAATATCTGCATCTGTAAGATCGATAGTATTGGTGCCTCCGGAAATTGCGGCTGCGTTGGTTCTGGCAATATTAAACTCAGCGCTTCCCCCCGTTTTGATTATTCCATCGGCGGAGCGAATTATGTTAAAGTTAAAGACGGCGTTATTGATCTCTGTTATTCCATCGTCGAAAATGTTGTTGGTGATTGTGGCGGAATTGCCGGACTTCATGTTGACGGTATCTCCGTTAGCATTTACGTTGCTGATAAAATTGTTCTTAATCGTTATGTTAGCGACCGCAGGCTGTGTAAAATCAATCACACCTATCCGGAATGCGACATTGCCGCTGATGTAGTTCTGGGCAATAATAACGTCGGATACCGGAGAGCCAGTTCCAAAGTTACCGAGAATAATCTGCGTGGTAATACGATTCCTTTTTACTATTACAGCTGAGTCATAGACGTTGAGGGTTGCAATAGTCAGGCCGGAAATAAGAGTCCCTTGCGCAGTTTCTTCGCCAACTGTAGCGTTACCAACCGTAAAGGTAGTGAAGGTGGCGGGACTTATCTCCGCCGTCAGGCCGGTGTTTTGGGTTAAAAAGAAACCCGGTCCATAAATCAAAACCGGCCGGTCTATGGTAGCCGACCCATAGCTTATTCCGGAACCCGAGACATATATTATATCGCCTGTGACTACCACAGGGTCGCTATTTGTGTCAGTCGCATCCATGGCCGCCTGTAAACTGGTAAAATCGGCGATGCGGCCCGGATTATTATCCACTCTCCAGATGGCAGCGTTGAGAATGGCAGGAATTAGTAAAAGCAGGAGAATTGAGGTTATAATTTTCATGGGATCGATCTTTGTTATTCTGTATGGTTTGCCTTTAGATACGCGGAGGGGTAAATATCAAAAACTCCGTCTAATGTCAAGGTTGATATGGTGATGTTTGGTTTCTGGAGGCCCAACTTTGGCTTGCCCTGAGGTTTCTTTTATCCATTATCCGCTCAACCGGACTTTTTTATGAAAATACGCTTTATTCCTGGAACCTGTTGCCTGTTGATAACTTCAATGATCTTCCTTGGGGGTTGCGGGAAGCAGTCTTCCACTGAATCCGAGGCGGGTGTGGTCGAATCCAAACCGGTTAATCTCAAGCTGGTGTCTCTCTACAATACCAATGCTCCGATTTTGGGGGATAATATCGTAAGGCTGACCGATCGGGTGGCCGAAGCCAGTGGCGGTTCGGTCAAATTCAAGGTTTTCGATCCGGGCAAACTGGTCGCCTCGATGGAGGTTCTGGATGCCGTTTCGAGTGGAAAAGTCGACGCCGGTTATGCCACGGCGGGTTTTTGGATGGGCAAGATTCCGGCCGCGCCGCTTTTTTCGGCAGTGCCATTTGGCCCGGACTCGAGCGAGTATCTTTCGTGGTTTTTCGAGGGCAATGGGAGCAAGCTTTATCAGGAGATGTACGACACCTATGGCTTCAACATCAAAGTGATTGTCTGCTCGATGATCCCCCCGGAGACCTCCGGCTGGTTTGCCAAGGAAATCAATACCGCAGTGGACCTCAAGGGGATGAAGATGCGATTTTTCGGCCTCGGTGGAGTGGTTATGAAAAAGCTCGGGGTCTCCGTCAACGTCCTCCCGCCGGGAGAGATTTTTCCGGCTCTGGAAAAGGGAATCATCAATACCACCAAATACGCCATGCCGAGCATCGATGAGGACAAGGGATTTTACAAGATCGCCAAATACAACTACTTTCCCGGCTGGCATCAGCAGGCCTCGGCCTTCGAGTTAATCATCAACAAGGATGTCTGGAACCGGCTCTCACCGAGCCAGCAGACGATCATCGAAATGGCCAGCCGCGAGACCATTGTGCTCTCGATTGCCAATGCGGAGGCGACACAGGCGGAGGTCATGATTCGCAATGAGGTGGAGCGGGGGGTCAAGAATATGAGCTGGTCGCCCGAAATGCTCGAATTGTTGAGGGAAAAATGGGAGGAAGTGGCCGCCGAGCAATCCGCCGCCGATCCGTTTTTCAAGAAGGTTTACGAGGATTTTTCAAACTTCAGGCGGCAATATGCCATCTGGGGGAGCAAGGCCTATCTGCCCCGGGCCGGGAGTGAGGAGTGATCGTTTAATTTTGGCACCCTCCTGTTTATGCTGAAAAAACTCGATACCCTGGCCGAGCGGATTGAGGCTATTGTCGGCCTGGCGGGAAGGGTGTTTTCGTGGGCCGCGCTGTTTTTGATGATCACTATCATCGTGCAGGTGGTTTTACGATATGGGTTCTCGTCCGACATGGTTTGGCTGGGCGAATTGCAATGGCATTTCTACGCGGTCATGGTCATGATGAGTCTGGCCTATGCGCAAAAGGAAAACGCCCATGTGCGAGTGGATCTCTTCCATCGTCATTTTTCTCCCAACGCAAAGAGGATCATCGAAATTGTCGGGATTGTCGTCTTTTTCATTCCACTGTTCACAATCGTATTTTGGTACGGCTGCGAGTTCACTGCGGCGGCCTGGCGAATTGGTGAAAAATCCCCATCACCGGGAGGGCTGCCCTGGCGTTGGGCGATCAAGGCATTCATCCCCATCGGGGCGGTTTTTCTGTTGCTAAATTCAGTGGCTCGTTCCTTCCGGCTGCTGACGGGGAGCGTCAAGGTGGAAGAGGAAAGCGTCATCGCCGATTGATTGGATTAACTTGATGGAAACCACCACCATACTGATCCTGGCCCTGTTTGGAACCTTTATAGGGCTGCTATTGATGGGGGTTCCGGTGGCGTATTCACTCGGCGGTCTGTCGGTGATATTTGTCGGCGTTGCCATGCTTTGCGACACCTATGCGGGGACGTTTATCGGGTTGGACCTGCAAACCTTTTCTCTCGTTATCAATCGAATATTCGCCCTGATGGAAAACGGTGTGCTGGTGGCTCTGCCTATGTTTATATTTATGGGGCATATGCTCGACCGCTCGGGGGTGGCGGAAAAACTGATGCACGCGATGCAAAATCTGCTGGGCGGGATTCAGGGCGGGCTCGCCATCAGCGTAACGATAATCGGGGTCTTGTTGGCGGCAGCCACGGGCATCATCGGGGCGTCCATTGTTCTTCTGGGAATTCTATCGCTGCCGGTAATGCTCTCGCAGGGTTACAAAAAGGAGTTGGCCGTCGGGACGGTCTGCGGGGCGGGCACTCTGGGGATACTCATTCCGCCCAGCATCATGCTCATCATCATGGCCGACCAATTGCAGTTGCCGGTTGGGGATCTGTTTATGGGAGCGGTCCTGCCGGGGTTGCTTCTGGCCTCACTTTACGTCCTCTACATATTGGTTTATACCAAATTAAATCCATCGGCGGCGCCTCTGCCGAAAAATCGGCCCAAGCTGAATGCGAAAGTTCTTTTCGAATTGGGCAAGGCCATTGCTCCGGCCCTGTTTCTGATATTGCTGGTTCTGGGGTCGATCTTTTTTGGAATTGCAACGCCTACGGAATCGAGCGGTATGGGGGCGCTGGGGGCAACCATTCTGGCGGGCACCAATCGAAAACTCCACCTCAGCGTGCTCAGGGGGGCGATGGCCGAAACGCTAAAAACGACGGGTTTTCTCTTTGCCATACTCATCGGGGCGACCTGTTTTTCGCTGGTTCTCCGATTTCTGGGAGGAGACGAAGTGATCGAAGGGCTTTTGCTGGGTATAAACGTTTCGCCGGGGAATCTTGTTTTGCTCATTCTTTTGGTGATCTTCTTTCTGGGATTCTTTCTCGACTGGATTGAGATTACCCTGATTATTTTACCACTGGTGGCTCCTGTGCTGGCGGGATTAGATTTGGGGGCTGTATCGGAATCCCCATTGGAAAAGGCTGGTCTGGTCTGGTTTTCGATTCTCTACGCGGTTACCCTGCAAACCTCCTTTTTGACGCCGCCGGTGGGGTTCGCGCTGTTTTTTGTCAAAGGTGTCTGCCCGAAGGAAGTGCAAATCAGCCATATTTACCGTGGGGTGATTCCCTTTGTTATTTTGCAACTGCTGGCGCTGTTTTTTGTTTACCTGTTTCCCGCATTGGTCACCTGGCTGCCGTGGGTCGCCTATGAATAGAACCCCGTTGGTTGGACTCTGAAAGTTAGTCTTTACAACCGCCGGTATGCTCACACTTTTATTGAAATTATGAATACTCTGGAAGCCATTCACCAACGTCGCTCTGTCAAACACTACGATCCTGCCCACCGCATGACCGAAGGGGAGATTACCTCTCTGATGGAACACGCGATTCTTTCGCCCACATCGTTTAATATGCAGAACTGGCGGTTTGTCGTGGTGCAGGACACCGAAATACGGCAACAGCTTCGGGAGGCAGCCTGGAATCAGGCTCAGGTAACGGATGCTTCCATTACCATTGTCCTTTGCGCCTACCTCAATTCGCATCGCAACCCGGAAAGATACTGGAAAGATGCGCCGGAGGAAGTCCGCAACATGATGGCCCCGATGACGACCGGATTTTATGAGGACAATGCGCAGTTGCAGAGAGACGAAGCGATGCGCTCCTGCGGGATTGCCGGGCAGACGATTATGCTTACGGCCAAGGAAATGGGCTACGGTAGCTGCCCGATGATCGGATTCGACCCACAAAAAGTAGCCGAGATAATAAATCTTCCCGAGGATCATGTAATATCCATGATGATAACGGTGGGCAAAGCGGCGGACCCTGCCAGAGGTCGCGGAGGCCAATTACCGTTATCCGAGGTGGTAGTATCCGATCAATTCTGATCGCGCTATGCTTAAAACCCGGAGAGACGATAATAAGGTCTGGCTGATCACGCAACCGGACCATGCCGAGGTTTCCGGCTATTTTGCCGCCCATTGGGGAAATGGCGAGTTTACCCGGCCAGGTTATTATGCCGACTCGAAGGATCCCGAGCGATTGCGGGCGGAAACGGTGCTGGCCATTGCCGAGCATGACAATGGCTGGTGGGAATGGGAAGCGACACCCGATCTTTCGGAGGAAGACGGTCTTCCATTGGGGCTTTTCGGGCTATCGGAAACTCTGTCTGAAGGAATGGATCGCTGGCGGCGCGGGGTGCCACGCTTCGGTGATCGGCATCCCTATGTGGGGCTGCTGATCGGTTATCATGCCTATTGGCTTTATTATAGAGGGATCGATTCTGAGACGGATCCGGCATTTGCGCATCAGTTATTCTCGAAGAATGCCCCACAGAGGTTAACGGGTGATCTACTCGAGGAAACGCTCCGTTTTATCGGTGAAATCGAAGCGATGCAAAATGGGTTCAAGACCCGGCTTCTCGATATGCCGGAAACGGCCGAGTGGGTAAAACCGGAACATTTAAAGCCCCATATTCGGCTGCTTCAGGTATTGGACGGGCTGTCGCTGTCCATCTGTTCGGCCCTCATATGCCCGACAAAAGGCCAAGCAAGAGGATTTGGAGAGGATGAGATAGAATTGCCGGATGTTCCGCGAAAAAGTTGGGAGGACCGGGTCACTCTTGAGTTGAGGCCTGCGGGTAAACGACGCATTGTCTGCCAGCCCTACCCCTTTGATATCGATCCTTTGCCGGTTACTGTATCGGCCCGTATTCTTGACTGTTCCGAGGAGCAAACCTCACATTTTCAGTCCCGGTGGCATTCAACGCCTCGACAGCAAATTCAATTCGAATATTGCTCGAAGGATTGAACGAATTCGACGCCGGGTGCAAAAAAGGCTTGAAAAGCTAATTAAAAAAACTATCCCGGAACTTTGATTTTTTTGAAACAAACCGGATTTATTTTTTTCAACATTCCATAGCGACTATGATCGAAGTAGAAAACCTGGTTAAAGATTTTGGCTCGATTCGGGCGGTGGATCATATCACCTTTGAGTTGAAAAAGGGTGATATTCTGGGATTTTTGGGGCCCAACGGGGCTGGCAAATCCACCACCATGAAAATGATTACGGGGTTTTTGCAGCCGACTTTGGGAACGGCCCGAGTAGGCGGGCACGACATTCAGCAGGAGCCGATTGCGGCGAAAAAGCTGTTTGGCTATCTTCCTGAAAACGGGCCGCTCTACCAGGAAATGACCCCCCTCGAATTTCTCGGGTTCATCGCCGATATGAGGGGCATCAATAATCGGGTGGACCGGGAGAAAAATATTCGCCGGGTGATGGAAATTTGCCATTTGGAAAATGTGCGCCACCAGCCGATCGAAACCCTGAGCAAGGGCTACCGACAGCGCGTGGGGATGGCCCATGCAATCCTTCACGATCCGCAATGCCTGATTATGGATGAGCCGACTGATGGGCTTGATCCCAACCAGAAACAGGAAGTGCGCCGACTCATTTCCTCGATGGCGAGCGATAAGGCGATCTTGCTTTCAACCCACATTTTGGACGAGGTCGAGTCGATGTGTAACCGCATTATTATCATCGCGGAAGGGTCGATCATCGCCGACGAATCACCGGATGATCTTCGCCGCCGCCATCCGCGTTTCAATGCCGTCGAGCTATTATTGAATAATGAGGATCCACAGACGATTCGGGAATCCCTTCGACGGCTGGACAAAGTTGGCGAGGTGATCGAGGAGGAAGAAAAGCTGATCGCGGTGCCAATAAATGGCGAGGATATCAATGCGCTTCTTTTCGAGACCGCAAGATCTGAAAACTGGCCGGTGGTGGGAATGAACAAATCCTCCGTTCGTCTGGAAGAGGTTTTCCGGGATTTGACGCAGATTTAAAATTTATTAAGGAAATAAGCATGCAATCGATTCTGGCAATTTTCAAACGTGAGTTCATGGGATATTTCCGTTCCCCGGTGGGCTATGTATTTCTCATTGTATTTCTGGTTTCGACCATCGGGCTGACTTGGTTTCTTGGCGGTTTTTTTGACACCAATGATGCCAGTATGGCCCGTTTTTATACATTTCTTCCCTGGATTTTTCTGTTTCTGGTTCCTGCCGTGGGAATGCGTCTTTGGGCCGAAGAGAAGAAATCGGGCACATGGGAACTGCTTTTTACGTTGCCGATTTCGGTTACACAGGCGGTATTTGGCAAATTCCTGGCCGGGTGGGCTTTTATTTCGGTCGGCATTTTGCTCACCTTCTCGATGCCGATGACGGTCGCCTATTTGGGGGATCCCGATTGGGGGCCGGTATTCAGCGGTTATTTGGGAGGTATTCTCATGGCGGGCGCGTTTTTGAGCATTTGCTCGCTGACCTCCTCATTGACCGAAAACCAGGTTATCAGCTTCGTTTTGAGTGTGGTCATTTGTTTGATCCTGGTTTTGCTCGGATGGAGCGTGTTCAGCGATCTCATGCTGGCTGCCCACTTTCCCGTCTGGCTGGTCGATGGCCTCTCGAATTTCAGTTTTATCACCCATTTTAATCCCATGGTGAGAGGATTGGTCACTTTGCGGGACATGCTCTTTTTCGTTTCTCTGGGGGCTTTTTGCCTTTTCGTCAACGTGCTCACTCTGGAGCGCTGATCCACGGATAATTTCAAAGTTAACTCTTCTTTTCTGACAATGAAAACCACATCAAAATGGGTCGCCCTAATCCTCCTTGTGGCGGGGTTGTTCCTGGTCACGATAATAACCAGCTTCATCCCCGGGCAGGTAGATTTTACCTCGGAAAATATTTACACCCTCTCGGATGGCAGTAAGGCGTTGCTAAAAAAGGTCGAGGAGCCGATTACTCTGGATTATTACTTTCGGCGCAGTGCAGAGGAAGTGCCCATCCATTTTAAGAATTATGCCACTCGGGTGGAAGCGCTGTTGCGCCAGTATAAGAGTTCGGGCGGTGGCAATATCGTTTTAAATATTATCGATCCGAAACCCGATACCGAAGAGGAGGAAGAAGCCATCCGCTCCGGTTTGTCCAACCAGAGATTGCCCAACGGCGATAATTTCTTTTTCGGGTTGAAGGCCGTTCAAGCGGAGCAGGAGGAAACCATTCCGGTTTTCGACCCCAAGCGTGAATCTTTTCTCGAATACGACCTCTCGCGCCTCCTTCACCGTGTCCAGCAACTTGATTTACCCAAACTTGGAGTGATTTCCTCCCTGCCGGTGATATCAGGATACCAGCCCGGTATGATGCCTCCGGGTCAACAACCCCCGGCAGATTGGGCGGTCATCGAGGAATTGCGCGCGAGTTTCACGATCGAACAAGTGGCGGCCGAAGATACGGAATTGCCCGATGATCTGGATATTCTCGCGATCGTTCACCCCGCAGGTTTGAGCGATTCAATACTCTACGAAATCGACCAGTTCGTCCTCTCGGGGAAACCTGTTTTTATCGCTGTCGATCCCTCGTCAGATGTGCAAAAAAGGAGCATGAGCCAGCAGCAGAGGATGATGGGTGGAATGCCGAGCACCTCCAGCGATCTTCCACGCCTTTTTGACAAGTGGGGCATTGATTACGATCCTCTTTATTTTGTGGCGGACATCAAAAATGCCGAAAATGTCATGATGGGCCAGGGGGGAAATGCCACCCGTTACCCGGCATGGCATAAAATAGTGGATTTATCCGATGAAGCTCCCCCAACGGCCGAACTCAACCAGATGTTTTTGGTTGAGCCCGGCAGCTTTCGCGTGGAGTCCGATAGTGGGCTGAAGTTGACACCTCTCATGGTTAGCTCGGAGGAAAGCGGGCGACTGACCGCCAGTTTGCTCAATTTTACCCCGCCTGATGAATTGACCCGGCAGGTGGATCCCGACGGGAAAACCTACGTGCTTGCGGGAATTTTAAATGGAAGACTCTCTACGGCATTTCCCGATGGGAAACCTAAAAATGAGGAAGAGACGGAGGGAGACACAGGGGACGGCGGTGAAAAATCTCTGAAGGAATCGGCTGGCGAAAGCACCTTGGTATTGATCGCCGATACGGATTTCCTGTCGGATAATTATAGTGTCCGACGAATTAATTTTTTGGGAATGAGGGGTCTGCAACCACTCAATGACAACCTCGCGTTTGTCAGTAATTCCCTGGAATACCTGGCCGGAAGCGAGGACCTCATCTCGCTGCGTGGAAAAGGAACGGTGGTGCGGCCATTTACGGTTGTCCGCGATCTGGAATCGAAAGCTCAGGAAAAATTCCAGTTGGAATATGAGGATCTACAGGAGGAGCTTAAGGATGTGCAGGGGAAATTGAGCGATTTACAAGCCCAACAAGGAGGCCGTCAGCGACTGGTGGCCGGGTCGGAGGTTCGCAAGTTGATCGAAGATTACCGCGAAGAGGAGGCCGATAAAAAGGCGGAGTTACGCAATATTCGGAAGAAGTTGCGCGAAGATATCGAAAGCCTGGAGCGTAGGTTGGCCCTCATGAATCTGCTCGCGGTGCCCTGTTTGGTCGGATTCGCGGGAATCGGGTTTTTTATGCTCCGCCACAAGCGACAGAAAGGCGGCAGGGCATGAAACTGAAACCGCTCATAATAACCATATTTGTCATCGCCGTCCTGGCAATCGTAGGATGGAAGCTAACCCGCCCCGCTCCGCGAGCCAAAGAAGAGGGAAGCCTGGCGGGAGAAAAGTTGCTCCAGCCCGAAGTTCTTGAAAAAGCGGATGAAATCGTTTTTCAAAAACCATCAGAAAAGGAAACGGTGGTCCTTAAACGGGAAAAAGGCGGAGATTGGATACTGCCGGATTACCACGGGTTTCGGGCCGATTTCGGAAAACTGAAAACGCTTACAGGAAATCTTCTGGATGCCTCGATAATTCGATTGGTCACACGTTCTACCGAGAGAATGAGCCGCCTGGAATTGGGAACGAATATAGTGACTTTGAAATCGGCGGATGGCAATACGCTGTGGGATCTCGAAGTTGGCAAATCGGGCTCGAAATCCGGTCTGTTCGTCCGTCTCGATGAAAAAGAGGAGGCCTATCTGGCGGACCTGAGCTTTTATCTCGATACCGACCTTAAAAACTGGCCCGACAAGAAAATGCTGACATTTGAGCAAAAAGACGTTTCCCGGCTCCGCATAGAATTTTCCGGTGAAGGGGAATTACCGCTTGATGTCTCCCGAGCGAGTCCCGAATCGCCTTTTGAAATCAGTGGTCCGGTTGCGGGCGAAGGCCTCAAGCAGAATGAGGTTAACAGCCTGCTCTCGACCCTTGTAGGCGTGCGTTTCAATGAGGTTCGCGGTTTGGAAGACGGCGATGCGCTGAAGGCGCGTGATAATAGCCGCCAAGTGGTGATAGGGCTGTTTAACGGCGACTCTTATACATTGACGGTAGGTCGCCGCCCGGCGGAAATTGTTGAAATTGCGGTTGAAGAGGGTGAGGAAGAAGAAAAGGAGGAACCCAAACCGGGGCCGGTATTTATCTTTTTCGAGAGCTCGGATGCGGAAGATTCATTGAATCGGATAATGTCGGAAGTGACTTTGGTTTATTCGGATTACACGTTTAATCAACTGCCTGAGAATCGTGATAAACTGGTGGAGGCCAAAGAGGAGGAAAAAACCTTTATCCTGCCTGAATCAGGCTAACTCCTTGTATCGAAAACAGTCGGTGGTGTGGTCGTTGACCATCCCGGTGGCCTGCATGAAGGCGTAGCAGATTGTCGGCCCGACAAATTTGAAACCTCTGCGTTTCAGATCCTTGCTCATCTGATCCGCCTCTTTGGTGGAAGCGGGCAGTTCACTCAAAGAATTCCAACGGTTCTGTATAGTAACGCCGGCGGTAAATTGCCAGATATAGGCATCGAAGGAGTCAAATTCCTCGGTCGTTTGGAGGAAGGCTTTGGCGTTACCGATGGCGGCGGCTATTTTTAATCGGTTCCGAACTATACCGGCATTTTGAAGTAGCTCCTCTACTTTTTTTGGGCCGTAACGGGCGATTTTCTCTGGATCAAAACCGTCGAATGCCTTCCGGTAGTTATCACGTTTTTTTAAAATCGTAATCCAACTGAGGCCTGCCTGAGCGCCTTCGAGAAGCAAAAACTCGAAGAGCAGGCGGTCATTATGCAGAGGAACCCCCCACTCGATATCATGATAATCTTGGTAAGTGGAATCCGAACCGGCCCATTGGCAACGCTTTTTATTTGCTTTGTTCATAGAGAAAATAGACAGTTTGACTGTGTTGAGAAATGGAGAGAATAGATTATTGTTGCTTCTTTGGGAGACCCTCAACATTTATTTGTCATTAGAACTATGTTCAGAATGATTTCAAGAAATCGTTTTGCGGTTGGACCGTGGATTATGGGGGGGCTCTGCCTTTTGCTTCCGTTGCAATACGGATTCGGGCAAAACGCGGAGAGAGATACGCAAAAGTTAAATACTCGACTGAGCGATATAAATACCTTTTTCGCCACGGTCATGGCGAATCCTCAAACGGCCATCCCTCAGGCGGTTCTGGGTAACGCCAAAGGCATCATTGTCGTGATGAAGTCTGGCAGCAGGTTTGGGGGTCGCAAAGGCGGCACCGGCATAGTCATTGTGCGCGATGAGCGAAACGGCCAACTCGGTGTGCCATCATTTATCCTTTCACAGGATGAAAACTGGGGCCTTGTGGTCGCTGGCAAGATGGTGGATTCGATATACCTTTTGATGGATTCCGATGGATTGAGCATTCTGTCGGAAAATCGGTTTCGCATCGGATCGGCTGTGAAGGCTGCGGTTGGACCGACCACCGCGCAGCCGGATGTGCAGGTGGATGCTTCCATCCTTGTCTATTCCGATACGCCGGGATCGGCTCCGGGCACCTTTTACTCCGGTGGCATTCTCTATGGCGAGATCACGGCCAACCGTCTCTACTACAACGACGATTCCATAACCATGCAGGATCTCCTTTTCAACTATTCAGGGGAGCCGACGGCGGAGATTTTGAATTTCGTGCAGGTTGTGGACAAGTATGTGGGCGAGTTCAAAGTCGTTAAAAAGAAGCGGATAGGCAGCATTATCTTCTAGCCAATTTTAAGATAATTACCCTTTGGGTTGAAGAATCGCCACATAGGCATCGGTTTCACGAACCGAGTCGAAATCGGTTTCGTTTAGAAGATTATCCATGGTCCACGAAATGACGTTGGGAAAATTTCTCGTAAACGCCTCCTGCAGGAGGGAGGTTGCCTGCTCCTTGTCGTTAATCAAGGCGGCAATGCGGGCGCGCATATAGCTATCCCACCCGTAGGAATCGGGGTATTCGGCGGTGCGCATATCATTGAAAACTTCGAGGGCTTCCCTGGTATTGGCCAGACGTGCCGCGCATAAACCAACGTAGCCGCGCGGGATGGGGTATTCGGAATATTCGGAAGCGAGGGTGGAAAAGATTTTTTTGGCCTCCTCATATTTACCTGCCCGGTAGAGAAGTTCGGCGTAGAAAAACTGGTGCTCATCGGTTTCCACCATATCGGCGGGTAGTTTTTCGACCCACTGAAAAGCCTGGTCGTATAATTCGGCGGCCCCTGAGACATTACCGTCGGCGGCCAGAACCATGCCGGTATCAAGGAGTAATTTACCGGTGGAAAACTCGCCCAACGGGGTGAAACGATAGGAGGAACTGATGCGCCGGTTGACCTCATCCATTTGCCCTAATTTGGCCAGGGCAATGGTTTCGGCAGTCAGGGCGATGAAGTTGAAAGGGAATTCCTCGACTCCTTCCTGGGCCACCTTGAGGGCTTCATCGTTGTTTCCCAATTGTCGCAGGGCGGCAGAATAAAAATGGTAGGCAAAAGCATCCATCGGGGCCATTTTGAGTGCCGGGTCGGTTTTTTGAAATATTTCCAGGGCATCATTTGGGCGGTTGAGCCATAATGCCCTGAGGCCCGCGTTGATGAGCGTTCGGTGGGAGGATTCCAAATCAACCAACTGCCTCGCATATTGGTAGGAGCGCAGAACGTCTCCGTTATTGGAGGCCAGGCTAAAGTCCACATAGGTGCGGTCGAGTTCGTTAAGTTGGTTGCCCTTTTTCTTTAAATCCTCAAAGAGGGCGCCGGCTTGTTCAACTTTTTCCAAATTGGCCATCGCGGTCGCTTTCATGACCGCAGGGGTTAAAAATTCGGGGTCGATTTTTTGCGCTTCACCAAAATTGTCGACCGCTTCCTGGTAGTCGCCGTGGCCAAAACTTTTCATTCCCTCCTCGTATAGTTTGTATGCGCTGTAGAGGGGGGGCCAACTCCTGGTGGCCTCGGCAAGATAGTCATAAGTGGAATAATAGAGTGACATGGCGCTGGCCACACGCTCCTGAAGTTCTCCCACCACCTTGCGGGGCGACATCAGCGGCCCGGACACCGGATTGAGCGAGTTGAGCACCTCTCCGGTCTCTACATTGATGATCTTGGTCTGGATTTTCAGGTCGTAGGATTGCCAGAAATATGAGCCGTAAATAGCGATACCCGCGCCGGACTGCTCAGCCTGGCTGACGACGGAACCACCTCCACCGCCTTCCACTCCCTGATTGATAATCGATTCGGCGGAGACCCGGTTGATGGTTGCGGGAATAACCGAAACCAGCTTTGTTCCCTCGAGACCCTGAGAAATCGAATCGCAGATGACATTTCCCAATTTTTGTTCGGCGGGATCACCTGTCAGGTTTTCGAAAATAGCGACATAGATGCGCTTCATGTCGAGGCCAGAATCTTCGGCTGTTGGCGTGGTTGCGGTAGCGACTGCCACGGCAGCAGCCACGGCAATGTCGGCAGCTATGGCATCTTCGGCGGCTTTTTTGGCGGCATCTGCGAGAGCTTTGGCGGAGGCTTCTTCCTGTTTTTTCAAGGCCGTTTCAAATTGGCCTAATACCGCCTGTAATTGGGAAACGGTTTCTCCCTGCTCCTGACTGGGTTCTTCCTCCTCCTCGGGAGTCACCGCCTGGGAATCTGTGAATCGCGGTTTGGTCGAGGTAACTCCAGCCGGATCATCCGCCACGGGCTCCTGTTTTTTGATGAACTTGGGGTAAATGAAAAATATCCCGATCGCCGCCACGGCCGCCACGCCGGTAATTATCATGGGCAGGGTTCTCTTTTTCTTGGCCGTGCCCTTTCTCTTTTTTACTCCGGCTGCGCCAAGCTGCGCCTCGAGGAGCAACTGGTAGACGGGCACTTTTTCGCGTATATTCTTTAGCTCGATTGGGCCGAGATAGGTGGTGTCGAGCTTGATGCTGTTTTTAACGACATCGTAAACGGTTTGAGATATGCAGATGCCGCCGGGTTCCGCCTTCGATTCCAGTCGTGAGGCGATATTGACACCGTCTCCCATGACATCGGATTGATTGAAATAAACGTCCCCGATATGGATGCCGATACGGTGGAGGAGCCTTTTTTCGTTGGGTTCCTTTTTCGCCCGGTCGTGGTTGGAATTTTGAATTTCCATGGCGCAGGCTACGGCCTGAGACGCGCTATCGAAATACATGAGCAACCCGTCACCCATGGATTTGAGGACTCTCCCGCCCTTTCTCTCACAGACCTCGCGCATCAGAGTAAAGTCGCGATTGACCCGTTTCAGGGTGCCCGATTCGTCCTCATTCATTTGAGCGCTAAAACTGGCCACATCGGTAAAAACGATGGTCGCCAGGGTTCTTTTGGCGCTTTCTTCGGGTAATTTTTTGTCGTCGCTCATTTTTTAAAATGTTGGTGGATCAATGAGTCGCCAGTATACTATGGCCCACTCACCGGTAGTTTAGTGAGATAACTGGAAAAATTGCAAGTAGGATTAAGACTATCTCCCCCCGGTGGCTCAGGTTCATGCAAATACTATCATATTGCGCAGCGCTTTACCTTGGTTCATGAGCTCGATGGCCTCATTGATTTCCTCCAGCGGGTATCTTCCACTAATCAATTCCTCGAGCTTGAGATGACCGCAATTGTGGAGGTCAACCAGCCGGGGCACATCCACGCCCAATCGGACTGAGCCCATGCGGCTGCCGATAATTCGCTTCTCGGCGCGGACCAGGGACATCGCTGAAAAGGAAACGAGGGTATCGACCGGCGGGAGGCCGACGATGACAACCGTGCCCCGTTTGCCAACCAGCTCCACCGCCTGCTCGATGGCTTTTACGGTCCCGACTGTGACAAAGGCATAATCGGCCCCGCGGCCCGAGGTGATTTTTCGGATTTCCTCGGCGATGTCGCCATCACCAACCCGCAGGCAGTGGGTGGCCCCGAACTCTTTCGCCTTTTCCAATTTGCTCTCCAGTAAATCTATGGCAATGATGGGGTAAGCCCCGGCCAGAGCTGCCCCCTGAAGGGAATTCAGACCGACACCCCCGGCCCCGATAACCGCGACCGAAGAACCCGTTTCGACTTGGGCGGTATTGACGACTGCCCCCACACCGGTGACGACGCCGCAGGCGAGCAAAGCCGCACGCTCCAGCGAAAACCCGGATGGCACCGGAACCACCTGTGATTGGTCCACGACCACACATTCGGCAAAACCCGCAGTAAACAAGCCTGGAGCCAGAGTCTGACCCTTCAAATTTCTCAATCGGCTTTCACGAGCGAGGGCAAAATCACCCGAGCACATTTGGGGCAGACCCTTGGTGCAATAATGGCAGCGTCCGCAATTACGGACCAGGCAAACCACCGCCGGATCTCCCACCTTGGCCGTGGTTACACCGGGGCCAACCTCCTCGACAATCCCAGCCACCTCATGCCCTGGAACGAGGGGCACAGGGCCGCCCCATTCCCCTTTGATCAAATGGATGTCGCTATGGCAAATACCGGTTGCGGCCACACGCACCTTGACCTCGCCTTGTTGGGGCGGATCGATTTCGATCTCCTCGACGACGAGGGGTTTTCCAAATTCGTAACAAACTGCCGCTTTTATTTTTTCCATGTGGTCAAAACTACTAAAAATTGTGGTTCGGGATCAAAGGTTTTCGGCCTGATATTCCTGGGCAAACCTGTCCAGCAATTGCCGGACGCCCATATCGAGGTAGGATTTCTTATTGGTAATTCCGAGGATGGTTTTTTCCCAGGTTGGCGCGTAAATTCCGGCCAGGTTATCGGTGGGCCTTTCGAGTGAAACCATTTCCTGCAATGCCAGCCTGAGGGAAAAAATATAACCGCTGCCGTCTTTTACCTTTCTCAGGAGGACGGCCAGTTCAAGAATCGGTTTGCCCGGCGCCCGGGAGAGTTTTTCCTCGGTGTAAACGTTGAGATCGATCTTCTTGAGGTGGTCCACGATCAATTTTTGCAACCCCTCCTGAGAAACTCCCAACTCCTCGGCATCGAAGGTCATTCGGTTTACATTTACCCCAAAACCGGGAAGGTTCTGGAGGGAACTCAGTGAAAATCCGTGGGTCTCAGCAATGGGGTGAATGGCCAGAAGCAAGGCGAATCCCCAAAACTGGCATAACCGTTTGTTGATCCACTTATTTGTAATATTGAACTTGAACAGCATCCATGGATGTTAGAAGAGTTTCCACCGAAATGAAAGCGCGCTTTCTAGTATTCCTTTTCATAGGTTTGACTCCGCTGCGAGCCGAACAGGCCGAGGAAGAGCCACCGGCAGCATCATTGCCGAAAGATGTGGCAATGGTCTCCGATCTGGTTTATCGGGAGGATTCTTCCAAACCGCTGATGCTGGATATCTACCGGGCAGAAGATGAAACCACCGGCGAACCCCTGCCCCTGCTCGTTTATATTCATGGCGGCGGTTACCGCAGGGGGACTCGATCGGAAGTTCTGGAAATACCTTTTTTCCGCGAAATGCTGCTGCCTTTGGTCGCCGAGAAAAAAATCGTTCTCGCCTCCGTTGATTTTAGCAAAGGGAGCAAAAAGTCCCCCCTCAGCACATTGATTGACGATTGCCGGAAGGCGGTTGGCTGGTTGAAGGAGTTTGCGGGGGACTACGGTATCGATGCTTCGAGGGTCGGGCTGTTGGGCAATGCCAGCGGCGGGCATCTAGCGTTGATGACGGGCCTCAAGGATGAACCGGTTTCCTTTATTATCGCTTTTGGACCGGTGACTGATTTGCACCAAATCGCCCTGGAAGTCTCCGAGAGCGAAGACAAGGATAAGAAAAAAGTGCGCACCCAGTTGAAATTCGGTTTGGGCGGCACGGTGGAGGAAGTCCCCGAAAATTATATCAATGCCAGCCCGGTCAATTTCATCGAAAAATCATCCTCGCCTATTCTTATTATTACCGGCGAGGAAGACATCCTTTTCCCGCAATCGCAATTGATCGAAGAGAAGAGTCTGGAAATAGGGGCAAATTTGCGGTTGGTTACTGTGAAAAGCGCAGGGGATGCGGTATATGTTGTTGAGAACTATCCCGAAAGATCGCCTGATCTGCCAAAGATACAGGAAATAGCGACCGGGTTTATGCAGGAGCATTTTTAATCTGGAAAAACGGCCTTCCGCGCTAGACAGGTATCGGCCTGAGCATTTATGATTCCTGCCATCATGAATATTTTGGATCTTTTTAAACTGGATGGGCGCGTGGCATTGGTGACTGGTGGAAACCGCGGGCTCGGTTTTGAAATGGCTTCCGCTTTAGCCGATGCAGGGGCCTCGGTGGCTCTTATGAGCCGGGATGAAGCCCTTACTTTGGCTTCCGCCGAGAAAATCCAGGAGCGGACGGGACAAAAATGCATCGGCATCAAAGGTGATGTGGTCCGCGAAGAGCAGGTGCAGGGAGCAGTTGACAGGGTGGTCGCTGAGTTCGGGGAAATCGATATTTTAGTCAACAGCGCGGGCATCAATATCCGTGGAGCCATCGAGGATCTATCGGTCGAGGAGTTTCGGCAGGTGCAGGAGGTCAATGTGACCGGTTCCTGGCTGACTTGCCGGGCGGTGGCACCGATTATGAAGGCCAACAATTACGGACGGGTAATCAACATCAGCTCGATGGTGGGAGTGACCTCGATTCCCGAGCGCACCCCTTATTCCACCAGCAAGGGCGCGGTTTTGCAATTGACGCGGGCGCTGGCCATGGAATGGGCCACCAAGGGCATCACGGTCAACGCGATACTGCCGGGCCCGTTTGGCACGGAGATGAATCTACCCCTCATGAACGACCCCGAGAAATACCAGGCATTTATCTCCAAAATCCCCATGGGGCGCTGGGGAGATTTGCACGAAATCGGCGGAGTCGCGATATTTTTGGCCAGCGATGCCTCGAGCTATGTCACCGGGGCCGGTTTTTCCGTGGATGGCGGGTGGGTTGCCCAATAGACTTTGGAAATACCGCCGCTCAATGGGTGCCGATGAATGCGCCGCCGTGCTGGTAGGTTAACTCCCGCATGAGGTTGGCAAACTTGAGGCCTGTGCGGGTGAAGTGCCGCTCGTACTTGATTACGTGGGGAAATCCGATGGCGTTGATGGTGATTGGCCTCTCCCCGGTCTCCTCATCGGGTTTGTTGGCAGTATCAATGCGATTTAATACCTTTTCCGCAGTCTGAGTAAATTCGTCGCCAAAGATATATATCCCGATTTTATCTTCCGATGTTTTGTCATCTCGGAAGGAGCGAATGGCTCTCAAGATACCGGGGACGGGGTTACTTTGGCTGTGATGCTCGTAGTTGTTAATGGCCCTGACAATACTGTTTCGCACGCTTCTGCTATCGGGCAGCCACTGGCCGCGGCTTGAGCGGAGGATGAAGTTGCCATCGGCATCCATAACCTGAATGGCTTTGACGATGGGGTAAGCGAGGAGGGTTTCCTGGATTTTGGTGGTCACGGTTTCCCAGATTTTCCCCGTGCTGGGGTCGCGCATACTCCCGGAGGTATCCATCACGAAAATTATTTTATTGCTTAAAACCGGCACTCCGATTGGCAGATCAGAATCATTTTGGGGGATGCTCACCTCTTTTTCCCGCGCGTCGATCTCCTCTTCGAGGTTATCCACATCGACGAGAAGCTTTTCTTTGCCAAATTCGGCATCCTTGATCCGGTTGATCAATTCATCGAGGTCCACCTGCATGGAGGCCAGCCGATCCTCTGTTTCTTTTTCGAGTTTTTCATTGAGGACGACAATCCGTTTCAACTCCTCCTTTTTACTTTGAACTCTGGAAAGCTCACTCATGCGTTCCTGAAAGAGTTTCTCGAGGGCGTCGCGGACATCAAAAATAACCAAACGCTCCGAACCCATCGAAATGACGAAAAGGAGGATAACCGCCCCGAATCCGCAACTGATGACATCGAGGAAGGAGAGGCTGAAAACGGAAATATCGCGCTTTTTTTTCCTGCTCATGTTTCAGGCCAGGTTTTCGAAGGACAGATGAAGGAACCTTCGGTTTTGGTCGAGAGAAGCCAAAAATTTGTGGCCGCCCCGGGATCTCCGCTCATGGGCATCATGATGACGTTGACCGGAATGCCTGTGGGGGTTTGGCGCTTGGCCGCGCTAAACATACGCTCTCTGGCGCTTTGGTCGATGATGGGGCCAGCCGGAACGGAGTCGCTCAATGTGGGCAACCCGTCCACAAAGAGGATGATATTGTCGGGCCTGGGATTCATGCCTCCGACATAAAAAAATGCCCGCTCGAGATTGGCCCCTCCCTTGGGGGTGTATTCTCTCATTTTTTCCAAAGCCTCAGCCAGGGTTTGCCGGTCGGTAATTTCAAGCCATTCTCCGGCCCGGAGGGATATCACCGAATCAATCTCCTTGTTGAAAAAGATTATCTGGTACCGGCTGGGGGCTTTGAGGGCAGTAATCATCCACTCGACGGCCTTCAGGGTGCGCAGCCATTTGGGGGCCTGGCGTTTTATCTCATCTCTGTCGCCGAGGCGTTCGATGGCCCCATCGATGGTGTCGTCGAGCATACCACCGGAAGCTTCGATGAGAAAAAGGACGCGCTCCCCGTCGAGCTTGAAATCGGTCAGGTATTGGCGTTTTACGGGGTTGGGCATCGGGATGGGAACCTCCTCTGGAACGGTGGGCAGGTTTTCCATATCCCCCAGCAAGGTAGCCCGGAGTTCTTCCATCTCAGCCAATTGGGCCAGCAGGAGGCTCAGGTCGGTGGTTCGATCTTTGAGGCTGCTTGATATCTCGATTTCCCTTTTTTTTCGGTCCTTGAGCTTTTTTTTAATTTCCTCGATGGATTCGGCAAGCTGAACAAGGATTCTCTCCTCGGACTGGATGTCCATTCGCATCCGTCCCAAATCGATTTCGGTATCGGAAAGCTGATTGACGTGATGGGCGGACTTTTTTCCGCTGGTTAATACAAAGAGCAGGATGATGGCCCCAAATCCACAGCAGATGACATCGAGAAATGCCATGCTCAGTGGTTGGAGTCCTTTTTTCTTCCTGGCCATGTTGTTTGATGATGCCCCGATGGGGATTAATTAATGAAAATAAACGCTCTCTTTGGGCTGTTCGGTATTTTTTAAAAGGTCTTATCAATCGTTGCAGTGGATGAGGAGCCAATCGAGTGGCTCTCGCCCACCGTCGAGTGTTAAAACATCACCCGGTTTGAGGACCTCACCGTTGTTGGCAGGCTGGCCATTCAGGAGCACATTCAGGTGCCCGGGGTTTTCAATTTGCAGATTGCCGTTCTGAAGGCGTTTGAGAGAAATATGGCGGGGGCTTTCTCCAAATCGATAACCCGACGAGCCTATCGGATGCCCGATGCCCTTGCAGACGATATGCGTTGAAATAGGTGCCGCGGGGCCCTCCTCACCGGTTGGGGCTGAAATTTGCTGCTTCGGGGGCTCCGCTATTTCCGCCGTGGCGACCGGGGGCAAACCCAACTCGCCAAGCTCGATGCTGGTGGTGATTTCCGCCTCCGCCAAATCTTCAAACACAGGGGCATCTTTGCCAAAAAGGGCCGCACCAAGAGCCGCCGAGCCCGCCTCCGCGACCGAGATGGAGCATTTGCTCATGGAGGCAATTTTTTCTGCTAGACCGGGAATTTTGGCGGCCCGTTGACTGAATACGAAGGGTATTTCGGTATTTCGACGGGCAAATCCGGTTTCCTTGAGAGCCTTTTCCACCATATTGGTCAGGGATTCGTTAATCGACTCGAGGTGCTTGGCTGCGGTGTCTCTGTAAACGGATAATTTTCTGGCCCGCTTGAGGCTTTCCATCTCGATTGTGGCTTCTTCCTGTTCCCTGAATAGCTCCAGGAGGTTTTGGACCTGATCGTAAAATTGCTGCTCTGTTTCGGCGTTGTGGGTAACGTCGAAGGCGGTCTGGCTGAGAAAGCTATTGGCCAGTTTGGGATTCAAATCCGCAAAGATATGATGGAATCCGATGGGCGCTGTGGCCAAGCGCGAGCGGCGCACGCTCGATCCCACTTCGAGTATGCTGAGAAAAGTCGAGTGCTGGTGAACATCGAGGTGAAAAACTAATTTCTCCTTGATGCCGAGGCGGGCCATGTCGGCGGCCAGTGAGGCACATGCCATATCGACAATACCGGCCAGCGGGATTTTGAGATCATCGGCAATGCCCAGAATGAGTCCGATTTTTTCTTCATCTCCATCATCCTCTGCGAGGAAATTACCAGGAAGGGCGAAAACCACTTTATCCACCGGCTGACCCGCCTGAATGCGCTCCCAGACCATATTCAGATGGTAGTAGGCCAGTTCGGAATAACGGGGGGACTTACCACGGGGCACGTTTAGCTCGGAGAGTCGGAGGGATAATTGATCCCAACAGCGGTCGGTAACAAATCGCGGGTAGATGCGGGACCGTTTCTGGGCCTGCCGACCACAGATATAGCGCCGGCCATCGTAATAAACAAACCCTGGGCTCTCCGCCCCCGAAGATTCCAATTCAAGAATCCGGTTCGTCGATTCGTCCGTTTCCGCAGCGACAAACCCTTCGTCGCAAAATTCTATGCCAAGTGTTCTCATAATAGTGATGGTAAAAAATTCGATCCTTCGCGGCTGCGCTCAGGAAAAAGTGACCTCCGTTTCCTCCTGATAGGGGATTTTCATGACTGCAATCAGTTTTTCCCGACAATATTCTTCGACATCGAGGATAAGGCTTTCCTGTCGCGATTGCAGCAGGTGGATAAAGTACATGAGGATAATGCTTAAAATCAAAGCAACAAAAGTCGAGTTGAAGGCCAGACCGAGGGAATCAGTGACACCCTGGATATTACCCCGGATGGCCTGATCTGCCTGCGAGAGGGCTTCACCGATACCGCGCACAGTGCCGATGAATCCAACCGAGGGAATGGCCCATGCGATGTAGCGGACGAGCGAGAGATCCGAGTCGAGTCGGTCGGCCTCCGATTCAGAAATCTCCCGAACGGCCTGGGAAACATCCTGTATGGAGTGGGTTGAGTGAAAGCGGTGGAGGGCAGTCAGGACAACTGTTGGCAGTAGTTTGCCAATTAAATGGGGGTTATGCTGGAGTCGGGATTCGAGATGCTTGGAGTGACTGAGAGCCTCGAGGGGAATGATTCGCTCGCCCCTCTCGATATCGACAAAGGTTTCCCCCATCACTCTTTTTTCATGGTAAACCAGGTATAGCTTAAAAATGATGATGATCATGGCCCACGAGAGGAGCACAAAGCAGCTCTCCTGCTCATAATTCTGCAGAATAATATAGATATTGCGCTCGGGCACATACCCCTCTCGTCCGCTATCCTGCTCACGCAGAACCTGCTGAGTGATGGTCACCGCCTCTGCCTTGGGGCGGATATGCAGGGTGTAAAAAGCGTGAATCAAAACGAAAGAAACGACCAGGCCGAGAAACTGGACGATGTTCTCCTTCGAGAAGAGGGTGTAGTGATTATTTTTTGCGGACATTGCAATTTGTTGAAACCGGTATGGGTATTCTATGGTTTACTGTATTTAGAATACCGGGCGAAGTTTTTATTTCGATAAGATGATCTGTTCGTGGTGTTTGAAGATATTTATTAACATGTTTGCATAGAATAATACCTGCCAAGGCGAAATGGTTGCAAAAACAGGCAAAGAAAAATGAAATCATGCGGCAGCGCAACAATCCTTTTCCCGTTTGTGGAAAAGGAAATTTCTGGATTTTGCTACTTGCCTTGCAGGATAAATGATCCTATGTCTATATTCTGGGGAAAATGCCTTGAATACTAATTATCTGAGCCGTTAACATAAGAAATATCAATTTTTCATCATTCATCGGGAAGAAACCCACTTGCAAATCCCTCTTTACTCTATAGAAAAATAATGCCTTCAACTGAAAAGAAACTGGATTAGAATTCATGAAAGTAAAAAGTAAATCCCAAATCAGCAAACTAATAGCCCTGTTATTGGTCACACCGATGGTCCTTTTCAGCGGCTGCGCAACCAGTTCGCATACCGCCAAGGGTGCCGGTGTCGGTGCCGTGGCGGGCGGAGCCACCGGAGCCATAATCGGAAAACAGAGCGGAGAAACCGGTGAGGGCGCCGTCGTCGGAGCGCTGGCAGGAACCGCCATCGGAGCATTGTTGGGCGCCGCCAAAGATGCCAGGATATCCCGCGAACAGGAGCAAATTGCCCAGGAACGCGCCTACCAGCAGGAAATTGCCAAAATGCGGGAAATTCAGGCCCGCGAGTCCGCCGTCCGTGAGGAGGAGCTGGCAATCGCCGAGGGGATGCGGATCACCGAGCGCGAATTAATCGAGGCGGAGCATAATGCCAAGCTTGCCGAGGCGCGCCTGAAGGAATTGCAGGAGGAGCTAAGCAGCGCCAAATCGAAGTCCACTTCTCTGGAGGACGCCGAAAAACGGAAAGTCGAGGCAGACGATAAAATTCGCGAGCTTGAAGAAAAATTAAAAGAACTCAAAGGAGAGGACTGACATTCGGACGGAAACGATTTATAGACATCGATAGAAGAAATGCCAGGCGCTGCCAGATTTCATATAATAATAACACATAAACTTTTTTTACCGCTTAACAAAACTAGAAACTAACTCCTAGCTATCTAACCCACAATATATAACCGCTCAAATCAGGAGGTTGCCATGAATGGTATCCAACAAGTCCGTCGAATAATTCCCGTCTTTATCGCTTCAATTCTGCTGGGTGGGTGTGCCTCGACCTATTCATTTAAGGTGGACGCCATCAACAACCCCGAAGCCACAGAGCATAAATCCTATAAAATAGTCAGCTCGAATCCCGAGGTGAGCGAGGAAGACCTCCAGTTCAAAGAGGTGGCCGAATATGTCAAAACCTCCCTTTCCGGCAAAGGTCTCTACGAGGCGCCGAATCTTGAGAGCGCTGACATGGTGGTCGATATCTCCTACGGAATCGGTGAGCCGCAGGTTGATTTCAAAACCTATTCAGTGCCGGTTTACGCTGAAGTGGGGGGTGGTTACCAAACCATTACGACACCCGTAAGGGGAAAGAATGGAAAAGTGAGTATGGTCACCACCACTATTTATACTCCTCCGCGGAAAGAGATTATCGATATGCAGGAGCAAATTGTTCCCATAACCACCTATGAAAAATTTCTTCGCATGACTTCACGGGACAATCAGGATGCCGATGTGAGCGAGGGTCCCGTCCAGGTTTGGAGTATTTACGTCAAAAACAAGGATGAAAGTGACGATCTCCGCAAATACTTGCCCTTGATGGCCGCTGCGTCCGTTGACTATGTCGGCGAAAATACCGAACAGCAGCAGGAAGTGAAGGTTAAGGAGACCGACGAATCCGTCGCATTCATTAAGGAAGGAATGTAGGGAGAGATTTCATGCCTTCATCCCTCGGGGAGAAGAGTGTGGCTGGTCGCAGATTATTGATTTGATGCAAAACTCATGTCGCGCATCCAATCAAACATTCATCCGGTCGCTGGAAAAATTTCGATAGTTTAAAATACCCCTACCCCAATTGATAAGCAGATCTCAAAGAATCCCCATGAAACAGGCAGTATCAATGAAATGGACTAAGTTTCTGCTGCCATTGGTTGTTCTATTTCAGGGAGGCTGCGAGACCACCTCCCATACATTCAAGGTAAATGCGATGAAAAATCCGGAGGTTGCGGAGGCAAATTCCTACCGGATTATCAGTTCTCAAAATAACAGTGTTGATAAGGAGGATTCTCAATTTCAGGAAGTATCCGCCTACGTGAAAACGGCTTTGTCGGGTAAAGGCTATTACGAGGCTATCGACCCAGGGGATGCCGACCTGGTAATCAATATCGCCTATGGAACCGCGCCACCCAACGTGGAGTTCAAATCCGTGCAGAATCCCCATGCCGAAGGAACGATTCACAACCCAATCGGAGGCCGAACAAGCCCTGGCTACCCAGGGAAGCCCACAGTGCCCTACGGCACCCGCTCCAAGGATGTGGTTCGCCCCCAGAACGAGATTGTTCCAATTACCACCTACGAAAAGTATTTGCAAATTACCGCCATTGATAATCGCGAAGATAAAGATTTGGAGGATGCCCCTCACGCTTGGCAGGTTACGGTGAAAAACCGGGATGAGAGCAATGATCTCGATAAATACCTGCCCCTGATGGCCGCTGCTTCCATACCTTATGTTGGAACGAAAACCGAGAGCCAGGAAGTCATTACTCTCAAAGAGGATGATCAGGAAGTAACTTTCGTGAAGACGGGCGGTGCTCCCATCGACAGGGAAAACGTTTCCAAATTTCAATAATCGAGGGGGTTCAGTCTCTGGCTCATTCTCATCTCACCTGCTCGGTGGAGGAATATGGTTTAGTAGAAATTTTTGTGATACCTATGAAGATCTATAACAGCGAAAATAGCCAAAATGTATTCAAGACCCCAACCAGTGAGATCCTGAGCGAATTCATCGGGGCGGGATTGGAAGAATCTACTTCCAACTACAGCATCGCCCATGTAAAGATTTTGCCCGGAGGGTTAACCCCCAAACACTTTCACCCGGAGGTGGAGGAAACTTATTGCATCACCAAAGGGCGCGGCCTTTTGACCGTGGATAGCGAGGAGGCGGAAGTTAAACCGGGTGATGTTGTTCAGATAAAGCCGCCGAGCCATCATAAGATTGTTACCATTGGGGAGGAAGCCTTTGAAATGCTTATCGTCTGCGCGCCCGCGTGGACGCCGGATTGCACTGTCTGGCTGGAGCAATGGCAGGATGGTCGGGTCGTCACTCTGGGCTCTTGATTCGCTTTGGACCAGCCATGTCCGGTGAAGAAATTTTTGATATCGTCGATAGCCGTGACCGGGTGATCGGCCAGGCGCCCCGGGCCGATGTCCACAAGCTCGGCCTACTGCATCGGGCGGTGCATATTCTGGTTTTCAATGCCAGCGGGGAGCTATTCCTCCAAAAACGCTCGATGAGCAAGGACACCTTTCCAGGCACTTGGGATTCTTCGGCGGCGGGCCATCTCGATACCGGAGAGGATTATGACGAAGCGGCATTGCGGGAGTTGGGCGAAGAACTCGGTGTCTTACCAGGCAGTCCGCTGGAGTATCTTTTCAAACTCGATGCCTGTGCCGAGACGGGAGAGGAATTTGTTCAAGTTTACCGTACCGAACATGAGGGGCCGTTTACCCTGCACCCGGAGGAAATCGAAGGCGGTGGATGGTTTGCCTCCGGGAAAGTAACCTCCTGGATCGCCGAACGGCCCGAGGATTTCCCCAATGCATTCATTTTGATTTGGAAAACTTATTCTGATCGGTATCTTGGCTAAAATAATTTTAACCTAAGTTCTCAAACCAACAACTTTTACAATGATTATCAAGAGAGTCGAAGACCATAACATCATCGAAAGCAATAGCTGTGGAAATATTCACGAAATACTGACGGAGGAAGATTACGATTCACTGAGCGTTGCGGTGCTTCCCGATAGCCAGCCCACGAAGGCGCATTTTCATGAGAAATTTGAGGAAATCTATTTCGTTTTGGACGGTTCGGTTTCGGTTAAATTCTACGACCCCGATAGTGAGAAAACCTGGATCGAAGAACTGAATGCGAACGAACTTTGCGTCATTCCCAAAGGCGTCCACCATGTCATTGAGGAAACTTCACCCGGAAATCGCCTTTGCGTGATGTGTGTTCCCCGTTTTGTCGATGGAGACTTAACCCCTTCGGAAATTCTCTGAGGGATTGACCGAGCCGAGGTCCTATTCGGATTTTTTGGCCGGTTTTGTGTAGGAGCCCTTGTAGGGTTCGCCCGTGCATTCGATTCCGCAGGTATGCTGGAGCTCAGGGAGACGGGCGATGCATTCCAGGACAATGGGAACCGAGCCTGCGGTAATTCGCTGCACGCTGCCTTGCATGTCTTCGAAGGTGAAAGGACGCGTGCCCACGGCGGGGTTGGAAACGGAATTGAGGAGCGCGAAATGAATTCCCAACTGGCGGGCGTAGATCGTCTCGGTTCCCACATTATGGCTCACCCAATCGGCCCCGATTACTCGCATCATACGGATTTCAGCCGGGGTTTCAAAACGCCCAGGATCATCCTGAATCATCACCCCGGAAGCATGAATACGCCCATGATAGCTTTTTTTCGCCTCTTCAATGAGCATCCGTCGAAGATCGGGACATAAGGGCTGTGCGAAACTCGGAAAAACTCCCTTCCGCTCTATTTTGGCCGCCGACAGGATATTTTGAGGTCGTTGGTTACTTTGGAGAATAAAATCATCCGCAACCAATAGATCGTCAAAATCATAGCCCGTGTTGATGGCCCCACCGGTGGCTCCCCCAAAGGCGTGGGTCACTCCAAGGCTATGCAAGGCGGCCCAGGTTGTGACGAAATGCCATCCTTTTTTCTGGTCAGCCCGCCTGCCTTCCTCCCCATGCATCCGCACATAGTAAAAAGGCACTCCTTTGTAACGCATCCGATAGATGGGCGGACTTTCCCCCGCCTCCGTTGTCACGGTGAAGGATACCTCCTCCTCGACCAGGCCTTTTCCAAAATCCGCAGGGTAGCCAAAAGAGGTTCCTCCCACCACGGCGGTGGTAATTTTTTCCTCTGCGGACAGGCTCCCGGCAAAGATGAGCATCGCAGCAGCCGCAGCCAAAAGGCGGAGCGAGATTACGGGCCGTTTTGTTTTCTTCATACTATTATCGTGGAGAAAATTTTCGGACAATGCAAACAAAGGCTTGTGTCGATTTGCACCGCACCCAGGATTTTTCAACGTAGCCTATGCTTGTTTAGCTTCGTATTTTTCAACTGAGATAATTTTTGATCTGGTATTCTTTTAAATGCTGCCGGATGCGTTTATCCATTATTCTGGATAGCTCCATATTTTTGCTAATCCAGACGAATTTTACACTTACATTTATAGAAAAAAGCATAATTAAAATGACTTCTTTGATATTAGAAATACAATCTGATCGATTGAAACTGGTCGCCGCCACAGCGAAAACTCTGGAAGCTGATATTAACGACCACAGCCACCTCGCAAAGCTATTGCAGGCCGAGATACCCGAGAATTGGCCCCCCGACCTGACCGAGGATGCCCTACTGCCTACCGCTCAAAAACTTGACGCCGACCCTTCTCGGGTGGGCTGGTACTTTTGGTATATTATTCTGCCATCAAAACCGCCGGAAACCCCGACAGTGGTTGGGATTTGCGGTTTCAAAGGTCGCCCGAAACGCGACGGAATCATCGAAATCGGGTATTCCATGCTGCATCAATACCGCAGGCAGGGGTATGCCAGTGAGGCCGTCGGGAGTCTTGTTCTGTGGGCGTTTGGCCAAAGCGGAGTCCGCCGGGTCATCGCCCAAACCTTTCCGGATTTGACGGCTTCGATCCGCGTGATGGAGAAAAACGGTTTTCTACTTGACGGGCCGGGTTCGGAAGAGGGTGTGGTGCGCTACGGCATTTCCTGCCCGCCCGCGGATTAGGACGGCGTCTACCTCTCAATTTGACGAGGGAATTTCGTCCTCGTACTTTTCCCAGTTCTCCACCAGTTCGTTGGCGACCAGGCTGCCGACCCGGTAAACATTTTCGAGGGCGGGAAAATAGGCCGAGTAACCCGCTCCGTCCTTTTTTTCCCCGGCTAGGCTTTGGGCGGCGGTTAAACCTTCATGGGGCATGGAGTAGTTCGAGGCTGCCCGGAGGACCAGGTATCTGCGAGGATCGACTTTTTTTGCTCCGGCGAGGAAATCGAGCGATTGATGGGTGCCGGTGTCCTCCATTGCGGCGGTGACGAAATTTCCTTGCCCCTCAGTCCAATAGGCAACCCAGTCATTGGCCCATTGGGTGAGCATCTTGCCGTGCCAGAAGGTCATCGCCGCGAGGTGATCGCCTTTGAGGACGAAGGGCGGCTTTTGTGCGGTTGGATAGTTTTCATACTGAGAGCGAAGGACTTTCAACTCGTTGTTATCCACCAGCGGAACATCCTTGGACAATTGGTAGGCCCATTCGACGAGACCGGTGTTGAGACGATAGACGGCGCCCTCGTCATCCTCCTGCCGGGGGAGTTCATAGGGTTTGGATTTGCGCAACGGGATGTAGCCGGTCGGCCAGTCAGCCGGGGCTTCGCGAACATCGATTTGATGGGCAATATCGCCGTCCACCAGCCATTCGGCCCAGGCAGCGGAGCCGAGAGACATATCCGCAGGATCGACACCGGCTATTCCGGCCACAATCCAGTATGCCTTGCTAAGATCGAAACGGTCATCCATCCCCAGAGCCATAACCGAGGCGGCGGCGCGGGCGGTTCCAATTCCGGTCACAAGGCCCAATACGCCTTTTTCGTTATAGCGTAAATCCCGGTAGCCCTGTGGCATGAGGATCGTCTTGTCGAGGGGGAAGCGTTCCACCCAGGTTTGGAACTCGCCGGGGCGATCCCCGCTATCCTTTCCCGCCTCGAACATGGCGACGACGACCACCTTGATCGGGATGCGTTCGCCCGCATGGGCCAAATTGATTGCGACACCCGTAAAAAACAGGAGAATTGCGCCTGTGAGTCTTATCATATCAACAATTTTACTTTTTTGATGTCGGCAGGGTGTTTTCGTAGCGATCCCAGTTGTCCACCAGTTCGTTGACGACTATGCGGCCTACCTGATGGGCGGCTTGGAGGGCTGGGAGTCCGCCCAATACGTAGGGTGCGCTGAAATGCCACTCCGCCCCCTCGCCTTTGGGCGGAGTCGAGTTATTGCTGGCCGTGCGGAGCACCATGATCCTCTCAAAATCGACTCTGCCTACTTTTGAAAGACGTTTCAGCGAAGTTACGGTACCATTATCCTCCATGGCCGTCATAACAAAGTTTCCCTTGCCCCCGGTGTACAATTTCACCCAATCATTGGCCCAATTATTGAGTAGGTGCCCGTGCCAATAAGTGCTCGACCCCATGGCGTCGCCCTTCATAACAAACGGGGGCCGCATGGCGTTGGGGAAATTTTTGAACTCCATTCGGTAAGCCTTCATCTCGGGGCCATCTTCGATGGGATGATCCTTTGTTAACTGGAAAGCCCATTCCTGTAGGCGGGGATTAAGATGGTAAACGATAAAGGAATCGTTTTGGTGGGGCTTTTTTACATTTGGTTTTGTGCCGCTCAACGGAAGAAGCCCATAGGGCCAATCTTCCGGAATCTCCCGCGAATCCATCTCGTGGACGAGGTCGCCATCGAGAACATATTCCGACCAGGCAGCGGTTCCAATGGAGGCATCCTCCGGGTCGGCCCCGGCGATGCCCGCAATCAGCCAGTACGATTTGGAGAAATCGAAACGTGGGTCCAGGCCCAGAGCCATGATCGTTGCTGTGGAGTTCGTTACGCCAACGCCCGTTTCGACGGCCAAAACGCCTTTATCATTCATCCGCAAGTTACTCACTCCCAATGGAAAGTGGAGTTTTTTGTTCAGTTTCTCACCCGTAATCCACAGTTCAAGCTCACCCGGATTGCCGTCCTCTTGCCCCCCTCGCTCAAACATGGCCACAACAACCACTTTGACTGGAATTGGTTGATCTACCGCAAAAGCCGTAATCGCAGTAAGCAGGGCCGAGGCGATAATTAAAAATTTTGGAAATATTCTATTCATAGAAATGAGTGTGAGGGGTTGTTTGAGGTGACTGTTTTATCTGAAGTATTATCAAAAATCAATTCCTGAAGAAAAAAGAGGTTTTAAAACGTTTACCGATATTAAAACCCTGCCAACCAGGAAACCCCGGACTCCAAATCAACGGTTGCCTTTTTGCGAGATGAGATATTTTTTGTAACTGCATCATTATGAACAGGAAATTATTAAAAAGCAACTCATTCGAAGTATCTGCAACACTGCCGATCGTTAGTATCATTTTGGGACTTTTCACCGTAGCGACGTCTTTTGGTGAAACGCCAACCAATGCCTCAGGGTTTGCGGATATATTTGAAACGATCAAGCGGGAGGCTTCACCGGAGGAGCTTTATGCTTTCCTTTACGATATGCCCAAAGGGGGTGATCTCCACCACCATCATGGGGGCTCCAACATTCCGGAGTCCTGGTATCAGGTAGCCACCGATCCTCAGCGGAATGGCGGCCAGTATTATTACACCCGCTACCGAATCATGAACTGCGGGGAGGAATTGCCTCCACCGGGACTGCGGGGAGGGTCCGGCTCGCTGATGTATTGGGTGAACATCAATAAAAGATCGTGGATAACCCTGAGCGATTGCGAACAGAGCGAATACAAGCCGCTGGAAGACCTCACCGAAAAGGAGCGACAAGCCTGGATGTCATCCATCGTCCTGGATCGACCGGGCGAGGGGCAGAATGAATTCTTTGAGTACCATTGGAGCCGGCTCAACCACATTTTCAGTAATCCCTACCTGATGGCCGAGTTGCTGGTGGACAATATGAAACGATTCGGGGCCGAGGGACTCCACTATTTCGAGCCGCAAATAAATGTATTTCGTTATCACGATAAAGAGGGAAACCCGATTACCCCGCATGAGGTTTACGAGATTTACAAGGAGCGTATCAACCGCCCCGATGCGCTGGCGACCGGTGTTACCGTGCGCTGCCAATTAACGATTTTGCGATTTCTTCCAAATTCTCCAGATCATGTTGCCGGCGCTTTTGATTTTATCGACAAACATCGAGACCTCTGGCGGGGCATCAATTTGGCAGGTCGGGAGGATAATGAAAAAGGCCACCCCCGCCGATTTACCGAAGCCTTTGACAATGCCCTGCGCCAATACCCCGGTATCGGCATTTCCATCCACGCCGGGGAGGAAAACGAGCCCTCCGAACATATTGCCGACACCCTGAGGCTGGGCGCCACCCGCATAGGGCACGGTGTCAATCTGATCGAAGACCGCGACACCATGAATTTGATGCGGACTGGCAAATTCTTTGTGGAAATCAACCTCATCAGCAATGAGCTGCTTGGCTATGTGGATGACATTGCTGAGCACCCGTTTCCGGTTTACCTGCGGCAGGGAATTCCGGTTTGCCTGAACACCGATGACCGTGGGATGTGGGATTCCAATATGACCGATGAGTTTTTCGTCGCGGTGACCAATTTCAATCTCTCGTGGGAGGAAATCGTGCTAATGGGCAATTACAGCCTGGAGTTCTCGTTTGCCCAGTCGGATGTTAAAAAGCAATTACTGGAAAGTTTTCAACGCGATCTGGAATCCTTTGCCAAGAAATATTCCGGTGGCGATTGGCGAACGCCCCTGAAGTCGGTTAAGCCCGTCACCTATGGGTATGGAAAGAATCACCTTGGCTTGAAACTGTAGCCCTCGACTCGAAAAATCCAATTTTTCAAGGACGGGTAGGCGGAATTCCATTCGTTGGGAATCGTTTGCCAATTTTCCGAACTTAGTGTCTTTTAGGCATGAAAGGCGGGGTAACACAGGGTGTCGAATAAACAAAGCAGCAAAAAACCGGAGCCCGATGCCCCGGATCATATTCATGGGCATGATTGGAAAACGCTACTTGCTCTGGCAACCGTTTGCGGATTTGCCGCTTTGGCCGGGTGGATAGTGGAAATCGTTGCGCCGGAGCAGGTTGTTTGGTCCCATTCACTCTACCTGACGGCGCTCATTGCGGGTGGATGGGATGCCGCTTTCGATGCTTTCGAGAATATCAAAAAGGGAAAGCTGGACATACATTTTTTGATGCTGGCCGTCGCCGTGGGCGCAATCACGATTGGCGCCTGGTCCGAGGGCGCTTTGCTCTTGTTTCTTTTCTCCTTTTCAGGAGCGTTGGAACACTTTGCTCTCTACCGGACGAAAAAGGAGGTCGACGCTCTTTTTAAGGCCGCCCCCCGTGAAGCCACCCTCCTTTTGCCCGATGGCCGCGAGCAAACCATTCCGGTCGAAGAGGTGACTGCGGGCCAACGTCTGGCCATCAAACCGGGTGCCCTGTTTCCAGTCGATGCGCGGCTTGATAAAGGGCAAACCGCCGCCGATGAGTCCAATCTGACGGGTGAATCATTGCCCGTCGAGAAAGCGGTTGGCGATGATCTCTATAGCGGGACGCTCAATCTTTGGGGAGCGGTAGAAGCCACTGCACTGCGGCCCGTTACGGAAGGGGCTTTACATAAAATCTTGCGCCTGATTCAGGAAGCACAAACCCAGAAAGCGCCCAGCCAGAGTTTTACCGATCGTTTTGGCACCCGTTACACGGTCTCGATCCTCTTGCTAACCACCGTGATGTTTTTTGTCTGGTGGCTGGCGTTCGATTCCCCTGCCTTTATTCGAGAGGGGGACCGCAATTCCGCCCTGTATCAAGCGATGACGCTGCTGGTCGTAGCCAGTCCCTGCGCCCTTGTTTTGTCGATACCATCGGCGATTCTGGCGGCGATTGCATGGGGAGCGCGGCGCGGCATACTTTTTCGGGGCGGGGCCGCCATCGAGGAATTGGCGGAAATCCAGATCGTGGCGCTGGACAAAACCGGCACCCTCACCACCGGCGATATGGTGGTCGACAAAGTGGAAAGCTTTCCGCCCGGACAGGAAATGGAAATTGCCCAATTTGCCTACTCGCTCGAACGCCATTCCGACCACCCAATTGCCCGCGCAATCGTGAAATACAGTGAAAATGAAAATCTCTCGTCGTTGGCGGTAGATGATGTATCGGCTTTTCCCGGACTGGGGATGGAGGGCATGGTTAATGGTTCAAAATGCGTTTTGGGGCGGCGCGGACTGCTCATTGATGGCCCATTTTCCGAGTTGATAGAAAAAGTGCCCTCTCCCGCGTTTCATTTTATTGAAGTCTGGTTAATTGCTGAAAAATCCCTCGGGAGAATATTATTGAGAGATCAGGTGCGCCCACAATCGGAGCCGTTTCTCAGGGAATTGGCCCGACGAAACCTGAAAACGGTCATGCTGACGGGTGACCGGAGGGAGACCGCCGAGGCAGTGGGCCGCGAACTTGGGCTGCACGAAGTGCGCTCGGGACTTACTCCAGAGAAAAAAGTGGCCGTGTTAAACGGTTTCAAGGTATCGGGCTACCGGGTGGCAATGGTCGGCGATGGCCTCAATGACGCCCCGAGCCTGGCAGTCGCCGATGTGGCTGTTGCCATGGGATCGAGGGGAAGCGATGCCGCCCTCGAACAGAGCGATGTCGTTCTCATGCAGGACCGAATCGAAGGCTTTGTCGATGCCTACCGGCTCAGCGTCGCGGCGAAGAAAGTCATCCGGCAAAACATCGTTGTCGCCCTCGGCACGGTGTTGATAATGGTCGGGGCAACTCTGGTGGGCATTCTCCCTCTCTCTCTGGGAGTTCTCGCCCACGAAGGCAGCACCGTCATCGTATGTTTTAATAGCCTGCGCCTGCTGTTTTTAAGAGATGTCTTTGTTCGAAAGGGCTAACCTGCCATCTCCCGCTTCCACAGGGAAAATCGGAATTAGGTTGAACCTGGTCGCGGAACCCCTTACCCCGTGACGGTTTAAAATTATTCGTATGAGTATATTTTTGACATGGTGGCCGCTCTGGATTGCCTGGTTTTTACAGGGGCTTTTCGGTTGGTATAATGTATGGGCCTACCGTAAAAAAATGATTGCCCAGGACGAGGTGATCGCTCGAACGCCGGAAAAACCGATCCGCCCTGCCGCAGTTTTTATTCCCATTAAAGGCATCGGAACCAATTTTACGGCCTTTTTTGATGGGCTGCTCAATCAGGACTATCCCGATTACCATCTCGTGATAACGGTTGAAACGGAGGAGGATCCCACATTTGCCGCCGTATGCCGCTACCTCGGTTTCAAAAATGGTGAAAGAGTGCTAAATCGCGGCAATCTCCCCGAAAGCAGTCCCCAAATGGCTCCCGGTTTGCGCCAGGTGCGGCTCAATGTGGCGGGCCATTCGGAAAATTGCAGCCAGAAAATCCACAATCAACTGAGCGCAATTAAATACTTTGAGGAGCGCGACCGGATCATCGCATTTGGGGATGCCGACATCCTGATCGACCCCGACTGGCTGACGCGGTTGCTCGGCCCCCTCAACCACGAGACTCACCCCGTTTCCACCACCTATCGTTGGCTAATTCCGGAAAAACTCACCTGGCCCAACCGGCTGGTTTCGGTGATCAACGGCGCGGTCGGCACGCTCGGAGGCCCCGAATGGTGCAACCTGACCTGGGGCGGCTCCTACGCCCTGACACGGGAAGCCTACGAAATCGTCCATCTGCCCGAATCCTACAAGGGCGCCCTCAACGACGATCTGCAAATGGCCCATGTCACCCACCATGCGGGGCTGCAAATCGGGTTTGTCCGCTCCCTCATGCGCCCGACGCCCATCGACTATAGCTGGGGCGAGATGTTCTGGTTTGCCTGGCGGCAGTATTTCCAGGTGCGCATCTATTCTCCCTATGTTTGGGCAATTTCGTTTGTCTCCACCTTTTTCTACGCGGCTACATTCCTCATCACCTGGGTATCGCTGCTGGCCGGAAACCTCTGGGCGCTCGTCCCCATCGGCTACATGTTTTTTCTGAACCAAATCCGGGCCTCCGAGCGGGTCAAGGTCATCAAATACATTTTTAAAGGGAATGATCTGAAGCAACTGAAAACCCTGTTCTGGATTGACCGCTATTTAACTGCTGGCTGGCTATTCCTGCATTTCATCTTCGTCGCCACTACCGCCTTTGCCACTAAAATCACCTGGTCGGGGATCACCTACCGCGTTACCGGGAGGCAAAAAACCAAAGTCCTTTCGCGCTCGACAAGCTATTAGAGGCCGTCGATTTTCATTCAAATACGAAGCCTTTGCAGATTTCCTACAACTTTTTGGAAAAAAACCTTTAAACTTCGCCATCCGGCAATAGCATTTATCTTTTCAATATGCCGAGCATCAGAGGCGCGAGGGCCCTTAGCTCAGCGGTTAGAGCAGAGGACTCATAATCCTTTGGTCGGGGGTTCGAATCCCTCAGGGCCCACCATTGATAGTCAAAGAGTTCCGATACTATTACGTTGTTGTATAAAATTCACTGTCCGGGAAATGTCCGGGAATTTATCTTTTGAACCCCTGTCCAATTCTATGTTATCCGTGTGATAGAATACCTGATGGAAGTGAATGCGACACAAGCCTTCACCCGGTCGCTACCGAGATAGGGTTCCCGCTGATTTTCACGCAAAACACCACCCGACAGCTGGCCAAGCGGGACAATATGCTGGCCGAGAAGGTCAACGAGATGGTCACGGTGCTCAATAACCAGGAGCAATTTATCAATGTCCCTACAGTGCGCACTACCCTTCCCCCGGGTACAGGGGTCATTATCCAGAATTTCCGTATCCCCAAGGGCTTCGAGGCCAGGATCCTCAATGCCAGCGTATCCCCTGCCAGCCAGGCCAAACTGGACATCTCCCACGGAAGCGAGACCTACGGGGCCACCTCAGGGGTCCAAATCATCAATACGACCGGCGAATTCGACGGCGGGGTGGATTTCTTCGGGGTCGGGGAATTTATAATCAAGCTGACCAACCTGTTCGATGCCACCATCGATGCCACCGCTTCCCTCATCCTTACCTTAAGGCCCACCACAGCCAGAATAACCGGGGGACTGATCGGACCAGGCTCCAAGGGCCTGAAAGGGGACAAGGGCGACAAGGGTGGGCGCGGGGACAGAGGCCTGCTCTCGGCCCGAACGGACCCGTAGGCACCTTTGCCTTCATCGCCATCGTCACCCACACCTCCTCCCCCGCAGAGACTGCCACCAGCCACCCGAACGAACCGGGCACGACCCAGCCCGCGCAATGGGCGGTATTGGCCGCCGGAGGCAAGACCACCAGCGTGACTGGCCCGACAGGAGCCACCGGCCAGCAGGGCTTGACCACAGAGGGGCTCTGGGATCCCACCGGAAGCACCGCCTACGCTAAAAATTCGGTCGTATGCCGTACCCTAGTGGAGAGTGGGGTCAGTGTGCAAAGAACCTATGCTGCCAGCAAAGACATCCCTGTCGGGAACACAGTCGAGCCCAGCGCTACGACCAGCGACTGGAGAGAGTTGTTTGGGCCCTTAGCCTTTCCCATTTATACCTCCGGGACACTGCGCTCGATGGAGAGGACGGTAGGAACCTACACTGCAGGTATCTCTGCCAACGGATTTGAGAGCCTGGAGGAGACGACCAACCGCAATACCAGCTGGGACGAGCTCTCCGTCCAGGGAGGGGATGTCCAGAGGATGGGCGTCCACACAGGAGTGGCTTTTCTCCAGAAATTTGAACGCAGAATCTACGACGGGGTGCTGGAATTTGACCTCCCCAGCCCGCTGGACGACGACCCAGACGTCGGTATCCCGGTGGCCCAGGCTTTCTGGAGCACCGATTCGGTAAAGTGCACGGCAGTCCTAAACGATGCGACCTCTTCCACCCAGTACCCCCTGGTAGAAACCTCCGGGCCGGTTGTGGAGTATGTGGACACGGGGAACCTCTCTGGCAGGCAATCCTATACCATCACCAAGCAGGGCGCTACCAACCTGAAAGTTGCTATCTCCCTACAGGGGCATATTCCCATCAACCCCACGACCATGCCACCCAGGGTGGCCCTCCCCACCGCCTCTCCTGCCACAGGGCTCTCTGCCACCACAGGCCCTGTCACACTGGCCACTACGACGACCAAAAGCACAGCAGAGATCCGTTACAGCAAGAATGCAACGGGCAAGGCCGGGGCGGAGCTACATTTTACCGGCAATCCCTCCGACGGCCATACCGCGAAAATCGGAGGGATAACCTACACCTTCCGGACAACCCCGGCGACGGCCTACGAGGTATTGATCGGGGGCACAGCCGCAGCAACCCGGACCTCCTTGCGGCATGCGGTCAATTTTACAGGAATTTCCGGCACGGACTACGGGCTGGATACCTTGATCCACCCCAAGGTGGCCGCTATCGACGGGACAACCGACTACGCGGGTGTAACCGCCAAGACCCAGGGACTCTCCGGAAATTCCATTATTGTAACGGAGGCCAGTACCGCTCTGGAGTGGAGGGACTCCTTCTACGACGCAGTTATGGGAGGGGTAGCCAGCCTGGTAGGGGGCCGCAAGAACGCCTATCCTCGGGGCGTACACCTGACAGGGACTTTAACAGTACCGGCAGCTTCCACCAATGTTTCCGGCACCAACACCTTTTTCACCCGCGAGGTCTACCGGGGGGACGAGATAATCCTCGCCGGGGAGAACCGGAGGATACGGTCGGTCGGCTCGGACACCTACTTGGTAATTAGCGGCAACCATATCTCGGGGGCGACGGGGGTGAAGGCCGTCGCCAGAGACTCCGCCTTGTATTCATCCACCATTGCTGTCATCAGCGGGGATGTTATCCGGGCTAGGAGAGTGGATACGGATGTTACCTCAGCACACCTGGTCACCTCGCTGGCGCTTCGCTCCGCCTATATTTAGGAGGGGTGCAGGAATCTGATAACGGTTGTATCCGTGCCCGTACGAGGTCTTTGTCTGGGGTAAGCCTGTCATAAGGATTTGCAGGGGAAAGACAAAGGAGAACCTATGTCTCAATGCCTGCTACATAATAGGCGAGCCAGTTTTTCTGCGGGAAAGAGCCTGATTCTGGATAAAAAGCTTCGGAAATACTTGGACGGTCTTTGGAGTACCCGATTCAATTTCATAACGGGAATCTGTTAAAATGAAACTACTCATTTTCCCGGGTGGACTTACGAGTCCTGGCGATGGGAACCTTTTATCACTGACGGAGCGCTTTTGCGGGAGTGTAAAACTAAGGGGTACATCATTAAAATGCCCCCCCGAGGAGATGTAAGCACTGTCCAATTGGATTTGGATAGGAAGAACCTATGAGTAAACCTGAGATATTCACAATGTGCCACGCCTATATTCAAGGTAGGCCGTCGTCAGCACTCGACGATTGGAGGGAGATGGTCCTCCGGCAGCCGTTGATACCAATCAACATTTTCACGCCGCAGGGAGGTGGAAGCCATGGCATTGCGCGTCCTGCGAACAGTCCGCTGAGATTTATCTCGCGCCCATAATTCAAAGACAGGGATGCCATTGTCGGTTCATCTATTTTTTTCGGCCAGAGCCATTAAATTGGCGATCCCAGTGATTTTGATTGGCGATCTTGGCTGAAATTGGAGGATTTTTTTCACGGAATATCTGATATGCCCTGTCAATTTGGATGTAGGTAAGAGGAACGGATTTGTCACCGCAAAAAAGGCGTCGAAGTTTTTTATGCCTGAGTTCTACTTCCACACGAATAACTTGTCCTGAAATTTCCCCTTTTGTTTTCTGACGCAGCTTATCATAAATACGTATTTTCATCTCCCGCCCCCACCAGTTCACTGATTCATCTTCAAAAAAGGCTTTTGTTTTATGAATTTCCGGGTGCTTGATGAAGCGGTGGGCGAGCAAGAAAACTTCGGGCTCTCCTTGAAATTGCCAGCAAAGATCAACTCTCTTAAACTCATATCCATTGTCCTGGTGGTAACTAACCTCTGAGGCAATATTCAGTAGGGCTTCCATAGCATCATCAAGTATAACTCGGAGATTATTCAATTGCTGCGTTGATACACAAACATATCTGATAAAGGTGCGGGTTCCCTCTTTTTCTGTTTGGACCGGAACTGAGAGATAATCGTTCCCTTCAGGATTTAATTCTACTGTAGCTCCACCCAGATGGATGATACCTTCCCCCTCGTTTACCATTACCGTAATACTCAAGCACTCGCCGAATTTTTCACTCTTAATTTCTTCAAAGAGTATCTCGATTCCCATTCTTTCTGCGTATGCGGGGGAGACAATTATTTCTCTGTAGAAGCCTATAGTTGTATGAGCCCAAAAGAATATCGCTACTAGGATAAAGATGTATTTTCTTTCTTGCATTACATTGACTGAATCTGCGGCCCGGCAATGTCGGATTCAGGTGAGAATGCTGCGTTTGGACCGGGTTAGAGTCGCGGGGAATCCACCATAGAATTCAACTATCATCACACCACACCCTTTAGACCCTGTCAAAGCGATCCGCGAATGGCTTAAGAACCGGCTTGGCGGACGCCCTCTAGTGTATCAATGGGTTAAATTGGTTGGATACATGTCCACACGACAATCGAAATGATCCGTGGATCTGGACAGGTTGCTATTTTAGATTGAAAATCTTTGTGCTCTTTGTCCTTTGTGAGAAAATATTGAATTTGCTTCAACAATCATTTGAGATAGATTCAAAATTCTATGAATGAACCAATTAAAAGTAAGTCGCTTGATCTAACGCGGGAATTTCCGCGCAGTCCACGGGAAATGCTGGGCGGATATGTGATTGCCGGGCGGATGCTCGACAAATGTCGAGCTGTCGTTGCGGGAACGAATGATGAATACCATTTCGACTGCCCATTGGATAATTTTTTTCTGTCTTTTGCCGAGATCAAGGCCGACGATTTCAAGGAAATTGTCGCCACAGGCGCTTCCGATGAAGAAGTAGCTGACTGGATCAATAAAAATGCGAAGGAGCATTCGCCCCAGGAAATCATCCAATGGAACAATACGATGCGGGATAAGCGGCTGAGCGAGATGCCCATCGAACTACAGGAATTTCTCGAAGGCTACATCCCCCAAGCCATTCCCGCCGAAAAAATCGTGCGCGTTTGGTTCGACGTCTACGACATCGAAGAAGGCCGTATTTGAAGCTGAGATTGTCAAGATAGGTTCTAAACAGCAATTTGCGCTGAACGGTGAATATCATAATGAAACCTGCGACTGCTATATTTGTCATTTTAGCCCTGATGCCTGGCTGGTGCGTGACGATTCAAGCCATCTGTGAAGGCGAAGACTATCGACAGTTTGACAGCTTGCTTGGAAATTGGGAGGAGTATGAATTGTCAGATGAAGGTCGGGTGCATCTTGGAACCCTCGCAACGGAGCTAGTTGCCTGCGGGTGTGCCCTCAAACAGACATTCTTTTCCCCCGACAAGTCGTTTTCATTCGAATCGTTTGGGTATCTCGAAGCTGATGAAGCATGGACAGAGCACTATGTCCTCAGCACTGGTCGAATAGTGTCCTACAAATGGAGCAGGAGAGGCGAAACGCTTGTCCTAGAGAGAATTTCGAGAGATTCGGGAAAGATGAAAAGGCTTGTCATATTTGATATAAAAGCGGACAGCTACTTTGTGTCAGATGAAGAATCGGTTGACGATGGAGGCACATGGACCCGCCGGGAACTCGTGCATACCATCCGTCAAGGTGCAGCGCAGCCGTGACCTCTGTTCTACCGTGAGATTCAGTTAAAATCACAGAAGTCTTCAATTAAACCGCAGGTCAAAATACGGATGAACCGCAATTTGGGCATAGCGACTGGTTTTCAAAACCTATTCAGAAAGGTAAATCGCCAATAGATGTTGAGAGCAGTGGGCGAAATTTTTTTCAATCCTTCTTGACACTATTCCTGAAATATCAAACTTATCCGCTACTATGGCTGATAAAGATGATAAGTGGCCCCTGAATGCCGCTGGAAAATTTTACGTCGATGAGCAATGCATCGATTGCGATCTGTGTCGGGAAACCGCCCCGGATTTCTTCAAACGCGATGAAGATGGCGGATATTCCTATGTTTACAACCAACCCGATGGCGCCAATGAAGACGATATCGCCCTTTGCATGGAAGCTCTCGAGGGTTGTCCCGTCGAAGCGATTGGTGAGGATGGCTGAAATTCTGGAAATTTCCCAGAGTTAATCAAATCAGGGCCGTCTGTGGATAATGGACGGCCTTTTTATGTCTTTCTTTCGCCTCAGCCTCAGCCATTGGCGGAGAACCCCGTTCAGGAAAACCGTTTCCAGAGAGACGGCGAGAAAAGCACCAGAATGGCGAAAAGCTCCAACCTGCCCATGATCATCACAAGGGAGAGGGCATATTTTGTGTAATCCTGAAAGAAGGCGTAATTATGAGCCGGGCCGATTTCCTGAAACCCCGGCCCTACGCTGAACATACAGGCCAGAATCGTTGAAATAGACCCTTCAACCGATAATTGCGGCTCGAAAAGCACGACCAAAAAAAGACTCACATGGGCCACCAGCGCCATGAGAACCAGATAACTGGTGACATTTTCCTGGGCGGTCCGGTCGAGATTCCGCCCGTTAATCTTGACGGACCGGATAACCCGGGTGCGAAAGGCTTTCTCGATGTTAATGAGGGATACTTTGATAGCTACCACAACGCGGATTACCTTGAGGCCTCCCGCCGTGGAGCCGGAGCTGCCCCCGATCACCATGATGGATAGGAGCAGAACATGGGTTACGGGAGCCCACGTATCGAAATTGGTGGTTGAAAAGCCCGTCGTTGTCATGAGCGAGACCACCTGAAATGTGCCATACCGCAAGGCCTCCATCCAGGTGTCATATTGTCCATCTATGAGCAGTCGCCAGGTTAAAAAAAGAGAACTCGCCAACAATATCAGGTAAAACGCCGCCGTTTCCGTGCTTTCAATGACGGCCTTCCAGTTACCTCTCAGGAAGTGGAGCATGACGATAAAACTGGTCCCTCCCAAGGCCATAAACAGGACGATCATCCACTCCAACAAGGGGTTTTGAAAAGCTTCCACACTCGCGCTCTGGGTGCTGAATCCACCCGTCGCCACCGTTGTGGCCATGTGGCAAACGGCATCGTACCAATCCAGCCCGCAGAGGCGAAAGGTCACCGCGCAGGCGACCGATATGCCCACATATAACCCCAGGATTCTGAGGACTCCCGTTTGCACTCTGCCTGAGTCCAGATCGGTCGAATTGGCGGAGGATTCACTCGAGAAAAGGACTTTCGCGCCCGCCCCCAAGTAGGCCAGAATAGCCACGAAAAATACCACCACACCCAATCCCCCGATCCACTGGCTTATGCTTCTCCAGAATAACAGGCTGCGTGGGAAACGCTCGAAATCGGTGAAAACGGACGCCCCCGTGGTGGTTAAACCGGAGGCCGATTCAAAGAAGGCGTCGGCTATCGAGCACCCCGGAATAATCAGGTAATAAGGCAGCGCACCGATCAAACTGGCGAATATCCAGCCCAGCCCGATCACACTCAACGCCTCCTTGCGAAACATTTTTAAGCCCCCCTGTCGGCCCAGATAGGTAAAGCTGATGGACATGGCGAAGGCGATCACCGTACTCATGCTGAACCCGGCCAGGGCGCTCTGCTCAATGCTCAGTGAACGATGGGGATAACCCACTCCAAGGCTGATCAGAAACGCGATTGCCTCAATCAGCAATATGGTGCCCAACAACCTGAATACTATGGGGTAATTCATTGTTAAAACAGGAAAAGGAAGCGTCCTCTCATTTCGCAGACAGGACGGTTCTTCACTCCTCCGAAATCAGCGCCTGTAATTCCTTGGTATTACCTTCTTTGGTAATCAATACAATCCGGTCGCCTCCCAAAATGGTGTCATCCGCCCCCGGCACAATCGCCTGGAATTTATGTAAAAGAGCCACAATGACAGAGCCTTTCGGCATCGGAATATTTCGCAAAAGCTGGCCCGCGAACCGGTTGTTATGCCCCAGTTGTATCTCTAATACTTTCCCCACTCCATCCGGTAAAGTGGCCAATTCCAATATTGGTTCGGTCGAGAGATAACGCATAATCTCCCTCGCCGTGGTCACTCTCGGGGAGACCATCAATTCCACTCCAAGGGAGCTTTTCAGCCCGTCCAGAACGTCTTCGTAATCGGTCTTGTTGATGACCAGTTGGACATGTGCGGCCCCCAGCTTCGCCGCCAGCAGGCCCGTCATGATGTTGTCCTCATCATCCTTCGTCGAGGCCACAAAATAATCGGCGCTGCCAATTTGCTCCTCCTCCAAAAGCCGCAACGAGGTGGCATCGCCATGGATCACTGTAACGCTTGGAAATTTTTCAGCCAGATTTCGGCACAATGCCCCATGTTTCTCGATGATGCGGATTTTGAAACGCGGATTGGCCAGCAGCCGCGTCAGGGCGACCGCGGTTTCGCTGCCGCCAAAAAGGGCCACCCGCACTTGATCTTCCCTGCTTTCGGGGTCGAATTTGCGCTTCATCTTGAGAAGAACATCCGGGGGGCCAAATAGCGTCACTCGGTCATCCTCCTCCAGCACCGTATCGGCGGTGGGCACTTCTAATTCCTTGCCGCGTTGAATAAATCCAATGCGCACCTGTTCCAATTGCAGTTCCGTCAGAGTTTTGCCGATCAACCGCGAACGCCGGGTGATGGCCACCTGCTGCGCCTCGATTTGCCCCCGCGAGAAATACTCCACCGCCACACGCCCGGGGTTACGGATCGATTTTGCCAACTGCACCGCGCAAAGTCCCTCGGGGTTTATCATGTGGTCGATCCCGAAGTGCAACTGGTAGTTCAAAAAAGAGTTATCCGTATAGGTCTGGTCGTGAACCCTCGTTATGGTCACCTCGGCGCCGAGCACTTTGGCCAGTGATGAAGCCACCAGGTTGGTCCGGTCCTCACTGGTCATGGCGAGAAAGAAATGGCATTCGCGCACCCCCGCCTTGACCAGGGTTTCTGCCGAGCTGCCATTGCCGATGATCACTCTGGCATCGATCAACTCATCCACACTTTGCCCTGTGGCCTCATCAAATTCGATGACAGTCACATCATGTGCTTGTCCGCTCAAAAGTTCGCAGAGGTAACTGCCAACTTCCCCGGCTCCAACTATTACGATTTTCATTTTTCTAATTATTGGAAGAAACATGCCACCTTTTGGGGGCACACCGGATACCGCCGGCACGGGGCGCAGATTATTGCCAGCCTCTAGGTTAAACTAAGCGCCGCCTTTGAAAAGCTTAATTTTTCTGCCCCAAAAGGGGGAAAAGTCGGCTATATTTCAATTGCGGCGCAAGGTCTCGACTCATAATTTGGGCAATTTCCGCGTTAATCCCCCTTTTTTGCATGTCTCAACCAATTCCCGTAAAGCTGGTCCTTGTCACCATGTATGAGCCCTCCGATGCCCGATTCGGGGAACTCGGCGTATTTTTACAAGATGGAAAATTCCGCCCGGCCCAGGTTCAGGCGGAGGCCTCCGGCTTGCAGGGCCGCCTCTACGAGCGGGGCGATGGCCTGCTCGCAATTCACGCCGGAGTCGGCAATCCCAACACCGCAGTCGCCATAATGGCCCTCGGGCTGGCCGGTGGCTATGATCTGAGCAATGCCTATTGGCTCATTTCCGGCATCGCAGGGGGCAACCCCCAAAACTGCCCGCTCGGCAGTGTCGTCTGGGCGGATTGGGCCGTGGATGGGGATCTCGCCTTTGAAATTTCCCCCGAGGACAAACCCGCAGATTGGTCCACCGGAATTTTACCAATGGGGGCCAAAGTACCCTACGGGCCTTCCTCGACCGACGATGCCGCCTTCGGGCAGCGTTTTGAAGTCAGCCGGTTGAATCCCCATCTCTGCCAGTGGGCCTATAAACTGACCAAAGACATTCCGCTGCTCGATAATGACGAAATGAAAGCGGAGCGCCGGGCATACACCGGCTTCCCCAACATCCAGGGCCCCCCCGAAGTTTTATGCGGAGGCAACCTGACCACCGGTCGGTATTGGCATGGTCGAGCATTGACAGAGTGGGCCGAGCGTTGGGTCGAATACTGGACCGACGGGCAGGGAGCCTTTTACACATCGGGCATGGAAGATACCGGAACCCTCCACGCCCTCCGCCATCTGTCTCGCATGAGTAAAGCCGATTACGACCGCGTCCTCCTCCTACGGGCGGCCTGCAATTTCACCCATCCTCCTCCCGGTAAAACGGTCCTCGAAAACCTCTTCGGTGAAGCCCAGGGAGACGCCCACTACCCCGGTTACATTCCTTCACTCGAAAACGCCCAAAAAACCGCCACCGCCGTCATCGACGAAATATTCGCAAATTGGGAAACCTGCAAAGATACCGTGCCAAGTCCCGATTGATGTGAAAATTGCCGCCGTCGCCCTGAGACAATGAACATTTATCGTCCACAGAAGCCCTACCAATTCCGCCCCCCGAAATACTCGGCGCTACTGGCTCCTTTTCTTCTGAAAGTGAGCGAAATTTTTTATCTTCGCAGAAGATTTAGGCTACGCAAAATTACCGAAACCGGGCTCGATGCCATTTCTCAATTATCCGCTCAGGGGCATACCATACTCGTCGCCCCCAATCACGCCGACCACGCCGACCCGCCCGTCCTCGTGTATTTGGCAAAACAACGCCGTCTTGCATTTCATTTTATGGCCGCGCGGGAAGGTTTCGAGGTCAGCCCGTTACATGCCTTCGTTTTGCAGCGTTGCGGCGCTTTTTCCGTCGATCGTGAAGGCTCCGATGTGAACGCCATCAAGACAGCAATGCGAATTCTGCGCGAAGCCCGCCACCCGCTGGTGGTCTTCCCCGAAGGTGAAATATATCATCACCAGGAGCGGCTCGATCCCCTCAACGAAGGCGTGGGTAGAATCCTTCTCCGGGCCGCCCAAAAATTGCCCGAGGGCAAACGCGCCTACCTCGTCCCGGCGGCAATGGTATATACCTACGATAAAACGGTGGAAACCTCCTTTTCTGATCGAATAAGCGTTCTCGAGCAGAGCATCACGTGGAAACCGCGCGAGGATATGGATACGGTGGAAAGGATTTATCGATTCGGGGGCGGACTTTTGGCAATCAAGGAGATTGAGTTTTTTGGGGAGGCCCAATCGGGCAATTTTGTTGAACGCCTGTCGGCCCTGCGAAACCGATTGGTCGCCAGGGTCGAGGAGCGGCACCTCACAAAAGCGGGAGTCGGCAGTATTCCCGAAAGAGTAAAAACGTTGCGGGGCAAGATTAGAAAACAACTCAACGACCCCAAGGCAACGATTTCCGACGAAGAAAAAATATCCCTCTATGATGATCTGGACACCCTCTTTGTAACGGTTCAGCTTTACAGTTATCCGGGTCAATATCTTCGCAAGGATTACAATATAGACCGCATCGCGGAGACGATCCTGAAACTGGAGGAAGACGTCATCGGGCACGCCAAATATCCCGCCCCAAGAAATGTTCACGTCAACTTCGGGAACCCAATCGACGTAAAGGAATTTCTGACAGAAAAATCCATGAACATCCGAAACGCCGTCAACCCCCTGACAAAATTACTGAGCGAAAGAATCCAGGGCATGCTGTAAAAGGAGCAAAGAATTTTTTTTATCCATTAACCATCGTGATAGTCTTGAAATTTGTTGTGCTAAATCATCGGAGATTGGGTAGTTATTTTTCGATTTCGAAAAACCTATTATAGATTAGATATTACGTTTGAATAATAACGTCCCTTGAGGTATATTTACAATTACTATGTTTTATCGCTGCCTACTGAGCCATCCACGTTGCACGATTTGGCTGTTGTTGATTGCTGGGTTTATCACTTCCGGTGCTTTTTCTGCGGAAGTCACCGATGACACTGCAAAACTTCAAAATCAGGCCAATAATGGTTATGCGGTCGCACAGAACGAGTTGGCCGTGCTCTATTACGATGGCGAGGGACTGCCGCAGGATTTCCCGTTGGCAAAAAAGTGGTTCCGCAAAGCGGCCAGGCAGGGTTATGCCGAGGCGCAGGTAAATCTCGCCCTGATGTTTTACGAAGGCGAGGGCGGAGCCAAAAAACACCGGGCCGCGTTCAAATGGTTTCGCAAAGCCGCAGATCAAGGCCATCTCGAAGCCCAGCGGAGTGTCGCCTTGATGTATTTCGAGGGCGAGGGGGTTGCCCGCAATTATAAAAAAGCGCTTCAATGGTTCACCGGTTCCGCCGAGTTAGGTTACTCCGTAGCCCAATACAATCTCGGCCTTATCTACCTCAACGGCGATGGGGTGGATCAGAATCTGGAACTCGCGGCAAAATGGATGCAACGATCCGCAGACCAGGATTACGCAATAGCACAACTCACCCTCGGGCAGATGTACGCCCAAGGTCAAGGCGTCACTCAGGACATTGGCAAAGCTTTGGAATGGATACTGAAAGCTGTCGAACAGGGTTTCGATACGAGCGAAGTCATTGTATTATTCAAAAACGAGAACGATGAATGGGTTAATCTTAGATTGAACGAAAGCATCGAGATGGTTCGTAATTCAGCCGAGCAGGGAGATGCCGAAGCTCAAAATACTCTCGGGCAGATGTACGAAAATGGTTATGAGGTTGAAAGGGATATCGCCAAGGCCATCAATTGGTATGAAAAAGCCGCAAAGCAAGGCAATGGCGAGGCGCAATACAGCCTGGGCTATTTGCACTGGCGCGGTCAGAAAGTCGATCGGGACTACACCGAAGCTGCAAAGTGGTTTAGGTTGGCCGCTGCTCTGGGAGATGTCGAGGCACAGAAGAAACTAGCCTACATGTATAATTACGGTCGGAGCGGAGAGAAGGATTACGCCGAAGCAGCGATATGGTTTCGCAAAGCCGCCGAGCAGGGAGATGTCGTGGCACAGAAAAAACTCGGGTCCATGTATAAGCGCGGTTGGGGCGTGGAGCAGGATTACATCGAATCAGCGAATTGGTATCGCAAAGCCGCCGAACAGGGAGATACGATAGCCCAGGGTATAATCGGTTCTATTTATTATCGCGGTCGGGGCGTGGAGCAGGATTACGTGGAATCAGCGAATTGGTATCGCAAAGCCGCCGAGCAGGGAGATTCTCATGCTCAGAGAGTAATCGCTTTAATGTATAAGCGGGGTCAGGGTGTAGAGCAGGATTACGTGGAATCAGCGAATTGGTATCGCAAAGCGGCTATACAAGGCAATGCCACAGCTCAATTTAACCTCGGCAATATGTACGCGCTTGGCCACGGTGTAGAGCAGGATTACACACAAGCATCGGCATGGTATCGCAAAGCGGCCATACGGGGCGATGCCACGGCGCAGATCAACCTTGCGGCATTGTATTATCATGGTCATGGCTTTGAACAGGATTATGTAGAGGCACTCAAGTGGTATCGCAAAGCGGCTGAATTGGGCGATGACGAAGCTCAAAAGAATCTTGGTATCATGTATGGCCGAGGTCAAGGGGTTGCGCAAAACTATGCTGAAGCACTGAAATGGTATCGTAAATCCGCGATCCAAGGTAATGTAACTGCACAGAGCAACCTAGCTTGGTTACATTATAAAGGTGAAGGAAATACTCAAGATTATATCGAAGCGCTTGAGTGGTTTCGTTTAGCGGCCGAAAAGGGGAATCCTTGGGCGCAGAATAAACTCGGCTACATGTATGCGATTGGTAAGGGCGTAGAGCAGAATTACACCGAGACACTGAAATGGTATCGCAAAGCTGCCGATCAAGGCGATGCGGCCAGTCAAAATGCGCTCGCCTGGCTTTTGGCAACCTCTCCGGATGACGATATTCGAGATGGTCAACTGGCTGTCGAATATGCCCTTAAAGCAGTCGAAAACAAGAGTAGTAGCATTGGTTATTTAGACACTTTGGCAGCGGCCTATGCAGAGGCGGGTCAGTTTATTAAAGCCGTGGAAACACAGAAGGAAGTTCTTTCTATGGCGGACGAAGAAAAGTCCTATTATCAGGAATTTTTGAAAAAGCTGAAAGGCTACGAAAACGGTAAGCCCTGGCGGGAGTAATAGCGTTTACACCTAAAATTTTTGGATTGATTTAATATGACAGAAGACTCGGCTAATGTGGCTCGGTTTCTTCCCTTGATGGCGGAGCGGGTTCCTGATCAATGTGCGGTTAAGGCTCCTCTTGGCTGGGAGGGTGTTGGGGTCGAATATCTGGTGCGTTCTTTCGCCGAGATGGATGCCGATTGCGATGCCGTGGCCCGTTTTTTTGTGCAAAAGGGGATTGTCCGGGGAACGCGAGTTCTGCTCATGGTCAAGCCGGGGCTGGATTTGATATTGACCACATTTGCCCTCTTTAAAATCGGGGCGGTTCCAGTGGCGGTCGATCCCGGCATGGGGCTGAAATCCTTCCTCAACTGCGTTCATCGGTCACAGCCCGAGGCCCTCGTAGGCATTCCGTTAGCCATTGGTATTAGCCGTTTGTTTCGGAAATCTTTTCAAACGGTTCACATTCGTATTAAAGCCGGAGCCAATAGCTTTCTAAATTTGCACGAAAAGTATGGAGGTGTCGGTGAAAATTTTCCCATGGCGATTACTCGAACCGATGATCTCGCCGCCGTGCTTTTTACCTCGGGCTCAACCGGACCGCCCAAGGGAGTTCGCTACGAACACGGGATGTTTGATGCCCAGGTGCGTTTAATTCGTGACCAATACCATATCGAGCCGGGAGAAGTCGACCTGCCCATGCTGCCGATTTTTGCCCTCTTCAATCCTGCCCTCGGAATGACCACCGTGGTGCCGGAAATGAATCCCAGCAAACCCGCCAAAGTCGATCCCGGAAAAATCGTTAGAGCGATCAAACAAAATGCCGTTACCACCAGTTTCGGCTCGCCCGTGCTTTGGCAAAAAATCGGCCGTTACTGTGCGGAAAAAGAGATCAGCCTGCCCACGATGCGAAGGGTTCTCATTGCGGGTGCCCCCGTTTCTCCCGGTCTTGTGCGGCTCCTCCAGCCGGTTCTTCCAAATGCGATTATCCACACACCCTATGGAGCCACCGAATGCCTGCCGGTCAGTTCGCACAGCGGTCCCGAAATTCTTGAAAAAACCTGGCAGCATACCGAGAAAGGGAAGGGAACCTGCGTGGGGCGTCCCGTGCCAGAGGTCGAGGTTAAAATAATTGGCATCACGGAAGGGGCGATTCCTCAATTTGATCCCTCCCTGGAAATTGCCACGGGGGAGATTGGGGAAATCATCGTCAAAGGCCCGGTGGTGACAAAAAGCTATGACCGTTTGGACAATGAAACCGCCGGGGCGAAAATTCACCAAAACGACGAGACCTGGCACCGGATTGGAGATCTCGGCTATTTTGATACCGAGGGACGCCTCTGGTTTTGCGGACGAAAGGCGGAGCGCGTCGTCACCGCCGAAGGCACATTATTCACCGATTGCTGCGAGGCGATTTTTAACCGGCATCCCGATGTTTACCGGTCGGCTCTTATCGGGATTGGCGATGTCGAAAATAAGTCTCCGGCAATCGTGGTGGAACCCGAGAAAGGAAAATTTCCAAAAACCGCCGACGCGAGGGAAGAATTTATCGCTGAACTGCGTACGCTGGGGGCGGCAAACTCGGTCACCAAAAACATACAAACCTTTTTCTTTGACCGAAAATTCCCCGTCGATGTGCGGCATAACGCAAAAATCCACCGACTCACCTTGGCCAAAAAATACCTGTCCCACCGATGAAAACTCTCGTTACCGGCGGTGGCGGTTTCCTGGGTCGCTACATTGTCAAAAAACTTCTCGAACGTGGCTGGGAGGTCGCCATTCTTGGGCGTTCACCCCAACCAGACCTGGAGGATCAGGGCGTAAAGCTGTTCCAAGGCGATTTGGAAGACGTTAATTTGGTCGAGGTCGCCTGCAAGGGCAGGGACGCGGTTTTCCATGTCGCCGCCAAAGCCGGAATCTGGGGCGACCTGAAAAGTTTTTATCAACCCAATATTGTCGGCACCCACAACGTGATTTCCGCGTGTCAACGGCATGGGGTGGGCCGCCTGGTTTATACCAGCACCCCGAGCGTCGTTTTTAACCGTCAATCTTTTCAAAATGCCGATGAAACTCTGCCCTACGGGCGCAATTGGCTCTGCCACTACGCCCAGACCAAATCGATGGCCGAAAAGGAAGTCCTCTTTTCACATCAATCGAATGGCCTGAGAACAACGGCCCTGCGCCCCCACTTGATCTGGGGTGTCGGCGATCCCCATTTGCTCCCTCGTGTCATCGAACGGGCGAAATCCGGTCGCCTCCGCATCGTCGGCGATGGAAAAAACCTGGTTGATATCACCCATGTTGAAAATGCCGCCGAGGCGCATCTGCTGGCCCTCGACGCCCTCGAAAAAGGTGCCGCTGGCGGCAAGGCTTACTTTATCTCACAGGGGGAACCTGTTCGGCTTTGGGAGTGGATCAATGAACTGCTGCGGGGCCTATCCATACCTTTGGGGACCAAAAAGATCAGCTTGAAAAAGGCCTATGCGGTAGGAGCTTGCCTCGAAGGGTTTTATAAAACGCTCAACCTCAAAGAGGAACCCCCGATGACCCGGTTCCTAGCGCTCGAACTCGCCAAGGACCACTATTTCAACATCTCTGCAGCGCGAAGGGATTTGGGATACGAACCCAAAGTCTCGACCCGCCAAGGCATGGCCGATTTCCTGCAATATTTCAAATCCGCTGACCGAAAACTGGACTCCGATTAAGCGGATCGCTGACGAACTGCCTCGTATAGAGTGACCGCCGCCGCCACATTTACGTTGAGCGAATCGGAACGGCCCGCCATCGGAATTTTGATGCGATGGGTTGCGTTGCCTAACCAGAAATCGCTCAGGCCATCCTTTTCACTCCCAACCACGATCGCGAAAGCAGCCTTGAGGTCCGCTCTCCAGAAATTTTCGTTGGCGGCGGGCGAGGTTGCCAAAATCTGAACCCCTTTCCCCTTCAACCAGGCCAGAGAAGCATCGTTGTCCCCGACAACAACCGGAAAACCGAAAAGCGCGCCCTGGGAATTGCGAATTACATTTGGGTTGAAAATATCGGCCACCGGATCCGTGACAATCAGGGCATCCGCTCCCGCCGCTTCCGCCGTGCGGATGAGACTGCCGAGGTTACCCGGTTTTTCCACACTTTCCACCACCAGCAACAGTGCGGAAGTAGCAAACCGTACATCCTCGAACTTCGTTTCCCAAACCGGAGCGACCGCCAGCAGGCCATCTGGATTTTCCCGAAGGGAGCATTTGGCAAAGGCGGTTGCCGAAAGCTGACAAACCTCGATCTTGCTCGAAACCACCTTGTCAATGATAGCCCGCGATTGGCCGGATTTAAAATGCTCCGGGCAGAAAAATAGCGTCTGCAAGCTCAATCCATGCTCGAGCGCCCTTGAAATTTCTCGTAATCCTTCGACTAGAAATAAGCCCTGCCGGCGGCGATGGCGGGCATTACGCAGCCGCACCAGGTTTTTAACCCGAGGGTTATGGGGACTCTGGATGTGTTCGATGTTCATGACGCCACTGAAATGCCGACACGTCCTAATCAGACCTTTGAGCCATTGACCAACACTGCAACAATCTCAACGGGCACTTGAAGGAACCCTCCCGGCTTTCTTTTTTCCCGTCGTTTTCTTTGCCACCTTCCTTGCTGCCTTCCTGGGAGACGGAGATGGTTGCGCGGACTCCTTTTGACTCTCGCGTTTGGCATATTCGTGCAGAAGCCGCCGGATAATTCTCTGGTAACTGCTATTATGCTTATTTGCCACCGATTTGAAAAAAGCCACACTGTAACTGGTCAACGGAATCGTGATCTTCTCCGTCTGATCTTCGATGATAACTTCGATAATGGAAGGCAGCCCTTCCTCGTTGACCCGTCGGGTTTTGGAGAGATCCCAATATTGACTGACATCTTCGCCTCGATCCACTTTGGCGTCGAACTCTTCTGCCGTAATCGTTTTCAGTTTAGTCTTGGTCAGCATATATTTCTCTTTCTAATTTACTTGATGGACGGGCGGAAAAAATCCGAATGCTCTGGTTGCGATAGGTTATGAATACAGTATGTTCACTCCCTTACAGCATTCCGATAACACCAAAACGTGATTCACCTTTTATTTTCTTCGCCATCACCTCCACACTTTTGGGGTCGTTCCATAAATTTGTTGCCGTTTCAAAATCAATCCCGTGTTTTTCCAAATTTGACTTGGATTTTTCCGCATCCCATTCAAAACTCCTCGTCATCTATATTCTACCATACTTTTATATGGCTATATTGCAAACTATTTTAACCCCATCGCCAGGTTTTTCTTTCGGAGGGCGTCTTATTGGGTGGAATCTGACGAACCAATGAAAATACCGAGAGATTTTGTGGCGGAGCCTTTTTCCTACCACCAGGAGGTGGAAATGGAAATTTCGGCGCTGACCAACCTTGGTTCCGGCCTTGGGCGAGTTGATGGCTGGGTCGTTATGGTGCCCTATGCCCTCCCCGGAGAAAAGGTGCGGGTGCGCATCTGGCGCAACAAAAAAAACTACTCGGAGGCCGATTTAATTGAAGTCTTCACTCCTTCAACGGACCGCGTGGAGCCGCGCTGCCCTCTGTTTGGAGAATGCGGCGGCTGCCAGTATCAGCATCTCGATTATGCGGCCCAATTGCGTTGGAAAACCCATCAAGTTGAAGAATTGCTGGAAAAAATTGGCGAAATTGAGAATCCCGTCGTGGAACCGACGCATCCTTCGCCCAAGGATTATGCCTATCGGTCCAAGATCACCCCTCATTTTCAGAAAAAACGCGAGGGCAAGCCCATGAACATCGGATTTTTGCGCGCAAGCTCACGGAGCATAGTCGATGTGCCACATTGCCCCATTGCCACCGAAGCAATAAACGAAGCACTCCCCACCGAGCGTGAATCTGTCTTATCCGGACGGCGTAAATTCCGCAAAGGGGCGACCCTTTTACTCCGAGATGCCTACGAGGGCGTCGCCATCGATCCCAAAGCGAACATTTCCCAAAAAGTGGGTGAACTGCTTTTCCAGTTCCAGGCCGGGGAGTTTTTCCAGAACAACCCCTTCATCCTGCCCGAAATGGTCGATTATGTGATCAACGAAGCCCGAGGTGACGGTATTCGCAACCTGGTGGATGCCTATTGTGGCGTGGGTGTTTTCAGCCTCTCCGCCAACTCCCATTTTGAACAGTTAGCCGGAGTGGAAATCAACGCCCAGGCCGTCAACCTGGCCAATGCCAACGCCACTCTAAACAAAATTGAAAATTGCCAATTCACGATCGGCGAGGCACAGACGCTGTTTTCCGCCATTGCTTTTGAACCTGATTCTACAACAGTTATTATCGACCCGCCGCGAAAAGGCTGTGGCAGCCATTTTCTGGAAATCCTGGCCGCCTACGGACCCAAAAAAATCGTCTATGTCTCCTGCGACCCGGCCACCCAGGCACGCGACCTGAAGTTACTGGCGAATTTAAACTACAAACTAATAAAAATCCAACCCTTCGACCTCTTCCCCCAAACCCGCCACATAGAAACCGTAGCCACCCTGGAAAAATAAATTTCCCTATAGTTGATTGTAATCTTACAAAAAGAGATTCGGATGTTCATTGAGCCTCATTGCGAAGCCGCTCCTTGGCTTCTTCCCAGTTCAGTATTTCCTCTTCACCTTTTTCCATTTGCCGCCGGGGCTCCTCAAGTTCACGACCATGCCATTCGGGTGATTCATATTCGTTCTCGTCGTTGCTTAAATCGGCCCAAAGCGCGTCCATAAGCTTAAGTTTCTCTTTTGTAGAGAGTTGCAAAATCTGGTCCGTAACTGTCATGGGTCGACTCAATCACAGTGAGTCATGAAATTGCCAGCAATTCATTTTCCAGTGTTCAAGGTTAGAACTCTTCAAGTAGAAGGGGTTGTGGAATCTCATCATATACGCCGATTCGTTTACCTCGTAGGGGGCGTAAATCAATTACAGCACCAAACTGTAAAAACTTCTCTTCGAATCGTAAATAATTCTCCCCCCAGTAGATCATCGCGCACGACATAGGGGCACCTTTTCCTTCGTCTTTTCCGTCAATTAGAAACCGGAGTCGAGTGTCGTAAAGAAAACAAATAGAGGTAGCCCGAGTCCAAATATAATTTTTCCAGTGTCCCGTATTAGTAGCTACGGGAATTAAAGCTAAAATTTCCGAACCATAGGTTTTGTGAGCAACTGCGCACCTGTAGAGCCAATCTTTTATGCGTGTACCACGTTCCCTGTTGAGTCCGTAGGGAGGATTGACATAGATCGTGGGAAAATCCCAAGACTCCTTAAGGCCGTCAGTATATGGCAAGGTGTATTCGGTTTGCGCATTCACAACCGAGGAAGCATTTGAGCAAGGATCAAGTGCTATAGTTCCTCCAAAGAATCGCTTCACCGCATCAACATATTTGGGAGGGGTTCCCCATGCTTGGCTAAGGGTGTTTATTGTTCTTCCAGCACTCATATCAATTGTGTATATTCAACCAATCTTTGGAACGTAAAATTGCTAATTGTTTTTGGAGAGTGGTAAGATTTTCGGTTACAGGTGAAATTACGTTGAACCAGCCTTGGATGCGGTCGTGGTTGTCTGAGAAATATCTTTGCAGTACAGAATCGGCCGTCAAGTCCATTTGAACTTTCGTGAAGCGATTTTTTTTCTTTCCTTGAGCGTAACTGGCCAAAAAAGCATTCCGGGCTGGGGCAAGTTTAGGTGTAGGATCCAAAAGAAGCTCCCGTATAAACTCTGTGAGACCCATGTCTGTCAGAAAAATAAGCCAGTCATATGACGCCCCAAGAACCTCTAGCTCCTTATTTTTGTTCGCTCCTGTGAACCAATTCCCGTGGTTGCTAACCACACCTACCGAAAGTGAGAATTGGCGAAGAAGCTCAAAGGATTCGGAATGGACGATTTGCTCAATTAACCTGGAATGATAGTCAATTAGGTAAGAGCCGTCCTGAAGATAAATTAACCCTCCAAGCTGGCCATTGGGCATTCGTATTTTTTGGAGGGAGGATAGAGTCCTAGCTACATATGCTCCCTGTTTCGCTTTTTCGATCGTCTGAGGTCCCTTCTTCAGACCCTCTTCAATTCCAACTCTTTTGCATTCAAAAATAGCCCAAGGCTGCATTTTGAGTATATTCAATTCGATCTCAGTTTCAATTTCATCGTAAGATTCGAGGTGTGACATCAGGATTCCCTTATTTCTGTCCTCTGCAAGAGTGCATGAATTTCGTAATACATGATCGGAGGTTAGCAATTGAATTGATTTTTTAAAACTCCCATTAGGGAAACCCATATTGTCACCGGGTAGTAAATTTCTAATCTTTGAAAGGGAAATCGGTAGTTTCGAATTTTCTAGCTTAAATCTCCTGCTCGCGATTATTGGATGTAAGGAGTATTCCACATTGTGGGAAATTGTGCTGTTATTATATTCCTCAAGATGCCGTTCGATTGCGATGGAATTCCGGAAACCCCATGCACGCAAGAGGTAGTAGGTGGCAATTTCAACCAAAGTACCCAAGGCTCTTCCTGCCGCTTTCTTGCGATGGTCTTTCCTGTGCGCAAAAACCGTATCTGCGAGCGTACGCTGGAGTGCATCTACAGAAGGATATGATGTGCACTGGAAAAAGTGGACACGAGATTCTCGCAAAAGGAGAATCGAAGAATGGGAAGAAGACGCTATAGCATAGAGTTCAAGAAGGAGGCAGTAAAATTGATGATACTCGATGGCCTAACAGCCGGCCAGGTATC
>JAJFLU010000010.1 GCA_021772515.1 Opitutales bacterium
TTGAAAACACCATAGGCAAATTAAAGCAGTTTCGGAGATTAGCTACACGATACGATAAACTCGCTTCCTCATACGCCGCTTTCGTTTGCATCACTGCTTGCCTCTTATATCTTCTTCACTGACTTTTCAAACACGACCTAAAAAGCGCGGCCCCATTGAAGCCATCCATAATTGTACTCCGTGTTGGTGTATTGTAATATTTCCGCGCCCTAAAAAGCGCGGCCCCATTGAAGCCTTGGGATCGCGTGGGCAGCAGTTGGCCGTCAGAGCCATATTTCCGCGCCCTAAAACGCGCGGCCCCATTGAAGCGACAATATTAGCGAGACCACCGCCTCCGCCGCCTAATTTCCGCGCCCTAAAAAGCGCGGCCCCATTGAAGCTTCGATAGCATTTCCCGCATCGTCAATAGGGATGAATTTCCGCGCCCTAAAAAGCGCGGCCCCATTGAAGCGGCCACACCGACAGAAAGGTTGATCTCCTGATTGATATTTCCGCGCCCTAAAAAGCGCGGCCCCATTGAAGCTTGATTATTCATGCGGCCCATGAATGCGACAGCGTGAGATTTCCGCGCCCTAAAAAGCGCGGCCCCATTGAAGCCGTTAAAGCATACGTGACATTCCCGCCAGAATCTTATTTCCGCGCCCTAAAAAGCGCGGCCCCATTGAAGCTTCTCATACTCGATGCTCGCCAATTTGAAGGCCCAAATTTCCGCGCCCTAAAAAGCGCGGCCCCATTGAAGCCGGTAATTTGTATGTCTGGGAGCCTATCACCACGAAATATTTCCGCGCCCTAAAAAGCGCGGCCCCATTGAAGCCCCAAAACGGAGCCGATTGAGGACGATCCAGTTTTGTCATTTCCGCGCCCTAAAAAGCGCGGCCCCATTGAAGCTTTTGGAGCGTCCCAATATAGATTCGTCTTGAAAAACATTTCCGCGCCCTAAAAAGCGCGGCCCCATTGAAGCTTTGCGCCGGTCGGCATAGAGGGCGCAGGAATAATCGATTTCCGCGCCCTAAAAAGCGCGGCCCCATTGAAGCGCGATATATATCCTGCCAGCCTTGCGAATAATCGAGCATTTCCGCGCCCTAAAAAGCGCGGCCCCATTGAAGCTACCATGTGGCAGGTCTGCTCACCTTGAACTGGTTTGGGATTTCCGCGCCCTAAAAAGCGCGGCCCCATTGAAGCAATGCGAACGCAGGCAACCAATCCCGGCAGGAGGATATTTCCGCGCCCTAAAAAGCGCGGCCCCATTGAAGCTCAACCCCATTTTGCTTTGCCTGATTATTGTCATTGATTTCCGCGCCCTAAAAAGCGCGGCCCCATTGAAGCCTTTCTGCTTGTCGATCTGTTCAGCAGGGGTCAACTGAATTTCCGCGCCCTAAAAAGCGCGGCCCCATTGAAGCCCCCGTATTTCGCGCATTGTACTCTGCAAAAGTTTCCATTTCCGCGCCCTAAAAAGCGCGGCCCCATTGAAGCTGGGATACCGGTCATGCGCTGTCTCGAATCAATCAAATTTCCGCGCCCTAAAAAGCGCGGCCCCATTGAAGCAAATTTCCGGGGGCTGATCCATTTTCCATAGCAAGTGATTTCCGCGCCCTAAAAAGCGCGGCCCCATTGAAGCGAAAAGTCGTGTCCAGAATCCGGCGTCATCCTCGTTATTTCCGCGCCCTAAAAAGCGCGGCCCCATTGAAGCCAAGTTCTGATCTATACTTGCACCAGCAATTAATAAATTATTTCCGCGCCCTAAAAAGCGCGGCCCCATTGAAGCACCCCAAAGACTTTGCCCGGAAAGACAGATTCGAGCATAATTTCCGCGCCCTAAAAAGCGCGGCCCCATTGAAGCAATGGAACCTATGCCGGCAGGATTTGCTAAGGTAATATTTCCGCGCCCTAAAAAGCGCGGCCCCATTGAAGCCCGCAAAAAACAGTGATTTACGAAGGAATGGAATTCATTTCCGCGCCCTAAAAAGCGCGGCCCCATTGAAGCCACTTACGCCTTAATTTGAGGCATAAATTGGAGGGGTGATTTCCGCGCCCTAAAAAGCGCGGCCCCATTGAAGCGTCACACGCCACGTGGTCAGCGGCGGTGCGCCCACCCATTTCCGCGCCCTAAAAAGCGCGGCCCCATTGAAGCCTGTACTCGTCAAGTTCACACTCTCGTCGCAAACATTGGATTTCCGCGCCCTAAAAAGCGCGGCCCCATTGAAGCATTGTTACCATACTCTGCCATAATCATCGATTTTTCAATTTCCGCGCCCTAAAAAGCGCGGCCCCATTGAAGCTTCCAACAAATCGGCTTTCAAAACCGGATTGGTCGGATTTCCGCGCCCTAAAAAGCGCGGCCCCATTGAAGTCAGGTATGGATGACCACGCAAAACTGACTGTTAAGCGTTTCCGCACTCCAACGAGTGCGGCCCCATTGAAGCTTCCTCTGGGCCAGGCAAGGTTTGGAACCTGGTCAACGTTTCCGCACTCTATTCCTTGGGTATCAGCCGATCCCAGCGGCAACGCAGCGCTCTTTGAATTCTCATGACCGCAGTGATTAGAATGTTTATTTCTCCAGCTTCAATCTTTTGAACCGTCCGAACATTTAGATCGACCAATTAGGCCAGATTCATTTGCGTCAGGCGACGGCGATTACGTTCTCGATGAACTTTCAACTGTTCTTTGATTCTCTGATTATCCTGTAGTGGGAGAAGTTCTGAAACGGCTCTACTGGGCGTAAAATTATTGTTGCGTAAAAGTTCTAAATGCGTTATGAAAACTGTTTCCTATCGACTTTGCGGATCGGTTTCCCTGAAAATCTTGATTACCGAGGATGTCTATTCCAATGAGAGGGAAATTACATGTATGCTCAATCGACTTGGATACACAACAGAGTCAGTCATGTGCGGAGAGGACGTACTAAGGGCACTCAGCAACAGCACTTATGACGTGATTTTAATGGATATCAAGATGTCTGAAATGGACGATCTCTCAGTCACGCGCGAGATCAGAGCAACGGGTGTCCGGGACACGAGCGGTGAACGTCCGATCTACGTTGTTGGCGTGTCAGCTTTGGCCTTCGATCACTACCGCGAGCCTGTTTTTGCCGCCGGTATGGACGCATAAGTGACGAGGCCCTACAACATTTCCCAGATAAAAGAATGCTTAATTTGTTGTTTTACCCGGTTCAGTAGCGTAACGTCAGATAAGACAAAACGGTCTTATCAAGAATTTCCACGCGCGGCTGATCGAGGAATGGAGTATGAACATCAGCGAACAGACATTGAAGGTGGTGGCCGTTTACTCTACTTCAATATACTGTATTTTAACAGCAGGACACTGCTCCCTAGCTCTTTTGCAGAGATCAGCGATAATCGTTGATCAAATGCCCCTTCGAACATAGAAGCACCATGACCGAATATTCTTGGTTCCAAAGTTACCCATAATTCGTCTATCAATCCCTCTGCCAAGAACTGGCTGAAAACCGTTTTACCACCCAACAGGGCGCAGCGGCTGCATCCATTTTTTTTAAGTTCAGTGATCGCTTCCAGCGGATTGGCTTGACGGAATATGAGAGCGCCCGGTGTTTCATAACCCTGGAAAGAATTCGATTCGTTGGTTAGGACCAGCCTCAGGCGGTTGGGTGTGAGCGATCTTAGGATATGCTCTTTGGTGTCCTTGAAGGTCCCTGAACCGAAAACACTGCAATCAAAACTCTTTAACGCTTCGAAGAAAAAAACTTTATCTTTGGACGAAGTGAAATCGTTCCCCCTTTGGTCGTGCTTGGTCATACAACCGTCGGCAGAAATGGCAGCGATAGCAATGATTATCATCCGGTATTTTCAATTGAGATCAACTGGTTGATGCAAGTTCAAATCTGTAGGAGTATTCCACACAAACGTCATGGCCTCGAGGTTACTTGAACTTCCCTAGACA